>DBTR01000016.1:5389-14767 GCA_002307145.1 Rhodospirillum sp. UBA1311 | reverse complement strand
ATGCCGGTGTTGCCCGAGGTGGGTTCGATGAGGATGGTTTCGGCGTCGATCAGGCCGCGCTTTTCCGCGTCTTCGATCATCGCCGCGCCGATGCGGTCCTTGACCGAAGCCAGCGGATTGAAGAATTCGAGTTTGGCGAGAATCTCCGCGCCCGAGGCGGTTTCGGCGGCGAGGCGATTGAGGCGCACGAGGGGGGTTGCGCCGATGGTTTCCAGCACGTTGTCGTAGACGCGCCCACGGAACGCGACGGCGGGGGTGGACTGGGTCATGGCGGGCTCCTTCATCGGGCGCTCGGGTTCAGATATCGTAGCTTAGCCGGTCTCGGGCCTGGCAGGGCACGCCTTTTTCGGCTGCGCGCTGGCAGAGGGTGTCGATCGAGAGATCGTCGAGTTCGGCCATCAGCGAGGTTTGCAGGTCGCCCCACATCGGCTGGATCACCAGCACGCCGATATCGGAGTGGGGCATTTCGTCCTCCGGCGAGGGGGTTTCGGACGCCTGGACGACGCGGACGATGTCGCCGACGCTGATCCGGCGGCGTTCGCGGGCGAGGCGGTAGCCGCCGCGCGGGCCGCGCACGCCGATCAGGATGTTGGCGCGCACCAGGGCCTGGAGGGTTTGTTCGAGGTAGCGGCGCGGGATCCCCTGGCGGGCGGTGATCTCGCTGCTTTGCACCGGCTCGCCGCCGGCGTTGTAGGCGATGTCGAGAACCGCTTCGATCGCGAACAGGGTCTTCTTGGAGGGAGAGAGCATCGGTGGCGCGCCTCCGTTATTTCTTGCCGGTGGAGCCGAAGCCGCCCGCGCCGCGCCCGGTTTCGGGCAGCGCCGCGCCGACCGACTGCCAGACGATGCGGGTGACCGGCGCGACGACCATCTGGGCGATGCGTTCGCCGCGGGCGACGGTGAACGGCTCGCTGCCGTGGTTGATCAGGATTACGCCGATCTCGCCGCGATAGTCCGAGTCGATCGTGCCGGGGGAATTGAGGACGGTGATGCCGTGCTTGAGCGCGAGGCCCGAGCGCGGCCGGACCTGGGCTTCGTAGCCGAGCGGCAGGGCGATGCAGATGCCGGTGGGGATTAAGGCGCGGCCGCCGGGCGGCAGTTCGACCGGTTCTGCGATCGCGGCGAGCAGGTCGACGGCGGCCGCGCCGGGGGTCTGGTAGCGCGGCAGCGGCATGTCGCCCGCGTGGTCGAGGCGCTGGACGGGAACGGCGATCGGGACGGCGATGATGGTCATGACAGGGCCTCGGCAATCAAATCGGCAAGACGGGCGGCGACGGCCTGCTTCGAGAGCGCGGGCCAGGGATCGCAGCCGGTCGCGGAAATCAGGGTGACCTGGTTCCGGTCGCCGCCGAAGGTGCCGGTGGCGGCGGAGACGTCGTTGGCGAGGATCCAGTCGCAGCCCTTGCGGGCGCGCTTGGCCTTGGCGTGCGCGACGACGGTTTCGGTTTCCGCCGCGAAGCCGACGACGAGGCGAGGGCGATGCGGCCCGGGCGCGGAGAGGGTCGCGAGAATGTCGGGGTTGGCGGTGAGGGCGATCGTCGGCGGCGGGTCACCGACCTGCTTCTTCAATTTCTGCCCGGCGACGGCCGCGACGCCCCAGTCGGCGACGGCGGCGGCGCAGACCGCGACGTCGGCGGGCAGCGCGGCCTCGCAGGCGGCAAGCATCTGTTTCGCGGTTTCGATCCGCACCACCTCGACGCCTGCCGGATCGGCGAGGCCGGTGGGGCCGCTCACCAGCGTCACCCGCGCGCCGAGTGCTGCGAGCGCGGCGGCGATGGCGTGGCCCTGCTTGCCCGACGAGCGGTTCGCGATGAAGCGCACCGGGTCGATCGGCTCGACGGTGGGGCCGCTGGTGACCAGGGCGTGGCGACCGGCGAGCGGGCGGCGCGGGTTGACCACGCCGACGATCGCCTTGACGATTTCGGGCACCTCGGCGAGGCGGCCGGGACCGAATTCGTTGCACGCCATCGCGCCGTCTTCCGGCCCGACGAAGGCGATGCCCCGGCTTTTCAGCGTCGCGACGTTGGCCTGGGTGGCGGCATGGAGCCACATCCGCACGTTCATCGCGGGCGCGACCAGCACCGGCTTGTCGGTGGCGAGGATCAGGGTGGTGGCGAGTTCGTCGGCGATGCCGGCGGCCATGCGCGCCAGGATGTTGGCGGTGGCGGGGGCGACGACGAGGATGTCGGACTGCCGGGAAAGTTCGATGTGGCCCATCTCGCTTTCGTCTTTCAGCGAGAACTGGTCGGTGTAGACCGGGCCCTGGGAGAGGGCGGAGACCGCCATCGGGGTGACGAACTGCTTGCCGTTTTCGGTCAAACAACATCGCACCGTCGCGCCCTGGTCCTGCAGGCGGCGGATCAGGTCGAGGCTTTTGTAGGCGGCTATGCCGCCCGCGATGATCAGGAAAACCTTTTTCCCGGCGAGCATGTGTTCAATGTCCGTCAATTAACCGTCCCTCGATGTGGATACCGGACGCGAGGTGGGATGTAAAGGTCGATGCGGGCGCGGTCAATGGCGCAGAAGCAGAACCGCGCTGAGCGCCACGATCAGCACCCAGGGCATCCAGGTCTGGATTGCCGAGGTGCGGTGGCGGCGGTCGAACAGGGCGCGCACGGTGTCCGGGTGGAGCTTGACCCCGCCCTCGGAGATTTCGCGGGCGATGCGGTCGGCGCGGCGGACGATGTCGGGCAGGCGCTGCGCCGCGTCGAGCGCGCCTTCGAGGCTGCGGCGAACCTTGGCGGGGGCGGAGACGTTCTGGATCATCCACTCCTCGATCAGCGGCCGGGCGAGTTCCCAGAAGTTGACCTCGGGGCAGAGGCCCCGGCCGATGCCTTCGGCGGTGAGCATGGTCTTCTGCAGCACCAGGAGCTGGGGCTGGACCTCCATGCCGAAGGTTTCCGTCACCTTGAACAACTGCGCGAGCAGGCGCGCCACCGAGACGTCGGATGCGGGCAGGCCGAGGATCGGCTCGGCGATCGAGCGGCTCGCCTGGGCGAACATGTCGACCGAGCGGTCGGCGGGGACGTAGCCCGCCTCGAAATGGATTTCGGCGACGCGGCGGTAGTCGCCGTTCAGGAACGCCAGCAACATCTCGCCGAGGTAGCGGCGGGTGGCCTTGTCGACCCGTCCCATGATGCCGAAGTCGACCGCGATGATCTCGCCCGACGGTCCGACGAAGAGGTTGCCGGGGTGCATGTCGCCGTGGAAGAAGCCGTCGGTGAAGACCATCTTGAAGAACGCGCGGGCGGCGCGTTCGGCGATGACCTGCGGCGGGAACCCGGCGGCGGCGAGCGCGTCGCGTTCGTCGATCGGGATGCCCTCGATCCAGGCGGTGGTCAGCACCCGCTTGGCGGTGAGCGGCCAGAGGACCGGGGGAACGCGGAAGGTGTCGTCGTCGGCGAAGTTTTCGTCGAGTTCCGAGGCGGCGGCGGCCTCGAAGCGCAGGTCCATTTCCATCGCGACGGTGTCGGCGAAGGCGGTGACGCTTTCGCGCAGGCGCAGGCGGCGCAGGCCGGGCTGGGTGCGGTCGGTGATCTCGGCGAGCCAGTAGAGCAGGTCGACGTCCTGCTCGAACGCAGCCTCGACTCCCGGGCGGCTGACCTTGACCGCGACGGTGCGGCCGTCCTTGGTCACCGCGCGGTGGACCTGCGCCACCGAGGCGGCGGCGATCGGCACCGGGTCGAACTCGGCGAAGAATTGCGGGATCGGGCCGTCCAGTTCTTCGGTCAGGATGCGCTCGACGTCGGCGAACGGGAATGGCGCGATCCGGTCCTGGAGCATCGAGAGGTCGGCGGCGATCGCGTCGCCGACGAGATCGGCGCGGGTCGAGAGCGCCTGGCCGAACTTGATGAACGACGGCCCCAGCTCGACCAGCGCGCGCGCCAAGCGCTCGCCCGGGCGGCCCGGGGCGCTGCGGTTGCTGAGGCGTTGCGCGACGACCGCGACGCGGCGGGTGAAGGGTAGGGTGTCGAGGAGGAACAACGCATCGTGCCGGGCCAGGACCCGCGCGATGGTCAAAAGCCGGACCGTATTGCGAACCGTACGGAACATCCTAGAGACGCCAGCCGGAGTGCAGCGCCGCGATGCCGCCCGAGTAGTTGCGGTGGCCGACGTTGCCGAACCCGGCCTCGCGCATCATCGCGCAAAGCTCTTCCTGCGGAGGGAACTTGCGGATGCTTTCGGCAAGGTAACGATAGGCGTCGGCGTTCTTGGCGACGGTGCGGCCGAGGAACGGCAACACCGAGAACGAATAGGTGTCGTAGGCGCGATCGAGGATCGGCATCACCACCTTCGAGAATTCGAGGCAGAGGAAGCGCCCGCCGGGCTTCAGCACCCGGTGCGCCTCGCGCAAGGCCTTCGGGACGTCGGTGACGTTGCGCAGGCCGAAGGCGATGGTGTAGGCGTCCACCGAGCGGTCCGGCAGGGGAACGTCCTGGGCGTCGATGCAGAGCCATTCGAGGCTGTCGCCGATGCCCTTGTCGATCGCGCGGTCGCGCCCGACCCGGAGCATCTCGGTGTTGATGTCGGCGACGATGATCCGCGCGGCGCCGTGCTTTGCCGCGACGCGCTTGGCGATGCGGAAGGCGATGTCGCCGGTGCCGCCCGCGACGTCGAGATAGGTCATCCCGGGGCGGGGGTTGAGGGCGTCGATCATCGCGTTCTTCCACAACCGATGCACCCCGAGGCTCATCAGGTCGTTCATCACGTCGTAGTGATCGGCGACGGCATCGAAGACCTCGCGGACCATCCCCGCCTTCGCGGTGGCGTCCACGGTCTTGAAGCCAAAATGGGTGGTCCGGCCAGTGGCCGAATCCGGATTTTGCGATTGGGTCGACATGCCCGCACCATAGCGGATGACGGCTCCGCGCACCATGTTGAAAATGCGGTTTTCACCATTCCCGTAAGGACTCCCATGCCCGAATTGCCCGAAGTCGAAACCGTCCGCCGCGGCCTCGCTCCCTTCGTCGCCGGACGGGCCATCGAATCGGTCCGGATCGCGCGCGGCGACCTGCGCCGTCCGGTTCCCGACGGCTTCGGCCAGAACGTCACCGGCCGCCGCGTTCTGGCGCTGGAGCGGCGCGGCAAGGTGCTGCTCTGGCGGTTGGACGATGGCGGCACGATCCTGATCCATCTCGGCATGTCGGGGCGGATGGGAATTGCGGCCAGTGGCGGCGCGGCAGAACTGCACGATCATGTTCGCTTCATCCTCGCGAGCGGCGACACCGTCACCTTCCACGACCCACGCCGCTTCGGCTTCGTCGACTATGCGCCCGCCGGAACCCTGGAGCAGGACCCGCTCCTCGCCCGCCTCGGCCCCGAGCCCCTCGCCGACGACTTCACCACCGCGCTTCTGGCGGCGCGCCTTGTGGGCCGCGCCCAGCCGATCAAGCTCGCGCTCCTCGACCAGGGCGTGGTGGCCGGGCTCGGCAATATCTATGTGTGCGAGGCGCTGTTCCGTGCCGGGATCTCGCCCTTCGCCGCCGCCGGGAGCCTCTCGCCCGCCCGCGTCGCCCGTCTCGTTGCGGCGATCCGCACGGTGCTCGCCGAGGCGGTGGCGGCGGGTGGCTCGACCCTCCGCGACCACCGCCTTCCCGACGGCGGCTTGGGTTACTTCCAGATGAGCTTCAAGGTCTATGACCGCGACGGTGGTGACTGCGGCAGCGGAAAACCCGGCCACGCGATCAAACGGGTCGTGCAGTCGGGGCGTTCCACGTATTATTGTCCGCGATGTCAGCGATGAGGACGGCGACGATGCGGAACGGATGGCTCTGGAGCGTGCGTGCGGTGGTGGCGGTGGTCGCCCTCGGACTCGCGTCCGTGGCCGATGCCCAGGCACAGGAATATCTCTCCGGCCATGAAGACCTGCCGCTGCTCGCCGGGCTGACCCAAGACCGGGACTCGGTGATGGTGTTCGACACGCCGCAGGGCCGCGTCGTCGAAACCTTCGCCCAGACTCCCGAATCCGGCACCAGGGTCCTCTCCGCCTACGCCGAGACCCTGCCGCAGATGGGGTGGACGCGGAAAACCCCGACCCGCTTCGAACGCGGGGCGGAGGCGCTGGTTTTCGAGGTGGTGTCCAAGGGGCCGCCGACGGTGGTGCGGATTCTCCTCACCTCCGATTGATAAACTGCGGAGGCCGGGGCGTTGCGGGCAGGAAAGCGGTTGACGCTGCCGCACCCAGCGCGTATAAGCCCCCCTCTCGATCACACGAACGGGCTTAACACGTCATGGCTAATCACCAGTCTTCCAAGAAACGGATTCGTCGTAACGCTCGGCGCGCCGTGATCAACACGAACCGCGTGAGCCGGATTCGCACCTTTGTGAAAAAGGTCGAGGCCGCGATCGCCGCCGGCGACAAAGAGCAGGCCCAGGCCGCGTTCCTCGCGGCGATGCCGGAGCTGCACCGTGGCGCGAGCCGCGGCGTGATGCACCGCAACACCGTCTCCCGCAAGACCTCGCGTCTTGCCGCGAAGATCAAGGCGCTCTGAGTCCTAACCGACGCACGGGTTTCAGTCGAGGGCGGCTTCAAGCCGCCCTTTGCATGTCCGGCGTAGGGCGCGGATTCGCCGTCGCGATCCGGTTGGGGGACGGCCGCCGCAGGTCATTAACATTTGGCAAGCGGGCGCAAAGCCAGGGTTTTCTTCCCGGCGGCGGGAGGGCGTTGCGCGAACCGTGCGTCACGCCTACGATGCGCGCTTCCGGCCGCGAGGTCGGGGGATCAACGCACATCGCTTCGGGGACACGCGGACGTTCGTCGTCCGGGGGCTCGCCGAACGCTTTTTTCCGGTGCGGCAGTCAAGCATTCGCGGTCAGTGGGGACTATGGAACAGCAGTGGGAGCGCGTTCAGGATCGTTTGCGCGGCGAAATCGGCGACGCCGCGTTTCGCAATTGGTTGCAAGCGATTCGCGTGGTGGATGCGCATAGCGACGCGGTCTGCCTGGGCGTGCCCACGCGCTTCATCCGCGACTGGGTGGTGACCCACTACGCCGACCGCATCCGCGAAGTCTGGGCCGAACTGAGCGGCACCGCGATGGAGGTCTCCTTCGTCGTCCAGCCGCTGCGCCGCGGCGCTTCCGGCCTCGCCGAACCCGATCCGACCCAGATCCCCGAAGTCGTCACCCTCGCGCCGCCCCCGGCGGCGATCGAAGTGCCGACGCCGGAAGACCGCGAGGCGATGCCGGCGCCGCTCGACAGGCGCTTCACCTTCGATTCGTTCGTCGTCGGCAAGCCCAACGAATTCGCCTGGGCCGCCGCGCGCCGCATCGCCGAATCCGATATCCCGCCGTTCAACCCGCTGTTCCTCTACTCGGGCGTCGGCCTCGGCAAGACCCACCTGATGCACGCCATCGCCTGGCACATCCGCGAGCGTGACCCGGGCCGCACGGTGGGCTACCTCTCCGCCGAAAAGTTCATGTACCGGTTCATCCGCGCGTTGCGCTACCACGACATGATGAACTTCAAGGAACAGCTCCGCTCGCTGGACGTCCTGATGATCGACGACGTCCAGTTCA
Organism: Rhodospirillum sp. UBA1311; assembly: GCA_002307145.1. GTDB lineage: Bacteria > Pseudomonadota > Alphaproteobacteria > Rhodospirillales > Rhodospirillaceae > Oleispirillum. The sequence goes on along the minus strand of DBTR01000016.1, from coordinate 7,252 downwards.
TCAGCGACAAGGACTCCACCCAGGAAGAGTTCTTCCACACCTTCAATGCGCTGATGGACCAGGGCAAGCAGATCGTGATCTCGGCCGACAAGTCGCCCACCGAGCTGCAGGGGATCGAGGAACGCCTCAAGTCCCGCCTCGGCTGCGGTCTCGTCGCCGATATCCATCCGACCAGCTACGAACTTCGCCTCGGCATCCTCGAATCGAAGGTCGACCAGATCAAGGGCGAACAGGCCCGCGCCGACTGCGCCGACATCGTCGTGCCGCCGAAGGTGCTGGAGTTCCTCGCCCACAAGATCACCACCAACGTCCGCGAACTCGAAGGCGCGCTCCGCCGCGTCTTCGCCCACGCCCAGTTGATCGGTCGCGACATCACCCTCGAAGGCACCCAGGAAGTCCTCCACGACCTGCTGCGCACCCGCGAACGCCACCTCACCATCGACGCGATCCAGAAAGAAGTCGCCCAGCACTTCAACATCAAGATCGCCGACATGTCCTCGCCCCGCCGCGCCCGCGCCGTCGCCCGGCCGCGCCAGATCGCGATGTACCTCTCGAAGCAGCTCACCCCCCGCTCCCTCCCCGAAATCGGACGCAAGTTCGGCGGCCGCGACCACACCACCGTCATGCACGCGGTGAAGAAGGTCGAGGAACTCATCGAACAGGACACCGACTTCGCCGAGGAGGTCGACCTGCTCCGCCGGATGCTCGAAAACTAGTTCGCGGGCTCTTGCATCCCGTTCCTTTTTGTTTCGCGCATAAGCGCCATCAAATCATCACGCGGCGTGATGGCTGATTGGGCTTACGCGCGAAAAACCCGGTTATGGGATCAAAGGGGCGAGCCCTTTTGCGGGTCCGGGCAGGGCCCGGCCTTGTGCTTTCCCCATCCGGCGCGAGCCCGGATTTTCCACGGTTTTTGCGACCTGCGTCACAGGCGTTTTTGCTTGGGCGGGTGTACGCCTGTGGTATACTGACCGGCCCTCATCGGTGGGGGGTAGTTCTTGTTTCTCACGACATTATTCCGGGGGCAGGGGCGGCGCGCGAGCGCGCGGGCCGATAGCCGGAACATCACGGGTGGATCGCACCGACATGAAGCTTTCGATCGAGCGCGCACAGCTCTTCAAATCGTTGCAACACGTGCAAAGCGTGGTTGAGCGTCGCAACACCATTCCGATCCTTTCCAACGTCAAGCTGGTTGCCGGGGAAGCGGGTCTCAGCCTCAACGCGACGGATCTCGACCTCGACATCACCGAGACGGTTCCGGCCGAGGTGATGGAGGCGGGTGCGACCACCGCACCGGCGCACATTCTCTTCGACATCGTCCGCAAGCTGCCGGACGGCGCGAAGGTGGAGATTTCGACCGGCTCCGAGGACGGGCAGGTCCTGCTGACCTCCGGGCGGTCGCGGTTTGCGCTCTCGGCGCTGGCGGTGAGCGAATTCCCCGAGATGTCGGGCGGCGCGCTGACCCACAACTTCCGGATTTCGGCGGCGGACTTGCGTGGGTTGATCGACCGCACCCGGTTCGCCATCGCGGTGGAGGAAACTCGCTATTACCTGAACGGCATCTACCTACACCAGTCGGCCTCCGATGGGGTGCCGGTGCTGCGCGCGGTGGCCACCGACGGGCACCGCTTGGCGCGCGTCGAACTGCCGTTGCCCGAGGGCGCGCAGGGCATGCCCGGCGTGATCCTGCCGCGCAAGGCGGTGCAGGAAGTGCTTCGTCTCATCGAGGACGCGCAGGGCGAGGTGCTGGTCGAACTGTCGCCCAACAAGATGCGCTTCTCCTTCGGCGACGCGCTGCTGACGACGAAGCTCATCGACGGCACCTTCCCCGATTATGCCCGCGTCATCCCGCAGGGCAACGAC
>DBTR01000016.1:5175-5320 GCA_002307145.1 Rhodospirillum sp. UBA1311 | reverse complement strand
GCCCGGCGTGATCCTGCCGCGCAAGACCGTGGCCGAGCTACGTAAGCTGATCGAAGACACTTCGGCCGAGATTGCGATTTCGCTCTCGGATTCGCGGGTGCGTTTCGCCTTCGACGACGCGGTGCTGACCTCGAAGCTGATCGAC
>DBTR01000016.1:3199-4912 GCA_002307145.1 Rhodospirillum sp. UBA1311 | reverse complement strand
ATCGACGGCACCTTCCCCGACTACGAGCGGGTGATTCCGACCGACAACGACAAGGTTCTCGAAGTCGACCGCAAGGCGTTCGCGCAGGCGGTGGATCGCGTCGCCGCGGTGTCGTCGGAGAAGTCGCGCGCGGTGAAGATGCAGGTGCAGAACGGCCAGGTTCGCCTGCTCGCGTCGAGCCCGGAGAGCGGCAGCGCCGAGGAAGAGCTGGAAGCCGCCTACGAGGGCGCGCCCATCGACATCGGCTTCAACGCCCGCTATCTGCTCGACATTCTCGGGCAGGTGGAAGGCGACGCGGCGCGCTTCGGGATGCTCGACGCGGCCTCGCCGACGGTGGTGCGCGACGTTGGCGACGCGAGCGCGATCTACGTCCTGATGCCGATGCGCGTGTAACGCGGACGATCATGGAGCGGGCGGTTCGGGTGCCTTCAGGGGACGATGACGTGGCGCGCACGGCGGTTCGGCGTCTGACCCTCACCGGGTTCCGCTGCTACGCGCGGCTCCGGCTCGACCTCGGGCCCGAGCCGGTGGTGCTCACCGGGCCGAACGGCGCGGGCAAGACCAACCTCCTGGAGGCGGTGTCGTTTCTCACTCCGGGCCGCGGCTTGCGCCGGGCGAAACTCGCCGAGGTGGCGCGGCTGGGTGGTCCGGCGTCGTGGGCGGTGGCCGCCGAGGTGGTTTCCGCCGGGCAGGCGACCGCAATCGGCACCGGCTGGAGCGGCGGCGACGGGCCGGACAAGCGGCTGGTGCGGATGGATGGCCAGCCGTTGCGCGCGACTGCCGACCTCGGTCGGGTGTTGCCGGTGCTGTGGCTGACGCCCGCGATGGATCGGCTGTTCGTCGAGGGGGCGACCCACCGGCGAAGGTTCATGGACCGGATGGTCAACGCGCTCGACCCCGGCCATGCGGAGCGCTCGGCGGCTTACGTGCGCGCGATGCGCCAGCGCCTCGCGCTGCTGAAGGAAGGCCGGCGCGAGAACGCCTGGCTCGGCGCGCTGGAGGCGGTGATGGCGGCGCAGGGCGTGGCGGTTGCCGCGGCGCGCTGCGATTGGGTTCTGCGGGTCGCGCCGATGGCGGCCGAGGGTCACGGGCCGTTTCCCGGCTGCGGTCTTTCGGTCAGCGGCGGGCTGGAGGCGGCGTTGCGCGAGGGCGCTTCGGCGCTTGGCGTGGAAGACGAGTTTCGCGACCGCCTCGCGGCGGCGCGCGGATTGGATGCGTCGGCGGGCACCACCACCGAGGGACCGCACCGCAGCGATCTCGAAGCGGTGCACCTGGCCAAGGCGATGCCCGCGCATCTCGCCTCGACCGGCGAGCAGAAGGCGCTGTTGATCGGCCTGCTGCTGGCGCAGGCGAAGGTTTTGACGCAGGGGCGCGCGGTTCCGCCGCTCCTGCTGCTGGACGAGGTGGCGGCGCACCTGGACGGGTCGCGCCGCGCCGCCTTGTTCGACGTGCTGGTCGGATTTCCCGGCCAGTCCTGGCTTACCGGCACCGATGCCGCGCTGTTCGCGGCGCTCGGCGACCGGGCGCGATTTTTAACGGTGGCGGACGCCGCCGTGACGGGGGAGAGCGATTCCCCCAGCAACGAGGACTGAACGTAGTGACCGAGATGACCACGCCTGACACCGATGCCGTCTACGATTCCCAGTCGATCAAGGTCTTGAAGGGCCTGGAGGCGGTGCGCAAGCGCCCCGGAATGTACATCGGCGACACCGA
>DBTR01000016.1:1486-2931 GCA_002307145.1 Rhodospirillum sp. UBA1311 | reverse complement strand
GACGACGGCTCGGGCCTGCACCACATGGTCTACGAGGTGGTGGACAACGCCATCGACGAGGCGTTGGCGGGCTATTGCGACCGCTGCGACGTGACCTTGAACGCCAACGGTTCGGTGACCGTGCGCGACAACGGTCGCGGCATCCCGGTCGACATCCACAAGGGCGAAGGGATCTCCGCCGCCGAAGTGATCATGACCCAGCTCCACGCGGGCGGAAAGTTCGACCAGAATTCCTACAAGGTTTCGGGCGGCCTGCACGGCGTCGGCGTTTCGGTGGTCAATGCGCTGTCGGAATGGTTGGAGCTCCGGGTCTGGCGCGGCGGCAAGGAGCACTTCATGCGCTTCCGCCATGGCGACGCCGAGGCGCCGCTCCGGATCGTCGACGACGCGCCGATCACGGAGAAGGGCAAGCCGTTCACCGGCACCGAGATCACCTTCCTCGCGTCGACCGAAACCTTCACCATGACCACCTACGAGTTCGCGACGCTCGAACATCGCCTGCGCGAACTCGCGTTCCTGAATTCCGGCGTCTGGCTCTCGCTTACCGATGCCCGTACCTCGGAAAAGCGTACCGTCGATTTTCATTACGAAGGCGGAATCCAGGCGTTCGTGCAATACATCGACCGCGCCAAGACCGCGCTTCACGCTCCGCCGATCACGGTGATGGGCGAGAAGGAGGGGATCGTCGTCGAGCTGTCGATGGAGTGGACCGACAGCTACCACGACTCGACTCTCTGCTTCACCAACAACATTCCGCAGCGCGATGGCGGCACCCATCTCGCGGGCTTCCGCGCCGCGCTCACCCGCACCGTCAACGCCTACGCCAACGACAGCGGCATGGCGAAGCGCGAGAAGGTCAACCTCACCGGCGAGGACATGCGCGAAGGCCTCTCCTGCATCCTCTCGGTCAAGGTGCCGGACCCGAAGTTCTCCTCCCAGACCAAGGACAAACTGGTGTCGTCCGAAGTTCGGCCGGTGGTCGAATCGGTGGTCGGCGACCGGCTCGCCCAGTGGTTCGAGGAACATCCGCAGGATGCCCGCAAGATCATCGGCAAGGTGATCGAGGCCGCCGCCGCCCGAGAGGCGGCACGCAAGGCCCGCGATCTCACCCGGCGCAAGACCGCGCTCGATATCGCCACCCTGCCCGGCAAGCTCGCCGACTGCCAGGAACGCGATCCGGCGCTCTCCGAGATCTTCCTCGTCGAGGGTGATTCCGCAGGCGGTTCGGCCAAGCAAGGTCGCGACCGCGCCAACCAGGCGATCCTGCCGCTCAAGGGCAAGATTCTCAACGTCGAGCGTGCGCGCCGCGACAAGATGCTGTCGTCGGCGGAAATCGGCACCCTGATCACCGCGATCGGCACCGGCATCGGCGCGGGCATCGACCGCGACGACTTCGACATCGGCAAGGCGCGGTACCACAAGATCATCATCATGACCGACGCCGA
>DBTR01000016.1:489-1181 GCA_002307145.1 Rhodospirillum sp. UBA1311 | reverse complement strand
CTGCTCACCTTCTTCTTCCGCCAGATGCCGGAGCTGATCGAGCACGGCTATCTCTACATCGCGCAGCCGCCGCTCTACCGGGTCAAGCGCGGCGAGAGCAAGGGCCAGTATCTGAAGGACGATCGCGGCCTTGAGGACTACCTCACCGACTCCGGCGTCAAGGACGCTGTGCTGGTTCTCCACGACGGCCAGCAGATCGCCGGCAACGACCTGAAGGCGCTGACCGAGCGATGCCGCGCGGTGAAGCACCTTCTCGTGCCGCTGTCGCGCTCGGTGCCGATGCACATCGTCGAGCAGGCGGCGGTGGCGGGCGCGTTCGCGGCCGAAGTTCTGGACGATGCGGCGAAAACCGCTGAAACCGCAGCCCGCGTCGCGACGATCCTGAACGCGCTCGAACCCGAATACGCGCGCGGCTGGGCCGGCGATCGGACGTCGGACGGCGGCTATCGCTTCACCCGCACGCTGCGCGGCGTGCCGCAGGTGATCGACCTCGACGCGACGATGCTCGAAAGCCCGGAGGCGCGCCGCCTGCGCACCCTCGCCGGCGAGATGACCGAGTTCTTCGCCCATCCCGCGATGCTGAAGGCCAAGGACAAGGAAACCCGCATCGACGGCCCGGTGGCGCTCGCCGACGCGGTGATGGAAGCCGGCCGCAAGGGCATCACGATCCAGCGCTACAAGGGCCTGGGCGA
>DBTR01000016.1:0-215 GCA_002307145.1 Rhodospirillum sp. UBA1311 | reverse complement strand
ATGAACCCCGACCAGCTCTGGGAAACCACGCTCGACCCGAACGCCCGCACCCTCCTCCAGGTCACGGTGCGCCAGGCCGACGAGGCGGAAGACATCTTCTCCACCCTGATGGGCGACGTGGTCCTGCCGCGCTACACCTTCATCGTCGAAAATGCGATGAACGTGGTGAACCTCGACGCATAAAACCAAGGCCAGGGGCTCTGCCCCTGGACCCC
>DBTR01000034.1 GCA_002307145.1 Rhodospirillum sp. UBA1311 | reverse complement strand
GATTGTCCGGCCCGACATAGTCCTCAATCCGCGGCGGCAGAAGGCTCGGCTGCTCTCGGCTGGCGCCAGACTTGAACGTGCGATTCGTCATAAGACGAAACATAACCCAGCGTCGCCGATGATTCTTGCCCAGTCTCTTCGTTCAACCCATCCTAAGAGTTGCTAGCTCAGGCAACGACAGCCAGCAATCCAGCGAGCGCACGCGCCTCTGACCCCGATGGATGAGGATCGGTGTACGCTGAGATCGCGAATCCTTACGGAAGAACAAGCCTCAATGTCAGGCCGCCACGTGCTGTAACGAACGTTCAGCGGAGGTGTCGAGACCAACAACAAACGGCCTGATCTTGAGATCGCAATCAATGATGTGACCAAGTATCCACCTGTAGAAAAAGTGCTTCAAGGCTGCGCTGTCTTCGACAGAGTGATCTCGCGGCGAACTATCGATCTGGTGGATAATCGCATCGAGTTGCTCCACCAGCACCCCGTGCTCACATCGGTGTTGTGCTCGGTCCGGGTAGGCTGCGATTTCCTGCAGCCTCTCCTCGCGGCGGAAGTGCACGATGGCAAAGTCACGCAGTTCGCGTATGCTATACAGGAATGCGCCGTTATCCGTGCCACGGTTCAATGTGCTGATGATCTGGTTCAGCGTCGAGACGAGAAATTTGTGATCGTCATCGATGATGCCGTCATCGATGACGAACTCAGCCTTCCATACGATCAGCATTTGGGTACCCCAGATTCGCTTCCGACATATTGTCGACTCCAGCGGAGATTTAATCGGCCGCACGCAAAATTCCGCTAAATGTGCTGATAGTCTTTTTGCGATAGGGTTAAGGGTTGGGTAGATGGCCGGCGCGTAGCAACCATTAAAGCACTGCGGTTCTCTCGACCCAGGGTGAGCTGCGCTGGTAGCTTGCAGTCGCTTTCGAGTTCATCGCGCGTGAACAGCGGGTCGAAATTCTCAGCATAGAGGTCACAGGCGTCGACCACATGACCCGACGCCTTCAATGTGGACTGACCGTCGCCGCGATGGATTGGTTGAATCTGCCCGGGCGCGGATGGGCGAGAACGACGAGAACCCGCATGGCTATCCATCCCCGATAAAAAGCGAAAGCGCTCGGTGTCCCGATAGCACCGGTGACGGATTGCATCCATATCACGTGAGGACTGCGGAATTCGCGGTTCTCCGATGCCGTTTGGGGGCCGGGCGGATAGTGTCGCCCTACCTGCCGGCCGGTGTGAGGGGCAGTGGGCGAACGTCGAATAATGCGGGTGGCGGTGGCGGAAGATTGTATAAGTGCCGCGCAATCCGCGTGATCGCCTTGGTCACGTGTTCCGGGCTCCAGTGCAGTACGAAGCGCGTTTACGCGCGTCTTCGGCGCGCGAAGGCGCCAGCGAAGTGATGCACTGCTGAACCGGGACTTGCGCCGAGCGAGGCCACGGTTCTGCAACGCGTCATTGGGCTTGCGCTCCATGCCGCACCGCGCCCGGACCGCGAATCGAGCCGATCACCCGGAGAGCGTGTATGCGCCTGCAACGAACACTGAGCGATCGAAATGAGCATCCCTGACGAACGGCCGCACCGGCCGTCTGATCGGCCGACCGGCAAATCCTTCAAGGGCCTCATGATCGTGATCGCTGCCCCGATTTCGATCATCCTGCTTTGGATCGCGATGGTGAAGCTGCTCCCGCTCATCCTGAAATAGCGCACAGGATGGATACCGCAGAGAAGGACGGGGTTGTGCGTGCAAGATGAAGCCCGGCCTTTGCTCCCGCTGGCCCGTCAGCGAAGCGATACCACTTCGTCGACAAGGCCCCGCCGCCGCAGCAGCGCCTCCTCGCTCGGCAGCCGTCCCCGGAACGCCTTATAGGCCTCGTCGGGGGCGCGCGAGGCGCCCGCCGAGTAGACGTATTTCATCAGCCGTTCGGCGACCTCCGGGCTGAACACGTCGCCGGTCTCCTCGAAAGCCTGGAAGGCGTCGGCGTCGAGGACTTCCGACCACATGTAGCTGTAATAGGCGGCCGCATAGTCAGAGTCGGCGAAGACGTGCTGGAAATGCGGCGGGCGGTGGCGCATGGCGATCTCGGCCGGCATGCCGATACGCTCCAGGGCCTCCGCCTCGAACGAGGCCGGGTCGAGGTCCTCGACCCAGGCGAGCGAATGGAAGTCGAGATCGACCAGCGCCGAGGCGACGAATTCGACGGTGGTGAAGCCCTGGTTGAAGGTGCGGGCGGCGACGAGTTTGTTGATCAGGGCATCGGGCATCGGCTCGCCGGTCACGTGGTGGCGGGCGAAGCGAGACAGGACCTCGGGACGCTCCAGCCAGTGCTCGTAGAGTTGCGAGGGCAATTCGACGAAGTCGGTCTCGACATTGGTGCCGGCGATGCGCGGATAGGTGACGTCGGAGAGGAGGCCGTGCAAGGCGTGGCCGAACTCGTGGAAGAGCGTGCGGGCGTCGTCGAACGACAAAAGCGTCGGCGCGCCGGCCTCGCCCTTGTTGAAGTTCATGATGTTGACGATCAGCGGCCGCGTCTCACCGTCGAGCCGGTCCTGGTCGCGCAGCGAAGTCATCCAGGCGCCGCTGCGCTTGCTGGCCCGGGCAAAATAGTCGCCGAAGAACAGGCCGACCGGGTGGCCGTCGCGGCGCTTGACCTCCCATACCCGCACGTCCTCATGCCAGGCGGTGACGTCGGTGCGCGGCGTGAAGGCGAGGCCGAACAGTCTTTGGGCGGTGTCGAAGGCCGCCTCGATCATGCGGTCGAGCGGCAGATAGGCCTCGATCTCGCCTTCGGCGAGGTCGCAGCGCACCTTGCGCAGCTTTTCGGCGTAGTAGCGCCAGTCCCACGGCGCCAGGGCAAAATTGCCGCCGTCGGCGCGCACCAGGTCCTGCAGGGCGTCGCGGTCGGCGCGCGCGCGCGCCAGCGCCGGCTGCCACACCTTTTCGAGGAGATCGCGGGCGGCGTCGGGGGTCTTCGCCATGTTGTCGTCGATCTGGTAGCGCGCATAGGTATCGTAGCCGAGGAGGCGGGCCTGTTCGGCGCGCAGCTTTACCGTCTCGGCGATGATCGGCTTGTTGTCGGTCGCCCCGTCCTGGTCGCCGCGGGCGACGAAGGCCCGCCATGCCTTCTCGCGCAGGTCGCGGCGTGGCGACAGAGCCAGGAACGGTTCGACGCTCGAGCGCGACATGGTGACCAGATGGCCGTCGCGGCCGCGCTCTTGTGCCGCCGCGCGGGCGGCGGCGACGACGTGGCCGGGCAGGCCGGCGAGATCGTCCGGCCCGAGTTCGACGACCGCGCTCTGCTCGTTGGCGAGGACGTTCTGGCTGAAGTCGGTGCCGAGCTCGGCGAGCCGCTCGACGATCTCGGCCAGGCGTCGCCGGTCGTCTTCGTCGAGGCCGGCGCCGGCGCGGCGGAAGTCGACGGCATAGCGCTCCAGCACCCGCCGCTGCTCGGCGTCGAGCCCGAGGCTCGCGGCATCGTGATGCAGGGCCGCGATGCGGCGGAAGAGGCCCTGGTTCATCTGGATGGCACTCCAGTGGGTCGCAAGCCGCGGGGAGATGTCGCGCTCGATCTCCAGCAGCGCCTCGGTGCTGGCGGCGCCGGCCAGCACGAAGAAGAGGTCCGACACCCGTTCGAGCAGCGCGCCGCTGCGCTCCAGGGCCGCGATGGTGTTGGCGAAGGTCGGCGCGGCCGGATCGGCGGCGATGGCCGCGATCTCGGCCTCGTGCGCCGCGAAGGCGGCCTCGAACGCCGGGGCAAAATGCTCGGGACGGATGTCGGCGAAGGGGGGCGTGGCGAACCGGCCGCTCCAGGCGCGCAACAGCGGGTTGTCGGCGGGCGAATCAGGCGACACGGGCGAACTGGCGGATGGAGAATGGGGCGACGAATTGGGAGACATGGGCGAATCGGTTCCGGGACAAGCTGCGGCGGGATGGGTGACCGGCAGATAGAAAGCCGGGGGCGGGCGGACAAGAGTTCCCACCCGGGTGCCGGCCGGGGCCTCGCGCCGGCGTGCAGATGGGCTTGATTTATACCGCCATTTCGGGGAGATTGCCGGTCCGCAAATAAGGGATGTCGGTCATGTCGCAGGTCAATTCCGGGCGCGGAGGTCGCATTCTCTGGCAGAACGTGGTGACGGTGCTGAGCGCTGCCATCCTGATCTCGGCGGAAGTGTTCGGTGCCGCTTTCGCGGGCGGCTGGGCGTTCGCCAATCTGTTCGGACTCGGCGTCTACGGCGTCTATGTGTTGCAGATCCTCTTCTTCGTCGTCGGCCTGATGGTGATGGCCGCGTTCGTGCGCAACGGCATGCGCGTCGAGCCGTTCGTCAGCCGTCGCTGACGCGCACGCGCGTCACGCGCGCGCACACATCCACGTTTCGTTAACGCGTCGACAAACGTTTCGATCGAACGCCGGGGAAATTTTCCGGATCGGCGCGATTTTTTCTTGCATTCCCGCCGCGCGCGACTATTTATCGCCGTGCCCAATTTCGCACGTGCCTGTGGCCGTGTGTCGATCGGTGGGCATCCGGACAAGAGGCCGGACAGCCGCCCGGAGTGAGACCGCCAAGACGTCATGTCTGCGGTCGCTTGCAGCTCCGAACACTTGATCGGCAGCCGGAGGCGAAACCGGCGCACCCCGTTCTCCGCGGGGGACGCGGCTTAAAGCAACGACGGA
>DBTR01000028.1:7704-7931 GCA_002307145.1 Rhodospirillum sp. UBA1311 | reverse complement strand
GGCTCGGGCAAGACCACCCTGCTCAACTGCCTGACCAACTACATCGACGTCAACGAACGCATCGTCACCTGCGAGGACGCGGCCGAACTCCAGCTCCAGCAGCCCCACGTGGTGCGGCTCGAAACCCGGCCGCCCAACCTCGAAGGCGTCGGCCAGGTGACGATGCGCGACCTGGTGCGCAACTGCCTGCGCATGCGGCCCGAGCGGATCATCGTCGGCGAAGTGCG
>DBTR01000028.1:860-7461 GCA_002307145.1 Rhodospirillum sp. UBA1311 | reverse complement strand
GATCATCGTCGGCGAAGTGCGCGGCTCCGAAGCCTTCGAAATGCTCCAGGCGATGAACACCGGCCACGACGGCTCGATGGGCACGATCCACGCCAACACCCCGCGCGACGCCCTCTCGCGCGTCGAAAACATGGTGGCGATGGGCGGATTCAGCCTGCCCGACAAGGCGGTGCGGGAACAGATCGCGTCGGCGGTCAACCTGATCGTCCAGGCCTCGCGCCTGCGCGACGGCAGCCGCAAGATCACCCACATCACCGAGGTGGTGGGGATGGAAGGCGACGTGATCACCCTCCAGGACCTGTTCGTCTACGAGATGGAGGGCGAAGACGCCGAGGGCCGGATCGTCGGCCGCCACCGCCCCACCGGCATCCGCCCCAACTTCTGGGAGCGCGCCCGCTACTTCGGCCGGGAGCGCGACCTCGCGGAGGCGATGCGCGATCATGACTGACCTCCCCCTCATCGTGTTCGGCGTGGTGTTGACCCTGATGCTGGCGTTGGCCGGGTTCGGCTGGTGGCTGGTGCGGCTGGTCAACGGGCCGCGCGCCAAGCTCGACCGCCGCCTCGCCCAGGTCGCGGGCGGACGCAGCCAAGCCGCCGCCGCACGCGCGCCGCGCACCAGCCGCCGCAACCTCCAGGCCCGCCTCGACGCCGAAAGCCGCACGCGGCGGCGCGCCTGGGCCTGGACCCTGCGCGAGCAGATGAACCGCGCCGGGCTGCGCATCGAACTGCGCACCTACCTCGCGCTCAACGCCGGGTTGGCGATTCTCGGCGCGGGGTTCTGCTGGATCGGCCATTTCCCGGCGATCGCGATGCCGCTGGTCGCCGCGAGCGTCGGCATCGGCCTGCCGAAGATGGTGGTGTCGTTCCTCGCCAACCGCCGCACCAACCGCTTCACCGCGCAGTTCGCCGAGGCCCTCGACGTGATCGTGCGCGGCCTGCGCACCGGCCTGCCCCTCGGCGACTGCATCACCGCGATCGGCAACGACATGCCCGCGCCGCTCGGCCCCGAGTTCCGCCTGATCACCGAGAACCAGCGCCTTGGGCTCTCGCCGCGCGAGGCGCTCGACCGCGCCGTCGAACACATGCCCACCGCTGACTTCAAGTATTTCGCGATCGTGCTGGCGATCCAGCAGCAGACCGGCGGCAACCTCGCCGAAACCCTCGCCAAGCTCGCCGAGGTGCTGCGCGCGCGCAAGCGGATGCGCGACAAGATCAAGGCCTTCTCGTCGGAGGCGAAGGCCTCGGCGTTCATCATCGGCTCGCTGCCGATCGTCGTCGCGCTCCTGATGCTGATCGTCGGCCGCGACTACGTGATGCTGCTGTTCACCACCGAACTCGGCAACATGCTGGTGGCGATCGGCCTGGTGATGATGGTCAGCGGCGCGCTGGTGATGCGCAAGATGATCAACTTCGACATGTGACGGAGGCGGCAATGAACGCGCTCGGATGGCTGGTCGTCGGAATCGGATCGTGCACCGCGTTCTTCTCCGTGCTGGCGCTTGGCCTGCACCTGTTCTCCCACGACCAGTTGGCGGGACGGCTGAAGGCGGTGGCGGAGCGGCGGCGCGAGCTTTCGGCGCGCGAACTCGAACGCCTCGCCAGCGGCGGACGGTTCCAGGCGAAGCGCCACGTCGGCCTGATGAAGGCGGTGATCGCCAAACTCAACCTCCAGGAAATGCTCGAAGCCCGCGACCTCAAGGTCAAGCTGGCGCGCGCCGGCTACCGCAACAGCACCGCGGCGGTAACCTTCATCTTCGCGCGGGTGGCGCTGCCCGTGGTGCTGATGGCGCTCACCCTGCTCTACGTCTATTCCCCGACCTTCGCCGACGAAACCACCTCGACCCGGCTGTCGGTGGCGTTGGTCGCGTTCATCGCGGGCAGCTTCCTGCCGCCGCTGTGGCTGACCAACCTGATCCAGCGCCGCCAGAAGCTGCTCGTCCGCGCCTTCCCCGAAGCGCTCGACCTGATGGTGATCTGCGTCGAGGCGGGGCAGTCGGTGGAAGGCTCGCTGCTGCGCGTCACCGACGAACTCGGACCCTCCTCGCCCGCGCTCGCCGAGGAGATCGGCCTCACCGCCGCCGAGCTCGCCTTCCTCGGCGACCGGCGGCAGGCCTGGGACAATCTCGCCGAACGCACCGGCATCGCCCAATTCAAGTCGCTCGCCACCGCCCTGGTGCAGTCGGAGAAATACGGCACGCCGGTGAGCCAGGCGTTGCGCGTGCTGGCGCAGGAAAACCGCGAGGCGCGGATGGCCCTGGCGGAAAAGAAGGGCGCGGCCCTGCCCGCCAAGCTCACCGTGCCGATGATCTGCTTCTTCCTGCCGGTGCTGTTCCTGGTGATCGGCGGTCCGGCGGCGATTCAGATCATCGCGCTCAATGCCGGAAACTAGCGGCTGCGGTTGGCCGCGAGCCAGTGGAGGAAGGCGGCATTGTTGCGCACCATCTCGGGCGGCAGGCCGCGCGAGGCGATGCGGTCGGCGGCGGCGACGTCGCCCTGGAGGGTGAGCAGCAAGGCGAGGTTCTGCCGCACCTGTAGGCTCGCCTGGGGCTGGTCCTCGGCCTTCTTGAGGGTGGCGACGGCGTCGTCGAGCTTGCCCGCCATCGCCTGCGACAGGCCGAGGTTGTTGAGGACCACCGGGTTGTCGGGGGAAAGCACGAGCGCCCGGGCGTAGGCGGCCTGCGCCTCGGCGTAACGGTCGGAGCCGTCGAGGGCGACGCCGTACGCGGAGTGGACGTCCCAATCGCCGGGAGCGAGGGTGGTGGCTTCCTCAAGGGTCTTGAGCGCGAGCCCCTGGCGACCCGAGGCGAGCCATGCCTTGCCGAGTTCGGCGACGAGGGCGGGATCGCGGCCGCTGCGCGCGATCGCCTGCTGCACCACGTCGGCGGCGACCGGGGCTTCCCCGGCGTAGCGGAGGTCGCGGGCGAGCGCGAGGGCGAGACTCTTGTCCTCGGGGTGGCGGGAATAGAGGGTGCGCCAGTGCTGCACCGCGCCCTTCCAGTCGTTGTTGGCCTCGGCGGCGGCGGCGGCGGCACGCAGCGACGGCTCGACCGCCGTAGCGATCGCGGCTTCGTTGCTGGTCGCGGCCTGGGGATTGCCTCCGGCGCACGCCGAAAGCAACAACGGGGAAAGGACAACCGCAGCAGACGCCCAGCGATTCACTATCGAAACCCTTCCATGTCGGAAATATCAAAGAACAATCTATAATTTTCACCGACAAAAGACAAGCGTTACCCCAGAGAAGATTGCCGGACTTTTGCCATCTATGCTATGATCTGTCGTTGAATTATTCCCATGAAGGATAGAGGGATGATCAAGTTCCGCGTTCTGGCGCTATCCGCGAGCCTCTTGGCGGCCACTGCGATCTGCGCGGTCGCCGCCGCCCAATCCGCGATCGAGGTCGGCGTCGGCCACACCGCGCTGGTCAAGCTCTCCCGCTCGGCGCAGAGCGTGGTGGTCGGCGACCCGACCGTGGCCGACGTCTCGGTCGAAGGGCCGAACCGCGTCGTGGTGTTCGGCAAGCGCCCCGGCGGCACTTCCCTGACCGTGCTGGGCTCGGGCAGCGCGATCCTGGTCGAAACCGAAGTGGTGGTCCACCCCGGCACCGCGGGCGGCGTCACCGTCACCTACGCCAACGGCAAGTCGGTCGAGCCCGGCGGACGCACCGTGGTCTACGCCTGCGGCGCCTCCTGCGCCCGTGCGGTCGAGGGCAAGGCCTCCCAGCCCGGCGCGGCCAAGCCGGGGGAATGACCCCCCGCCCCTCCTACAAACTCAGCCGCAGTTGCGAGAGTTCGGTCGCGATCGCGCGGAACGACGCGTGCAGCTCGTCCTGGGTCGGCGAATCGAAGTATTTCGCCGGCGACGACGCGCAGTTGCGATAGAGGTCGCGCGTCGTGCTGTTGATGCTTGAGGTGAAGGTGATGGTGTAGACGGTGATCCCCTTCGCCTTCATCGCGTCGCACACCGACGCCATGCGGGTATTGATCGTGGTCTTGGCGGTGGTGATGTTGGTGGTGCCCATCCGGCCGAGTTCGTCGAGGCGGCCATAGCCGGTGTAGTCGGAGTTCACCGCGTTGTTGACCGTGTTGGGGCTGGCGGTGCTCGGCAACTTGTAGAACTGGTTGTCGCCGTCGGTCATCAGGATCACCGCCTTGTCCCACTTCTCCGTGCCCCAGGGCAGGCCCTCGGTGAACGGCGGCTCGGGCGACAGCACCCTGAGGCCCCAGGCCATGCCGATGTCGCTGAAGGTGCCGCCGCGACTCCAGGCGCGCATCGCCGTGATCGCGGTGTCGATCACCGACTTTTCGTTGGTGAGCGGCGTGATCGCGGTCGGGCAGCCGAGGTTGGGCCCGGTGCTGCCGTTGCCGTAGGAGGGATCGGCGCGCACCGTCGAGGCCTTGGTGGCGGTGTAGGTGTTGTCGACGGCGGGGACCCACTTGTAGATCGACCACTGGGCGGTCGAGGCCGGGGTATCGGCCACCGCGTTCGCCCCGGCGCGCTCGACGACGCACCCCTTCCAGCCGAGGACGTTGGTGGGCTCGACGAGAGTACTGCCCGACACCAGGCCCTGCGCCACCGCGCCCGGGTTGACCGAGGCCGAATAGGGCACCAGGGCGATCTTGAGAGTCGGATGGACCGCTTGGCCGCCGAACAGGATGTCGGTGAGTTCGTGCGCCGCGTCGCGCAGCGCGCCGATGTTGTCGCTGGTGGTCATCGAGCCGGTGTTGTCCAGGACCATCGCGAGTTCGAGACCGCGAATCGCACGCACCACGTGGGATTCCTCGGAGATCGCGATGGTATTGAAGCCGCCGATCTGCATCAGGGTGGCATCGACGGTCGCGCTGCCGGTGGCGGTGATGGTGTCGCCGACCACCGAGACCTGGATGCTCGACGAGGTTGCGAGACCGTTGGTCTTGAAGTTGGTGTCGAAGAATTTCTGCGCCAGCGCCTGCATCTCGGCGTCGGTACCCGACGACGACCCGACCGCGAGGGCGGCAGCGTCGAGTGCCTGCTGCAACTGGCTCTTCACCGCGTAGGCACGGGCGGTGTCCACCGCGAGGCCGATCGCGAGCAGAACCGGAATCAGGGTTCCCGCGAAAATCAGCGCAACGCTGCCGCGCTCGTCGCGGGAGAGCTTGCGGACCAGGATGCGGAACGGGCGGAGCGGCGACATGATGGCCTCTTTTCTCAGCCGGAGTACGGGATGACGCGGGTGGTGCGCGGCCGCGCCACAGCGGTTTCGTTGAAGGTCAGGGTGCCGAGGATGTCGTGCAGCAGCGGCGCGTGGACATAGCGGAACGACACCGTCACCACGCTCTCGCCGGGCTTGCCGAGGCCGGTGGTCTTCGACAGCGGCACCGGGTCCGCGCCCGTGCCCCAGTTGAAATTCCATGCCGTCGCAGGCGTGCCGGTACTGCCGAAGACCACGCTCTGCACCCGGATTCCCATGATCGCGTCGGAGTTCGGCAACGGGTCCATCACCCGCTGCGCGGCGGTGACGATCGCCGCCATCGAACTGCTGCTCTGGGAATCCGCACGGGTGGTGAGGTCGGCCACGGTCTGCGACGCCGAAACCGCCTTGCCGTAGGCCTGCACCGCCGAGAACGTCTCGACCGCACCGAGCAGCGCCAGCACCATCGCCGGAAGCAGCAGCCCGAACTCGACCGCGATCGAGCCGCGCGTATTCCCCGGCAGGCTGGCGAGGCGGCGACTCATGAGAACGGCTCCGTGCGCATCACCGCCGTCGAGATCAGCGGCACGGTGGAGGAGGCGCCGCCCATCAGGTGGCCGATCAGCGGGGTAATGAAATGGTAGGGGTGGATCACCCGGACGCTGACCACCGCGTTCGCTCCGCCGGGCGCGAATTGCAACCCCTGCGGCACGCCGTTGGCGTCCAGGCTCACCGCCGGCAGGGAAACGTTCGCGAACTCGGGAAAGGTGCGGACGTCGAAATAGAACGTGCCGCAGGCGAAGCTGGCGGGCAGGTTCTTGCAGAACTCGGCGCGGAAGCTCGCGAACGCGTCGGAAGCGTTCTGGACGTTGCCGGTGCGCACTTGGCGCGCGGCCTCGCGCGTCGCCGCCTCGGTCACCGCCGAGGTGAACGCCAGCAGGCCGGTCTCGATCATTCCGAGAATCATGATGAACAGCGGCATCGCGATCACCGCGAACTCGATCGCAGCGGTGCCCCTGCAGTCCCTCAATATCCGGAAAGCCAACCCCCGCGCGCCCATCGCCACCCTGCCAAACCCAACGGAATCCGCGAAACGCGGCCCAATCGGCAGGATAGCCGATCGCCCTTCCGGCGACTGTGGATGCACTCACAAAGGGGGGAATTGGTGGGCCCGGCAGGACTCGAACCTGCAACCAGACCGTTATGAGCGGCCGGCTCTAACCATTGAGCTACAGGCCCGGAGCTTCCGGGTGGAACCTGGGGATTCCATAAAGGAAAAACCGGAGCGCGGGAAGCGCTCCGGTAATCGCGGAGGGATCAGGTATCGAGGAAGCTGCGCAGCTTGCGCGAGCGGCTCGGGTGCTTGAGCTTCCTGAGCGCCTTCGCCTCGATCTGGCGGATGCGCTCGCGGGTGACCGAGAACTGCTGGCCGAC
>DBTR01000028.1:462-605 GCA_002307145.1 Rhodospirillum sp. UBA1311 | reverse complement strand
ACCGAGAACTGCTGGCCGACTTCCTCAAGCGTGTGATCGGTATTCATGCCGATGCCGAAGCGCATCCGCAACACCCGCTCCTCGCGGGCGGTGAGGCTGGCGAGCACGCGGGTGCAGGTTTCGCGCAGGTTCGACTGGATCGC
>DBTR01000028.1:0-131 GCA_002307145.1 Rhodospirillum sp. UBA1311 | reverse complement strand
CTCGTCGCCGATCGGGGTTTCGAGGGAGATCGGCTCCTTGGCGATTTTCATCACCTTGCGCACTTTTTCGAGCGGCATCGAGAGCTTCTCGGCCAATTCCTCCGGAGTCGGCTCGCGGCCGATCTCGTGGA
>DBTR01000046.1:23850-23989 GCA_002307145.1 Rhodospirillum sp. UBA1311 | reverse complement strand
GGAGGCGCTGCGCTATGAGTGAGGCCGTTCTTTCCCTCGAAGGTGTAACCCGCCGGTTCGTCCAGGGCGAAAGCACCCTGGAAGTCCTCAGCAACGCCACCTTGAACGTGCGAGCGGGCGAGATCGTCGCGTTGGTCGG
>DBTR01000046.1:21786-23622 GCA_002307145.1 Rhodospirillum sp. UBA1311 | reverse complement strand
CGCTGATGCCGGGCGAGATCGTCGCGTTGGTCGGGCCCTCCGGCTCGGGCAAGTCGACCCTGCTCCAGATCGCCGGACTGCTGGAACGCCCCGACGCGGGCAGCATTGCGATCTGCGGCCGCGAATGCGGCGTACTCAGCGATCGCGAGCGGACCAGGTTACGCCGCGACGCCCTGGGCTTCGTCTACCAGCATCACCATCTCTTGCCGGAGTTCTCGGCGATCGAGAACGTGATCGTGCCGCAGATGATCGCGGATACGGCGCGTGGCGCGGCGAAGACCCGCGCGACCGAACTTCTCGACCGGATGGGCCTCGGCGCACGCCTCGACCATCGCCCCGGGCAGCTCTCGGGCGGCGAACAGCAGCGCGTCGCGATCTGCCGCGCGCTCGCCAACCGGCCGAAGCTGCTGCTCGCCGACGAACCCACCGGCAACCTCGATCCGTCGACCGCCGACGGGGTGTTCGCCGAGCTCTTGAACTTGGTGCGGGACCAGGGGCTGGCGGCATTGATCGCCACCCACAACCCGGAACTGGCGGGGCGCATGGACCGCCGCGTCACGGTGCGTGCCGGCACCATCGTCGAACTCTAGGAGTAGCGGCCAGAATGCCCGCCAACTTCATCCACCTGCGCGTCCATACCGCCTATTCCCTGGCGACCGGCGCGATCAAGATGAAGGAGCTGCTCGGCTTGTGCAAAGCCGGGGGCTTTCCGGCGGTTGCGGTCACCGATCTTGGCAACATGTTCGGCGCTGCGGAGTTCTCGTCCTACGGCGCCGACGCGGGCATCCAGCCGATCATCGGCACGGTCCTCAACGTCACGCCCCTCCATCCGCTGGTGGACGCCAAGACCGGCCGCGACGACCGCTACGAAAATCCTGATCGCGTATTGCTGTTGGTGCAGAACGAAGCGGGTTACGCCAACCTCCTCAAGCTGGTCAGCCGTTCTTATCGCGACGCCGATGGCCTGGTGCCGCCGCAGGTGCCGCTCGACCTCCTGCTCGACCATGCAGAGGGATTGATCCTCCTCACCGGCATGGTCGACGGCGCGGTCGGACGCGCGCTGCTCGAAGGCCATGCCGACGAGGCCGCCGAAGTCCTCGATGGCATGGCCGCCGCTTTTGCCGGGCGTACCTACGTCGAGATCCAGCGCCATGGCCTGCGCGACGAGGAGCGGATCGAGGAAGCCCTGATCGACCTTGCCTACGCCAAGAACCTGCCGCTGGTGGCCACCAACGACGTGTTCTTCGGCCCGCGTTCGATGTACGAGGCGCACGACGCGCTGATCTGCATCCGCGACGGCGTCACCCTCAACCAGCCAGACCGCCGCCGCTTCACGCCGGATCACGGTTTCAAGTCGGCGGACGAGATGCGCAAGCTGTTCGCCGACCTGCCGGAAGCCTGCGACAATACCCTGGTGATCGCGAAGCGCTGCGCCTACCGCGTGCCGAAGCGGCCGCCGCTGCTACCGAACTTCACCGACGGCACGGAGTCCGAAGCCGAGGTTCTTTTCAAGAAGGCAAAAGAGGGGCTGCAGAAACGGCTTGAAGACCATGTCTTCACGCCTGAGATGAGCGAAGCGGAACGGGATGCGGCGGCAAAACCCTACTGGGATCGCCTCGACTACGAGCACGGCGTGATCGTGCAGATGGGTTTCCCCGGCTACTTCCTCATCGTTGCCGACTTCATCCAGTGGTCGAAGGCGCACGACATTCCGGTGGGGCCGGGGCGTGGCTCGGGCGCGGGCTCGGTGGTCGCCTGGGCGCTCACCATCACCGACCTGGACCCTCTGCACTTCAACCTGCTGTTCGAGCGGTTCCTCAACCCCGAGCGCGTGTC
>DBTR01000046.1:21151-21497 GCA_002307145.1 Rhodospirillum sp. UBA1311 | reverse complement strand
CTTCTGCCAGGATCGCCGCGAAGAGACGATCCGCTACGTCCAGGACCGCTATGGACGGGACAAGGTCGCGCAGATCATCACCTTCGGCAAGCTGCAGGCGCGCGCGGTGCTGCGCGACGTCGGCCGCGTGCTCGGCATGCCCTACGGCCAGACCGACAAGATCTCCAAGCTGGTGCCGAACAACCCGGCAAAACCGACGCCGCTCAAGGAAGCGATCGAGGGCGAGCCGAAGCTCCTGGAAATGCGCAACACCGACCCGCAGGTGGCGCAGCTCTTCGACATCGGCCTGAAGCTCGAAGGCCTCTACCGCAATGCCTCGACCCACGCGGCGGGCGTGGTGATCGGC
>DBTR01000046.1:1906-20904 GCA_002307145.1 Rhodospirillum sp. UBA1311 | reverse complement strand
CGGCGGGCGTGGTGATCGGCGACCGTCCGCTCGACGAACTGGTGCCGCTCTACCGCGATCCGCGCTCGGAAATGCCGGTCACCCAGTTCAACATGGCCTGGGTGGAAAGCACCGGCCTGATCAAGTTCGACTTCCTCGGCCTCAAGACCCTCACCGTGCTCTCGACCGCGGTGAAGCTGATCGCCAAGCGCGGCATCGCGATCGATCTGTTGAAGCTGCCGGTGGACGATCGCGCGACCTACGAAATGCTCTCGCGCGGCGACGCGGCGGGCGTGTTCCAGCTGGAAAGCCAGGGCATGCGCGACGTGCTGCGCAAGATGCGTCCCGATACCCTCGAAGACATCGTCGCCGTCGTGGCCCTCTACCGCCCCGGTCCGATGGAAAACATCCCGAGCTACATCAATCGCAAGCACGGCTCCGAGCCGGTCGACTACATGCACCCATCGCTGGAGCCGGTGCTCAAGGAAACCTACGGCATCATCATCTACCAGGAGCAGGTGATGCAGATCGCCCAGGTCCTGGCGGGTTACTCGCTCGGCGGCGCCGACCTGCTGCGCCGCGCGATGGGCAAGAAGAAACAGGAGGAGATGGACAAGCAGCGCCAGATCTTCCTCGAAGGCGCGGAAAAGAACGCGGTCGATCGGGCGCACGCGAACCAGATCTTCGACCACGTGAACAAGTTCGCGGGTTACGGCTTCAACAAATCGCACGCTGCCGCCTACGCCCTGGTGGCCTACCAGACCGCGTACCTGAAGGCCAACTACCCGGTGGAATTCCTCGCCGCGTCGATGACCCTCGATATCCACAACACCGACAAGCTCTCGCACTTCAAGCAGGAGCTGTCGCGGCTGAAGATTCCGGTGCTGCCGCCCGACATCAACGCCTCGAACGCCGAATTCAACGTCGAGTACGACGCGAAGGGGCAGGGTGCGGTGCGCTATGCGCTTGCGGCGCTCAAGAACGTCGGCGAAGCGGCGATGCAGGCGTTGGTCGCGGCGCGCGAGCAGGGCGGTCCGTTCAAGAGCCTGATGGATTTCGCCGAGCGGGTCGAGCCGCAGGTGCTCAATCGGCGCAGCCTGGAAAACCTCGTCAAGTCGGGCGCATTCGACAAGCTCGAACGCAACCGCGCGCGGATCGTCAACGGCCTCGACACCTTGATTCGCTTCGGCCAGGCCGCGCAGCAGGAACGCACCTCGTCGCAAGTCAGCCTGTTCGGCGGCGACCGGGTCGCGATTCCACCTCCCGAACTCGCGAAGTGCGACGACTGGCCGCCGATGGAGCGCCTGAACCAGGAATTCGGCGCGGTCGGCTTCTATCTCTCGGCGCACCCGCTCGACACCTACGCGTCGTTGATGGACCGCCTGAACGTGATGCCCGCGAGCGACCTCGCGTCGTCGGCGCGGTTGGGGGGCGTTTCGCGGGTGAAGATGGCGGGGATCGTCGTCGCGATGCGCGAGCGGATCGGCAAGTCGGGGCGGCGCTATGCCTTCGCCGAGTTCTCCGACGCCACCGGTTCCTTCGAGGTGACGCTGTTCTCCGAAACCCTCGCGACGGCGCGCGAACTGTTGGAGGCGAACCAGCCGCTGCTGCTTACCGTCGAGGTTCGTGCCGAGGACGAGCAACTCCGCCTCACCGCGCAGGAGGTCTCCTCGCTCGATCGCGCGGCCGCGCGCGCGGTGAAGGGCCTGCGCATCGTCATCGACGATACCGCGCCGCTTTCGGCCCTCGGGAACATTCTCGGCGCGACGGCGAGCGGGCGCCACAGCATCCGCGTCGTCGTCAACCTCGAAGATCGCGAGGTCGATCTCACCCTGGCGCACCCGCGCACCCTCACGCCCCACACGCTGGCCGCGCTGCGCGAGGTTCCGGGGATCGTCGCCGTCGAGGAACTTGGCTGAAACTGCTTGCCAAAGCCGCTTCGAGCCGCTATCTCCACCGCATCACTCACGTGGGCCTTGCGGCCGTGCCGATGGCGCGGTCGCTCCGGTGAAGGGAAAGCCTTCTGCGGCCTGCGGACGTTTCAACCGGAAAAGCGAGGATATCATGGCGCTTCCGACTTTCTCTATGAGCCAGCTGATTCAGTCTGGCGTGCACTTCGGCCACAACACCCGCCGTTGGAACCCGAAGATGGCTCCGTTCCTCTTCGGCTCGCGCGACAACATCCACATCATCGATCTGCAGCAGACCGTGCCGATGCTCTATCGGGCGATGCAGGCGGTGCAGCAGATCGTCGCCGGTGGTGGCCGCGTTCTTTTCGTCGGTACCAAGCGCCAGGCGCAGGAGCCGATCGCCGAAGCCGCCAAGCGTTGCGGCCAGTACTACGTCAACCATCGTTGGCTCGGCGGCATGCTGACCAACTGGAAGACCGTGTCGCTTTCGATCCGCCGTTTGCGCGAGATCGACCAGCGCATCGGCAATGGCGAACTCCAGGGCCTGACCAAGCGCGAGCAGCTCAACCTCAACCGTGAACGCGACAAGCTTGAGCGCGCGCTCGGCGGCATCAAGGACATGGGCGGCCTGCCGGACATCCTGTTCGTGATCGATACCCTGAAGGAGAGCCTTGCGGTTCAGGAAGCCAAGAAGCTCGGCATTCCGGTCGTGGCGATCTGCGACAGCAACTCCGATCCGGATACCATCGACTTCCCGGTGCCGGGCAACGATGACGCGATCCGCGCGATCAACACCTATTGCGAACTGATCAGCGGCGCGGTGCTCGACGGCATCCAGACCGAACTGACCGACGCAGGTGTCGACATCGGCGCGGCCGACGAAGTCTTCGTCGACGAAGCCGCCGCTCCGGAAGCCCCGGAAGCGACCGCCGAGGAAGCCGCGCACTAATCGCGTCGCCGCTTTTGGCCGTGGCGGGTCTAAGACGACCCGCCCGGCCTCGGTTTTTTCGTGCCCCATCCGTTACCCGATACCCCGAAAGGATCCCAGAATCATGGCTGCGATCACCGCCGCTCTCGTCAAGGACCTGCGTGAAAAGTCCGGCGCCGGAATGATGGACTGCAAGAAGGCGCTGGCGGAAACCGAAGGCGATATCGAAAGCGCCATCGACTGGTTGCGCAAGAAGGGCCTCGCCGCCGCCGCCAAGAAGGCCGGCCGCGTCGCTGCCGAAGGCCTGGTCGGCGTTGCCGTCGCCGGCACTTCGGCCGCCGTCGTCGAGGTCAATTCCGAGACCGATTTCGTCGCGCGCAACGAAATCTTCCAGGGTTACGTCGCCAAGGTCGCCGAGCTGGCTCTCAAGGCCAACGGTTCGGTCGACGCGCTTGCCGCGACCCCTTATGGCGAGGGCCGCAACGTCCAGGAACAGCTGACCTTCATGGTTGGCACCATCGGCGAAAACATGCACCTGCGTCGGGCTGCGTCGCTCAAGGTCAATAGCGGCGTCGTTGCCGCCTACGTCCATGCGCAGGTTGCGCCGGGCCTCGGCAAGATCGGCGTGCTGGTTGCGTTGGAATCGACCGGCAAGACCGCGCCGCTCGAAGCCCTCGGCAAGCAGATCGCGATGCACGTCGCCGCCGCGAACCCGCTGTTCCTCGACGTCGCCTCGGTCGACGCCGACGCCCTGGCGCGCGAGCGTGACGTTCTCTCCGAGCAGGCTCGCGCTTCGGGCAAGCCGGAAGAGATCATCGAGAAGATGGTCGACGGTCGTATCCGCAAGTACTACGAGGAAGCCGTTCTGCTCGAACAGATCTTCGTGATCGACGGCGAAACCAAGATCGCCAAGGCGATCGCCAATGCCGAGAAGGACATCGGCGCGCCGGTGAAGCTCACCGGCTTCGTCCGGATGTGCCTGGGCGAAGGCATCGAGAAGGAAGAGTCCGACTTCGCGGCGGAAGTTGCCGCGGCGGTCAAGGGCGCCTGATCGAAGGGACGACCAATGGCGGGGGATCGGTCTCGATCCCCCGTTTTTTTCGCCCCGCGTTCGGGGCCGGAGTGGCGGCTTTCGGGCTGATTCTCCTTAAGACAGATATCAATAATCGTGTATCATCGCGCCGGTGCCGACCGGTGCGGCGCAAGCGTTTTTTCGTGAGGGATGTCATGACCGCGCAGCCGAAGTTCCGTCGTATCTTGCTGAAATTGTCGGGCGAAGGTCTGATGGGCCAGCAGGAATACGGACTGGACGAGCGGGTGGTCACGCGCCTCGCCGCCGAACTTAAAGACATTCACGATGCGGGCGTCGAGATCTGCGTGGTGATCGGCGGGGGCAACATCTTCCGCGGCGTCACCGGCGCGACCCGGGGCATGGACCGCGCGACCGCCGACCACATGGGCATGCTCGCCACGGTGATCAACGCGCTCGCGGTGCAGGATGCGCTGGAGCGCTCCGGCGTGCCGTCGCGGGTGCTTTCGGCGATTCCGATGGCGACGGTTTGCGAGCCTTACATCCGCCGCCGCGCGGTGCGCCACATGGAAAAGGGACGGGTGGTGATCTTCGCCGCCGGTACCGGCAACCCGTTCTTCACCACCGATACCGCCGCCGCGCTCCGCGCCGCCGAGATGAACTGCGACGCGCTGATGAAGGCGACGCAGGTCGACGGCGTGTATTCGGCCGACCCGAAAAAGGACCCGAATGCAGTGCGCTACGAGCGCCTGACGTTCACCGAAGTGTTGATCAAGGGTTTGAACGTGATGGACGCTTCCGCGATCGCGTTGGCGCGCGAAAACAACATTCCGATCCTGGTGTTCTCCCTGCACGAGGAACGCTCGCTTCGCCGCGTGCTTGCGGGCGAACAGCAACTCTATACGATCATTGCCAGAGAGGATTGAGTCATGTCCGCGCAACCGTTTGATTTCGAGGAACTTTTGTTCGAGGTCGAGGGCCGGATGGAATCCGCCGTCGACGCCTTGAAAAAGGAACTCGCCGGCTTGCGCACCGGGCGTGCGCATGCCGGGCTCCTGGAGCCGGTGCAGGTCGAAGTCTATGGCGCGATCACGCCGCTCAAGCAGGTCGGCAGCATCGGCGTGCCGGAATCCCGCATGCTCTCGGTGCAGGTGTGGGACAAGGGCTCGGTCAAGGCCGTGGAGAAGGCGATCCGTGACGCTGGCCTCGGCCTCAACCCGGTGGTCGACGGCCAGACGGTCCGCGTGCCGGTCCCCGCTCTGACCGAAGAGCGCCGCCGAGACCTCGCCAAGATCGCGAGCAAGTATGCGGAGCAGACCCGGATCTCGGTGCGCAACGCCCGCCGCGACGGCATGGAATCGTTGAAGAAGGCGGAAAAGGACAGCGGGGTTTCCAAGGACGACCTGCACGCGCATGGCGAGGAAATCCAGAAGATCACCGACCGGACGATCAAGCTGGTGGACGAAATCGTCGCCGCCAAAGAACAGGAAATCATGCAGGTCTGACCGTGGCTCGATCGGAAACCCAAATCGTGGCTGCTGCAGCCGCAAGCGCCACGCCGCGCCATGTTGCCATCATCATGGATGGCAATGGGCGTTGGGCGAAGGCGCGCCACCTGCCGCGCGCCGCAGGGCATCGCAAGGGGATGGAGGCGGTGCGCGCGGTGGTGCGCGCGGCGGGCGACCTCGGCGTCGAGTATCTCACCCTGTTCGGGTTCTCCTCGGAGAACTGGAAGCGGCCGGAAGACGAGGTCAAGGACCTCATGGGCCTGTTGCGGATCTATCTCCGCCGCGATGCGCGGGACCTGCATGAGCAGGGGGTGCGCCTCCGGATCATCGGCGACCGGGCGCGCCTCGCGCCGGATATCCAGGCGCAGCTCGACGAGGTCGAGGCTCTTACCGCCGACAATACCGCGCTCACCCTGATGATCGCGCTCAGTTACGGCGGCCGTGACGAACTCGTCCAGGTCGCGCGAGCCCTCGCTGCCGACGTCGCGGCGGGGAAGATCGCGCCCGAGGCGATCGACGAGGCCGCGTTTTCCGCGCGCCTATTCACCCACGGAATTCCCGACCCGGATCTTCTCATCCGCACCAGCGGCGAGCAGCGGATCAGCAACTT
This sequence comes from Rhodospirillum sp. UBA1311, assembly GCA_002307145.1. Classification (GTDB taxonomy): domain Bacteria; phylum Pseudomonadota; class Alphaproteobacteria; order Rhodospirillales; family Rhodospirillaceae; genus Oleispirillum. The sequence goes on along the minus strand of DBTR01000046.1, from coordinate 14,939 downwards.
CCTGCTCTGGCAGATGGCGTACACCGAGTTCGTGTTCGTCGAAACCCTGTGGCCCGACTTCGACCGCGAGAGCTTGTCGGCTGCGCTGGACGTCTACGCCCGGCGCGAAAGGCGGTACGGTGCCGTCGTTGCCTGAGACCGCACCGGCTTCGAAAAAGAACGGCTTGGCGACCCGGATCGTCAGTTCGGTCCTGATGCTGCCGCCGATGGTGGCGGCGATCTGGTTCGGCGGACCGCTGTTCGCGGCACTGATCGTGGCGATGGCGGCGGTTCTGGCATGGGAATGGCACGGCCTGCTCGCGCCCGATCTCAAGGCTCCGAGCCGGGTTGCGATCGTCGGCACCGCTCTCCTGGTGGCGGCGGCAGCGTGGAACGGCTATTTCGTCTTCGGCTTTTTCGTCCTCGCGGCGGCGGTCGTGGCGATGATTTCGGGCAAGCGCGACGGTCTTTCCCTCGCGCTTCTCGGCTTCGGCCCCATCTATATCGGGTTGCCCGCCGTCGCTCTGGTGATGCTGCGCGGCAACTTCGGTTTCGAGGCGACTCTTTGGGTGTTCGTCCTGGTGTGGGCGACGGATATCGGTGCATATGCCTTCGGCCGCACCATCGGAGGGCCGAAGCTGATGCCCCGGGTCAGCCCGAACAAGACCTGGGCAGGCCTTTTCGGCGGAATGATCTGCGCTGCGGCGATCGGCCTCGCAGGGGGCGGAGTCGCCGATCTCGCGCGGACGCCCGGGCCGGTCCTCGCGCTTCTCGGGGCTTGCCTCGCGGTGATCGCGCAATTGGGCGACCTGTTCGAATCGGCGATCAAGCGCCGCGTCGGCGCCAAGGATTCGAGCCGGTTGATTCCCGGCCACGGTGGTTTGCTCGACCGCGTGGACGGCGTGCTGACGGCGGCGCCCGCAGCCTTCGCGGTGCTGATGTCGTTGCGAGCGATAGGAGCGTTGGCATGACCTTGCCGACCACGGCCGCGCGTCCCGAGGGCGCGCCGCGACGGGTTTCGGTATTGGGAGCGACCGGATCGATCGGCACCAGCACCCTCGACCTGCTGGCGCGCGACCGCGCCGGGTATGCGATCGAGGCGCTCACCGCATTCAGCCGCGTCGAAGATCTGATCGCAACGGCGCGGCGGCTCAAGCCCGCGATCGCGGTGATCGGCGATCCCGGCTTGTATCGGGCATTGAGGGATGGCCTTGCGGGCACGGGCATCGAAGCGGCGGCGGGGCGGGAGGCATTGATTGCGGCGGCGGAACGTCCGGTGGATTGGGCGATCGGCGGCATCGTCGGCGCGGCAGGGTTGGAGCCGACCCTCGCGGCGGCACGCAACGCCAAGGTTCTCGCGCTCGCCAACAAGGAATGCCTGGTCTGTGCCGGGGCGATCTTCAAGGCCGAACTGGCGCGCTGCAGTACCGCTCTGGTGCCGGTAGATTCCGAGCACAGCGCGATCTTCCAGGTTCTCGCGGGCGAACGCCCGGAACGTGTCGAACGGCTGATCCTCACCGCCTCCGGCGGGCCGTTCCGCACCTTCAGCCGTGCCGAAATGACCGACGTCACGCCCCGCCAGGCGGTCAACCATCCACGCTGGAGCATGGGCGCGAAGATCTCGATCGATTCCGCCACGATGATGAACAAGGGCCTCGAAGTGATCGAGGCCTATCACCTGTTCGACGTCGCGCCCGAGCGCATCGACGTGGTGATCCATCCCCAATCGGTGATTCACTCGATGGTCGAGTATTGCGACGGCGCGGTGCTGGCGCAGCTCGGCGAACCCGACATGCGCACGCCGATCGCGGTCGCGCTCTCCTGGCCCGACCGGATGCCGACGCCGGTCAAGCGCCTCGACTTCGGCACGATGGCAGCGCTCACCTTCTCCACGCCCGACGACGCGCGCTTCCCTTGCCTTGCGCTGGCGCGGCGGGCCTTGCACACCGGGGGTGCGGCTCCTACTCTCTTGAACGCCGCCAACGAGGTTGCAGTCGAGGCGTTCATGCGGCGCGAGATCGGCTTTCTCGACATTCCCGAACTCGTCCGGCGCGTGCTGGACGGCCTGGATGCGCCCGCGCCGGCGACGATTGCGGATGTGCTTGCCATCGACGCCGAGGCGCGCTCCCGCGCCCTGGCGGAAATCGCCGGTCTGGCGCGCTCCGTGGTTGCGGTCGCGGCTCCCGACAGTAGGATTCAGTGATGGCCCTGTACCAAACGCTCGCGTTCCTGTTCGTCCTGTCGGGTGTGGTGTTCGTTCATGAACTGGGTCACTTCCTTGTTGCGCGCTGGTGCGGCGTCAAGGTTCTCGCATTTTCGATCGGCTTCGGCCGAGAACTGTTCGGCTTCGTCGACAAGCGCAACACTCGCTGGAAGTTCTGCCTGATTCCCCTGGGTGGCTACGTCAAGATGCTCGGCGACGAGGATGCCGCAAGCGCCCGCACCGACAAGACCGCCGTCGCCACCGATCCGCGCCATGCGTTCCCGACCCAGCCGGTGTGGGCGCGGATGGCGATCGTCGCTGCAGGCCCCGCAGCCAACATGATTTTCGCGATCGCAGTCTACGCCGCCGTGTTCATGAGCGTGGGGCAGCCGACCACCCGTCCGATCGTCGGCCAGGTATTGCCACATTCGGCTGCTGAAGGCGCGGGACTGGCGGCAGGCGACCGCTTCGTCGCGATCGACGGGACGGCGATCACTCGCTTCGAGCAGGTACGGCAGATGACCCAGCTTTCGATCGACCGGGTGATGCAAGTCACCGTCGACCGGGCCGGGCGTCAGGTCACGATTCCTGTGCGGCCACGCGTCGTCGAGCGCACCGATCGCTTCGGCGACGTCGAACGTACGCCGATGATCGGCGTGACTGCCAGCGGCGAAACCGTACTGGAACGTCAGGGGCCCTTCACCGCGCTGGTTTCCGCGACCAAGGTCACCGGCGGCATCGTCAAGGACACCTTCGTTGCGATCGGCCAGATGATCCGGGGCGTGCGCGGCTCGGACGAAATCGGCGGACCGATTCGGATCGCCGAAGCTTCGGCGCACGCGGCCGCGGCGGGGGTCTTGCCGCTGATTACGATGATGGCTTTTCTCTCGGTCAACCTAGGACTTATCAATATCTTGCCGATCCCCTTGCTTGATGGGGGTCATTTGCTGTTTTATGCGTTCGAGGTGTTGCGCGGACGGCCTTTGCCGGAGCGCGTGCAGGACTTCGGCTTGAAGATCGGCGTCGGCCTGGTTGGGGCGTTGATGATCTTCGCGACATGGAACGATATTTCGCGCTACCTTGCCCGCTGGCTGTCATAAAGCTTTGGGGATTATGGGGGCGATGGTTTTGGCTGGGGGGCGGCAATTCATGCGCGCAAGAATGTTCGGTCGCCACGTGATGTGGGGATTGGTCGTGGCCGTGGTGTTGGGCGTTTCCGCCGGCGCTGCTCGGGCCCAATCGGTCGAGAACATCCGCGTCGAGGGCACGCAGCGGATCGAGGATGCAACGATCCGCTCGTACATGGCGGTCAAGGAAGGCGATCCGATCGATGCGGAGCGCGTCAACCGCTCGCTCAAGAGCCTGTTCGCCACCGGCCTGTTCGCCGACGTCCGGATCCGCCGCGATGGCAACGATCTGGTGGTCGCGGTGGTCGAGAACCCGGTGATCAATCGCGTTGCCTTCGAAGGCAACAAGCGGATCAAGGATGAAGAGCTTCAGGCGGAAGTGCGCCTGCGCCCGCGCTCGATCTATACCCGCGCCCGTGTCCTTGCCGACGTCGAACGCATCCAGGATATCTATCGCCGGGGCGGTCGCTACGGTGCCACCGTCGAGCCCAAGATCATCAAGCAGGATCAGAACCGCATCGACGTGGTATTCGAGATCAACGAAGGTCCGGTGACCTACGTCCGCAAGATTTCGTTCAACGGCAACCACGAGTATTCCGACGACCACCTGCGCGACACGATCCTGACCAAGGAAACCGCGTGGTATCGCTTCCTCAGCAATACCGATACCTATGATCCGCAGCGCCTTGCTTTCGATAAGGAAAAGCTGCGCCGCTACTATTTGTCGAAAGGCTATGCCGACTTCGCCATCGATTCCGCCGTGGCCGAACTCACGCCCGACCGCGAAGGCTTCTTCCTGACCTTCACGATAAGCGAAGGCGAACGCTACAAGATCAACAAGATCAACATCGAAACCACGCTGCCGGAATTTGGCGATACCACCGAGTTGGCCAAGGACCTCACCTTCGAGTCCGGAGACTGGTACAACGCCGACGAGGTCGAGAACTCGATCCAGGCGCTGACCGACGCCGTCGGTGCGAAGGGCTATGCCTTCGTCGACATCAAGCCCGACATCAGCCGCAACCACGAAGACCATACCATCGACATGACCTTCCGCATCGACGAGGGTCCGCGGGTTTACGTCGAGCGCATCGAGATCAGCGGCAACCTCCGTACCCTCGACGAAGTGATCCGGCGCGAATTCCGCCTAGTCGAAGGCGATCCCTTCAATTCGGCGAAGGTTCGCCGCACCCGGGAACGCTTGAAAAACCTCGCGTTCTTCAAGAGCGTCGACATCACCACCGAACCGTCGACCACCGATCCCGACAAGGTGACTCTCAAGGTCAACGTGCAGGAGCAGTCCACCGGGCAGGTGACCCTCGGCGCGGGCTATTCCAGCAGCGATGGCGCGAAGGTCATCTTCGGTCTCTCCGAGAACAACCTGCTCGGCAAGGGCCAGAAGCTCGGCTTCAACGTCGCGCTCGCGCAATCGGGTACGGAAGCGGATATCTCGTTCACCGAGCCGTATTTCCTCAATCGCGATTTGTCGGCGGGCTTCGACATCTTCCGCATTACCCGCGATTGGCAGGACGAAAGCTCCTACGACTATAAGACCACCGGCATCGCGCTGCGTTCGGGATTCGGCTACAACGAACACCTGCGTCACAGCTTCAAGTACACGATCCGCGAAGACGAGATCGAGAACGTCGACTCCGACGCCTCGACGTTCATCAAGGAGCAGGAAGGCAACTTCGTGTTGTCGCAGATAGGCCACAAACTCACCTACGACCGCCGCGACAGCACACTCGATCCGACCGAGGGCTACATTCTGTCGGCCGGCAATGATGTTGCGGGCCTCGGCGGCGACGCACGCTTCCTTCGCACCAATCTTCAGGGTGGGCAGTACTTCAATCTTGCTGAGGGCTACGTACTCGGCTTCACCGGCAACTTTGGCTACATGATCCCGCTCGGCAAAGACATCGCGATCAGCCACCGCTACTTCCTTGGCGGCGAAAACTCGATGCGCGGTTTTGCCACTGCGGGCATCAGTCCCCGCGATAAGGAGACTGGCGACGCTCTCGGGTCGAACTGGAGCACCAACGAAAGCGCCGAGCTTCGCTTCCCGCTCGGTACGCCGGAAGAACTTGGTCTCTCGGGCAAGACCTTCGTCGATGTCGGCACCAGTGGTCGCTTCGATGGCATGGACCGAAGCGAAGTGGATTATTCGTCGATGCTCCGCGTTTCCGCCGGCTTCGGCTTCGTCTGGAGGTCGCCGATGGGACCGATGAGCCTCAACATCGGCTTCCCGCTGATGAAGGAGAGTTTCGACGAAACTGAAATCCTTCAGTTCAACTTTGGTACGAGGTTCTGACGCGATGCGTATGAAGTTCCTGGCATGCATCGGTGCGGTTCTGGCATCGCTTGCGATTGCTCCGGCGAGTTTGGCGGCCCCGGCCGCCAAGCCGGAGCCGGTGATCCGGGTCGTCGACATTCAGGAAGTGATGGAGAAATCCACCGCCGTGCAGGGCATTCGTCGCGAACTTGATACCTATCGCAAGGCCTACGACGACGAATTCGCGGCCAAGGAAAAGGCGCTAAAGGACGAGGAACGCGAACTGGTGCGACAGCAGACTCTGGTCGACGCGCCGACCTACCGCGAGAAGGTCCAGGTGTTTCAGAGCAAGTTCGCCACCTTCCAGCACGACCTCAAGACCCGCCAGCAGCAGTTGCAAGGCGCCTACGCCGCCGCTCTCGGCGAGGTCAGCCAGCAGGTTCAGAAGATCTGGGGCGCGGTCGCCGAGGCCGAAGGCGCGACGGTGCTGCTGCCGCGCGGCCAGGTGCTCCTGTTCCATCCGTCGTACGACGTCACCCCAGACGTCATCGACCGGCTGAACAAATCCCTGCCGTCGGTGAAATTCCCCAATCCGACCGCCGCGTCCAGCAAGACGCCGGCCGCCAAGAAGCCCTAACGGCAGTACCAGGAGAGTTCGCATGACCGATTCCCGATTCTATCGTCGAGAGGGCCCGTTCTCCTTGGCGCAGCTCGCGGAAATCAGCGGCGGCTCGTTGAGCGACGCTACGATGGCAGGGCGCATGATTACCGACGTCGCGCCGCTCTACCGCGCCGCCGCCGACGACATCAGCTTCCTCGACAATCGCAAGTACGTCCAGGCGTTCGAAGCCTGCGGAGCGGGCGCCTGCGTCGTGCATCCCGAACTGGCCGAGATGGCGCCTGCGGGCATGGGCCTGATCGTCACGCTGGAGCCCTACCGCGCCTACGCGATGATCGCGCATGCGTTCTATCCCCAGTCCCGCACCGTCGCCGATGTTTCGTCACATGCGGTGATCGATCCCACGGCGAAGATCGGCCCGGGCTGCCGGATCGAGGCCGGCGCGGTGATCGCCGCCGGAGTCGAAGTCGGCGCACGTTGCCACATCGGCGCAAACGCCGTGCTGCGCGAAGGCGTGGTGATGGGCGACGATTGCACGATCGGTTCGAACGCCACGATCAGCTATGCGATCCTCGGCAACAAAGTGTGGATTCACGCAGGCGCGGCGATCGGACAGGACGGCTTCGGCTTCGCCATGGGACCGAAGGGCCATTTGAAGGTGCCGCAGCTTGGTCGGGTGATCATCCAGGACGACGTGGAGATTGGCGCCAACACCACGATCGATCGTGGCGCGGGGCCGGATACGGTGATCGGCGAAGGCTGCCGTATCGACAATCTGGTTCAAATCGGGCACAACGTCGAACTCGGGCGTGGTTGCGTTCTGGTCGCCCAGGTCGGCGTATCGGGCTCGACCCGGTTCGCGGACTTCGTCGTCGCGGGCGGGCAGTCCGGCATCACCGGCCATTTGAAGATCGGCGCGGGTGCGCGTATCGGCGCTCAATCGGGCGTAATGCGGGATGTTCCGGCCGGCCAGACGGTGATTGGCAGCCCGGCGGTTCCGGCCAAGGAGCACTGGCGGCAGATTGGCATGCTGGAGCGTCTGGCGAAAAAACACGGTGCGTGAACGCGACCGGGGGAAACGGCGTCGCGTACACATTGGGGTCAAGACCTCCTGCACCGGAGGGAAAAGAACAACGTGAAAGGTGTTTGGGATATGGCGGAAGACGAAGCCAAAAAGATCATCGACGTCACGCGCATCATGGAGATGATCCCGCATCGCTATCCGTTCGTCATGGTCGACCGGATCATTGATCTGGTGCCCAACGAAAGTGCGGTGGGCCTGAAGAACGTCAGCGTCAACGAGCCGTTTTTCCTCGGCCACTTTCCCGGCCATCCGGTGATGCCGGGCGTGCTGATCGTCGAATCCATGGCGCAGACCGCCGCGGTTCTGGTCGTCCAGACCATGGGTCCGGAAGCCGAGGGCAAACTCGTCTACTTCATGAGTGTCGACGAATGCCGCTTCCGCAAGCCGGTGGTGCCGGGCGATCAGCTCCACATCCACGTGGTCAAGGAGCGTCAGCGCGGCAACGTCTGGAAATTCAAGGGCGTGGCGAAAGTGGACGGTCAGGTCGTGGCTGAGGCAGTGTATGCCGCGATGATCCTGGATAATTGACATGAGCAACATCCACCCGACAGCAGTCATCGACCCCAAGGCTACGCTCGCCTCCGACGTCGAGATCGGTCCGTTCTGCGTCGTCGGGCCGGATGTGGTCCTCGGAGCGGGCGTGCGGCTGGTCTCCCACGTGGTGGTGGACGGACGCACCGAGATCGGCGAGCAGACGACGATCTTCCCATTCGCCTCGATCGGCCTGCGTCCGCAGGATCTGAAGTACCACGGCGAACCGTCGCGCCTCGTGATCGGCAAGCGTAACCAGATCCGCGAAGGGGTGACGATGAATCCCGGCACCGAGGGTGGCGGGATGCTGACTCAGGTGGGCGACAACGGCCTGTTCATGGTCGGCGCGCACGTCGCGCACGATTGCGTCGTCGGCAACAACTGCATCTTCGCCAACAACGCGACTCTCGCAGGCCACGTCACGGTCGGCGACTTTGCGATCATCGGCGGCCTTTCCGCGGTGCACCAGTTCGTGCGCATCGGCCAGCACGCGATGATCGGCGGTGCGTCGGGCGTCGAGTTCGACGTCATTCCCTACGGCTCGGTGCTGGGCAACCGCGCGCATTTGTCGGGCCTCAACATCGTCGGGCTGAAGCGCCGCAACTTCAACCGCGAGACCATCCACACCCTGCGCCGCGCCTATCGCTTGCTGTTCGCACCGGAAGGGACGATGAACGAGCGGGTCGAGGACGTCGCCAATCTGTTCAGCGATTGCGAACCGGTGATGGAGATCGTCACCTTCGTCCGGCAGGACACCTCGCGCGGCATCTGCCAGCCGGTGGCGCTCGAACCGGAATCCTGAAACACCGGAGCCGCGATGACCGACGACGCAACGCGCAACCACCGGGTCGGAATCATAGCCGGGGGAGGTGATCTTCCCCGGCTGCTCGTTACCGCCTGTCGCGCGCGGGGCGCTTTGCCCTTCGTCCTCGCCCTCGAAGGTCATGCGAACGAAGCTACCGTTGCCGATGCCGATCATGCCTGGGTGCGTCTCGGCGCGCTCGGCGAGGCGTTCCGGCTGCTCAAGAACGCGGGCGTCGGCGAGGTGGTGTTCGCCGGTGCGATCCGCCGTCCGTCGCTTGCCACCCTGCGTCCGGATGCGCGTGGCGCGGCGTTCATCGCCCGGATCGGCGGCAAGGCGCTCGGCGACGACGGCCTGCTGCGCGCCGTCGCCGCCGAGTTCACCCGCGAGGGCATGATCCTGCGCGGCGCGCACGAACTCCTTGCCGACATCCTCGCCCGCGAAGGCACCTACGGTTCCCTCTCGCCATCGCCCGAGGACGCCGCCGACATCGCGCGTGGCGTCGAGGTTGCACGTGGACTGGGCGCGCTCGACGTCGGCCAGGGTGCTGTGGTGCAACAAGGCATCGTCCTTGCCGTGGAAGCGGTCGAAGGCACCGATGCGATGCTCGGACGATGCGGCGCGCTTCGCCGCGACGGCGCGGGCGGCGTGTTGGTCAAGGTCTGCAAGCCGAACCAGGACCGTCGTCTCGACCTGCCCACGATCGGCGTCGAAACAGTCGAGGCCGCTGCTGCTGCCAGCCTGCGCGGCATCGCCATCGAGGCGGGCGCGGCGTTGGTGCTGGATGCCGATGCCGTCGGCGCGCGGGCCGACGCGCTCGGCCTGTTCGTCGTCGGCCTCGCCGCGAACCGGTCCGCGCCGCTCGTCTATCTCGTCGCAGGAGAACCCTCCGGCGACGTTCTCGGCGCGCGCCTGATGCGGGCGCTGAAGGAGCGCACCAACGGCCTCGTGCGCTTCGCCGGGGTCGGCGGCGAGAGCATGGCGGAGGAGGGCCTGGTTTCTCTGTTTCCCCAGTCCGACATCGCAGTGATGGGGTTGGCGGAAGTGGTGCCGAAGATTCCGACGGTATTGAAGCGCGTGCGCGCGGTTGCCGACGACGTGATCGCGAAAAAGCCCGCCGTTGTGGTCACCATCGATTCCCTCGGCTTCAACGGCCGCGTCGCCAAGGCGCTGATTGCGCGCAAGAACCGGATTCCCCGGGTCCATTACGTTGCGCCGATGGTGTGGGTGTGGAAGCCGGGTCGCGCCAAGAAGATCGCGAAGATCTTCGATCATCTGATGTGCCTGCTCGCGTTCGAGCCGCCGTACTTCACGCCGCACGGACTGCCGACGACCCACGTTGGCCATTCGGTGATCGAGGGTGGGGCAGGGAAGGGAGACGGAGCGGCGTTTCGCACCCGCCATGGCATCGATCCGGCGGCGACGGTGCTTTGCCTGCTGCCAGGCTCGCGCGCCAACGAAGTCTCGCGGATGCTGCCGATCCTGCGCGACGCGGCGGATATCCTGCGTGCCCGCCATCCCGATCTCGCGGTGGTGATCCCGACGGTGGCGACGGTCGCCGATCTGGTGTGCGGCGAAACCGCAAACTGGAAACGCCCGCCGCATATCGTACGCGGCGAGGCAGAGCGATGGGATGCTTTCGCCGCCGCCGATGCGGCGATGGCTACCTCGGGTACCGTGGCGTTGGAATTGGCCCAGGCGCGGGTGCCGTTCGTCATCGGCTATCGCGGCTCGCCGATTTCTGCTTGGCTGGCGCGCCGCATGATTTCAATCAAGTATGCGACGTTGTTGAACCATATTTCGAACGAAATGATTGTTCCCGAGTTTCTCCAGGAGGCCTGCACGCCCAAGGCTTTGGCCACCGCCGTCGACCGTCTGCTGTGCGATTCCGACGTCCGGGCGACCTTCCTCGGCAAGACTGGCGCGGCGCTCGCCGAGCTCGTCGGCCCGTTTGCCTCGCCGAGCGGAGAAGCTGCCGATGTCGTTCTGCGACTGGCGGGGATTCCTGTTGCACCGCCCGTCGTCGCGCCCCATATCGAGCGCGATTGAACTTCCCACTGAATCAAGGACGCATCATGTCTTACCGCCTGTTGCACACGATGATCCGGGTGCGCGACCTCGACGCCTCGATCGCGTTTTATACGAAGCTGCTCGGAATGCGGCTGCTGCGTCGCACCGATTACGAGGGCGGACGCTTCACCCTCGCGTTCGTCGGCTACGGCGAGGAGTCGGACACCGCGGTTCTTGAACTCACCCACAACTGGGACCAGACCGAACCCTACGAAATCGGCACAGGTTTCGGCCATCTTGCGGTCGGCGTGCCCGACATCTACGGCGCGTGCGACGCGCTACGCGCTGCCGGGGTGAAGATTACCCGCGAGCCCGGCCCGATGAAGCATGGCTCGACGGTGATCGCCTTCGTCGAGGACCCGGACTCCTACAAGGTCGAATTGATCGAGCGCAAATAAGCGCGGATCGTGGAAAACCTCAGGCGGCCCAACCCGGGCCGCCGATTTTTTGCCCGGTGGCGATTTTCGTCCCGGGAGAAGGACAAATTGCCGAGATTTTCGCTCACGCCCTCCGGTCGTCGGTTGCTGACTTGGCTCGCGTTCGTTTCCCTGGCGATCAACCTCCGCGCCCCGATCACCTCGATCTCGCCGGTGATCGACGCAATCCGCGCCGATCTCGGGATCGGTGCCTGGGTCGCGGGGTTGCTAACCTCGATCCCGGTTCTGTGCTTCGGCGTGGCGACGCCGTTCGCGGCATTTCTCCTGGCCAGGGTGAGCGTCGAAATCGGGGTCTTCGTCACGCTTGGCGGTGTCGCGGCCGGCACGATCCTGCGAGCGACAGGCGATCTCTCCACGATCCTGGTGGGCACGATCCTGATCGGCGTGGCGCTGACCGTCGGGAATATCGTCAGCCTGATGCTGATCGTCCGGGATTTCTTCCACCAGCGAAACACGATGACCGGTGTCCTGGTCTCGGCCATGAGCGTCGGTGCGATGTCGAGCGCCGCGCTGACTGCGCCGCTCGCACAAGCTTCCGACTGGCGGGTGGGTACCGGTTTGTGGGCATGCCTCGCGTTGGTTTCGGCAGGGTTGTGGCTGGTGGTGGTGGCGCTGACGCAACGGGAGTGCATGGCGGATGCCGCCGCCGTGGTGCCCGAGATCGTCGAAGGGCAACCGCCAGGCCCGGTCTGGCGTCGGCGATTTTCCTGGCTGCTCGGCCTGGCCTTCGGTGCTCACACCTTCATGTTTTACGGCTTGACCGCCTGGTTGCCGCGCTATCTCGCGTTTGCCGAGGGTATGGACGTCAACGCTGCGGGTGGGGCGGCGTCGCTGTTTCAGATTCTCGGTCTGGTCGGCTCGTTCGGCGTGTCGGCGGCGATGTCGATGTTCGGCCTTTCGCACGCTTGCCTGTTCCTGGTGATCGCCCTGTTCTGGTTCCTGATGCCGGTTGGGTTGTTGCTCGCGCCGGGGCTTTGGCCGGTGTGGATCCTTTGCGGCGGTATCGGCTCGGGCGGTGGCTTTTCGGTGATCTTCACCTTGATCATGGAGCGTGCCGCCAGCCTTGCCGACAATCGCCGCATCTCGTCCTTCGTTCAGGGCACCGGTTATGCGGTCGCGTCGCTCAGCCCGGCGGTCATCGGTTTCGCCAATCAGGTATCGGGAAGCTGGACTGCCGGGTTTTGGCTTGTCGGAGGTGCGGCAGTCGCGATGGCGGCGTGTGGAGTGGCGGCAACGCGGATGCGATGATGCCGGTTCGGGGAACGAAAAACGGCGGCCTTGCGGGCCGCCGTTTTTGCATGCAGGGAAAGGATCAGCGCTTGTCGAGGGGAACGTAATCCCGCTGCGTCGCGCCGGTGTAGAGCTGGCGCGGGCGGCCGATCTTCATTTCAGGATCGTCGATCATTTCGAGCCACTGCGCGACCCAGCCGGTGGTGCGGGCGAGGGCGAACAGCGCGGTGAACATCGAGGTCGGGATGCCCATGGCGCGGAAGATGATGCCCGAGTAGAAGTCGACGTTCGGGTAGAGCTTCTTTTCGATGAAGTATTCGTCCTCAAGTGCGATGCGTTCCAGTTCCATCGCGATCTGGAGGAGCGGCTCGTTGTGGACGCCGAGTTCGTCGAACACTTCGCGGCAGGTCTGTTGCATGATCTTGGCGCGTGGGTCGTAGTTCTTATAGACCCGGTGGCCGAAGCCCATGAGACGGAACGGATCGTCCTTGTCCTTGGCGCGCTTGACGTATTCGCCGACGCGGTCCTTCGAGCCGATCTGCATCAGCATGTTGAGCACGGCTTCGTTGGCGCCGCCGTGCGACGGCCCCCAGAGCGAGGCGATGCCCGCCGCGATGCAGGCGAACGGATTGGCGCCCGACGAACCGGCGAGACGCACGGTCGAGGTCGAGGCGTTCTG
>DBTR01000046.1:0-1640 GCA_002307145.1 Rhodospirillum sp. UBA1311 | reverse complement strand
GAGGTCGAGGCGTTCTGTTCGTGGTCGGCGTGGAGGATGAGGATGCGGTTCATTGCCTTGGTGAGAACCGGGCTGACCCGATAGGGCTCGCACGGCACCGAGAACAGCATCTGGAGGAAGTTGCCGGCGTAGGAGAGGTCGTTGCGCGGATAAGTGAACGGCTGGCCGATCGAGTATTTGTACGCCCACGAGACGATGGTGGGCATCTTCGCGATCAAGCGGGTTTCGGCGACGATGCGCTGGTAGGGGTCGGTGAAATCCAGGCTGTCGTGATAGAAGGCCGAAAGCGCGCCGACGACGCCGCACGACACCGCCATCGGGTGCGCGTCGCGGCGGAAGCCGGAATAGAACCGCTGGATCTGCTCATGCAGCATCGAGTGGTAGGTGATGTCGTGGTTGAACTGGTTCAGCTGCGCCTTGTCCGGCAGGTCTCCGAACAGGAGAAGGTAGGCGACTTCGAGAAAATCGCAGTTTTCGGCGAGTTGGTCGATCGGATAGCCGCGGTGCAGCAGGATACCGGCGTCGCCGTCGATATAGGTGATCTTGGAGGAGCAAGATCCGGTGGAGGTGAAGCCGGGATCGTAAGTGAAGCAGCCGGTGTCGCCATAGAATTTCCGGATGTCGACGACGTTCGGGCCGACCGTTCCTTGGATTACCGGCAATTCCCAGGACTTTCCGTTGGAATTATCGGTTACGGTGAACGTGTTGGCGGGGCTTTTCTTTTCGTTGGTCATGACGGCTCCCTGTGGACGATGTCGGTGTCACGGTGCGCGGTAGGTTCCGGCGTCTGTTAAGGGTGACATGGCTCATCGGAACGATGGCGTAGATGCTACTTAAGCTGTTCCTTCCTCAGGAATCTTCAAGGCTTGCAGGACGAAATTTCAGTGCCCGGAGGGCCCTGTCGCGGTTTACGACAGGGCTTCCGAGAGGCGGGCGAGGCTTTCCTCGCGACCGAGGATTTCCATCACCTCGAACAGCGGTGGCGAAACCGTCGAGCCGGTGATTGCGGCGCGCAGGGGCTGCGCAACCTTGCCGAGCTTTTGCCCTTGGGCTTCCGCGACTGCGCGCACCGCGCCTTCGAGGACGTCGTGAGTCCAGGAGTCGAGCGCAGCGAGGGTGATGCGGGCGGCGTCGAGCAGGGCGCGGCCTTCGCCCTCGACCTGGGCGCGCGCCTTGTCGTCGAAGCTCAAGGGGCGCTGGCGGGCGTAGACGAGCGCGCCGTCGGCGAGTTCGTTCAGGTCCTTGGCGCGGGGCTTGAGGCCATCCATGCCCTTCATAACCTGGGTGGCGGCAGTCTCGGAGAGCGGCGCGCCGAGGCGCTTTTCCATCAACGGCGCGATCATCTTGACGAGGTCGGCGTTCTCCGTGGCGCGCAGGTAATGCGCGTTCAGGTTCATCAGCTTGACCATGTCGAAGCGCGAGGGCGACTTGCCCACCGCGTCGATGTCGAACCAGTCGACCGCCTGCGCGGTGTCGATGATTTCCTCGTCGCCGTGCCCCCAGCCGAGGCGCAGCAAATAGTTGCGCATCGCGGCGGGAAGGATGCCCATGTCGCGGTAGGCTTCGGCTCCGAGCGCGCCGTGGCGCTTCGAGAGCTTGGCGCCGTCCGGCCCGTGGATCAGCGGGATATGCGCCATCAC
>DBTR01000074.1:17661-19311 GCA_002307145.1 Rhodospirillum sp. UBA1311 | reverse complement strand
GGCGACCTCGGCGGCACGATGCGCCTCGGCGCGTACGAATGCCTCTTGAAACCCGGCAGCCGCGTCGCCGAAATCTATGGCAGCGAGCGGATCTGGGAGCGTCACCGGCATCGGTACGAAATGAACGAACGCTACGCCGCGCAGCTTGAGCGCGTCGGTCTGCGCGTCTCGGGCCGCTCCCCCGACGGCGTCCTGCCGGAGATCGTCGAGATCTCCGACCATCCGTGGTTCATCGGCGTGCAGTTCCATCCGGAGCTGAAGTCAAAGCCGTTCGAGCCGCATCCCTTGTTCACCTCCTTCGTCAAGGCGGCGATCGCCCAGTCGCGTTTGGTTTAAGAGGTTCATATGTCCGTTTGCCACACCGTCGAAATCGGAGACGTCCGGCTGGCTAACGATCGGCCGCTGGTGCTGATCGCCGGCCCGTGCCAGATGGAAAGCCGGGAACACGCGCTCGAATGCGCCGAGGCCCTGGTCGGAATTGCCAAGACGGCGGGACTGCCGTTGATCTTCAAGACCTCGTTCGACAAGGCCAACCGCACCAGCGCGGCCGGGCAGCGCGGCGTCGGCCTTGAAGCCGCACTGCCGGTGTTCGCCGAAGTCCGGGAAACCTTCGGTTGCCCGGTGCTGACCGATGTCCACGAACCCTGGCAATGCGAACGCCTGAAGGATGCCGTCGACGTTCTCCAGATTCCGGCGTTCCTTTGCCGCCAGACCGATCTCCTCCTCGCCGCCGCCAACACCGGCTGCGTCGTCAACGTCAAGAAGGGGCAATTCCTCGCCCCCTGGGACATGGCCAACGTCGCCGCCAAGATCGAGAGCACCGGCAACCGCCGCCTGCTGCTGACCGAACGCGGCGCTTCGTTCGGCTATAACACTCTGGTCACCGACTTCCGCGCGCTCCCGATCATGGCCAAGACCGGATATCCGGTGGTGTTCGACGCCACCCATTCGGTTCAGCAGCCGGGCGGGCAGGGCACGTCTTCCGGCGGTCAGCGCGAGTTCGCTCCGGTTCTGGCGCGGGCCGCGGTCTCGCTCGGCATCGCCGCGGTGTTCATCGAAGCGCACCCCGATCCCGACCATGCACCCTCCGACGGCGCGAACATGATCGCGCTCGCCGACATGCCGGCGTTGCTCGCCACGCTCAAGGCGTTTGACGATTTGGCGAAGACCCACCCCCTAAGCATTGGCTGAAACGAGGACATCATGACGTCGATTATCGACATTACCGCTCGCGAAATTCTCGATTCCCGCGGCAATCCGACCGTGGAAGTGGACGTGCTCCTGGAGACCGGGACGATGGCGCGCGCGGCGGTTCCCTCGGGTGCCTCGACCGGCGCTCACGAGGCCGTCGAATTGCGCGACGGCGACGCCGAGCGCTACAACGGCAAGGGCGTGCAGCGCGCGGTTGAAGCGGTCAACAGCGAAATCTTCGACGCCTTGGTGGGCATGGACGCCGAAGAGCAGATGCTCATCGACCAGATGATGATCGACCTCGACGGCACGCCGAACAAGTCGCGCCTCGGCGCCAACGCCATCCTCGGCGTTTCGCTGGCCACCGCGAAGGCGGCGGCGGAAGAGGTCGGCCTGCCGCTCTACAACTACATCGGCGGCGTCTTCGCCCACACCCTGCCGGTGCCGATGATGAACATC
>DBTR01000074.1:15468-17395 GCA_002307145.1 Rhodospirillum sp. UBA1311 | reverse complement strand
CAACGGCGGCGCGCATGCCGACAATCCGATCGACATCCAGGAATTCATGATCATGCCGGTGTCGGCGCCGTCGATCGCCGATGCGATCCGCTACGGTGCGGAAACCTTCCATGCGCTCAAGAAGTTGCTCTCGGATGCGGGCCTCGCCACCGGCGTGGGCGACGAAGGCGGCTTCGCGCCCAACCTGAAGTCGGCCGACGAAGCGCTTTCCTACATCATGAAGGCGATCGAGAAGGCCGGCTACCGTCCGGGCGAAGATATCGTCCTCGCGATGGACGCGGCGTCCTCCGAATTCTATAAAAACGGCAAGTACGAACTGAAGGGCGAGGGCAAGAGCCTCGATTCCGACGGCATGATCGCCTACTACGCCGACCTCGCCGACCGCTATCCGATCTTCTCGATCGAGGACGGCTGCGCGGAAGACGATTGGGAAGGTTGGGAGCGACTCACCTCGGCCCTCGGCGATCAACTCCAGCTCGTCGGCGACGATCTCTTCGTCACCAACGTCGAACGGCTCGCTACCGGCATCGAGCGCGGTATCGGCAACTCGATCCTGGTCAAGGTCAACCAGATCGGCACCCTGACCGAAACCCTGAAGACTTGCGAAATGGCGCACCGCGCGGGCTACACCTGCGTGATGTCGCATCGCTCGGGCGAAACCGAAGACAGCACCATCGCGGACATCGCAGTTGCGATCAATTGCGGCCAGATCAAGACCGGCTCGCTGTCGCGTTCCGACCGCATGGCGAAGTACAACCAGCTGATCCGCATCGAAGAAGAGCTGGGTGCGACTGCCGCGTACGCCGGCATCAAGATTTTCGGCTAAGCCGAACCCGCTTGCGGGAAAGGCCGGAGGTTCCCGGCCTTTCCCAATTCTTCCAAGTCAAATTCCGACTCGTTGAATCGACAGAGATTCCCGATTGACCGGGACTCGCCGCTGTGATTCACTCAGAGCCATAGACAAGACCGTCACCCCCTTCGGTCAGGCGTTCCTCATGGCGAAGCACGTGAAATTCAGCTCCCGGATGCGCGCGGTATTCGCGCCGTTGATGGCGGTCGCGCTGATTTCCTATTTCAGCTACCACTTCGTCAACGGCAATCGAGGTTTGCTCGCCTATCGCGACCTGCGCGTCGCGATTGCCCAGGCCGAACTGATCAAGGCCGATACCGACGCCGAGCGCACCACCCTCGAACGTCGCGTCAGCCTGTTGCGCCCCGAGAGCCTCGATCTCGATCTCGTCGAGGAGCGCGCGCGAATCATCCTCGACCTCGCCTCGCCGGGCGATATCGTGCTGTTCAACAACACTCTCTGACGACACTTTCGACCCGCTCTAACGGGTAGGCACGCAACTTTCGTAGCGGTTCTTCGCAATTGCGTGGAAAAAACCTTAACCGAACATCGGTTTAAAATACTATTACCCTTAGATTTCAACGATCTAAATCAGAGAATGTGATCTCGGGAACACTTGAATCCGTTGGGTGCGCGAGCTACTTGTAGGGCGTCGAACGGGCGGTCAACGCCCGGGCGGCGCATCTGTTCCCGCGCCGCAAATCCTCAAGGGAAAAGTACCAGGGAGAAGGAATGTGAGCGTCTCGCCGCGGAAGTCGACGCGCCGGTCCACCGCAAAACCGGCAGAAGTTTCCACCGAAAGCCTGCTATCCCAATACCGCGTGATGCTGTTGATCCGCCGCTTCGAGGAGAAGGCGGGCCAACTCTACGGCATGGGTTTGATCGGCGGGTTCTGCCACCTCTACATCGGCCAGGAGGCTGTGGTTACCGGGTTGCAAAGCTTGGCGGTCGAGGGCGACGCGGTGGTGACCAGCTATCGCGATCATGGGCACATGCTCGCCGCCGGAATGGATCCGAAAGGCGTGATGGCCGAATTGACCGGCCGTAGCGCGGGCTATTCCAAGGGCAAGGGCGGCT
>DBTR01000074.1:13806-15212 GCA_002307145.1 Rhodospirillum sp. UBA1311 | reverse complement strand
GGCGGCTCGATGCACATGTTCAGCCGCGAGAGGAATTTCTTCGGTGGCCACGGCATCGTCGGCGCCCAGGTTCCGATCGGTACTGGCCTCGCCTTCGCCCAACAGTATCGCGGCGAGAAGAACGTCACCTTCTGTTATCTCGGCGACGGCGCGGTCAACCAGGGCCAAGTCTACGAGAGCTTTAACATGGCGGCGCTCTGGAAACTGCCGATCGTGTACGTGATCGAGAACAACAAGTACGGCATGGGCACGTCGGTCGAGCGTTCTTCGGCCAACGTCGAGCTGTTCCGCCGCGGCGAGGCCTATGGCATCCCCGGCAAGCAGATCGACGGCATGGACGTCGTCCACGTGCAGGAACAGGCCGCGCAGATGGTTGCGGATGTGCGCGAAGGGAAGGGGCCCTGCGTCCTCGAACTCCAGACCTATCGCTACCGCGGCCATTCGATGTCGGACCCGGCGAAATACCGCAGCAAGGAAGAAGTCAGCCGGATGCGCCAGGAACACGATCCGATCGACAACGCCAAGGCGGTGTTGCTGAAGTCGGGTGCGGTGGACGAAGCCGCGCTGAAGGAAATCGACAAGGAAATCAAGGCAATCGTCGGCGAGGCCGCGGACTACGCGCAAGCCAGCGCGGAGCCCGATATTTCCGAACTGTTTACCGACGTTCTGCTGGAGGTCTGAGACCATGCCGATTTCCGTATTGCTGCCCGCCCTCTCGCCGACCATGACCGAGGGCAAGATCGCACGTTGGCTGGTCAAGGAAGGCGACGAAGTCACCTCCGGCACGGTCCTCGCCGAAATCGAAACCGACAAGGCGACGATGGAAGTCGAGAGCATCGAAGACGGCACGATGGGCAAGATCCTCGTCGAAGCCGGTGGCGAGCCGATTCCGGTCAACACCCCGATCGCGCTGATCCTGGGCGAGGGCGAGGATGCCTCCGGCCTCGACGCCGCGCCCAAGGCCTCTGCCGCTCCGGCCGAGGCCGAACCGAGGGCGGAAGCCCCGGCGGCTGCTTTGCAGCCGACACCGGCGCCGCGTGCCGAAACCGCGTCGGCGAACGTTGCGATCGGCAAGCTTGAGAGCAACAATCCGCTCCACGTTACCCAGACCGCGTATTCGACCGGCGAGCCGGTGACCGAGCCCGAGCCCGCGTTCGCGAAGTCGCATCCGCAGACCGTGCGCGAAGCCCTCCGCGACGCCATGGCCGAGGAAATGCGCCGCGACAAGGACGTGTTCCTGATGGGCGAGGAAGTCGCCCAGTATAACGGCGCGTACAAGGTCTCGCAGGGCCTGCTGGACGAGTTCGGCGCGCAGCGCGTGATCGACACGCCGATCACCGAGATGGGCTTCACCGGCCTCGGCGTCGGTGCGGCGATGTCGGGTCTGAAGCCGATCGTCGAGTTCA
>DBTR01000074.1:11183-13505 GCA_002307145.1 Rhodospirillum sp. UBA1311 | reverse complement strand
AGGCGATCGACCACATCATCAATTCGGCGGCCAAGACGCTTTACATGTCGGGTGGCCAGCTCGGTACGCCGATCGTCTTCCGTGGCCCCAACGGTGCGGCCTCCCGCGTCGGCGCGCAGCACTCGCAGTGCTACGCCTCGTGGTATGCCCACTGCCCGGGCTTGAAGGTGGTCGCGCCGTATTCGGCGTCCGACGCCAAGGGCCTGCTGAAGGCTGCGATCCGCGATCCGAACCCGGTGATCTTCCTCGAAAACGAGCTGATCTACGGACAGACTTTCGATGTACCGGACGGCGACGACTATATCGTCCCGATCGGCAAGGCCGCGATCAAGCGGCGCGGCAAGGACGTCACCCTGACCGCGTTCTCGCGCATGGTTGGCGTCGCCCTCCAGGCGGCGGAAGAGCTGGCCACGCTCGGCATCGAGGCCGAGGTCATCGACCTGCGCTCGATCCGCCCGCTCGACCTGCCGACGATCGTGCATTCGGTGAAGAAGACCAACCGCATCGTCTCGATCGAGGAAGGCTGGCCCTTCGCCGGGATCGGCTCCGAGATCATCGCGCTGGTCAGCGAATATGCCTTCGACTGGCTCGACGCGCCGCCGTTGCGCGTCACCGGCAAGGACATTCCGCTGCCGTACGCGGTCAATCTCGAAAAAGCCTCGTTGCCGGAAGTCGCGGATATCGTTGCGGCGGTCCAGGCCGTCGTTGGTCGTTGAGGGGAGACCTACCATGCCGATTCAGATCCTGATGCCGGCCCTGTCCCCGACGATGACCGAGGGGGCTTTGGCCAAATGGAACGTCAAGGAGGGCGACACCGTCGCCTCCGGTGACATCATCGCCGAAATCGAGACCGACAAGGCGACGATGGAACTCGAAGCCGTCGAAGAAGGCACCATCGGCAAGATCTTGATCGCCGAAGGCACGGCGGGCATCGCGGTCAACACGCCGATCGCGATCCTGCTGGAAGAAGGCGAGGACGCGACGTCGATGGTCAATTCCCCGGCGCAGGCGAAGCCGCAGGGCGGCGCGATGCCCGAGGCTCCGGCGGCGACCAAGTCGCAGACCGAAGCGCCGTTGCCGCCCGAAAAGATCGGCACCGCTCCGACCCAGCGCGACGTTTCGGCGGGCGTGGCCGGGTTCGCCATGGGCTTCGGCGGATTCGACTTCCTCGATGCGCCGAAGGGCAGGGTGTTCGCCTCGCCGCTGGCGCGGCGGATCGCGGCGGAAGCCAAGCTCGACCTTAGCCGGGTCAAGGGCAGTGGGCCGAAGGGACGCATCGTCAAGGCCGATGTCGAGGCCGCCAAGGCGGGCGGCGTTGCGTCGCACACCTCCGAAGATGCCGAGTTGGAGGCCGCGATGCGGCTCGCCAGCGGCGTCAAGCCCCCGGCAGATAAGCCGCAAGCCGCCCCTCAGGCGGCGCCGAAGCCCGCTCCGGTGGACGTCGGCACGCCGTACACCGAGCAGCCGCATTCGTCGATGCGCAAGGTGATCGCGCGCCGCCTCACGGAATCGAGCCAGACCGTGCCGCAGTTCTACGTCACCATGGACGTGGACCTCGACGAACTGCTTGCGCTCCGCGAGCAGGTCAACAGCCGCGCCCAAAAGTCGGGCGGCCAGAAAGTCTCGGTCAACGACTTCGTCATCCGCGCCTGCGCCATCGCGCTGAAGCGGATGCCCGAGTGCAACGTCTCCTGGACCGACGACGCGATGCGGTTCTATTCCCGCTCCGACATCTCGGTCGCGGTGGCGACTCCCACCGGCTTGATCACCCCGATCGTGCGTGGTGCGGAAACCAAGTCCCTCGGCATCGTCTCCGAGGAAATGCGCGCGCTCGCGGTTAAGGCCCGCGACAACAAGCTCAAGCCCGAGGAATACCAGGGCGGCACCTTCAGCGTGTCGAACTTGGGCATGTTCGGGGTGCGCGAGTTCACCGGCATCATCAACCCGCCGCAGGCGTTGCTGCTCGCCGTGGGCGCGGCCGAACAGCGGGCGGTGGTGAAGGAGGGCGCGCTCGCCGTCGTCACCGCAATGAGCATCACGCTCACCTGCGATCATCGCTGCATCGACGGCGCGCTTGGCGCGAAGTTCCTCGGCGTGGTCAAGGGTCTGCTGGAAGATCCCGTCTCGATCCTCTTGTGATTTCAGGGATTTTTCCAACCCAAGTTTCGGATAGGAGTGTCTCGCGAAATGGCGGACAACAACTTTGATCTGGTCGTGATCGGCGCTGGCCCGGGCGGCTACGTCGCCGCGATCCGGGGCGCGCAGCTCGGCCTCAAGGTCGCGGTGGTGGAAAAAGCCCACCTCGGCGGCATCTGCCTCAAC
>DBTR01000074.1:10615-10902 GCA_002307145.1 Rhodospirillum sp. UBA1311 | reverse complement strand
ACCAAGGCGCTGCTGCGCTCGGCCGACATCTTCCGCGAAATCAAGCACGCGAAGGACTTCGGTCTCTCGGCGGGCGAACCCGGCTACGACATGGCCGCGATCGTCAAGCGCTCGCGCGGCGTCGCGGCGCAACTCGCGGCGGGGGTGAAGCACCTGCTGAAGAAGAACAAGGTCACCGTGGTCGACGGCCACGGCCGCCTCGACGGCCCGGGCAAGGTGAAGGTGGAGAAGGACGGTGCTCCGGTCGCCGACCTCACCGCCAAGAACATCATCATCGCCACCGGCGC
>DBTR01000074.1:9857-10240 GCA_002307145.1 Rhodospirillum sp. UBA1311 | reverse complement strand
GCGATCGGCATCGAGTTCGCGAGCTTCTATAATACCTTCGGGGTCAAGACCACGGTGGTCGAGGTGATGGATCGCGTGCTTCCGGTGGAAGACGCGGAAATCTCCGCGATGGCGCTGAAGTCGTTCAAGGCGCAGGGCATGGATGTGCGCGTCTCGACCAACGTCAAGGCGCTCAAGAAGAACGCCAACTCGGTCACGGTGACGCTCGAAAAGGGCGGCAAGACCGAGGAGATCACCGTCGACCGGGTGATCATGGCGGTCGGCGTGGTGCCGAACCTCGAAAATCTCGGCCTCGAAACCACCAAGGTCAAGCTCGACCGAGGCAGGATCAAGACCGACGAATACCTCCGCACCGACGAACCCGGCATCTATGCCATCGGCGA
>DBTR01000074.1:9352-9606 GCA_002307145.1 Rhodospirillum sp. UBA1311 | reverse complement strand
GCATCTATGCCATCGGCGACGTCGTCGCGCCGCCGTGGCTGGCCCACAAGGCGAGTCACGAGGGCGTGATCTGCGCCGAAAAGATCGCGGGGGTGAAGGACGTCCATCCGCTCAATACGCTCGACATCCCGGGTTGCACCTACTGCACGCCGCAGGTGGCGAGCGTTGGCCTCTCCGAGGAAAAGGCCAAGGAGAAGGGCTACACGGTCAAGGTCGGCCGCTTCCCCTACATCGGCAACGGCAAGGCCATCGCG
>DBTR01000074.1:0-8995 GCA_002307145.1 Rhodospirillum sp. UBA1311 | reverse complement strand
CCGAGCTGATCCAGGGCTACGTCGTCGGCAAAACCTTGGAAACCACCGAGGCGGAGTTGATGCACACTGTGTTCGCACATCCGACGATGTCGGAGATGATGCACGAGTCCGTGCTTGACGCTTATGGCCGGGCCATTCATTTCTAGGCGACGATGACAGACACAAAACTCTCAGCCGCAGCCCTGCGGCACCCGGAAAAGCGCAACCGCCCGGACAATCCGAGCCCGCGCAAGCCGAAGTGGATCCGCGTCAAGGCTCCGACCTCCGCCGTTTTCGGCGAAGTCCAAAGCATGATGCGGTCCAAGAAGATGCACACGGTGTGCGAGGAAGCCGCTTGCCCGAACATCGGCGAGTGCTGGCAGCGTCGCCACGCCGCGTTCATGATCCTCGGCGACACCTGCACCCGCGCCTGCGCGTTCTGCAACGTCAAGACCGGACGTCCCGGTCTGGTCGACCCGAGCGAGCCGGAACACGTGGCCGAGAGCGTGGTCAACATGGGGGCGAAGCACATCGTCGTCACCTCGGTGGACCGCGACGACCTCGACGACGGCGGCGCGATGCAGTTCGTCCGCGTCATCGAGGCGGTGCGGCAGGCCTCCCCGGGCACCACCATCGAGGTGCTGACGCCGGACTTCCGCGACAAGAAGGGCGCGCTCGAACTGGTGGTCGCGGCCAGGCCCGACGTGTTCAACCACAACCTCGAAACCGTGCCGCGCCTCTATCCCTCGATCCGGCCCGGCGCGCGATATTTCCAATCGCTGACGATCCTGCGCGAGGCCAAGCGCGTCGATCCGACGATCTTCACCAAGTCCGGCCTGATGGTCGGCCTGGGCGAGACCAAGTCGGAGATTCTCCAGGTGATGGACGATCTCCGCGTCGCCGACGTCGACTTCCTCACCATCGGCCAGTATCTCCAGCCGACGCTGAAGCACGCGGCAGTCGCCGAGTTCGTCACGCCGGAGCAGTTCGAGGACTACAAAACCATCGCGCTCGCCAAGGGATTCCTGGTGGTCGCGTCGTCGCCCATGACCCGGTCGTCGTACCACGCCGATCGCGACTTCGAGACCCTGCGCGACGCACGCCTCGAAAAGCATGGGCAGGCGCGAGCGGCGGGATGAGGTCCCACAGCGAATCCCGCTGGCTGCCCTATACGCCGGAGCAGATTTTCGATCTGGTCGCGGACGTGCCGCGATATCCGGAGTTCCTGCCCTGGTGCATCTCGACCCGGGTCACCGAACGCCCGTCGGACACGGTGATGGTCGCGGAGATGGAAATCGGCTTCAAGATGATCCGCGAGCGTTACACCTCGCGGATCATCCTGAATCGCCCCCACGAACTCATTGTCGAAAGCCTCGACGGGCTGTTCAGGGAACTCCATACGAATTGGCGGTTCGGCGGCGCTCCCCAGGGCGGCGTCAACGTCGAATTCGAAATCCGCTTTGCTTTCCGCTCGATCCTGTTGCAAACCATGATCGGCGCGGTGTTCAACGAAGCGGCGCGGATGATGGTGCGCTCGTTCGAGAAGCGCGCGAAATTTCTCTACGGATCTCCATAAACAAGGAACACGACGATGACGGCATGTCTCTGCGGCTCGGGCCACCCCTTCGAGTCCTGCTGCGGCCCGCTGCTGAAGGGCGCTGCCGCCCCGACTGCCGAAGCCTTGATGCGCTCGCGCTACACCGCCTATGCGATGGGCGAGATCGCCTATATCGCCGCGACCCATGCGCCTGAAGCGCGGGCCGACTTCGACGAGGCGGGCTCGGAGGAAATGTCGCGCAAGGTGAAGTGGAAGGGCCTCTCGATCGAAGCGACCACCGACGGCGGCCCGGATGACGAAAACGGCACGGTAACCTTCGCCGCGCGCTTCTCCGCACAGGGCCAGGAGCAGGTCCACCGCGAAATCTCGACCTTCCGCAAGGAAGACGGCCGCTGGTTCTACGTCGATGGCGAGGTGAATCCGACCCTGCCGCCGCGCCGCGTCGAGAAGATCGGCCGCAATGAGCCGTGCCCCTGCGGCTCGGGCAAGAAATACAAGAAGTGCTGCGGCGCTTAATCGCGCTCCAGGACCTCGATCAGCATGCGAAACCCGGTTCGAGCGGTTGCGGCGCGCACCTCGGCGCGATCCCCCGGGAATCGCTCGACCCGATGCAGGGTGGGGTACCCGTGCCGCGCGACGGCCAGATGCACCAATCCCACCGGCTTCTCCGGCGTGCCGCCGTCCGGCCCGGCGATGCCGGTGACCGCGACCGTCACGTCGGCGCGGCTGTGGGCAAGTGCGCCTTCGGCCATCGCGCGCGCCGTCGGTTCGCTCACCGCCCCGGAGGTTTCGAGAACTTCGGCCGGGACTCCCAGGAGTTCGATCTTCGAGTCGTTGGAATAGGTGACGAAGCCGCGCTCGAATACGGACGAGCATCCGGCGATTTCCGTGATCGTCGCCGCGATCATGCCACCGGTACAGGATTCGGCGGTCGCGATCAGGAGATTCTTTTTCGTCGCCAGGCGCAGAGCTTCGCGTGCAGTGTCGATTGCAGGCATGGCTTCGGTTTGCATCGCATCCTCCCTCGTCAGAACAACCGAACGGTCGCGGGGAGGTAGGGTTCCGCCACTGCGACGAGTCCCGCCGCGAGCAACCCCGCGATCACGTCGTCGAGCATGATCCCCAGTCCGCCGCCCAATCGCCGGTCCGCCCAACCCACCGGCCCGGGCTTCCAGATGTCGAACAGGCGGAAGGCTAGGAACCCCAGAATCCACCCAGAAAGATCGACTCCGGCGGGGACAAGCGCGAGCCACTGGCCCGCAAACTCGTCGATGACGATGCTGCCGGGGTCTTTTTGGTTCATCGCGCGCTCCGCCATCCCGGCCACTGGAATGCCGACAACCGTCGCGAGCAAGGCCGCGATTCCGAGCGCGGCTACGCCACCCAACGATACAATCGGAATCGCAACGATCGCGGCAGCCAGAGATCCGATCGTGCCCGGAGCAATCGGGGATCGGCCAATGCCGAGGCATGTGGCCAGCGTCACAGACGCGAACTTCCAGAACGTGGTTACCATGCGCCCTCCAGGGAGACTCGGACATACCCGAACTCGGCGCAGTAGCGCGCAATAGGCGAACAGCCTGAGTGCCCGGGAAGCCGCATCGGCGGAAATTGCGCACACCCTACCATGGGTTAGCACGGGTTGAATAGGTGGAGGCAAGGCGTTCGACGAGTTCGGCCTTGTCTTCACGCCGGGGGCAAGATAGGTTTTTCGCGGCCGATTTGACGGTAGAACGCGGTCAATCATGTCGTGGGAGGGCTTCGAGGCCCCGCGGAGGAGCACCGGGACGCATACGAAGCGTGCGCGTCTCAACTGTTTACATGGGTTTCCCCGTTGTCAGCGGGAAACCGCCGGTACTGTTAGTGCCAGTCTTGGGGGGGAAGCCGTGTCGTTTGATCCATCGCACCCGAAAGATTCGCGCTTGATGGCGTTTCTGCGCCGTTGCTTCCCCGAACGGATGATCTACATCCGCACTGGCGGGAATAGTCGCACGCTCAATCTTAGCACCAGCCGCCAGGCGTTGATTACCGCCGTGGTGGTCGGCTGTGCCGGATGGACCGCCTACGCCTCCACCATGCAAATCGCCCACGAGGCAATTCTTTCGCTGAAAACCGGGCAGGTCGAGGCCGCTCGCGCCGCCCACGATGAAATCCTCGCCGAAGTCGTAAGCTACCGCGAAAAGATCGCGGCGTTGACCGGCGACCTCCAGAACAGTTACGCCCGCGCCAACGACCTCGCGATGCAGGGCATCGAGCTACAGAAGGAGATGGTCGCGGTCGAGCGCCGTCTCGGGACGCCCAACCGTTCCGAAGCCGCGCGGCAGAAGGATCAGGCGCAGTACGATGCCCTCGAAGCGAAGTATGGGCAGAGCGAAGCCGCCCGTCACCAGATCGAGACCGAGCGCGCGCGCCTGCGCAGCCAGCTCTCCGAGATCGACAGCCGCATGGTCCGCCTTGCCGAGAACGGTTCTGTGGAGAGCGACGTCGTCGACCTGCGCCAAGCGGTGTTGCAGCGCGATCTCGCGATCAACCAGCGTGACAGCCTCTTGAGCGAGAACAAGCGCCTCGGCGATCGCCTGACGCGGATTCAGGGGGCGCAGAAGCAGATGTTCGAGCAGGTCGCCTCGCTCGCCGACGGCGGCATCGCGCAGATCGAAAAGACCCTGAAGAAAACCGGCCTTAACGTCGACGAGCTTCTCGGCAAGCAAGACGCCAACCGCGGCGGTCCGTTCGTGCCCGCCGACCTGCCCGATCTCGGGCGGGACGATCTCAATTCCGCGATGCAGAACCTCAGCATCCAGATCGACCGCTGGGATGGGCTCGCCCGGATGATGGATAACCTGCCGCTCGGTTACCCGGTGAAGACGCCCCGCGTCACCAGCGGCTTCGGCTATCGCCGCGACCCATTCACCGGCGCGCTGGCCGAGCATTCGGGTATCGATTTCCGCGGCGAGAAAGGCGACGTCGCCCTCGCGACCGCACCGGGAACCGTGGTCTTCGTCGGCGATCGGGGCAATTACGGGATGACCGTGGAAATCGACCATGGCATGGGTTTGACGACCCGTTTCGGCCACCTCGAAGAGGCATTGGTCAAGGTCGGCGACGAGGTCCAGGCGGGTTCCTCCGTGGCGCTGATCGGGAGCACCGGGCGCAGCACCGGACGCCACTTGCATTACGAAGTGCGCTATAATGGAGACGCCTACAACCCCAAGGAATTGATCAGGGTTAAGCGATATGTTCAGAAAAACCAATAAGCAGGCTAGCGGCGAGGGAATCATGGCCGAGAAGAAGGGTGTTCCGTCGATCATCAGCCGCGGCCTGACGATCACCGGCAATCTCGTCAGCGATGGCGAACTGCAGATCGACGGCCGCGTCGAAGGCGACATTCAATGCGTCTCGCTGATCGTCGGACTCGGCGGCGAAGTCGTCGGTGAAGTGCGCGCCACCGCGCTGCGCCTGCATGGCCAACTTACCGGCCAGGTCCGCGCCGAGAGCGTGTTCCTTGCGGCAACCGCGCGCATGGTCGGCGACGTCCATCACCAGAGTCTCGCAATCGAGCCGGGCGCGTTCCTCCAGGGAATGTGCCGTCGCAGCGACGACGTCGTTCAGATCGCCGCGGTTCCGTCCGCACCTGCGGAGCCCGAAATCGAACCCGAACCTGCTCAGTCCGCCGCAAACGCCGATTCGGCCCACCTGATTCCAGGCAAACCGGTGCGTGGCCTGATGGGCGTGGCATCGTAGGACTTCGCGGGAGTGGGGTGACACCCGGCGGCGGCCCGAAAATTCGGTCCGCCGCTTTTTTATGGGTTGTCGGCAACCCGGATCGGCGCGCCGCCGACGCGGTGGCGATATATTTCGGCATTTTCCAGAACCCGCTGGACGTAGTTGCGGGTTTCCTTGAACGGAATGCACTCGATCCAGGTGATCAGGTCGATATCGCCGGTGCGCGGATCGCCGAAGGTGCGCAGCCATTGGTCGACGCGGCTCTCGCCCGCGTTATAGGCGGCGAACGCCAACGCCGGATAGCCGTCGTAGCGATCAAGCAGGCGGCCGAGGTAGTGGCTGCCGAGTCGGACATTGGTATTCGGACGTCCGGTGAGATAGGCGGGGGTATACGGCTGGTTCATCATCCGCGCTTCCCGCTCGGCGGTCTTCGGCATCAATTGCATCAGGCCCTTGGCCCCGGCCGAACTCTCCGCCTCGACGTCGAAATTGCTTTCCTGGCGGATGATCCCCAGCACCATCGCCGGGGAGGGGGCGTCGGGCAGTTCGATCCACTTCGGCACCGGATAGGCGAGAGTGGTGTCGCGAACGTTGTTCTGCCGTAGCAGGCGGGCGAGCCGGACCCCCTGCGAGATCGAAATCCCCGAAACCAAGTCGACCGCAGCAAGGCGCTGATCGTCGGTGTGAGCGGCGTAATAGAGCGCCCGGCCAAAGCTCGGAATCAGACGGTCGCCGCCGTTCTGGTCGAGCGCCTTCAACACCGTTGCGAGTTCGTGCTTCTGCGCCCAAGCCGAAGCCTCGCGCGGAATCGCCGGATTGCCGGCGAGCGGCGGGGAAGGGGTCGCGCTACGCTGCGCTGCGAGTTGGCCATAGAACGTCGTCGGTTCTTCGGCAGCCTTGGCGAACCACTCGGCGGCCTTGGTGGCATCACCCTTTCCGATCGCGGTACGCCCCAGCCAATAGGCTCCGCGCGACCGGCTGACCGGAGTCGAAACGTTGTCGTACAGCCGCTTGAAATGGCCTTCGGCGAGCCCCGGATCCTTCAGGAATTGGAACGCGATCCAGCCCGCGAGCCATTCCGCCTCCGCGAGATCGCCGGGAGATTTCAAGTCGTTCTGCGACGCGAGGCCATAGGCCTGGCTGATCCGCCCGTCGGCGAGGGCGTCCCGCGCGAGCACCGCCTGTTCGTCCCACCACAGGCCCGGATTGGGGCGTTCGCCCTTGAAGCCGAGCAGGACGATTACCGCTTCGTCGTCTTTGTTGTTCCTGCGCAACCATCGCGCATGTTCATAAACCAGTCCAGGATCGAATCGTAATGCATTGGGAATACGCAGCAGCGCATTCGCCGCGCCCGAGTTCATCGTCGCCAGCGCAATCCGTGCCTCGCCCACGAGCCGGGTGTCGGCGTCGACCCGCTCAAGCTGCCGATGCGCCTCGCCGAAGCGACGCTCCCAGATCAGGCGATTGAGCCGCGCCTTGTGATCCTCCGGACGGATCCACTCTCCCTTGGCGGCAAGGAAGGCGCGTTCCTGGTCGGCGCTGAAGGTCTCGTCGCCCCAAAGGTCGCGATATCGCTTCGCCGCCTCCGCGTCGCGGCCGCTGCGCTCGGCGGCTTCCGCCAGCCACATTGCACCTTCGCGGGTGTAGGCCTTGCCGGTCGAGAACCAACGCTGGCGATCTTCGTCGCTCGCGGTGGTCCAGATCGCTTCTTCGGACCGGCGGGCGAGGGTATTGCGGTCCGGCCAGCTCGGGTTGGCCTCGACGAAGCTCCGGATCTCGAAATAGGTCGAACCGCTGCTCGGCGCGCGGAGCATCATCCATGTGAGCACCTTGGACAGCGGTGCTTTCGGTGCGGCAGCGATCAGGCGGCGCACCTCGCGCCAGTCGCCTTTGTCGGCGGCGGCGAAGCCCGGAAACGCGGGTTTCGCGTCGGGTTTGCGCGGCGCGGGCTTGGGTGCGGATTTGGCGTTCGCAGGGCTCGGCTTCGCAGCGGGTTTCGACGGCTTCGCCGGGGTGGCCTTGGCGTCCTTCGGCTTGGCGTCGGTGGCTGCGATCGCGGGTGCGCCGAAGCTCACAGCGCAACCCATCAGCAGCGCGGTGAACGCGCACAAATATTCGGAGAAGCCTCGGGTGCCGGGCGGGTTTTTCATCTGATTGCCAAGATCATGAGCAGGGCAATTGCCCAACGGTGCGCTTATCGTTATTCTGTCGCTTCCGTTCTTTACACCCGGTATAAACCCCGGATTCGACGTGTTCGCAAGACCGTTTTTGACCCATGGAGCTCCCGATGTTTAAAGGTTCGATGACTGCGCTGATTACGCCCTTCCGCGATGGCGCCGTCGACGAAAAAGCATTCGCGGCGTTCGTCGATTGGCAGCTCGCCGAGGGCACCCACGCGGTGATCCCCTGCGGCACCACGGGTGAATCGCCAACGCTGTCGCACGAGGAACACCATCGCGTCACCGCGATCTGCATCGAAGTCGCCAAGGGGCGCGCCCCGGTGATCGCGGGCACCGGCTCCAACTCCACCGAGGAAGCTGTCAGCCTTTCGCGTCACGCGCAAAAGGCCGGAGCCGACGCGCTGCTCGTCGTCACGCCGTACTATAACAAGCCGAACGCCGAAGGCCAGTACCTGCACTTCAAGGCGATCGCGGAAGCCGTCGACCTGCCGATCTTCATCTACAATATCCCCGGGCGCAGCGTCATCGACATGTCGGTCGCGACCATGGCGCGCCTTGCCAAGCTGCCGAACATCGTCGGCGTCAAGGACGCGACCGCCGACCTTGCCCGTCCGCTCAAGATTCGCACCGAAATCGGCGCGAACTTCTGCCAGCTCTCCGGCGAGGATGCCACCGTCACCGCGTTCCTGGCACAGGGCGGCGTCGGTTGTATCTCGGTTTCGGCCAACGTCGCGCCGCGCCTCTGCTCCGAGTTGCACACCGCGTGGCAGGAAGGCGATTTTGCCAAGGTTTGGCAACTCCGCGACCGCTTGATGCCTTTGCATGACGCGATGTTCTGCGAAACCAGCCCGGCGCCGGTCAAATACGCGGCCTCGCTCCTCGGCCGTGCGCTTCCCGATTGCCGTCTTCCGATTGCGCCGCTCTCTTCCGAGGGCCGCGCGAAGGTCGAGGCGGCGATGCAAAAGGTTGGGCTGATCTGATCCGGTCGGTCCCAAACAAGGTATCCGATGAAACAACCCCGCAAGGCGATCATCTCGACCGGCATGGTCAGCGAAAACCGCCGGGCTCGTTACGATTATGCCGTCGAATCCACGCTTGAGGCGGGCCTCGTGCTGTCCGGCAGCGAGGTCAAGAGTCTCCGTCTCGGACAAGCCAACCTCAACGATTCCTTCGCCGGCGCGATCAAGGGCGGCGGCGAAGCCGATATCGCTCTCTACAACGCCTATATTCCCGAATACGCCAAGGCGACGATCTTCCAGCACGAAGCTCGCCGTCCGCGCAGGCTCCTGATGCACAAGCGGGAAGCCCGCCGCTGGCTCGCCTCCGTCGCGCGCGAGGGCCGCACCATCGTGCCGCTCAAGCTCTACTTCAACGACAAGGGCATCGCCAAAGTCCTGCTCGGTCTTGCCACCGGCAAGAAACAGCATGACAAGCGCGACACAGAGAAAAAGCGCGACTGGGATCGGGAAAAGTCGCGGATCATGCGGGATAAGGGCTAAGGATTCGCGGGCTCTGCCCGCACCCGCAAAGGGCCGAGGGCCCTTTGATCCCGTTA
>DBTR01000092.1:37547-73186 GCA_002307145.1 Rhodospirillum sp. UBA1311 | reverse complement strand
GTCCACAAAACCGGCAGCAGCTCACATAGCCAAATTCAGCGACGAATTCCTACTCGCTGTCACTGCCAAGAACTTTCGGGAACTCGCCAAGCTGATCCCTACGACGGTGTCAGCTCCGGCATGAGAGGGTGTCCCTGATGCTTTCATCGAGCCGTAGACCTGACACAGTCCACATTCCAGATTCTTCAACAAAATCAGCGCTAACAGGTTAACTGCTTTCCTTCGAGTACATAATCGTTGAACAAAGGCAGTTGCGTGCCCCCGCAACCAATTTTAGCCTACGTTCGCTTCACAAACCGCCTTGGCTCACACCAAGGCGGTTTTGCTTTAGGTGAACTCGCTGAAATCCCCCGGCGGGCCATTCTGTTTTTTGTTGTGTGGGTCGGCTTCGGACCGACGACCTTCCCGGTTGGGGAGCCTTGCTCAGAATTTGAAGGCTGAGGGCGTCAGACAAACGCGCCGGTGGCACGTTTTAGCCCAAAGGTCGAGCACAGACCGAACGCCCCGAGCGTTCGGTCGATGTCTCGGGAGCTTAACGACGGGCTACAACGGTGAACATCGGCACCATGCCGCCAGGCCCCCTCTGATGATGGATGGTAATTTCCGCGTTGGGGAATCCCAGGCAAGCCAACGCCTGCACAAAGAAATTTGGCGAGAACGACCACCAAGTATCGACTTCCGTTCGCTCGGCGCGGGGAATCAGCCGCGTGACTGGAAGATCGCCCAGGGAGGGGTCATACAGCTCCGTCACGATGACGGCCTCTTTAACCCGTGCTGCAACGCTCGCCAGAATGGAAAACGGTGATCGTGTGTGAAGCAGAATTGCGGCCAGGAGACCGATATCGAAACTGCCGACGGCGGCGGGAATGGCTTCGGGAACGGTTTCGATCAGCCGGGCCTGGGAGTTGAGGTGATGGTGCAGGTACCAGAACGAATTCCGGACCCCGACGATGTGCGGAAGGAACGACGCCCGCCATGCCTCCCAGTCGACGCCTTGGTGAGGAAACGTATCCCACAAACGTTCCATCGGCGGCTCCACGGCGGAGACCGAAGCGCCCCGAGCTTCCATGTGAAATGTCAGGTATCCGCTGGCCGGGCCGATCTCCAGTACGCTCTTGTTGCCGAAATCGACCTCGCCGAGATAGGCATCGGTATTGTCGCGGAGATCCCACTGGCCGGGCATGAGACCCGCAGGAGTCTCGGTGGTGTGATAGAACTCGCAGACGGAGATCGGAGGGCACGGCTGCTGGACGACGGTGAAGGACGCGTCGGGGGCAGGAGTGGTTTCCGGCAGGCGCGCCCCCTCCTTGCGCCAGGCCACCCCAGTCCAGTCCACCGTCTCCATCGGCGTGGAAATTTCGCGCTCGGTTCGGAAATCCTCCACCGCTTGACGGCAGGGGGGCAGGGCCCCGTAATCGTCAACGATTATGAAACCACCGGGCACCACCTTGTCGTAAAGCGCGAGCAGAGCGTCCATGGTGGATTCGTAGAGATCGCCGTCCAGGCGCAACAGGGCGATTTTCTCGATCGGGGCCGATGGCAACGTATCGCGGAACCAACCGGGCAAAAATCGGACCTGATGGTCGAGAAGATCGTATCGGGCGAACAGATCCTTCACTCGCTCTTCGGAAACTGCGAGGATCGGATGCAGTCGGCGGCTCAAGTCGAAGCCGATATCCTCCTGGACCGAGGGTTCGGGCAGCCCACAGAAGGAATCCGCTACCCAGACATTGCGGTTTCGCACGCCATGGGCGGCCAGATGGGCTCGCATGAAAATCGTGGCGCCGCCGCGCCAGACGCCGGTTTCGACGACGTCGCCCGGGATGCCCTCGATCAGGATCGCATCCAGGCAGTCGTGCAAGTGGTCCAGACGGCGGCGCCCGATCATGGTGTGAACGTGTTCGGAGATATTACGCGGGTCGTATAGCCGCTCTCCGGCATCCGGCCAAAGCACCATGCTGCCGTCGTCGCGGGCCTTGCGCAGGTGCGCGACGATATCCGGACGAAGTGCCGCAATGTCGCGGATCGTGGACGGATCGGGCTCCGTGCCGCCCCGGCTGCACAAGGCGAAATAGTGAAGAACCGCTTCCAGTTCGAGATACAGATCGTTGATCAACGATTGCTTGATCAGCCGCAGATACCTGTCGGCGGGGGAAGCGTCCGAACCCAGAGACTGATAGAGTGACATGACGATCCTTCACATAAAACTTAGTGCCGTTGCAAGCGTCCAGAGGACGATCGGAGAACGATCAATGACGGAACCGCTTTTCAGGACAGAAGACGAGAGGAAAGTTGACGCGGTCTGGGGCGATCCGACGGCGTGGGAGGCGGCGGGACGCCAGTGGGGGACGTTGCCCGCAGTTCGGCGGATGATGAACCGTCATGTCACGGGAGACGAGGCTTTGGCGCCGATCGACTGGTTCTTTCGTCGTGTGGAAGCCGAGCAGTCGCTTCCGCTGCGGCGAGGATTGGTTCTCGCCTGCGGAGACGCCGGACTGGAAAGAGCTTTGATCCGCACAGGCCGACTGGCCGAAGTCGTGGCCGTTGATCTTTCGCCGCGGGTGATCGCGACGGCGGCGAAGGGGGCGCGGGACGAAGGCCTGACGGGCATCACGTATCGTCAGGCCGATATGAATGCGCTCGACGTGGTCGGGCCCTTCGATGCGGTCTTCAGCAGCAGCGCTCTGCACCATTGCGAGAACCTGGAAGGGGCGTTCGAGGTGATCCGGCAGGTCTTGAGGCCGGGGGGGTGGTTTTTTCTCGATGACTATGTCGGCCCCGACCGGCTGCAATATGATGCGGCCCAGGTCATGCAGATCAATCGGCTCCTCCAGGTGCTGCCCGAAAATCTGGTAACCAACGCCGCGGGATACAGCAGACGCGGCTTCCGGGCTGCCTCGGTGGCCGAGGTGATCGCCCTCGACCCCAGTGAGGCCCCTCGCTCCAGCGATATCCTTTCCGTGATGCGCGCGACATTGGCGGTGGAGGCGGTTCGGCCTTATGGCGGCAACCTTCTCTACCTGGCGCTGGCCAACCTGGCGCAGAACTTCGAAGACGCGCCGGAATACCTGGAACTCCTTATCGATGCCTCCGATCATTTGCGGTCGATCGGCCGGTGTCGGGACGATTTCGCGGTCGCAGTGGCTCGCCACGCCATAACCTGATCCAGGGCATCCGGAGTGTTGCCGGTAAGAGCCAGGCGGAGGGCAATTTCCGGCCGATAAGGCAAAGACGCGAACGCCGCGAGAATCGACTCATAGCGATCCCGCAAGACAGTTGACGCCGGGTCGAGGGCGGTGACCAGCGTCAGACCCGTCGGAAGGGTTGAAATGGTGAGCAGATGCAGATCGGGTCGGATCGCCCGGAGGCACGGCACGATTTTCCAGCAGTCTCCCGTGTAGAAGCCGGTGTTCCGAACCGTGGCCGCCGTCGCCGCATTGAGAGGCCATGTGTCGTGGATGGCGATGACGGCGTTCGGAGCCGCAAGGGCCTCGACGGCGATGAAATCGTGCAGAACGCTCGCAAAACGGTGGTCGCCATCGATGAATGCGAAATCGAGGGGAGCAGGGAAGGCGGCGACCGCTTCGGAATCGGCGAAGAAGTCCTGGCTCGACCGCGAGACGATCCGCGTCGTCGGCGGCAATCGGCAGTCGGGTGGCAGCCGGCAATCGGGGTCTATCCCGAAAGCGTACGTATCCGATGCCGCCAATCGCAAGCTGCGGCCGGTCTCGACGCCGATTTCCAGGTACACGTGAGGGTGCAGGGACAGGTGGAGGGTTTCAAGCCACTCCAGATAGTCCGACCCCGGACGAAGAGCCTGGGCCAGTCCGAAATGCGCTTCGGGAATGTTGGATTCGCGGGCGAGCGCTTGCCTGAAAGCTTTTGCAGCCTCAAGATTGTCGCCTCGCCGCAATGCTCGCCGACCTTCGACCAGCAGACGGCGCAGGGGCAATGGCCAGGATTGCGTCAACGGCGGCGGCGCGATCACGGGGCGGGCTCGATCGACAGTGCCGCACGCAGGGTCGTGCCGAAACGGACGGGGTCGTTGTCCTCGACGACACGCGCCGTGGCTGCGTTCCGGATCCGTTGCCATAGCCCGGCATCCTGGTGAAGCGCGGCCATGGCCGCGGCGAAACCGTCGGCGTCTCGTGCCGACAAGATCTCTCCCCCAGAGCTCCAGCCCAATTGACGCGTCAGAAGAGACGTGGCGACCACCGGCACTCCGGCGCAAGCGGCCTCGATCACCTTGAGGGGAATGCCCGCGCCGAAGCGCGTCGGCGCGACGAACACGGCGGCTCGATCATACCAGGGGCCGGGATCGTCAACCCGTCCGACCAGACGGACGCGTTCGGAAGCAAGGGCTGCCACCCGGGCGGACCGGCACTCGCCGATGATGGTGACGGCGGGAATGCTTCCCGTCCAACGCTTGGACAGGCGCGGCAGGACGCTCTCGACCAGCCACACCAGACTGTCTTCGTTGGGCGAGCCGGAAGTCAGGGCGCCGACGAACAAGAAACCCTCTCGATCGGCACGGCCGGGAGCGGCCATACGGGGCGACGTGGCATGGCTGACGATATGGACGCTCTTCGCCCCGGAGGCGGCGAACAATCGGGCTTCCCGCGGAGAGACCGCTAGGACCGCATCCGCCGTAGCCGCGAGATCCAATTCTGCCCGCATCAACCGCTTGATCTCGGAGGGGCGCATCGGTGTGTTTATGGTTGCGGCCCGAGTGATGTCGCGCGCCGCGAACAACGCCTCGGCGTCGTAGACGATGCGCATTCCATCGAAAAGGCCGGGACGGCGGCGGCGGATTTCGTCGACGGCGGCCATGTTGGGCGGGCGGCTGACCAACAGGATGTCGTAGAGCCCCTGGCGACGATCGAGAAAATTCTCCAGTGTTGCCGCGTGTTCCTCCGCCGCAAACTCGATCGTGGCGGGAAGGGTGCGGTATACGGCCCGCCAGTCGGGTTCGGGATGCCACATCGGGAAGAAGGTGACATGACAATCCGCCAACTCCGCCATCATCAGCCGGGCGCGCGGGTTTCCCGCGCCTCCGGCGATGTGCGGGACACCATTGTCGATCGCCAGAATCCGGGGCGCCGGCACCGCCGCCCAGCGATCCCGCAGGGGGCGTGCCGAAGCCGGGGACGGTCTGGAACTCAGGATCTCGGCATGATTCCGGGAAAAAGCCCCGCGATTGCGGCGCATCATTTCGGCGGCGGTGTCGGAGGTTATGGTGCTCCCTCCCTCGACGTGGGTCAGCACCACGTCGGGGTCGTAGACCACGCGAAAACCGGCGCGGCGGACGCGCAGGCAGAGATCGGCATCCTCATAGTAGGCGGGTGCCAGCGCAGCGTCGAAGCCGCCGAGAGCTTGCCATAGAGGGCGGGGGAGCAGCAGGAACGCCCCGGAAACGTAATCGGTATCGCGCACGAAGCGGAATTCGGAGCGGTTCGGATCCTCGCCCCGCCCGTAGCCACCGGTCGATCCGTCGTTGAAGACCACGCACCCCGCCTCTTGGAGAGTGCCGTCGGTCAAGATGATGCGTCCGCCGACGACACCTATCGACGGATCGGATTCGATGCGGCGCACGGCGGTCGCGAGGGCGCCCCGGTGCAGTTTGGCATCATTGTTCAGGAACAGGATGTGCTTGCCGCGTGCGACGCTCGCGCCCTGATTGGCGGCCAGCAGGAAGCCCAGGTTGGCGCCGTTGCGGATCACGGTTGCACCGTCGATCCGGGACAGCATGGCCCGCGTCTCATCGGTCGAGGCGTTGTCGACGATGATGGTTTCGAAGCTCACCGCTTCCTGATCCGCCAGTGCGACGAGGGTTTGCAGGCTGAGACCCGCCTGATTGTACAGCACCACCACGACCGATACCTCGGGGGTATCCGCAGTCGGCAGCGTCAGCGTCCGGCCGCGCTCCAGCCAGGGCGCGAGACTGCGTTGGGCGAGCGCCTGGCATC
Organism: Rhodospirillum sp. UBA1311; assembly: GCA_002307145.1. Taxonomy (GTDB): domain Bacteria; phylum Pseudomonadota; class Alphaproteobacteria; order Rhodospirillales; family Rhodospirillaceae; genus Oleispirillum. Next base: position 67,220 of record DBTR01000092.1, on the reverse strand, counting down.
GACTTTTGGTGTCGGGCGCTGCTGCGATGTTCTCCAGCCCGTCGCGGAACTTCCACCATGTCGCCTCCAATTGGGACGCGATCCGGCGTGCATCCGATAACGGCGACGTACCCACGCGGCTACGAAGCGTTCTGCGGGTCTGAGCCAATTTTTCGAGGTCGGTGGCGAGGCCGCTCGCGATTTCGATGTATTCGGCGGGGCTCCGGGCGATCCACTCGGTGCATTCCGCCGAGGTGAGGAGCGATGCCCCCTGCCGTTCGGCAAGCCCGCCGGTTCCCGCCAAGGTCACGACCGGTACGCCCATCCACAAGGCGTCGGGAAGGCACAAGCCGCCGTTGGCCGGGAACGTATCGAGCGCGATGTCGATATCGGCGAAGGTTGCGAGATGATCTGCATAGGATTGCCTGAAACGGTAGATCACCCGTTCCGAAGCGACGCCGCGGATCTTCAGGATCTCGGCGAACTTCGATCGGAACTCCCAATCTTGCGCTTGGCGCCCGAGCAGCATCAGGCGCGCTTCCGGTACGACCGCAAGCAGACTTGCCCAGGTTTCCAGGCAGGTGACGTCGATGCGGAAGCCGCGCACCGAGCAGCCGAAGGTGACGACGCCGGCTCTCTCGGCGGGCAAGGGGGACACGGGTGGGGCGACGGTCGGCGGTGTCCAGCTCCATTGGCCGCCCGCGAGGTAGAGAACTTCTTCGTCGTGGTGCTCGGCACATGCGGACGGCAGGGCTACGGCATCGGAAATCAGAATGTCGAACAGACCGCTCCCCGGCCCCCAGCTTCCTAGCCAGCCGCATTGCAGCGGAGCGACGCGGCGCCGCAAAAAGCGCAAGACCTCGGCTTGGCCGTGAAACGGGTGCAGGCCGACCGTATCCACGGCCACATCGATGCCGTTGGCGGCGAAGGATGCCGTCAAATCGACACCGGCAAGTGGGTGCAGAATCACGCGTGATCTCAAGTCGGGTGGCAAGGGAGCGGGGGTATCGGTGTACAGATGTAGCGCGACGATGGCGGGATCGTGCGCGGCGAGGACCCCGGTCAGCAACGCATGGTGATATTGAGCGGCAAGATAGGCGACGTGCAGGCGTCTGCCGGGGGTGGCGGCCAATCGCGGCCGTGGCGGTTGCGGCCCCCAGTCGACCCCGTGCTCCAAGCCCCATTGCCGGATCTGTCGGGCGGCTTCGGCAGGCGGTGCCCGTCCCGACATCGCTTCGAGATACAAGCAGGCGATGCCGATTTCGGTATCCTGCGGGAAGGCCGCGCGTGCGGCCCGGGCGATCCGCGAAATTTCCGCGACGTTGCCGAAGCCCGGCAACCGTTCCAGGAACTCCCGCAAGACATGCCGGTGGGCATCGTCCGGCAGCAACCGCACCAGATCGGCGAACTGCCGATCGGCAGCGCTCAGCCGGATCGCGGTCAGCGCCGCATCGTGGTGCCGTCGGTCGCGGTAAAGCGCGCTTCCGGCAAATCCGGCTGCGTTCCGCCACGCGGTGTCGCTGCTGCCGGGCTCGACGAGTCCGCGGAGGAGCCAGAGCCGCGCCAGCAAGGCGGTGGCGGCGAGTCCCTGCGGATCGCGGTCGAGGGCTTTCCGAGCGGTGGCGATCGCGTCGTCCAGGCGACCGGAGAGCGCCTGCATCTCTGCCGATTCCAGCCATCGCTCCGGGTTTTCGGGATTCTGATCGCATCCCTTGCGTACCGCGATCAAGGCCTCGGGCAGCCGGTCGTCGTCCGCCAGCACCCACGCGAGCCGACCGAGAACCTCGCTGCGATCGGGGGCCAGCGTGTGGGCGTTGTGCAAGGCATCTTCCGCTTCGGCGAGGCGGCCTTGGTGATGTCGCACCTCTCCGAGGCAACGCCAAGCGTCCGGATCCCGGGGGGCGAGGGCGACCGCCTGCTCGGCATGACGCTCGGCGGGTAGCAGATGGCCGGAAGCGATGTGGGTGAAAGCCGTCGTCACATGCGCGGCGACCGAATTCGGGGCCAACTGCAGCAGGGCATGGCAGATATTCGCCGCGGCCGGAAGATTTCCGCACTCCAACTCCAACACTGCGGCTTGCTGCAGGGCATCGCAGTTGTTTGGAGCCAAACGGCAGGCACGGCGGGTCGCGAGGCGGGCGGTTGTGAGGCGACCGATCCGGTGGAGCGCGGCGGACAATGCCGTCCACAGATCAGCAGCGTCCGGTGTTCGGCGAAGCAGGGCGTGAATGTGGGGGCGGGCCTCGCCGCCCTTGCGCAGGTCCAGCAGAGCGCAGACCAACTGTTTGCGAACGGCAGGATGGTCGGGAACCCGGCGCAGCGTATGTTCCATGAGTTCGGCGGCTTCGGAGCTCCGGCCGAGCGTCGAGAGTAGCCGCGAGCGTGCGACGACCGCGGCGATCAGCGACGGATCGGAGGTTTCCGCCTTGACGAAGCAGGTCCACGCGCTTTCGGGGCGATCGCGATCGCGTTCGATGTATCCGTAAAGGAGCCACCCCTCGCCCCACGTCGGCCACCGCGCGACGATCTGGCCGGCGACAAGTGCGGCCTGGGCTTCGGAGTGGTTTTCTCGTAGTATCATTGCCCAGTGCAGCAGCAATCGCCGGTCGTCGGGAAAGGCCGAGAGGACCGCCTCAAGCATGGCAAGCGCCTCTCTGCCGCGGCCGTTCCGGCTCAATATTTCCGCGATGGTACCGGATAGGGCGGAATCGCCGGGCATTTGTTTGGCGGCCCGTTGAAGGAGAACGAGCGCCGCGTCGTCGTCTCCATGCTGCGCGAGGAGTTGGCCGAGCTGCGCGAAGCGATGCGGGGTCGGCGCGCGTTGAGCGGCGGCGTGAGCCAGTTCCAGGGCGGCGTCGAGCCGTCCCATTCCGGCCAGAACCCACGCCAGCGAAACTGCCGCTTCATCCTGCTCGGGTGCCAGGGCGAGGGAGCGGCGCAGCAGATATTCCGCTTCGGCGAAGCGTCCCAGGCGGCTGTAAATATGCCCGAGATACCAATGGGCCGTTGCGAACTGCGGGTGGCGCTCGACGGTTGCGCGGAGAAGTTCCACAGCGCGCTCGCCGCTTCCGACCTCCCAGAGCAGCCAGCCGGTGGTCGCCTGCGCCTCGGCGTCGCCGGGGCACCTTTGCAGGGCACGCTCGGCATATTCCACAGCGTCGGGGAGATTGCCGCGGCCGTATTCGTTCCAGGCGAGCGCCAGCAAGGATTCCGCGTGGCCGGAGTCGAACGCCAGCACCGCACGATAGATTTCGACCGAGGCCGTGCCGCGCAGGGCTGAAGCCTCGCGGGCTGCCCGGCAGAGCCGGGCGACGACCGCCTCGGGTTTTTTCAGCGCTCTTAGCAGGGCGTAGCTCGGCAAGAGCGGATCGTCCTGCGGGGCAGTGGCTGCCTCCCAAGTGCCGGAAGCGAGAAGATTGTTTAGCCGTGATGGTGGCAGCGCGCCACGGTCGACCGCCTCCTTCAGAAAATCCCAGCGCCCGGCTTCGAGAGCATCGATCAAATCACTCAACACAACACCATGCATTCGGGTCATCTGGGGTCCGTCGGGTTGGTGCAACCGATAATCCGCAGGTCCGCAACATGCTCACGTCCTGGGGGAGATATTGTCCATCCCTGATTTTCGTCCATAGTGACTTTATATCCTTGACTTTAAAAGGCTTAACCGGAGATCATTAACAACTGTGCTGCATGGAAGTGGTTTTTGCCGTGACTCGACGCATTGCGCCAGTTTCCAGGAGCCTTCCAGATAGGGTGAGCTAACGATGTGGCGTAATCGTCTCGTGCCCCCCGCGTTGCTGGGCGGACTTTGTTTGTTCCTGGCTCCTGCCTCGGCGCAAGAGGTCCCCCGGGTCAACGTCAAAGAGCAGATCGATCAGGCTTTTACCGAGGTCCTGCGCAACCCGGGGAGCCTCCAGAGCGGCCGGAGCTACGCTTCCGTTCTGGTCGAGAGCGGGAATTTCGAAGGAGCGATTGCGGCATTGGAGCGTCTGCTGCTCGACCCGGCGGCGGATCCTTCGATTCGCGTGGAACTCGGCGTTCTCTACTATCGCGTCGGCTCCTATGAAATGGCGGAAACCTACCTGCAATCGGCCCTCTCCGATCCGCGCCTCGTCGGGCAGGCCCGCAGCGATGCGGAACGGCTCCTGGATGACGTCAAACGGCGCAACGCTCCGGGTGGCAGACTAAACGGGACGATTGCACTGGGTATGCGCGGACAAACCAATCCGACCGCCGCCACATCCGCTGATTCGCTGAGTTTCGGCGGCAATCGGGTTGAAATCCCCGAGCGATCCCGGCGCAACAGCGACATCGATGCGTTTCTGAGCGCGTCCGCCGTTCACGAAAAGGATCTTTTGACCCAGAACAGCGCGACCCTGGTGACGACCGGATCGCTGTTCGCCAATCGGTATTCGAGTGCGGCACACTACGATTCCCAGAACCCAAAGACCGACCCGCAGGATCTCGCTGTCCTCAACGCAACCACCGGCGTGCGCTTCAAGCCGTCTCCGGCCGATCTTCCCGACCTGACGCTGAAGCCTTATGTCGGCGTCGGCGAAATGCTGCTCGACGGCAACCAGTATATGGCCGCCGCCGGGGGTGGTCTGGATCTCGCCTATTCTCTGAACGGCGGCGCGACTCTCTTGGGCGCGACCTACGATATCCGTCGCAATTTTTATGATGAGCGCGGCGATATCGCGGATTCCGGCGCGCAAAGCGGGTATGAGCAATACCTGTATTTCAGCGCCGTGCAGGAAATCGCCCCGCGTCAGATCGCTTCGCTCGGTCTGACGTTGCGCGACCACCAGGCCGGTCGCGAGTATTTCACCTATCAAAGCATCGAAGGCCGCCTGAGCTACGGCGTGGGCTACGACAATCCGCTCAACCAGAGCGGCAAGCCCTGGTACACCAGCGTGTATGGCGGTCCGAGCCTTCGTGACTATGATGGGGCAGACCCCCAGGTTGATCCCGGCAAGACCCGTGAGGACGTGGAGTGGCGCGTTGGCGCCTCCCAGCTTTTCCCGGTTGCCGAAAGACTGGCGCTGTTACTGGTGCTCGAATATACGACTTCGGATTCTAATTTGCCGAATTACAACTATAACAACGTCATGGGATCCATGAGTTTCGTGCTGAATTTCTGACGACGCGCAGGTTTCCTGGATCGAGATCGAGTAAGGCAGGTAAATATGACCCCGGCAGATTCGAAGGACTGGTTCTTTGCGGCAGTGGCGCTGACGACGGCGGCGAGCGCTCCGGCTTTGGCTGTCGAGGAGCAGAAGGCCGGGGTCGTTACCGGGACGGTCTCTACGACCCGCGTGATCTCGGGGGCTCTTGCCGAAAGGGGCGGAGTTGTGCTGGGCGACAACGTTCGTGCCGGAGAGGAATTCCGGACCGGTCCGGACGGCATCATCCACATCCTGTTCCTCGACCAATCCTCCATTACCCTCGGGCCGAATTCTCGGCTGTCCATCGATGTCTTTTCCCACGACACTGCGACCCGCTCCGGAAAGATCCGGATGAGCCTTTATGACGGCAGTGTGCGGGTGGTCGGGGGAATGAACAGCAAATCCAACGAAACCGAGGTGCAAACGTCGGGCGGCTTGGTCGGTATTTCAGGCGGCATCAGTATCGTCGAGAGCCAGGGATCCGCAACCTCCGCGACCTTCCTGTTCGGCCAATCGATGCGGGTGAATGGCCCGAACGGCGATTCTGTGACCGTGATGCGGCCCGGCTTCACCGTTACCACCGGCCCGAGCGGCGTGAGTTCGCCGACGAAGACCGACATCCGGCAGCTTGGGGCCGTTACCGGACGTTTCGAAACCCGCGCAGCCGCTCCGGCCGCCGGTGCCGTTCCGGATCCAAGGTTCTCCGCCGCGCCGACGGCCGTATCGCCGAGCCCAATCGCCACGGCCGGGCAAGCGGCTTCGCCTGCCACGATGGCGCCGGACCGCCTGAGCAACCCCAGCTCCACTTTGGTCGGGGCTGCCATGGGACGCAGCCAGCCGAACGTGGTCACGGTGACCGATAACCCGCCGCCGGTCACGACCGTTCGGACGTTGCCGCCGGTTGCCGCGTCCTGATCCGGATGCTCGATGCATATCCTTCTGTGTTCCTCCTACCTCCATCTGCCCGAGACCCGCGGGGGCCTTCAAAGCACGACGGATGAGCTTTGTCTGGCGCTCATGGAAAAGGGCGTCGGGGTAACGGTCCTGTGCGGGACGACCGTCGAAGGGGGCGCGTCGCGGCATGATCGCGCGCTCGGGTATCAGGTGATCCGCGCGGCCGATCCGGTTGCTGCGTTGCCGCTCGTTGCCGCGGCGCTCCAGCCCTCGGTCGTCGTCGTCCAAAGCAGCGGCGCGCTCGCGGAACTCCTGGCGGTGGCACTGGAAACCGGCATTCCGACCGCTGTGTATCTGCATAACGTGGAGTTTCATCGGGTCGGCGGCGTGTTGCCGCCTCACCCCGACATTCTGTATTTCGCCAATTCTGCTTTTACCGCCGAGCGATGGCGAGCCTGGTTCGGAATCGACTGCGCCATTCTGCCTCCGCTCATCTTGCCTCGGCGCTACGAAGTCCCGCAGACCGGAGACCGTGTTCTGTTCGTCAATCCGGTGCCGGAGAAGGGCCTGGAGCGTCTGATCGATCTGGCGGTGGCCAACCCCGATATTCCATTCCTGGCCGTCGACGGGTGGACCGCCGGCGAAGCGTGGAGAAACTGGTTGAAGCCGCGCTTCGCCGCCTGCCCCAATATCGACTGGCGATCCGCGACCGACGATATGCGTGGACTCTATTCCGACGCGCGGTTTTTGTTGATGCCGAGCGTGTGGGAGGAAGCCTATGGCCGCACCGCCATCGAAGCGCAACTGAACGGCTTGCCGGTGCTTGCCAGCAACCGCGGCGCCTTGCCTGCGACCGTAGGCGCCGGAGGATTGTTGCTCGGTCTCGAAGCGCCGCCGGAGATTTGGCGGCGCGCGGTGCGCGATCTCTACTTCGATATTCTTCTTTGGCAAGAGATGTCGGAGGCTGCTACGGCCAATGCCCGCAAGGCGGTTCTGGACGCTCAGCGAGCCCTTGACGACGCTCTGATGAGACTGGGTCTGCATTCCCTGCGTGCGGGCGGCGGTTCTCCTTCGGCACCCTAGAGCCGTGTTCGGCAAGAGGAAAAGTGGCGTCGGCGACACGACATGTATTTGGCAATCCCGCTCCGTGTGCACCCCAGGTGGTCATCTACGGAAATTGCCAGGTTCTGCCTCTGGCTTCGCTTCTCGCTGCCGCCGACGATCGATATCGTTACGTCTGTCTACTGAGTTTTTCCCCGCCGGGCCAGCCGCTTCTGTTCCCCGAGTCGGACGACCTCGGCGGAAGCGTGTTATATCTGGAACAGTTCCACGCGAAGACCGATTGGCTTCTGCCGGTCCGGGCACGCATTCGCAGGATGATGTCGCCGGAATGCCCGCGTTTGAATTTTCCGAGCTTCGTTTGCAAGAGCTTCTGGCCCTTCGACGTCACCGATGGCGGCAACCGGGGAGAGGAGGGTTATCCTTGGGGCTGCTATCCCTACGGCGATTCCATCGTATTGGGGATGGCGAAAATGAAACTGTCGGGCAGCGCCGGGTTCAAGGAATATATGCGGCGTGCGCGCGAACGGATGCCGGACGTTGGGGCCGATCTCGCGAAGGAGGGGCAGAGAATCGAGGCGCGGGACGAAAGATGCAATGTTCCGATCGGGGATTATGTCCTCGATACGTACTTCCGGCACCACCTTTTCTGGACCTGGGGACACGTGACCGCAGACGCTCTCGAGGTTCTCGGTGAGCGCCTCTACGGCGCGGCCCATCGTTTCCTCGGAGGGGATCGGGGAGCCGGAGCGCATCGTCTGCGCGACCTGGCGCGGACGCTCGCGCCGATGGGGCCTCTGCAGGTTCCCATCCACCCTCACGTCGCCGACGTGGCGCGGCTCGGGTTCTGGCGCCCGACCTTCCGCTATCACTGGTACGGAAATTCGTGGACGTTCGAGGAATACGTGACCCGTTATCTGGCTTATGTAACGGCGCGCGCTCCTGCCCATGCGGGCATCCGGGCCGATTTCGGGCCTTAACCTCTTCGGATCAGGATAGGAAGTCAGCGGATGACGATCGTGGTGACCGGAGGTGCGGGCTTCATAGGTTCGAATTTCGTCCTCGATTGGCTGGGGGCGCTGGCCGAACCCGTGGTCGTCGTCGACAAGCTCACCTACGCAGGCAATCTCGGCAATATCGCAGAGTTTGCCGACGATCCTCGGTTGCGCTTCGAACACTGCGATATCTGTGACGGCGCTGCGATGGCGCGGGTGTTTGCAGCGCATGCCCCGCGTGCGGTGGTCCACTTCGCGGCCGAAACCCATGTCGATCGTTCGATCGACGATGCGGGCGCTTTCCTCCGGACCAATGTCGAGGGAACCTTCCGCTTGCTCGATGCCGCCCTGGGGTATTGGAGAGGTCTTTCTCCGGTCGCAGCTTCCGAGTTTCGCTTTTTGCACGTTTCCACAGATGAGGTCTATGGCACCCTCGGCCCTGACGGCGCCCCGTTCACCGAAACCCATCCCCATCGTCCGAACAGTCCTTATTCGGCCACCAAGGCTGCGGCGGACCATCTCGTGCGGGCGTGGTTTCAAACCTATGGTCTGCCGGTTCTGACCACGAATTGTTCCAACAATTATGGTCCTCGCCAGTTTCCCGAAAAACTGATCCCCCTGATGATCCTGAACGCTTTGGCGGGAAAGGCGTTGCCGCTCTACGGGGATGGTTGCAACGTGCGCGACTGGATCTACGTTGCCGACCATTGCGCGGGAGTTCGCCGGGTTCTGGAGACCGGGGATCCCGGCGAGGTCTACAACCTCGGCGGAGGGCAGGAAAAGACCAATATTGCGGTTGTGCGGGCGGTGTGCGCCCGATTGGACGAAGTGCGGCCTCGCCCGGACGGAAAGACCTATGCGGATCAACTGGTTTTCGTTAAAGATCGCCCGGGCCACGATCGGCGTTACGCTATCGATGTGTCCAAAGCCGAGCGCACCTTGGACTGGAAGCCCGCGCACACCTTCGAAGCCGGCATCGCGACGACGGTGGATTGGTACCTCGCCAACGGCGCATGGGTGGCGAGTGTCAAAACCGGCGCCTACCGCAATTGGATCGCGCGCCAGTATGCGGGCATCGAGCCATGAAGATCGTGCTGCTGGGGAGGGACGGGCAGGTCGGATGGGAGTTGCGTCGGGCGCTCGCTCCCTTGGGGCAAGTTGTCGCCCCGGCGCGAGCCGAAGGCGCCGACCTGACGAAGCCCCGAGAATTGTGCGCCTTGGTCGACCGACTGGCTCCCGACATCGTCGTCAACGCGGCAGGCTATACCGCGGTGGACCGGGCGGAGACCGAACACGATCTGGCCTGGCAGGTGAATGCGACGGCTCCCGCCGCCCTCGCTGCAAGGCTCCGTGAACGCGGCGCGTGGCTGGTGCATTATTCCAGCGATTACGTATACGACGGCACCAAGGATGGCGCGTACCGCGAAGATGACAGGCCTTGTCCGATCAATGCGTATGGGAGAAGCAAGGCGGCGGGCGAACAGGCGATTCTGGAATCCCGCTGCCGCGCCCTGGTTTTCCGGGTTGGTTGGGTGTTTGGCGCGCACCGCGACAATTTTATCAAGACGATCCTGCGTCTCGGCGCGGAGCGGGAGACCCTCCGTGTGGTGAACGATCAGTTCGGTGCTCCGACGGGAGCGGAGTTGATCGCCGACGTCACCGCCCACGCCTTGCACGCGATCGCAGTGCCGGGCGGGGAGGGATTGGCAGGTGTTTATAATCTTGTGGCGGCGGGGGAAACGCATTGGCAAGACTATGCACGCGTGATTTTGGATGAGGCTGCGGCCTGCGGTGTCCCATTGAAAGCAACATCGACGACCGTGGAGGGTATAGCCAGCAGCGCCTATCCGACTCAGGCTAGGCGACCGGCCAACTCCCGGCTTGATACCGCCAAGTTGCGGGCGGCTTTCCGGTTGCATTTGCCGCTATGGGAAGATCCGGTGCGTCGCGCGGTGAGAGAGATCGTGGGCTGACTTCGTCCGGGAGTTTCGGGAGCCGCGTCGTGACTTGACAGCGGGGCCGTCTGCAAATCCCCGACAACGGTGGTGTTGCAATGCATTTTGAACCGCTTGAAATTCCGGAGGTTTTTCTTCTTACGCCCGAGGTCTTTTTCGACCGGCGCGGGTGTTTTTTCGAGAGCTGGAACGATCGCGAGTTTGCCGCCCGGATCGGGGTGAGGGCGACGTTCGTTCAGGACAACCACTCGATCTCGACCAGGGGTACGTTACGGGGCCTGCATTTTCAATGCGTACGGCCGCAGGGCAAACTGGTACGGGTTACGCGTGGCGAGGTGTTCGACGTCGCGGTGGACCTGCGTTTGGATGCCCCGAGCTTTGGGAAATGGCTGGGGGTGATTCTTTCGGGAGAAAATCGAAGGCAACTCTGGATTCCGGAAGGCTTCGCCCATGGTTTCCTAGTTCTTACCGATGAGGCCGAGCTCCAATACAAGGTGACCGACTACTGGTCCCGGGAAGGTGAGCGCACAATCCGGTTCGATGACCCGGACATCGGCATCGAATGGCCGAAATTGGACGTGCAACCGGTGTTATCGGATAAAGATGCTGCGGCATCGTGCTTGATGGAACTCAACCCAGAACAGGCCTGGACGATACGGACGAGGGGCTAGTGCCGCTGGTTCGTCACCCACGGATGCGTGGCGGGGCGGTTCGGAGAGGATCGAAGGGGATGGGCGCAGGCTTAAGGTCGGGATAGCTCGGTTCGACCAACGCTCCTCGTTACGAGCCTAGATCGATTACTCCATCCCGTAGCGAATGTCATTGTTGAACAAAGGCAGTTGCGTGCCCCCGCAACCAAAATAAAAAAAGGCTTAGCCCATCCCAGGCTAAGCCTTTTTTGTTGCCCAAAAACCGGAACAAACCCAGACGCGATTCAATGTGTCGTTGAAGGGACGCCGTCAAAGACCGGTCGTGCCTGACGAAGGGAGCGGTGCGAGCAGCGTCCCGGAGTTCCAAGAGACGCGCGCGAAACACAGTCCGAATACACGATCGAGGATATCGCCGACGACAAGTTCGTCCGGGGGGGCGCAGGCGATGCATCGGCCTTCGGCAATCACTGCGATACGGTCGGCGTAGCGGAGGGCGAGGTTGAGGTCGTGGAGAACGACCACGCTTGCAACCCGATCCCGCAGATTCCGAAGCAGTTCGAGCGAGCGGATTTGTTGCGCTGGGTCGAGAGCCGCAATCGGCTCGTCGGCCGCCAGCAGCGGCGTGCCCCCCGCCAGTGCCCAAGCCAGCGCGGCGCGGGCGCGTTCGCCGCCGGACAGATCCTGGACCACCCGCTCGGCAAACGGTTCGAGTCCGAGGGCGGCGATCGGGTCGAAGCCCGCCGGGCTCGGCGATGCGAAACCGTACAGCGGTCCGCCCCGCCGTCGTCCCAGGGCGACAAGCTCGCGCACCGTCAGCCGCCAGTAGGGCGCGAAGGCCTGGGGCAGGTAGGCGACGGTGCGCGCCCACGCGGCGCGATCGCGATGCCCTTCGCCGGCGAGCGTGACGCTGCCGCGCAAGGGCGGCGTCACTCCGGCCAGGACTTTGAGCAGGGTACTTTTGCCAGCGCCGTTCGGGCCGACCACCGCAAGCAGTTCGCCCCGCCGCACGGCGAGCCGGACGTCGTCGAGAACCGTGCGGCCGCCGAGGTGCGCGGCGATGCCTTCGAGGCTCGCGATATCTTCGCTCATCGGCGGCTCCATTTCGCCAGGATCACGAGGAAGAACGGCGCGCCGAGCAATGCCGTCAGCAAGCCAACGGGAATCTCGGCGGGGGGAAGCGCCGCGCGGGCGACGCCGTCGAGCAGCATCATCGTCGCCGCGCCGATCATCGCCGCGAGCGGCATCGAGATACTGTGGCGCGCACCGCCCCACAACCGGGCGAGATATGGCACGATCAGGCCGATGAAACCGATCGTTCCGCCCCAGGTCACCGCCAATGCGACGAGAGCCGAGGCGAGGGTAAGCACCCCCAGCGTGAACCGGCGCAGATCCAGCCCCATGTTGACCGCGGCGTCCTCGCCGAGGCCGAGCAGATCGAGCCCGTGCGCACAGCCGAAGGCCAGGGCCAGACCAACCGCTGCAAGTGCGGCAAATCCGGCCAATTCGGACCAGAACGGGGTCTGCACTCCGCCCATGGTCCAACTCAGGACCACCTGGAGCCCGATCGTTTCGTCTGAAAGCGACAGCATCAGAAAACTCCGTGTCGCCGCAAGGAATGCCGAAACTGCCACCCCGGCAAGAAGGAGGCCCGCGATCTCGCGCACACCGAGAGCGCGGGCAAGGCCCAGGACCAGCAAAGTTGCGCCGAAAGCGCCGCAGAAAGCGAAGGCGGGCAACGCCACCAACGGCGGCAGCGGAAGCGGCAACAGGATCGCTACCGTCGCCCCTAGCGCGGCTCCGGGGGCGCTTCCGAGCAGGAACGGCTCCGCCAGAGGATTCCGGAACACCCCCTGGAACATCGTTCCCGAAACCCCAAGAAGCGCGCCGATCAATCCGGCAGCGAGCACGCGAGGCAACCGCCAGTCGCGCAGCAATCGCGCGAAAACGTCGTCGCCGCCGAGCGCGGCCACGAGATCGCCGGGGGAGAGCGGCTCGCTGCCGAGGCACAACCCCGCACCGAGCGCGGCGCCGAGCAAACCGGCGGCGCAGAGAATACGAACAAAAGTCATGCCGCCTCCGGAAATGCCGAGGGGTGGAGCGCGCGGGCCAGAAGTTCTACGCCCTCGGCAATGCGCGGCCCGGGGATCAAGAACAGCCCGCGCGGCACCGTGATCACCCGCCCTCGGGCAACTGCGGGAATGGTGTCCCATCCGGGACGGGCGCGAATCATCGCTGCCTCCCGCGGACCACCGGCGACAACCACGATCTCCGGTTCGGCGCGCGCAACCGCCTCGCCGCCGACCTGAGTCAGCCCGGAAAGCTCGGGGAACACGCTCACGCCGCCCGCAAGGCGCAACATGTCGTCCGTGTAGCCCCCCGGACGCACCGAAAACGATTGCCCGCGCGCGTTCGCGCCGGTCTCGAAGTAGGTTCGCATCGGCGATCGCCCGGATCGGCGTGTGGCGACCCCGTCGAGGCGTCGACGAAGATCGCGCACCAACGCGCCGGCGGCGGGCTCGGCATCGATGATGGCGCCGATGCGGACGATGTTGCCGAGGACCTCGGAAACGGTGGCATGGGTCATCACCACCGCCGGCACTCCGATCGTCGCGAGCGGACGCAAGAGCAGGCTCGCGGCGTGGCGGGCGGGCGTGAGGATGACGAGATCCGCACCGAGGCGTGCGATGCGGTCGGCCGAGAATCCGAGGCGGTTGCCGATGGCCGGGCGGTCGGCGATCTCCGGCGGCCAATGGGTAAGGCCGTCGATCCCCACGATTCGATCGGCCGCGCCGAGGGCGGCGACGATCTCGGTGTTGCTGGAAAACACCGGCACGATGCGTTCCGGGCGGCGGGGAATCTCGACTTCCCGACCGAGCGCATCGACGATCCGCCGCGGCCAGCCCGATGCCCGGGCCGGCCACGGCGCTACCGCGCCGAGGACGGAAGCGATTCCACCGCTGATCACGGCGCGGCGCGAGATCAAAACGTGGCCTTCGCGCCGATGAAGAAGTTGCGCCCGGCGATGCTGTTGCCGCAGCCGCCGTTTCCGCCCTTGCCGATGCAATCGTCCTCGTGCAGGGCGACGAACTTCGGGTGTTCGTTGATGTCGAAGATATTGTCGACGCCCCCGAACAGGGACAGGCCGTCCATCACGTACCAGTTGGCCCGCATGCCGAAGACCCAGAACGGGTCCTTCTTGTGTACGGTTTGGGTGTTGGTCTCGGTGGTCAGGCTCTCTTCGGTGTTGTAGTAGGAGGTGCCGTGCAGCACCGCCGACAGGGTGGTGTCCCAGGTCCCGGATTGGCCGTAGGTCGCGCGGAACGCCGCCTGATATTCATACATGTTCTGGACCTTGTCGCGGTACTTGCCGTAACCGCTCGCGTTGGCCGCGCCGTTTTCCTTCATCATGAAGTTGTAGCCGCCGTTGGCGGCGAACGACAGGCGCTGATCCTTGAGGCCGAGTACGGGCGCGGCGTCGTATTGCGCCTGAACTTCGATGCCCCGGATGCGCGCGTCGCCACTCGAATTCACATAGCGGGAGGTGTCGTCGTTGGAGGTCGCGGTGCCGTTGGTGTCGGTGACTACCGACGAGATCCGGTTGTCAATGGTGTTGTCGAACAGCGCAACGTCGATGAAGCTGTGCGGCGGCGTGACGGTGAAGCCGATTTCGTATTGGCGGTTGGTTTCCGCCTTAAGGTCGGGGTTGCCGTAGGTGACAGCATTCGGCGTCAGCACCGACGCGAACTCGCCGGCAAGTTCGGTTGCGGTGGGGGCGCGGAAGCCGGTGGCGAGGCTGGTGCGCAGTTTCATCCACGGCAACGCGCGGTAGGTAGTGCCGATGCTGTAGGTGCCGCCGGTGAAGGTCTGCTCGGTATCGGCGTCGGCTCCGAGGTTGAGGTAGGGCGTGCTTTCGAGCGAAAGCTGGTCGCGGGTGTAACGTCCGCCGACGCGCACCTCGCCGCGGTTCTCGTCGTAGGCCTGGGTGAGCTCGGCATAGCCGCCGAGGAGCAGGTCGTCCTGATTGTTGTCGTAGGGCGGCGTCTGCGACGACGTCGAGCCGCTGTTGGCGACGCGGAAGCGCGCGTTGCGCAACTGCGAATATTCGGTGTCGAGGCCGAAAGCGAGGGCTGTGCCCTCGGCGAGGGTGAAGCGCGGTGTCAGGCGCATGCCGAGGGCGCGCAGTTCGCGGCGGTTGGCGTCGGAATCGTAGCCGCCGACCTCGGAACCCCAGCGGAAGTCGTCGATATCGCGGAAACCGTAGAGTTGTGCCGAAAGATCGGCATTGGCGAGCGGAACGCCGCCGTTGAACGCGAGATCGAACGACTGGTTGAAGCGATCCTCGTTGTTGTCGAGATCCCACGACGAGCCGGGAAACCCGGTGTCGTAGACGCCGTCGGTGCGTAGCGTGAGGTCGAGGGTGCGGTTCTCGGGCAGGTCGAAGCCGAACGCGGCGAGCGCGCCGCGATGGTTGACCTCGGTATTGCGTTGCTTGCCGCCACCGTCGCCTGCGTCGATGTCGCCGCGATGCATGCCGCTCACGCCCGCATAAGCCTTTACGCCGCCGAAGTCGCCGCCGTATTCGGAAGCGATGCGGCCGAGATCGGAACTGCCGTAGGTGATGCTTGCACTGCCGCCGTCGACGGTGCGGCCGCTTTTGGTCAGGATGTTGATGACGCCGCCCATCGCCTGGCTGCCATAGGCGACCGAGGCCGGGCCGCGGATGATCTCGATCCGCTGCACCTGGTCGAGGGAGAGCTTGCTGAGATTTGCGGTGCCCGCGCGGCGGCCGTTCATCAGGACCAGTACGCCGCTCTTGAAATCCTTGCCCTGGCCATCGGTATTGACGCCGCGAATGTTGATCGAGGTCTGGCCGCCGCTCCACTGGCTGAAGAAGCCGACGGCGTTCTCCTCGAGAAGATCGGTCAGCGACGCACCCGACGAGTTGGCGATGGTTTCCTCATCGATGATCTGCACCGTTCCGACCGCCGAAGCGAGCGGGCTCGCCGCACGATTGGCGGTTACGATCATTTCGTCGAGCGTCAACACTTCGGCGGACGCGGGCAACGCGGTCATGGGTAAAAGCAACGAGATAACGTACCAACTGTGTCGGTATGCCAAGATCAAATTCCCCCTTGTTACGCAGTCGATTGAAGTTCCCTCAGCGATCCCAGACCAGGATCGCGCTCGATTTCGGGCAGGCGAGCGTTACCCCGCCGCTGGCTGCCGGTCGCGCATGTTCCGCGACCAATTTCGTGACCTCGCCAGGGCTTGCGGTCCCTCCCGCCGCAGCGATCCAGCCGGTCATCGCCACCTCCGCCGACGTCGCCGAGGCGAAGTGACGCACGAACGTCCAGGCGCGGAGAAGCACCCGCGCGGGTTTGCGGCGCGGCCCCAACCGGCGCAGCAGGTCGAGATAGAGCGGCGCGGACGTCCGATCGGGCAGATGAGCGGAGGCCAGCCCGCTCAGGCAGAAGCTCGAAGGCCCCTGCTGCGCCGGAACCACCCATACCATGCGGCGGCACCGTGCGCGCATGGAGGCATGAAGTCCCGCCGGATCGATCTTGAACGCAGCGATGTTGGCCGCAAAACCCAGGTCGAAGCGCCCATCGGGGAGCTGCTCCCATGTCGTGTCGTAAATCCGTAGACGCCGCGCTCCGCCCACCCGCGCGACCAAACGGCGACGCATCGCGGCGCAAGGCTCCACCGTCGCGACCTCGGCGCGGCGACGCGTCAAGGCCATCGCGAAACGGCCGTCGCCCGCGCCGATGTCGAGCATCGCGCGCGAGGGGCGGACATACGGCGCCAGCGCGTTGGCGATGCTGCGCACGTAGGTCGATCGGCCGAGCGCTGCGCTGTACGCCCCCGCGTCCGCATCGGACCAGACGTTCCGCCGCCAAAGATGAGTGAGGACGGTTGGCAACATGCCCCCCTTGTGGATTTTTGTAACGATGTATCATTGCGACGAGGGCGGTTCAAGACAAAGATTGCATGGATGCGGGGAGAGGCATCTGCCCGTTATGCAAGGGCTTTTTGGGATAAAGGAAGTGTGAGGGGACTGTCGGGCGGCGGCATGGGGCGCGGGATGACTCCCGAAGCGGGCGCGGCAACGTGAGGCCATTCGCCGGAAACGAAACACTATAACAAACCAATTGACGCATCGCCGAGGGAGGGGATATCTGGATGTTCCAATCGGTCCGGGGGGAACGAGGGAAGTCGGTTGAGGGGGCCGATGGTTGTGATCGATCGCGAAGTCGTCAATTGGTCCTATCCGTTCTCCGCGATCGTCGGGCAGGACGAGTTGAAGCTTGCGTTGGTACTCGTCGCGGTGAACCCGGCGATCGGCGGAGTGCTGGCGCGCGGCGAGAAGGGCACGGCGAAGTCGACGGCGGCGCGGTCGCTGCGCGAACTGCTTCCGCCGCTGCCCGGCGGTGCGCGCCCCGCGTTCGTGACCCTGCCGTTGGGCGCGGCCGAGGACATGGTGGTCGGCGCGCTCGATTTTGAAGCGGCTGTGCGCGAGGGCGAAATCCGGTTCCAGCCAGGGCTTCTGGCGCGCGCGGATCGCGGCGTGCTCTATGTCGACGAGGTCAACCTTCTCGACGACCATCTCGTCGAGTGCGTACTCGGTGCTGCGGAAAGCGGCGAGAACGTCGTCGAGCGGGAGGGGCAGAGCTTTCGCCATGCCGCGCGGTTCATCCTGATTGGGACGATGAATCCGGAAGAGGGCGAACTGCGTCCGCAACTTCTCGATCGCTTCGGCTTCGCCGTCGCGGTGAGCGGCGAAACCGAACCCGGCGTGCGGGTTGCGTTGCTGAGGCGTCGCGAGGAATTCGATGCCGCGCCCGAAGCGTTTTGCGCCGCGCATGCGGATGCCGAGGCGGACCTCGCCGCGCGGATTGGGGCCGCGCGGGATCGGTTGCACGAGGTGCGGATTTCCGAGCATCTCTGCGGATTCATTGCGGAAATCTGTAGTCGAAATCATGTCGCCGGGCATCGCGCCGACTTGGCGATTTCCCGTGGCGCGATGGCGTTCGCCGCCTGGGAAGGCCGCGCCGACGTGACGGCCGACGATATTCTCAAGGTCGCCCCGCTGGCGTTGCTGCACCGTACCCGCGCGGGCGCTCTCGATCTTCCGCCGCCGCCCGAACCTCGCGACGCGGCGGGCGAGCCCGCGTCGTCGCCCGAGGCTGCCGCCGACGCGCCACCACCCCAGGAACCGGACTCGCCGATGGCGGCGCCCCCGCCCCCGGGGGCGGAGCTGCAAGACGACGTCCAGGAAACCGGAGCGGCATTCTCGGTGCGCCGAATCGAGCGCCAGTCGCTGGATCGCGTGCCCCGCATCGGCTCCGGGCGGCGGGCGCGCTCGCGGTCGGCGAGCAAGCAGGGGCGCTATGTCAAGAGCACCGCTGCGCGCGGGCGTGGCGACCTCGCCCTCGACGCGACGATCCGCGCCGCCGCACCGTTCCAGCAGGCGCGTCGCGCCGCCGCCGGTCCGGGTCTCGCGATCCACATCCGCGAGGCCGACATTCGCGAGAAGGTCCGCGAGCGGCGGGTCGGGAGTTTTCTGCTGTTCGTCGTCGACGGGTCGGGGTCGATGGGGGCGCAGCGCCGCATGGTCGAGACCAAGGCGGCGATTCTGAGCCTGCTGCTCGACGCCTACCAGAAGCGCGACACGGTGGCGATGGTGGTGTTTCGCGGACGCACCGCCGAAGTCGTGCTGCCGCCGACCAGCTCGGTGGAACGCGCAGCGAAGCTGCTGGCCGAGCTTCCCGTCGGCGGGCGCACGCCGCTGACCGCCGGGTTGGGGGAGGCGGCCGGGGTGCTGCGCCAGGCGCTGCGCAAGGATCCGACTCTGATCCCCCTGGTGGTGGTGATGACCGACGGCCGGGCCAACGCGGGCTTCGGCACCCAGCCGCCCCACGCGGAGGCGCTGCGTGCGGCGGAGGCGCTGCGCGAGCGCTACCCCGCGGCGCAGTTCGTCGTCGTCGACACCGAGGTTCCCGGCGCGGTGCGTCTCGGCCTCGCCAACAAGCTCGCCGCCGCGCTCGACGGCACGTATTTCCAGGTCGCTGATCTTCGCGCCGAGGATCTGGTGTCCATTGCAAAGGAGCACCGCCCGTGATGAACGTCTATCCCTTCGTCGCCATCGTCGGCCAGGAGATGCTGAAAAAAAGTCTGATCCTCAACGTGATCAACCCCGGCCTTTCCGGGGTGTTGATCCGGGGGGACAAGGGCACCGCCAAATCGACGGCGGTGCGCGCGCTGGCGGATCTGCTGCCCGAGATCGCGGTGGTCGACGGCGATCCGTTCCAGAGCGACCCCGCCGATCCCAAGACCATGGCCCCCGACGTCCGGGCGCGGTTCGCGGCGGGCGAAGACCTGCCGGTGCGTCGCCGCAAGGTGCGCGTCGTCGAGTTGCCGATCTCGGCGACCGAGGACCGGGTGGTCGGCACTCTCGATCTCGAACGTGCCCTCAAGGAAGGCCGGAAGACCATCGAGCCCGGCCTGCTCGCCTCCGCCCATCGCGGCATTCTCTACGTCGACGAGGTCAACCTCCTCGACGATCACGTCGTCGACGTGCTGCTGGATTCCGCCGCGATGGGAGTGAACACCGTCGAGCGCGAGGGGATCAGCTTTTCCCACGCGGCGCGCTTCACCCTGATCGGTACGATGAACCCGGAGGAAGGCGAACTGCGGCCGCAGCTTCTCGACCGCTTCGGCCTCTGCGTTCATGTCGCCGGATTGAATACGCCGCAGGAGCGGGTCGAGGTGGTCAAGCGCCGCGCCGCGTTCGAGGAGAATCCTGAAAGCTTCGCCGAGCGCTGGGGCGAGGAGACCGCGCACCTGCGCGATGCGGTCGCGGCGGCGATACGGCTGTGCCCGGAGGTTCGCGCGTCCGACGAGATCCTGCTGTCGATCGCCGAGCGCGCGCTCAAGCTCGGCGTCGATGGCCATCGCGCCGACATCGTCACCCTCAAGGCGGCGAAGGCGCTGGCCGCCTGGAACGGGCGCGACGCGGTGACGCTCGTCGACGTCGATGCGGCGGCGAGTCTGGCGCTGGCGCATCGGATGCGGCGTCGGCCGTTCGAGGATGTCCTCGGTCCCCACGCGGCCTGAGGACGGAGCGGCGCCGGTGGTGGGTCAGCCGGCGTCGCTCCTTTTATTTGGAGCAAGACATGATCGTTCTCGAAAATCTGCGGAAGGATTACGGCGGCAAGGCTGCGCTCGATGGCGTCAGCCTTGCGGTCCGGAGAGGCGAACTGTTCGCGTATCTCGGACCCAACGGCGCGGGCAAGTCCACGACGATCCGCATCCTCACCGGCCTGACGCGGTTGAGCGGGGGGCGGGCGACGGTCGGCGGCGCGGATATCGAAACCGCGCCGCTTGCCGCCAAGCGCCACTGCGGCGTGGTGATGCAGCACGTCAACGTCGACAGCGACCTGACCCTTTGGGAGAACCTCGACATCCACGGCCGCTTGTTCGGCATGAGCCGCGCCGACCGCACCCGGCGCTCCGAGGAACTGCTGGCCTACGTCGGCCTCGACGCGCGCGCCGACGATCTCGTCGGCACCCTCTCGGGCGGCATGAAACGCCGCCTGATGATCGCCCGCGCCCTGATGCACCGGCCGCGCGTGCTGTTCCTCGACGAGCCGACGGTGGGGCTGGATGCCGAGATCCGGCGGCGGATCTGGGGGTTGATCAAGACGATCCAGTCCGAGGGCACGACCGTGTTCCTCACCACCCACTACATCGAGGAGGCGGAATTCCTGGCGGATCGGGTCGCGTTCCTCGACGGCGGCAGGCTTCGCGCCCTCGACACGCCGCAGGCGCTGATCGCACGGGTCGGCGCCTGGGCCCTCGACCATGCGACGGAGGGCGGCATGACCACCGAATATTTCCACGACCACGAGGTCGCCCAGCGGGCCGCGCTCGGCTGCACCGACGGCCTCACCCTGCGCCGCGCCAACCTCGAGGATGCGTTTCTCAGCCTGACCAGCAAGGCGGTGCAGGCATGAACGGTATCGGCGCGGTGTATCTGCGGGAACTCCGCATCCTCAAGCGGCGCGCTGGCCGCCACCTTCTCGGCATGACGGTCTCGCCGCTGCTCTATCTGATCGCGTTCGGCGCGGCGATGGGCGGCGCGACCCGGGTCGACGGCCACACCTATCTCGAATTCCTGCTGCCCGGCCTGGTGGCGATGACCTGCATGACCCAGAGCTATGGCGCGGCGACCGAAATCAACATCGCGCGGTTCTACCTGCATGTCTTCGAGGAGTTCCAGTCCGCGCCGATATCGAGCGCGGCCTACGTCGCGGGTGAAGTGCTGGCGGGGATGACCCGTGCGGCGTTCGGCGTGGCGGTGATCCTCTTGCTGGGCGCGGCGTTCGGCGTGACGCTTCGCGTCGGGCCGTGGTTTTTCCTCGCGGTGGCGCTCGACGCCTGGGTGTTCGCCTCCCTGGCGGTGCTGCTGGCGATGCTGGTGAAGTCCCATGCCTCGCAATCGCTGCTGACCGCGTTCGTGATCACGCCGATGGCGTTCCTCGGCGGCACCTTCTTTCCGGTCGAGCACCTTCCTGAGTGGGCGCAGGTCCCGCTCTACCTGTTGCCGCTGACCCATGCCGCCCATGCGATCCGCGCCGACGCCTTTGGACATCCGCCGAACCCGGCCGACTTTTTCGTGCTCTCGGGCGCGGGAGTTTTGGTGTTCGGCGTTGCGCTGCGTTCGGTGGGAAGGGCGCGGGATTGAGAAAATCGAGATGACCACAGCATTCGGAGACAAGATGCGCCGCACGCCATGGAAAGTTCTCGCGATGGTCGGCCTGGGGGCGCTCGCCGCCGTGTGGATCGGCCTTACCGCCGCGTCCGCCGCCGAGGACCGCAAGCCCGAGCGGATCGTCTGCCTGTCCGGCTCGCTTACCGAGACCGTCGTGGCGCTCGGCCTGGGCGACGAGCTGGTGGGCGTGGATCTCAGCAGCCTGCGCCCGGCAGAGGTGGTGCGGAAGCTGCCGCGCCTCGGCAGCCCGCGCGCGGTGCCGCTCGAAAGCGTGCTCAACGTCGGGCCCACGGTGGTGATCGCATACGACGATCTCGAACCGCGCGAAACCGTGCCGCAGCTCCAATCCCTCGGCATCCGCACGATCCTGTTGCCGCGCCACCGCACCGTGGAGTCGGCGCGGCTGAAGTTTCTCGCCATCGCCGACGGCCTCGGCGTGCCCGAGCGGGGGCGTGCGCTGGTGGCGGAGATCGACCGCGATCTCGCTTGGCCCGAGGGCAAGCCGGAACCGGACAAGCCGGTGCGGGCGCTGTTCGTGCAGACCATGGGCAGCGGTCCGTTGATGATCGGCGGCGACGCCACGTCCGCAACGAGCCTGCTCGAAGCCGCGCACGTCGCCAACGCGGTTTCGGGTTTCGAGGGATATCGGCCGTTCAACGTCGAGGCGATGATGGCGGTCAATCCCGAAGCGGTGGTGATCTTGAAGCGCGCCCTCGACCGGGTCGGCGGCATCGACGGGCTGGCGGCGATGCCCGGTCTCGCCGAAACCGAAGCGGTGCGCCAGCGGCGCATCGTGGTCTCCGACGATGCGGCGTTCCTCGGCCTCGGTCCGGGGGTGGGACGCGCGGTGCGGGAGCTTCGCGAAGCGATGTACGGCCGATGATCGCGGCGATCCGAAGGCGCTTCACCGAAGTGCGGGGAGACACGCCCGCCGCGCCGATGTTCGCGGCGCTCGGCGCGGCGATGCTGGCCGCGTTGGTCTGGAATCTGACGAGCGGCGCGCTGCATGTGCCGCTCGACGCGCTGGGGCGGGTGCTGGCGGGGGCGCTCGGCCTCGCCGAGACGCGGCCGGAGGACCGGCTGTTCGGCATCGTCGTCCTCGACGTGCGGATGCCGCGTCTCGGGCTCGCCTGCGTCGTCGGCGGAACTCTCGGTATCGCGGGCGCGGCGATGCAGGGCGTGCTGCGCAATCCCCTCGCCGAGCCGGGCCTGCTCGGCACCGCGAGCGGCGCGGCGTTCGGCGCGGTCGCCGCGATCGTCCTCGAAGGCTGGATCACCCGGAGCCACGCCTATGCCGCCTTCCTGGTTCCGATGGCGGCGTTCGCGGGGGCGCTGCTGGCGACCTGCGTGGTGGTCGTGGTGGCGCGGGCGGTGGCGTTGCCGAGCGCGGCGACCCTCCTGCTCACCGGCATCGCCATCAATGCGCTCGCAGGGTCGGCGATCGGCCTGCTGATTTCCATCGCCAACGACGAACAGCTTCGCAACCTCACCTTCTGGATGATGGGCAGTCTCGGCAACGCCAACCGGATCCAACTCGGCGTCGTCGCGCTGGCGGGCGGGATCGGTGGATTGACGGTGTTCCGATACGCCTTCGCCCTCGACGCCACCACCCTCGGCGACGACGTCGCCGGGCATCTCGGCCTCGATCCGGTGGCGGTGCGGGCGAAGGTGCTGGCGGCGGTCGCCCTCGGCGTCGGCGCGAGCGTCGCGTTCGTCGGCATGATCGGCTTCGTCGGGCTGGTCGCGCCGCACCTGGTGCGGCTGATGATCGGCGCGCGGCACCGGCTGGTGATCCCAGCGTCGGCGCTGCTCGGGGCGACGCTGGTGCTGCTCGCCGATCTCGCGGCGCGCACCGTGGTCGCGCCGATGGAATTGCCGCTCGGCGTCCTCACCGGCCTGATCGGCGGTCCTTTCCTGCTCTGGCTGTTGGCGAAGGGGGGCGCGGAGCGATGATCGAGGTCCACGGGATCGTGGTGCGACGGGGCGGGCGGGCGCTGTTGGACGGCGTCGACCTCGCGGTCGAACCGGGCAGCCTCACCGCGATCGTCGGGCCGAACGGCGCGGGCAAGTCGACCCTGCTGCGGGTGATCGCGGGCGACCTCGCGCCGGACGCGGGCAGCGTCCGCCTGATGGGGAAACGGCTGGGCGACTGGCGGCGGGGCGATCTCGCGCGTTGCCGGGCGGTGTTGCCGCAGGGGACGGCGCTGAGTTTTGCGTTCCGCGCGCGGGACGTGGTGCGCCTCGGGCGGTTGCCATTTCCCCCGTCGTCCGCCGACCGCGCGATCGCCGAGGCCGCCCTCGCCGAAGTCGGTCTCGCGGCGCTGGGCGGCCAGCTTTACCCCAAGCTCTCGGGCGGCGAGCAGCGGCGGGTGCAGTACGCCCGGGTGCTGGCGCAGATTCACGAGGCGGAACGGCAGGGGGCGGGGGTGCTGCTGCTCGACGAGCCGACCGCCAATCTCGATCCCGCCCACGGTCTCGCGGTCCTGCGTCATGCGCGGCGGCTTGCGGATCGCGGCCTCACCGTGGTTGCGGTGGTCCACGACATCAACCTCGCGACGCCGTTCGCCGACCGTTTCGTCGGCCTGCGCGAGGGGCGGGTGCTGTTCGCCGGAGCGGCGGAAGCGACAATTTCGGCAGAGAACCTCCAGGCGCTTTTCGGCGTTGCGGCGGTGGTGACGCGCCATCCGGTCTACGGCTGCGCGCTCGTCGCCTTCCTTTCGCCCGGCGACGTCGTTGCGGTGTAGCGCCCGCGCCACACCTGCATAAGAAAGTACGTTATATCGTTACAAAAGAGTCGTGGTCTTCGGCTTCGCCGCCTAATATCCCCAGCGTTATCGGTGCCTTTCCCCAGGTCGCTTCGGCGTCCGGGGGTGGGGTGAAAAGGGAATTCGGTGCGGGTTCGCCCAAAGCCGAGGCTGCCCCTGCAACTGTGAGCGGCGAGCGATCGGAGCGATTGCGCCACTGGTCTCCGGACCGGGAAGGCGTTCCGGCCCGCGACGACCCGCAAGCCAGGAAACCTGCCGGTATTCGTCGCTGATCCTCTCGCGGGGGCGAGAGGAAGCGGCTTTGCGCCGCCAGGTGACGTATCCGTCACGGCGGTGCGCTCCAACGCCCATCGCCGTCGTTCGATCAAACGTCCGGATCAGGGAAGCTCCGGCCGTACATGGGGGATGAGTTCGATGAAACGACACTTGAAGTCGCTCTGCGTCGTCGGCGCGGGGGCGGTGGCCATGGCATTGCCCGAGGGCGCTCTCGCCCAGTCCGCCCAGGATTTGGGAAAGATGGTGATTTCGGCGAACCGGGTCGAGACCGATGCCAACAAGGTCGGCAGTTCGGTCACGGTGATCACCGGCGAGGAGCTTGAGAAGAAGCAGGCCGCAACGCTGGAGGACGCACTCAAGGACGTTCCCGGCCTCTACGTCTATACCAGCGGCAGCGGGCAGTACAACACGCGCTTCAAACTGCGGGGCAACGATTCCGGCCGCGTCTTGGTGTTGATCGACGGCGTCAAGATCGACAACCAGGCGAGCCAGATGTACGACCGGCCGTACAACCATTTGCAGGCCTCGGATATCGAGCGGATCGAGGTGCTGCGCGGCAATCAAAGCTCCCTCTACGGCAGCGACGCCATCGGCGGCGTGATCTCGGTGACCACCAAGTCGGGCAAGAACTCGCAGAAAATTCTCGAGGGCGTCGCGACCGCGGAGGTCGGGTCGTTCGTGACCCGGCAGACCTCGATGAGCGCCTGGGGCCGCTACGGCGACGTCTACTACAAGGCTTCCGGCGCCGGCATGGCGACCCACGGCGACGATGCCCGCCCCGACGTTTCGCCCGACGAAGAGGACGGTTCGCGGAGCGTGAACTACGACGTCAAGGTCGGCGCGGACGCGCTCAAGAACGTCGGCGTGCTCGATCTTCTGAACGTCGAAGGCAGCTACAACACCATGCGCGGCGATGCCGAATACGATTCGGTCTCGTCGGGATCGACCGACGGCGAGGGATTCGTTTCCCAGGATACGGACACGGCGCGCTTCCAGGTCAAGGCGAACATGTTCGATGGCGTGTTGGACAACACCTTCGCCGTCAGCAGCATGGACGCCTACGTCGTGGCGCGCTCCACCCGCAACGGCTCCGCCAACCCCAGCCGTTATTGGGGCGACTTGACGAAATACGAATACCAGGGGGTGCTGCGGCCGCTGGACGGGCACTCGTTCGTCTTCGGTGCGGACCAGGAGCGCGACCACTTCCGCACCGCTACGTCCACCGCGCACCAGAACGCCGCGTTGGTCAATTCCAGCGTGTTCGGCGACTATGCGGTCGATCTGCTCGACGATAGCCTGACGCTGACTTTCGGCGGGCGAGAATACTTCCACGATACGTTCGGCGAGAACACCACCTATCGCACCACCGCATCGTATCGCATTCCGGACTCGGGCACCCGTCTCCACGCCAGCTACGGCACCGGGTTCAAGGCGCCGACCCTGGTTCAGGCGCTGTATAATAGGGAGACCGCCGAGGCCGCGGGTTATTCCGGCACCGTCGATCCCGAGAAATCGCGCGGCTACGACGTGGGCGTCGAGCAGTCGCTGCTGAACGATCGCCTGGTCGTCGACCTGACCGCGTTCAACAACCGCCTGACCAACCAGATCGAGGCGAAGGGGGCGGCGTCGAACCGCTATTATGTCAACATCGGCTCGACCCGGAATATGGGCTTCGAAACTTCGGCGAGCTACGAAATCGACGCGGAATGGGATGTCTCGGGCACCTATACCTTCACCCAGTCGCGCGACAACGCGACCGGCCTGCAGACCGACCAGTCGCCGCCTCACCAGGGCTCGGTGCGGGTCTCCTATGAGCCGCATGACGTCGAGGGCTTGTCCACCTGGGCGCGGATGAACGTGGCGGGCCGTTCGTTCGACACCCCGAGCACTGCGATCGGCCGTCGCGCGGTGAGCGGCTACGCCACCTTCGATCTCGGCGCGGACTACCAGATCGACAAGACCTTCAGCGTCTACGGTCGCGTGGAGAACTTGCTCGATAAGGACTACGGCCAGATGTACGGCTACACCAACAACGGCTTCGGGGCCTATACCGGCCTGCGGGCGAAGTTCTGATTGCAGGGATTAACCATGCAACGACGGCACTCCCAGCGCTGGGAGTGCCGTTTTCGCGAGGGTGCTCGGTTGACACCTTAATATATGTGATGTTATTACATCCGCGCGCAACGGTCCCCGCCCCAATCCGGTGGGGCAAGAGGGAACCCGGTGGAATTCCGGGGCTGCCCCCGCAACTGTCAGCGAGGAGTTGCCGCCCATTTTCGCCACTGACGCTCGGGTTCGAGAGTCGGGAAGGCGGGCGGTCGCGACGATCCGCGAGCCAGGAGACCTGCCGTTGCGCGCGTATCCATCCACGGGGCGGGGAGGCTCCGAGGGATTGGGACATCGGTGGCGAAGCCTTCGACACCACGCCGGAAGCCCTTGCCATGGGGGACAAGGCCCGGGGTGGCGGTTTCGCCAGGAGGACAGTTAGGGGCATGTCTCGACGTCGCGTACGCACGCATTGCGATACATTAGAACATACCATCAAACGGTCTGCCGATGCATTTCAGCCCTACATGGAGTGGGAATGACAATGGACCACAAGGATTTGAAACTCGCGGCGGATTTCCCTGTCGTCAGTTACGACGCATGGCGAAAGATCGTCGAGGAGAAGGAACTCAAGGGGGTTCCCTTCGAGAAGAAGATGGTGACCAAGACGCCGGAAGGGGTCGAAATCCAGCCGCTGTACGTGGCCGAGAATTGGCCGTGGGCGGGCGATCCGTCCGGCTTCCCGTCGTTCTTCCCCTACACCCGCGGCGCACAGGCGATCGCGCGGACCCGTTCCGGCTGGGACATCCGCCAGGAGTTCCGCGAGTCCGATCCGGCGGCGGCGAACCGGGAAATCCGGCATGACCTCAAGTTCGGCGTGACCTCGGTCAACCTCCGCCTCGACGACGCGGTGCAGGGCGGCAACGGCCCCGACGCGGCGAACGCAGGCGAGGGCGGCGTGCTGGTCCACGATCTCGCGGCGCTCGAAGACACCCTCGCGGGCGTCGATCTCGTCGAGGTTCCGGTGGCGCTCGAAGCCGGCGCGGCGTTCCTGCCCGCGGCGATGGCGCTGGCGGCAGTGTGGAGCAAGCGGGGCGTGAGCGGTGCGGCGGCCAAGGGGGGCTTCGGCGCGGACCCGCTGGCGCAGCTCGCGCTGCACGGCAGCCTGCCGATCGGCGTCGACGCGGCGTTGAAGCAGTTGGGCGCGCTCGCCGCCTGGACCGCCAAGACACTGCCGAACGTGCGCGCGGTCGCGGTCGACACCTCGGTCTATCACAACGCGGGCGCGAGCGAGGTCCACGATCTCGGCATCGCCCTCGCCACCGCGCTCGCCTACCTCAAGGCGATGCAGGATACGGGCCTCGCCATCGACGCCGCCTGCGGCCAGATCGCCTTCACGGTTTCGGTGGGCTGCGAGGAATATCTCCAGATCGCCAAGCTGCGCGCGGCGCGCAAGCTCTGGGCGGCGGTTGCCAAGGCTTGCGGCGCGTCCGATGAAGCGGCGTGCATGAACCTCCGCGCCAAGTCGGCGGAGCGGATGTTCACCCGTTTCGACCCCTGGGTGAACATGCTGCGCGCCACGGTCTCGACCTTCGCCTCCGCCGTCGGCGGCGCGGATTGCGTTACCTGTCTGCCGTTCGACGACGCCATCGGCCAGCCCGATTCCATGGGTCGCCGCATCGCTCGCAACACCCAGATCGTCCTGATGGAGGAATCCAACCTCTACCGGGTCGCCGATCCGGCGGGCGGAGCGTGGTCGATGGAGACCCTGACCGAGCAGATCGCCGACAAGGCCTGGGCGTTTTTCCAGGAAATCGAGGCGAAGGGTGGCATCCTCGCCGCGCTCCAGTCCGGCTTCGTCCAGGACGCGATCGCCGCGACCATGGCGCAACGTGACAAGGACATCGCCAAGCGCAAGGTGCCGCTCACCGGCGTCAGCGAGTTCCCCAACATCCACGAAAAGCCGGTGGTGCGCGAGCAGCCCGACCTGGCGCATGCGAAGGCGGCGATCAAGGGCCGTATCGCAAAGGCCAAGGCGGTCGATCTCGGAGCCGATCCGGTCGCGGCGGCGTCCGCCGCTGTGGCTGCGGGCGCGGGCTTCGCGGCGGTGGTCGCGGCGAGCGCCAAGGACGGCGTGATGGTGAAGGCCTTGCCCGCGCGGCATGTCGCCGACACCTTCGAGCGCCTGCGCGACGCGGCGAGCGCGTTCAAGGAGAAGACCGGCGCGTTCCCGTCGATCTTCCTCGCCAACCTCGGCCCGGTCGCGAAGCACACCGGCCGCGCCTCCTTCGCCAAGAACTACTTCGAGGCAGGCGGCATCGAGGCGCTGTCCAACAACGGCTTCTCCGACGTCGACGCCTGCGTCGCGGCGTTCAAGGCGAGCGGCGCGCGGATCGCGGTGATCTGCTCCTCCGACGCGTTGTACGAGGAGATGGTGCCGACCTTCGCACCGGCCTTGAAAGCGGCGGGTGCCGAGACCCTCTACCTCGCGGGCGCGCCGGGCGACCACAAGGACGCCTACGACGCCGCCGGCGTCAACGACTACATTTTCATGGGTGCGGACGTTCTGGGCAAGTTGACCGCCCAGCTGATCCGTCTGGGAGTGATCGCAGAATGATTCCGAATTTCGCCAACGTCGATCTCAGGGAGATCAAGAGCAGCGCGGCCTACAAGGACTGGGAGGCCCGAGTCCAGGCGGAAACCGGACGCGGCGTCGACGCGGTGCTGTGGGAAACCCCGGAGAAGATCGGCGTCAAGCCACTCTACTCGGCCGCCGACCTCGACGGCATGGACCATCTCCGCACCATGCCCGGTTTGCCGCCCTACAAGCGCGGCCCGTACACCACGATGTACGTCAACAAGCCGTGGACGGTGCGCCAATACGCGGGCTTCTCGACCGCCGAGGAATCCAACGCCTTCTATCGCCGCAACCTCGCGGCGGGGCAGAAGGGCCTCTCCATCGCCTTCGACCTCGCCACTCACCGTGGTTACGATTCCGACCATCCGCGCGTCGTCGGCGACGTCGGCATGGCGGGCGTGGCGGTGGATTCGATCCTCGACATGGAAGTGCTGTTCTCCGGCATTCCGCTCGACCAGATGTCGGTGTCGATGACGATGA
>DBTR01000092.1:37160-37287 GCA_002307145.1 Rhodospirillum sp. UBA1311 | reverse complement strand
ATGAACGGCGCGGTGCTGCCGGTTCTCGCGCTCTACATCCTCGCCGCCGAGGAGCAGGGGGTGAGCAGGGAGAAGCTGGCCGGAACGATTCAGAACGACATCCTGAAGGAGTTCATGGTCCGCAACA
>DBTR01000092.1:36641-36789 GCA_002307145.1 Rhodospirillum sp. UBA1311 | reverse complement strand
GGCTACCACATGCAGGAAGCCGGGGCGACCGCCGACATCGAAGTCGCCTACACCCTCGCCGACGGCAAGGAGTACATCCGCGCCGGCATCGAGGCGGGTCTGACGGTGGACGACTTCGCGCCCCGCCTGTCGTTCTTCTGGGCGATCG
>DBTR01000092.1:0-36366 GCA_002307145.1 Rhodospirillum sp. UBA1311 | reverse complement strand
GAACTTCTTCATGGAAGTGGCGAAGATGCGGGCCGCGCGCCTGCTCTGGGCGAAGATCGTCAAAGGCTTCGACCCGAAGAACGTCAAGTCGATGTCGCTGCGCACCCACTCGCAGACCTCGGGCTGGTCGCTCACCGCGCAGGACGTGTTCAACAACGTCGTGCGCACCCAGATCGAGGCGATGGCGGCGGCCCAGGGTCACACCCAGTCGCTGCACACCAACGCCCTCGACGAAGCCCTCGCCCTGCCCACCGACTTCTCGGCGCGGATCGCGCGTAACACCCAGCTGTTCATCCAGCAGGAAACCGGGATCTGCAACATCATCGACCCGTGGGCGGGTTCGTATTACGTCGAGAGCCTGACCGACCAGCTCGCGCGCCGCGCCTGGGCCCATATCGAGGAAGTCGAAGCCTCCGGCGGCATGGCCAAGGCGATCGAGGCGGGGATTCCGAAGATGCGCATCGAGGAGGCCGCCGCCCGCACCCAGGCCCGCATCGACGCCGGTCGCCAGACCGTGGTCGGCGTCAATAAGTTCAAGCTCGACGAGGAGGAATCCGTCGACGTCTTGAAGGTCGAGAACACCGAGGTGCGCAAGAAGCAGATCGAAAAGCTCGAAAAGCTGCGCGCCAATCGCGACCAAGCCGAAGTCGACAAGTGGCTTAACCGGATCACCGAGGCGGCGGGCGCCAAGCGCGGCGAAGCCAACTATGGCAACCTTCTCGAAATCGCCGTCAACGCGGTGCGTGCGCGCGCTTCGCTCGGCGAAATCTCCGACGCCTGCGAAAAGGTGTTCGGGCGTCACAAGGCGGTGATCCGGGCGATCTCGGGCGTCTACACCGCCGAGGTTGGAAAGGACTCGCAGCAGATGAAGGACGTCGCCGCACTGATCGAACGCTTCGAGGCCCGGGAAGGCCGTCGTCCCCGCATCTTCCTCGCGAAGATGGGCCAGGACGGCCATGACCGCGGCCAGAAGGTGATCGCCACCGGCTTCGCCGACATGGGCTTCGACGTCGACATCGGCTCGCTGTTCCAGACCCCGGAGGAAGCCGCGCGCCAGGCGGTGGAAAACGACGCCCACGTCGTCGGCGTCTCCTCTCTCGCGGCGGGCCATCTGACCCTGGTCCCGGCGCTGCGCGACGAACTGAAGAAGATGGGCCGCGAGGACATCCTCATCATCGTCGGCGGCGTGATTCCGCCCCAGGACTTCCAGGCGCTTTACGACTTCGGCGCGTCGGCGATCTTCCCCCCCGGCACGGTGATTTCGGAATCCGCCAAGGAAGTGCTGATCAAGTTGATGGCCCATCTCGGCTACGACGATTCGGCGGTGGCGTGATGACCGCGCTCTCGGTGGATACCGGTCGGGTTTCGGTTACACCGCCCAACGATCGGCAGGAGGCGCGCGTCAAGCGCGCCTCCCTTTCCCTCGACGACTACGTCGACGGCGTGCTTTCCCGCGATCGCGCCCGGCTCGCTCGCGCGATCTCGCTGGTGGAAAGCAGCAACCCCGACCACCAGAAGCTTGCGCAGGAGCTGCTGGTGCGCCTCGCGCCGCATGCGGGGAGCGCGCACCGCATCGGCATCACCGGCGTTCCCGGCGTCGGCAAGTCCACGTTCATCGAGTGTTTCGGCAATCTCCTCACCGGGAAGGGGCACAAGGTCGCGGTGCTTGCCGTGGACCCGAGTTCCAGCCGTTCCGGCGGCAGCATCCTCGGCGATAAGACGCGGATGGAAACCCTCGCCAACAACCCCGACGCCTACATCCGTCCGTCGCCGTCGTCCGGCCGCCTGGGCGGCGTCACCCGCACCACGCGCGAGACGATGCTGGTGATGGAGGCGGCGGGCTACGACGTGATCCTGGTGGAAACCGTCGGTGCGGGCCAGAACGAGACCGTGGTCGCCGACATGACCGATTTCTTCCTGGTGCTGATGCTCCCCGGCGCGGGCGACGAACTCCAGGGAATCAAGAAAGGCGTCCTCGAACTCGCCGACCTGATCGCGGTCAACAAGAGCGAGGGTGACAACGAGCAGAAGGCGGAGGCGGCGCGCCAGCACTACGCCAACGCGCTGCACATCATGACTCCGGCCACCGCCGCCTGGCGTCCGCCGGTGCTGAAAATCAGCGGCCTGACCGGCCTCGGTCTCGACGATCTGTGGGAGAGCATCGACGCGCATCGCAAGCTGTTGAGCGAATCCGGCGATCTTGCCGAGGTCCGCCGCCGCCAGCGGATCAAGTGGATGTGGAGCATGATCGAGGACAAGTTGATGGACGCGGTCAAGAGCCATCCGGATGTCCGCGCCTGCCTGCCCGAGGTGCGCGAAAGCGTCGAGGCGGGAACGATGACGGTGCCGGTGGCGGTGCTGAAAGTGCTGCGGGCGTTCGGCCTGGATGTCGGGTTGAACGGCTGAAATTCGTCGGTTTCGGCTTGACGGGCTTATTTGTTATAGTGTAACAATATCTCCGATGCGATGGTTCCCCCGGGTGACCGGGGGTGAAAAGGGAAGCCGGTTCGATTCCGGCGCTGTCCCCGCAACTGTAAGCGGTGAGCTGACGTCCTCTTGGCCACTGGTCCCCTGGATGGACTGGGAAGGCGGACGAAAGCCCGGACCCGCGAGCCAGGAGACCTGCCAATCGCACGCGTCACGACCGCAGACCGGGGGGTGTGCGCGGTGCGGGATCCCGTTGGTGGCGCACGTTTGAGTGTCATGAATCGGATCTGTCGCGATGTACCCCGAACCCGGCTTTTCGTTTGCCATTCTCGCCCGTTTCTCGGGCGTTCCCTCGTTCTTGCCGACGTTTCTGGGCCCGCTTCAGGCGTTTCTCGAGGCCCTGCCGTTCATTTTTCCGTGCGCCCACACAGCGCCCGGATTCGACGGCGGGGTTACTCCGGCCGATCCATGACCTCCATGAGTGGTACGTGACCTGAAGCCTGGATCCTTCGACCCAACGGCCCGAACGATCCTCCCCTGTTGAAGGTCGCGAATAACCGATCCGCACCGAGCAGCGGACCGGCAGCCTTGCGGCGGCGGCTCCCCCAGTCGCCGCCGCTTTTTCGTTTTGTATCTGGAGAAGGAGGGTACCGTCATGGCCTGTGGTGAACTGGTGGTTGCCATCGTCGACGCGACGGGAATGAATCTTCCCGCGATCGCCGAAGCCGCCATGCTGTTGCCGGAAGGCGTGCGCGTGGTCGCGCGTTGCCGCGATGCCCTTGCCGGTCCGGACGATATCGCCGCCTTCGCGGATACGGTGCGCGCCGCCGACGCGCTGATCCTCCTGCCCCACGGCGGCACGGAGTCGATCCCGGGCCTCGATGCGTTGCTCGAAGCGGCGGCGGGCAAGCTCGTCCACGTCCAGGCGACGGCGATGGCGGCCGACGAGCTCGCGCTGGCGAAAACTGCCTCCACCGGCTTCGGCTCCGAGGCGTTCCGCCTGCGCTACGCATATCTTCGGCGCGGCGGGGTGGACAACGCTCGCAACCTGATCCTGACGCTGTGCCGCGAATTGGGCGCGGACCTGGGCACGCCTGAGCCGCCCTGCGACCTTCCGACCGAAGGCATCTATCACCCCGATTACGTCGGCGCTTCCAACACCGATGCCTATCTTGCCTGGGAGCGGGAACGCCTCGGGTTGGGCGGCGACGCGCCGGTGATCGGCATCTGGTTCTATCAGTCGTACTGGGCGAACGGCGACCTCGCGCCCTATGACGCCCTGATCGCCGAGATCGAATCCCGGGGAGCGATCCCGCTTGCGGTGTTTCACATGCGCTTCGCCGACCGCGACCTCGGCAATCTGACCGTGCCGATGCTGGTGGAGCGCTATTTCAAGCGCCAGGGCCGCGCGGCGATCGACGTGCTGCTCTCGCCGATGAGCTTTTCCCTCGCGCGCACCGGCACCGACGCGGCGGCGATGCTTTCGGATCTCGACGTTCCGGTATTGCAGATGATCATGACCGGCAATCCGCGCGCGGTGTGGGAGGCGACCGAGCAGGCGCTTTCGCCCGTCGACGTGTCGATGAGCGTGGCGCAGCCCGAGTTCGACGGCGTGATCGTCGGCACCGTCGCATCCACCCGCGAGATCGGCGGGGCCGACCCCGCGACCGGCGCGCATCTGGTGCGGCGGATGCCGGTGCCCGACCGGGTGCGGCACCTTGTGGCCTGGGCGCTCAACTGGGCGGCGCTGCGGCGCACGCCGCCCGAAAAACGCAGGATCGCGATCCTGTTCCACCACTATCCGCCGAAGAACGATCGCCTCGGCGCGG
Source organism: Rhodospirillum sp. UBA1311 (assembly GCA_002307145.1). Lineage (GTDB taxonomy): Bacteria > Pseudomonadota > Alphaproteobacteria > Rhodospirillales > Rhodospirillaceae > Oleispirillum. Next base: position 32,110 of record DBTR01000092.1, on the reverse strand, counting down.
CGGCGGGGCTCGACAGTTTCGCCAGCGTCAAGGCGATGCTCGACCGCCTCAAGGCCGACGGCCACACGGTTGCCCGGGAGTATGCGGACGGTGAGGAATTGGCCGCCGAACTCCTCGACCGCCTCACCAACGACCGTCGCTACCTCCAGCCGCGTGAGATGGCGCGTCGTGCCGCCGGGAACGTCGACGCCCCGACCGCCGCACGCTGGCACGCCGAGCGTGGCGCCAAGCTCCGGGGCGAGATCGAGGCGACCTGGGGGTTGCCTCCGGGAGAGAGCTTCTGCCATGACGGCAAGCTCCTGATCGGCGGCGTGGTCAACGGCAATATGTTCATCGGCATCCAGCCGAGCCGCGACGGCATGAAGGACGGCCAGTCGCCGTTGCTCGCCACCGACGGCGCGACGATGCACGATCCGTTCCTGCCGGCGAGCCACCACTATCTCGCCTATTACCGCTGGCTGCGCGAGGCGTTCGGCGCGCAGGCGGTGATCCACGTCGGCACCCACGGCACCCTCGAATGGCTGCCGGGCAAGAGCGTCGGACTCTCGGAAGCCTGTCATCCGGATGCGGCGATCGCCGACCTGCCCAACCTCTACCCCTACATCATCCACAATCCGGGCGAGGGCACCCAGGCGAAGCGCCGCGCCTATGCCGCGATCCTCGACCATATGGTTCCGGCCCAAACCCACGCGGGCAAGACCGAGGCGATGGATGCGATCGAAGAGTTGCTGGAAAAGGCCTATTTCGCCGGACAGGAAGACCCGGCCAAGCTGCCGCTCTTGATCGACGAAATCTGGGATCTGGTCGCGGAAGTTCACCTCGACGCCGACCTCGGCCTCGACCGCGCGACGGCGGAGGCCGCGCCGCACGCGTTCATCCAGACCTTGCACGGCTACCTCAACACCATCGACGCCAGCTCGATCGCCGATGGCCTGCACGTGTTCGGCCAGCCGCCCGATGGCCCGCGCTTCAATGAGACCCTGATTCACCTGACCCGTCTGCCCAACGGCGACGCGCCGTCCCTCTGGGACGCCATCGCCCGCTCCAAAGGCCTCGCCGGGGCTGATGCAGCGCCCCTCGGCCAGATCCTCGACGAAGCCAAGGCCGCCCTCGACGACCTCGACGCGCGCGGCTGGACCGCCGAGACGATCGCGGCGGTGACGGCGGAACGCTTCCGTCGCTCGGGTCTGGTGCGGGAGGCTCTGACGTTCGTCGCCGAGGTGGTGCGGCCGAAGCTGGTGCAAACCACAGACGAGCTTGAATATCTGGCGCGCGGCGTGGCGGGGCGGTTCATTCCGCCGGGCGGTTCGGGCGCGCCGACGCGCGGCTGCGTCGATATCCTGCCGACCGGGCGGAACTTCTATTCCGTCGATCCCGGCAAGATCCCGACGCGCGAGGCGTGGAAGGTCGGCGTGATGCAGGGCGACGCGCTCGTCGCCCGCTATCGCGCCGAACACGGCAAGTTTCCCGAGCAGCTCGGGATGGTGCTCTGGGCGAGCCCGACGATGCGCACGCGCGGCGACGACGTCGCGGAAATCCTCTACCTGATGGGTGCGCGGCCGGTGTGGGACGCTTCCAACGGCCGGGTGAAAAACGTCGAGGTGATTCCGCTCGCCGAGCGTGCCTTCCTCCGTCTCGACGTCACCGTGCGGGCGAGCGGCCTGTTGCGCGACACCTTTCCCGCGCTGATGAGCCTGATCGACACCGCCGCCCGCATGGTCGCGGCGCTGAAGGAGCCGGAGGACGTCAACTTCCTTGCGCGGAACGTCGCGGTCGACCGGGATGAACTGCTGAAGGCGGGCGTCGCTCCCGAGGATGCGGCGCGGCGGGCGGGGTTCCGGGTGTTCTCCGACCGTCCGGGAACCTACGGTACCGGCGTGCAGGACCTCCTCGAAAGCGGCCAATGGGAAAACGTCGAGGATCTCGGCGAGGTGTTCATCCAGTGGGGCGGCTATGCCTTCGGCGCGGGTGTGCACGGCGAGCCCGCGCACGGCGAATTCCGCCGTGGCCTCGGGCGCGTCGACCTCACCGTGCAAAGCCTCGATACCCGGGAATCCGACATCTTCTCTTCCGACGACTACAACGGCTACCAGGGCGGCATGAACGCGGCGGTGAAGGCGATCTCGGGCCGCTACGCCCCGAGCTACAACGTCGATTCCAGCGACCCGCGCAAGCCGCTGGTGCGCTCGACCGCCGAGGAAAGTCGTTTCGTCTTCCGCACTCGTGTGTTGAATCCGAAATGGATCGCCGGGATGAAGCGCCATGGCTTCAAAGGGGCAGGGGACATGGCGACCCTGGTGGAGTATTGCACCCAGTGGGATGCCACGAGCGGCATTCTCGACGACTGGCAGTATGCCGAGATGGCGAACACCTACGCCTTCGATCCGGAGATGCAGGCGTTCTTCCGCGAGCACAATCCCTACGCCCTGCAGGAGATCGCGGCGCGTCTGTTGGAGGCGATTTCGCGCAATTTATGGGAAAACCCAGGCGATGCCGCAGTGCAACTCGAAACCCTCCTTCTTGACGCAGAAGGCCAGATCGAAGATCGCATCGCCCCATGCCCGAAAGGCGCGGCGGCAGAGTAGGCTGCGCATCCAACGCTCAGCGAGGATCAATGCTGGCGGTCATATGTGGACGTTACGCTTTGACCGACATAAGCAGACAAAGGCAGTTGCGTGCCCCCGCAACCAAATAAAACAAAGGCTTAGCTCCATAAGGGCTAGGCCTTTTTGTTTGGGGGAGCGGCGGCTTAGCGTCGCCAGTGTACTGTGAGGGTTTGCAGGGTGTCGGAGTCGGGGCCGATGCCGATGACGAACCGCCCCGGCTCCCACACGCGGTCGCCGCGCGGGGTGTGGAATTCGAGGTCGCGGGTGGTGAGGCGAAAGCGCACGGTGCGGGTTTCGCCCGGAGCCAGGACGATCTTCTCGAAGCCCTTCAATTGTTTGCCGGGGCGGACGACGCTCGCCACCGGATCGGTGACGTACATCTGCACCACCTCTTCACCCGACCGCGCGCCGGTGTTGGTGACCGAGAGCGAAACCGTCAGCGTGTCGTCAGGGCCGAGTTGGCTGGCACTGGCGGCGGGCGGGCCGTAGGCGAAGCGGGTGTATCCGAGGCCGAAGCCGAAGGGGAACAGAGGCTCGGACGCGCCGTCGAGATAGCAGCGGGTGGTATACTTGCCGGGATCGTTGTCACGGCTGCCGGGACGGCCGGTGGTGGCGCGGTCGTAGGCGAGCGGCACCTGGCCGACATGGCGTGGCCACGTGGTGGTGAGCCTGCCGCACGGGTTGCGCAAGCCGAACAACAGATCGGCGATCGCGTTGCCGGTCTCGCAGCCGCCGAACCACGTGGCGAGGATCGCCGGAATGTGCTCGGCCTCCCACGGCAGGGTCAGAGGACGGCCGTGCAGCAGCACCAATACCACCGGCTTTCCGGTCGCGTGCAGCGCCTCCAAGAGCACGCGCTGGCCGGGCGGCAGGCCGATGTCCATGCGCGAGGCGGCCTCGCCGGACATTTCCGCTGCTTCGCCCAGCACCGCCACCACCACGTCGGCGGCTTCGGCGACGGCGACCGCTTCGGCGACCATCTCGGCGGGCGGGCGCGGATCGAGCGTCACCTTCGGCCCGGCAAAGTTCAGCAGGTCCAGCATCCGCCGGTCTTCGACGAGGTTGGCGCCGCGCGCGTGGTGCACCGTTACCCCCGGCACCGCGTGGATGCCGTCGAGCACCGTGACCGCCGAAGCCGGATCTCCCTGGAAGCTCCATGGTCCGAGGATGTTCCATGCGTCGTCCGCCAGCGGCCCGACCACCGCGACCGATAGCCCCGGTGCGGCGAGCGGCAGCAGGTCGCCCGCATTTTTGAGCAGCACGCAGGAGTCCGCCGCCAGCTGCCGCGCCGCCACACGGTATTCGGGGGCGAGCAGGTTGCGCGCGGCGCGCGCCTGGTCGCAGCGGCCGAACGGGTCGTCGAACAGGCCGAGCCTCGCCTTTGCCTCCAGCACCGCACGGCAGGCGGCGTCGATCTCCGCTTGCGAGACACGACCGGCGGCGAGGGCGGCGGGCAGGCGGGAGGCAAAGCCATGGCCCATCATGTCCATTTGCACGCCCGCGCGCAGGGCGCGTTCGGAGAGGGTTTGCAGCGGGTCGTCCGCGTCGATGCCGCCGTGTTCGTCGCCGAGGCCGTGGGCGATCATCTCGGGGATGGCGTTGAAGTCCGAAACCCTGAGCACGCCGTCGAGGAGGCGGAGGTGATCGGCATCGGCGTGCGACGGCACGCCGTTGACTGCCGCAAAGGACATCATCGCCGAGCCCGCTCCGGCTTCAAGCGCGGCGCGGAACGGCGGCAGGTAGACATCGGCGAGGCGGGCGGGGCTAACGTCGGCGTTGTTGTAGTCGCGCCCGCCCTCGGCCGCGCCGTAGGCGATGAAGTGCTTGATGCAGGCCATTACCGATTCCGGGTCGGCGAGATCGGCACCCTGGAGGCCGCGTACCATCGCCTCGGCGATCCGCGCGCCGAGGTAGGGATCCTCGCCCGCGCCCTCCGCGATGCGTCCCCAGCGTGGATCCCGACAGATGTCGAGCATCGGCGAGAACACCCAGTTGAGGCCGCACGCGGTCGCCTCGCGTGCAGCGATGCGCGCGGCGGTTTCCACGTGGCCGAGGTTCCAGGAGCAGGAGAGCGCCAGGGGGATCGGCAGGACCGTCTGGTGCCCGTGAATCACGTCGTAGGCGAGCAGCAGCGGAATCCCGAGGCGCGATTGCTCGACCGCGATCGCCTGAATCTCCCGTGCCGCATCCGGCCCGCCGACGCCGAAGCTGCAATCCACCAAGCCGCCAAGCAGGCCGCCGATCTTTCCGGCGCGGATGTCGGCGGCGCGGTCCTCGGGCAGCGGCAGGGTGGCGGTGACGAGATTGAGTTGGCCGAGTTTTTCTTCCAGCGTCATCCGCGCCAGCAGGTCGTCGATGAAGGTCATCGCGGGGCTCCTTGGGTCCAGACGCAGGTGGCGAGGGATTGGGCGGGCAAGGCGACGGTCGCGGAGGTTTCGCCGCCGCAGCCGAGGGCTACCGCGCACGGGGCCTCGGCAGGGTTGATGACGAGGGCGACGATCCGCCCATGGGGCACGGCGAAAGCGACGTGGGGCAGCGGCCCCTCGGAGGCGATCCGCACCGCGCCGGGGGGAATGAAGCGAGTGGCGTGGGCGATCAGATAGTAGGCGACGTTGCGGGTGACGGTGTCGTCGTCGAGGGTGAGCGCGCCGACGCAATGGGGCTCGCCGCCGGGGGTGTGGGGGCGACAATCCGGGTCGGCGGCGAGGTTCCATTCGAGCACGATTTCCGCCCAGTTGCGCAGCGCCCCCACCAGCACCCGCTCCGCATGCCACATCAATGCACCGCCGAATTCGTCGCTGCGGCCGACCCACTGTTCGGTGAACACCATCGCCGCGCCGGGATGCAGCGCCTTCACCGCAGCCATCGCCTCGATCTCCCCCGCGTAGAGGTGAAACGCCGCGCCCGCGAGGAATGGACGCGCGGCGGCGTCGCCCAAAACCGCCAGCGGATATTCGGGGGCGTCGCAGTTGTGGTCGTGGCAGTAAATCTCGGTGGCAAACCCGGCGTCGCGCAGCTTCGGCCCCAGGTGCCGAGCAACGAACGCCGCCTGTTGTGCCGCGCTCATCACCATGCTTGGGTCGTTTTTGTGGTTTCCGGGTTCGTTTTGCACGGTGATCGCGCGGATGCTCACGCCGTGCGCCCGCATGTCGTTGAGGTAGGCGACGAGATACTCGGCATAGGCGTCATGGCACGCGGGCTTGAGTTCGCCACCGATGACGCCGCCGTTGGTTTTCATCCACGGTGGTGCCGACCATGGCGAGGCGATCACCAGCAAGCCGGGCGCGATCGCGAGAATTTCCCGCAGGATCGGAATCACCTCGCGGTCTCCGGCGAACAGGTCGAACGGCTGCTCGGGTGTGTCGCGGTAGGAGTACGCCCGTTCACCCAGGTCGGAGGCGCCAATGCTGAGGCGCAGGCAACTCACGCGCACCGGACCGCCGGGCGCGAACAGCTCTTCGAGCAGGGCGCGGCGCGTGGCGGCGGACATCCGCGAGAGCAGCAGTGCGCTGCCGCCGGTGAGCGAAAAGCCGAATCCTCGCACGGGCTGGAAGCTGTGGCCGGGGTCGAGGGCGATAATCGCCTCGGGTGGATGCGATGTGGCGTCCTGCCGGTGCAGCAGTACCCGGCGGTCGGCGGAGGTGATCCAGGTGGTGAGCGTGCCGGTTTCGGCGGGCGTTCCGGTGATGGCGATGATGCGGCCCCCCCCGATGGGATCATAAGATCATGAAATTTTATGATATTTCCGAATTGGCGGGTGTCAATGGCGGCGAAGGCATGTTTAGCGGGGCCGCGCCCTCCAGGAGCGGCAAGATGTCAGCCGAGAATCTCAAGATTCTCGCCGAACTCTCACGGATTCATCGAACGACGCGTCGGTAACGTCATTGTTGAACAAAGGCAGTTGCGTGCCCCCGCAACCAAAATATAGCCTACGTTCGCCTCATAAACCGCCTTGGGTTATCCCAAGGCGGTTTTGCTTTAGGTGGCTTGCCATCGGATCGGCTTCGAGACTAGGGTCGGAACCGAAACGTTTTTTGGGGGGAGCGGGGATGGAGCGCGCGCACGCGGAGTGGGGCATGGGGGCGCGGGGCGCGGAAGCCGCCGGGATCGGGCTGGCGCAGGGGATCGGGCTTTGCCTGCTCGCGAGCGCCGCCGCCACGCCGACGACGTGGCCCGCGACCGTGCCGTGGATGTTCGAACCGCTCGCGCTGATTTTGACCTTCCTTCCGCCACTCGCGATGTTGTCGCGGCCGCGTCTTTCCCGCCGCGCGGCGGCGATCTGGCTGGCTGCGGTGATGGCGGTCGTCGTCGCGATCGCGGTGCACGATGCGACCCGAGGAACGCCGCGCCACATCGACGGCGAGGCCGCATTCTGGCCGCCGGCGGAGGTTTGGTTCTCCCTGGGAGCGACGGTGTTCGTGGCCTATGCCGTCGCGATCGTCGGAATTCGCGAACGTACGCTGCGCCCGTCGCACGGCGAGATGTTTGCGGAGGCGAGCCGGACGTTTCTCCAACTCGCGCTTGCGGGCGTGTTCGTCGGGGTGTTCTGGCTCGTGCTGTACGCGGGCGACCAGCTGTTCAAGCTCGTGCGGATCGAATTCCTCGGCGAATTGCTGCAGCGGAACTGGTTTGCGTACCCGGCGACCAGCCTCGCCTTTGCGGCAGCGCTTACGCTCGCCGACGCGCGTCCCGCAGTGATCAACGGCATCCGGTCGGTCGTCGTCGCGTTGTTTTCGTGGTTGCTGCCGGTCGTGGCGTTGATCGTGCTGGTTTTTCTGGCCGGCCTCCCGTTCGTTTCGCTGGAGGCGTTGTGGAAGTCGCGGATGTCTGCCGGGCTGCTTCTCGGGATGTCGGCGGCGCTGGCTTTCTTCCTCAATTGCGCGACCCAGAGCGGCGCGGACGGGCAGCCGCCGGCCGGCGTCCGGCGGATCGCCGCGATCTGCGCCGCCCTGGAGATCCTGCCGCTGGTGGCGCTTGCCGCATGGGGATTGAGCCTTCGCGTCGGGCAGTACGGATGGAGCGCCGACCGCGTGACCGCTGCGGCGACGATGGCCGTGGCCGGAGTTGCCGGGATCGGCTACGCACTCGCCGCGATCCCGCGCGGAGCGTGGCTGAAACGCGTCGAGCCGACCAATCTCGCGGTCGCCTACGTGTTCGTGCTGGTGATGGTGGGGCTGCATACGCCGCTCGCCGATCCCGCCCGATTGATGGTCGCGGACCAGCTCGCGCGATTGCGCTCGGGAGCGGTTGCGCCGGACGAGTTCGACTTCGCGGCGCTGAAGTTCGACGGCGCGCGCTGGGGCAACGCGGCCCTGGCCGCCCTGGCGGAAGATCCCGGGGCGACGGAAGCCGTGCGGTCGAAAGCGAAGGACGCACTCCAGAAAACCTCGCGCTATACGCCCGCCCGCGAGATTTCGACGTCGGAGGAGTTTCGCCGGAGCGTCACGGTCTTCCCCAAGGGGCGCGAGGTTCCGGAGGGGCTGTTCGAAGCGATCGCGGGAGCCCGGGATCGGATGAATGTCGGGTGTTCCACGACGTCCGGGCAGCGTTGCACGGTGATTTTCCTCACCACGCGGCCGGGCGTGCCGGAGAGCGTGATCTTCTACGATCGCATCCGGGCACGGCTGTTCGAGCCGCTGGCCGGATCGGGGTGGCGGCTGGCCGGGGAGGTCCAGGGCGCGACCCATTGCCCGGCGGTGCGCGAGGCGCTCGGGCGCGGCGAGTTTCGGCTCGAACCCCACGGCTATCCCGATCTGCGGGTCGGCTCCCGGCTCCTGAGCATCGACCCGGTTTCGCCCCGGGGCTGCGACTAGCCTACGACGCCAGGGGTTTCAGGCGGCGCGCGGCTTCGGCGAGGGTGGCTTCGGTTTTCGCGAAGCAGAAACGTACCAGGGGGTCGGCGGTCGGGGTTTCGGAAAACGCGCTCAAGGGCACCGCCGCGACCCCCGCTTCCCGCACCAGCCATGCGCAGAACTCCATCGGCGGCAGGTCGCTCAAGGTGGCGTAGTCGGCGACGATGAAATAGGTGCCGTCGCTCGGCAACACCCGGAAGCCGCCCTCGGCGAGGCCCTCGGAGAGCAGCGCCTTGCGCTGGCGCAGGGTATCGGCCAGGCCGGTGAAGTAGGCGTTCGGCCAGCCGAGGCCTTCCGCCACGGCGGCCTGCAGGGCGGGCGGCGTGCTGAAGGCGAGGTATTGGTGCGCCTTGGTCACCGGGCCGAGGAGGCGCGGGCACGCGGCGACGATCCCGACCTTCCACCCGGTGACCGAAAAGGTCTTGCCCGCCGAGCCGATCCGGATGCAGCGGTCGCGCATTCCCGGAAAAGTCATCAGCGGCCGGTGCGTTCCGTCGAGGACGATGTGTTCGTAGACCTCGTCGCAGACCGCATAGGCGTCGTGGCGGGCGAGCAATTCCGCGACGAAGCCGAGTTCGTCATCGGTGAACACCTTGCCGAGCGGGTTGTGCGGCGAGTTGAGCAGCAGGAACTTGGTGCGCGGGCCGAACGCCGCCGCCAGTTCCCGGCGCGGCAACGACCATGCGGGCGCGGCGAGCCGCACGATCCGGGGAACGCCTCCGGCGCGGCGGATCATCGGCAGATAGGAATCGTAGGCGGGCTCCAGAACGATCACCTCGTCGCCGGGTTCGATCAGGGCGAGAAACGTTGCCGCCAGGGCCTCGGTCGCGCCCGAAGTGACCAGGACTTCGGTCCGCCAGTCGAGATCGAGCCCGTAGAATCGGCTGTCGTGCTCCGCCGCTGCCCGGCGCAGGGCCGGCAGTCCGGGCATCGGCGGATATTGGTTGCCCACGCTCGCGAACGCCGAAATCGCCGCTGCCACCAACCCCGGCGGTTCCAGGCCTTCCGGAAAACCCTGGCCGAGATTGACGGCGCCGTGCTCGGTCGCCAGCCGACTCATGGTTTCGAAAATCGTGGTTCCGAGGCCGGCGATGCCGGGGTTGAGAGCTTTCATGGCGAAATCGACGTCCTGTGCGCGGGTTAACGGAGGCGGGCGAAGCCGTCTTCGAGGGCGGCGAGAATTTCCGCGGTATCCTCAAGGCCGACCGAGACCCGCAGCAGGCCGTCGGTGATTCCGGCGGTCTTGCGGGCCTCCGGGTCCATCGACGCGTGGGTCATGGTGGCGGGGTGGGCGATCAGGCTTTCGAAGCCACCCAGGGATTCCGCAAGGCTGAAAATGCCGTGGTCGCGGGTGAGGGCGGTGACGAACGGCTCGGCGGCGGATGCGTCGGCAAGCTCGAAGCTCAGCATTGCGCCGAAGCCGGTCTGCTGGCGTGCCGCGATCGCGTGGCCGGGGTGGCTCGCGAGACCGGGGTAGAATACCTGCGCGACTTCGGGGCGGGCGTCGAGGAAGGCGGCGACGGCGGCGGCGGTTTCGGTCTGCGCCTTGACGCGCAGGTCGAGGGTGCGCAGGCCGCGCAGCACCAGCCAGCTGTCGAACGGCGCGCCGGTGACGCCGGTGGCGTTGGCGTATGCGGCGTAAGCCTCGTACAGGGCCTGGGTCTTCGAAACCACCGCGCCGCCGACGACGTCGGAGTGACCGTTGAGGTACTTGGTGGTGGAGTGGACAACGACGTCCGCGCCGAGTTCGAGCGGGCGTTGCAGCACCGGCGAGAGGAAGGTGTTGTCGGCGACCACCAGCGCACCCGCCGCGTGGGCGCGCTCCGCCACCGCGCGTACGTCGGTGATGCGCAGGAGCGGGTTGCTCGGGGTTTCGATCAACACCAGACGCGGCGGCTCGGCGAAGGCGGCGTCGAGGTTGGCGGCGTCGGTGAGATCGGCGAACTTGACGCGGAAGTGGCCCTTTTCCGCGCGGGTGCGGAGCAGGCGGTAGGTGCCGCCGTAACAGTCGTGCGGCGCGAGGATCAGGTCGCCGGCGTTCGCGACGCTGAACGCGAGGTCGAGGGCGGAAATCCCGGTCGAGGTGATCACCGCGTCGAAGCCGTTTTCGAGGGCGGCGATGGCATGGCCGAGGGTGTCGCGGGTCGGGTTGCCGCTGCGGGTGTAGTCGTAGGTGCGCTTGGCGTTGAAGCCCGCGAACGAGAAGTTCGACGAGGTGACGAGGGACGGCGTGATCGCGCCGAACGCGGTGTCGGCGTCGACGCCCGCGCGGGCGGCGATGGTGCGGGGCGAACGGGAAGTGGTCATTCTCTCAAGGACTCCTGGTGGTGCGGTGGCCGCCCGGAAATCCATGGAGAGATGGCTTGCATACGCAAAGAGCCTTCCACGCACGGTCTTCGGGGACCACATCGCGGAAAGCTCTGTGGCGCTTTAGCTCTTGTTCACGCGGTAGCAAGCTGCTTCCTCAAATCCCGCGGGCCCTTCGATGGGGGGCCAGGCCGAACCAAACACACATATCTCTCCTCCTAGGCGGTGGCGGATGTCAAGGCCGGGCGTTCGCCTGCGGCGGGGCGAAGCGCGGCGACGGCATCGGCGATCCGCGCGACCGCCGCAGCCACGGTGGCGGTGTCGGTCGCGAACGACAGCCGGAAAAACGGCGACAGCCCGAACGTCGCCCCCGGCATTGCGGCGACTCCTGCGTCCTCCAGGAGGTATTCGGTGAAATCCGAGTCGGTCTCGATGGTGCGGCCGTCGGGGCGGATGCTCCCGAGCAGTCCGCCGCAGCCGGGGTAGATGAAGAACGTGCCTTCCGGCACCACGACGTCGACGCCGGGGATCGCCGCGAGGCCTTCGCTCACCACCCTCCGGCGCTCGGCGTAGGCGGCGCGCGCGGTCGCGACGAAGCCCTGGTCGCCGGTGAGCGCGGCAAGCGCGGCGGCCTGGCCGACGGTGGAGGCCCCGGCGGTGTATTGGGACTGGACGTTGGTCATCGCCCGAATCAGGTCCGCCGGACCCGCGCCGTAGCCGATCCGCCAGCCGGTCATCGCGTAGGTCTTCGACACGCCGCTGACGACGAGGACGCGGTCGCGCAGGTCGGGCGCGATCCGCAGCAGGTGCGGCGCGGGCGTGGCGGTGAAGCGGATCTGCTCGTAGACCGCGTCGAGCAGCACCAGGACATCGGGGTGGGTGCGCAGGACCTCGGCCAGGGCTTCAAGCTCGGCCTCGGAGTAGTCCGCGCCAGAAGGATTGCACGGCGCATTGAGGATCAGCCAGCGGGTCGCCGGGGTGATCGCGGCGGCGAGGACCTCGGGCGAGAGCTTGAAGCCGGAGGCGGCCTCGGTCGGCACGATCACCGGAACGCCGTCGTTGATCAGGACCATGTCGGGGAACGACGGCCAGAAGGGCGCGGGGATGATCACCTCGTCGCCTGGGTCGAGGGTCGCGGCGAGGGCGTTGGTGGCGACGTGCTTGGCGCCGTTCGACACCAGGATTTCGCCGGGTGCGTAGGCGAGGCCGTCGTTGCGCAGCAGGGTGTCGGCGATCGCTTGGCGCAACGCGGGCGTGCCGTTGGTCGGCGGATAGCGGGTGTCGCCCGCCTGGGCGGCGGCGAGCGCGGCGGCGACGATGTGGGCGGGGGTGTCGAAGTCGGGCTCGCCGATGGTGAGATTGATGATGTCGCGGCCCGCGGCCCGCAAATCGGCGGCGCGCTGGTTTGCGGCGGCATTGGGCGAGAGCTTGACGCGGCGGACGCGCGCGGACAGGCGGAGTGCGGTCATCGGGTTCACCATGTTCAGGAGGACAAGACCTTGCCCGGGTTGAAAAGGCCCTGCGGGTCGAGCGCGGCCTTGATGCGGCGCATCAGCGCGAGTTCCACCGGGGTTTTGTAGTGGGCGAGGGCGTGGACCTTGAGCTGGCCGACGCCGTGTTCGGCGCAGATCGAGCCGCCGCGCGCCACCGTGGCGTCGTGGACGAGCGTCCGGATGCCGGTTTCGTGGGTGGCCCAGTAGCTCTCGGGTGCGCCCTCGGGCTTGGCGATGTGGTAGTGCAGGTTGCCGTCGCCCGCGTGGCCGTGGACGAGAATCCGCACGCCGGGGAAGGCTGCGCGGAGGGCGTCGCCGGTTTCGCGGATGAAGTCGGCGATGCGGGAAATCGGCAGCGAAAGGTCGTGCTTGGCGTTCCAGCCGTCGCGCTTCTGCGCTTCGCCGAGGCCGTGTTCGCGCAGGTCCCAGAACGTCCGGCTCTGGGCGATGCTGGCGGCGATCAACGCATCGGCGACCTCGCCCGCAGCGATTGCGTCGCCGAGGATGCGCTCAAGCGCGGCTCGGGCATGTTCCTCGCTTTCGTCGTCGAAGATCTCGATCAGCACGTACCAGCGGTCGCTCGCCGCGCCCGGCGGGAACGGCAGGCGGCGCTCCGGCACCCGCGCTGCGACGAGGCGGTAGGTCGCGTCGGAAATGATCTCGAAGGTGGTCAGCGACGCCCCGAAATCCTTGCGCGCGCGGCGAAGCAGGGCGATCGCGGACTCGATTCCCTCGACTTCGAGGAAGGCGGTGACCTGCGCGGCGGGGAGCGGAAGAAGGCGGAGCGTCGCGGCGGTGATGATGCCGAGGGTGCCTTCCGCGCCGATGAACAGGTCGCGCAGGTCGTATCCGGCGTTGTCCTTGCGCAAGCCACGCAGGCCGTCCCAGACCTCGCCCTCGGCGGTGACGACCTCGATCCCCAAAGTCAGGGCGCGGGTGTTGCCGAACCGTAGGACCTGGGTGCCGCCCGCGTTGGTCGCGAGGTTGCCGCCGATGGTGCAGCTCCCCTGCGAGGGGAGGCTCAACGGAAACAGGCGGTTGGCGTCGCGCGCGGCATCCTGCACCACCGAGAGGATCGCGCCCGCCTCCACGGTGATCGTGTCGTTGTCGAGGTCGATGGCGCGGATCCGGTTGAGGCGGGCGAAGGAAAGGACGACGGCGGCGCCCTCGGCATCGGGAGTCGCGCCGCCCATCAGGCCGGTGTTGCCCCCCTGGGGCACGATCGGCACGCCCTCGGCGACGAGCAGCCGCACCACCTCCGCGACCTCGGCGGTGGTCGCGGGGCGGACCACCGCCCGCGCCTGGCCGACATAGCGGCGAAGCTGGTCGACGAGCGCATCCCCGGCCGCGTCGCCGGGGATGGCATGGGCTTCGCCGACGATCGCCTGGAGCGCCGCGAGCAGCGGGTCGGGGGCGGGGCGCGGGCGGGCTGATGAAATCGGCATGACGGTATCCTCGGATTCGGCGGCATCGGAATCCCGGATAGCACTGCCTCGGAATAAAGTACATGAAAAAATTGGAAACGAAAAAATATCACACATAATTTTGATGATTGGCGTGGAATTCCCGCGACGACGTCCGAGACGGCAGGCGCATGGAATCCGCTATTCCGGAATATCCATATGAAAATCATAGATTTCAAATAAACAGTAATAGAATGTAATTAAAATAAAATAACTTGACCATATTGGAATTGTCCCGCCTAATCGGACCGATGGTTGCCCAGGAGATCGAAATGCCGCTTGTCCAGACCCCTTCGTTCCGATGTCGGTGCGGTTCCCCTTCAAGGTTTTGAACGTGCCCGAGACCCGCTCGACGACGAGCGGGGGCGGCGCGCGAGACGGTCATCGGAAAATTGGAGAATGGGTATGAAGCGGACTTTCTGGGGTTTCGTGGTGGGTTTGGCGGTCGCGGCGACGTTCGCGGGCCTGGCGCAGGCCGCCGATCCGGTGCATCTCAAGGTCGGGATCCGGGGCGGCATCGGCGAGGACATGTGGGAGGTGGCGTCGAAGGTCGGCAGGACCTACGGCCTCGAAATCGAGCCGGTGGTGTTCGCCGGGACCTTGAGTCCCAACGAAGCCCTCAACACCGGCGAGATCCAGGCCAACGCCTTCCAGCACGTGCCGTTCTATCGCGACCAGGTGAAGCAGCGCGGCTACAAGCTCGCGGTGGTCGGCAACACCTATCTTTCGCCGCTCGCGTTCTATTCGAAAAAGTACAAGTCGCTTGAGGAACTGCCGGTGGGCGCCAAGGTCGGCGTGCCGGACGATCCGAGCAACGAAAGCCGCGCCCTGATCGTGCTGCGCGACGCCGGGCTGATCACCCTGCGCGACGGCTTCGACTCCTACAACGAGACCGCCGGCCTCAAGGACGTGAAGGACAATCCGCGCAAGATCGAGATCGTCGAGGCGAAGTCGGTGGTGTTGGCGCGCTCGTACCAGGACGTCGATGCGGCGGCGGTGATTTCGAGCTTCGGCTCCCAGGTCGGGCTCAACGCGGCACGCGACGGCATCGCGCAGGAAAAGACCGAGGGCAATCCCAACGTCAACATCATCGCCGTGCGCGAGCAGGACAAGGACGCGCCGTGGGTGCCGCTGCTGGTGAAGTCGTTCCAGTCGCCCGAGGTGCGCGCCTACATCGAGGCCAATCTTCAGGGCGTCATCGTTCCGGTGTTCTGAATCCGATTGGCGGCGGCATCCGCCGCCGTTCCGTTCGCCCCACGGGAGGCTCACCATGCTGTGGAAAAGCGCGATCGCGCGAGATGACAGGCTTCGGACGCCCATCCAGGAAGACCCGGAACCGGCGTTGAACCATATCGTCTTCGAGCGCATCCAGAAGATCTATCCGGGCGGCGTGCAGGCGCTGCACGAAGTATCGTTCGAAATCCGGCGCGGCGGCATTTTCGGCATCATCGGGCGGTCCGGCGCGGGCAAGTCGACGTTGCTGCGGGCGATCAACATGCTCGAACGCCCGAGCGCCGGGCGGGTTCTCGTCGACGACATCGACGTCGGCGCGCTCGCCGAGCCCGACCTCGTCGCCCTGCGCCGCCGCATCGGCATGATTTTCCAGCACTTCAACCTGCTCTCGGCCAAGACGGTGCGGGAAAACGTGGGTTTGCCGCTCAAGGTGGCGGGCGTGCCCGCGCCCGAGGTGCGGCGTCGGGTCGAGGACCTGCTCGACCTCGTCGGGCTGGCCGACAAGGCCGACGTCTACCCCTCCAAGCTCTCGGGCGGGCAGAAGCAGCGCGTCGGCATCGCCCGCGCGCTGGTCCACAATCCGGAAATCCTGCTGTGCGACGAGGCGACCTCGGCCCTCGACCCCGAGACGACCCATTCGATCCTCGACCTGTTGCGCGACATCAACGCCAAGCTCGGTTTGACGGTGGTGCTGATCACCCACGACATGGCGGTGATCCGCGCGATCTGCGACGAGGTCCTGGTTCTGGACGGCGGCAGGATCGTCGAGCAAGGCGAGGTCTGGCAGGTGTTCGGATCGCCCCAGGGCGACGCCACCCGCGCGCTGCTGCGGCCGATGCAGCACGGCCTGCCCGCCGATCTCGCGGCGCGGCTGCTGCCCGAACCGCCCAAGCACGGCGGCCACGCGGTGCTGGCGCTGCGCTTCACCGGCGAGACTCATCCCGGCGGCGTCTCGCTCGCGAGCGTCCTCGCCCTCGCCCCCGACGCCAAGCTGCTGCACGGCGGCATCGACCGGATCCAGGGCCACGCGCAGGGCGACTTGCTGCTCGCGGTGCCGGTGGCGGCGATGCGCTCGGCGGTGGGCGCGCGGTTTTCCCCCGATGCTTTGAAGGTGCTGGGTTATGTCGCCAACGATGTCTGAGCGCTACCTGCGCGCCTTTACCGAGACCATGACCATGGTCAGCGTCTCGGTCGCCATCGCCATCGCCTTCGGCCTGATCTTCGCCGTGACCCTGGTGGCGACCGCGCCCGACGGCCTCTATCCGAAGCCGAAGTTCAACAAGGCGGTCTCGGTGGTGGTGAACGTCTTCCGCGCGATCCCGTTCATCATCCTCCTGGTGGCGCTGTTGCCGTTCACCCGCTTTCTCGTCGGCACCACCCTCGGCACCTGGGCGGCGGTGGTGCCGCTCAGCATCCACCTGATCGCGTTCTACACCCGCATCGCGCAGGTCAGCCTCAACGAGGTCGACCACGGCCTGATCGAGGCGGCGCACGCCATGGGCTTCCGCCGCTGGCACATCGTCCGCCACGTGCTTCTCCCCGAGGCGCTGCCCGGCATCGTCGGCGGGATGACGGTGTGCGTGATCGCGATGATCAATTCCTCGGCGATGGCGGGGGCGGTGGGCGCGGGCGGCCTCGGCGACCTCGCGATCCGCTACGGCTACGAGCGCTACGAAACCCAGGTGCTGTTCGAAATCATCGTGATCCTGGTGGTTCTCGTCACCACCGTGCAGTTCGGCGGCGAATGGCTGTCGCGCCGCGTCAACCATCGTCGCTAAATCCCCTTATCCGGAATTCCGCCATGACCCTGCCGTACACCGTTTCCATCGACGCCGCCCGTTACTTCGACGTCGCGCTCCCGGTACGCCTGCGCGACCGCCTCGACGTCGCGGTGACGCCCCGGAGCTTTCCGCCCTATCTCGAAGACCTCCAGGCCGACTGGGTGTCGAGCGTCGCGGTTCCGGCGTTCAAGATCGTCGCGGCGCGGCGCGGCCTCGGCGCGTCGTTCTGCTCGATCGGCACCGGCACCGGGCTCGACGCCCTCGGCGCGGTGGAGGCGCTCGGCGCGACGCGCGTCGGCGTTACCGACGTCCATGAAGACGTGGTCGCCACGGCGCGCGCCAACATCCTCTCCAATCTCCGCGGCGGCCACGCGGTCGACCTGCGCGCCGGGACCGGCGACCTGCTCTCGCCGCTTGCCGAAGGCGAGCCGCGGTTCGACGTGATCTACGAGAACCTGCCGAACGTGCCGGCCAACGCCTCGGTCGCCCTCGCGGGCGAACGGGCGAGTTCGAGCTTCTTTCCGCCGCGCTCGGAAGACGTGCCGGAGCGCATCGCCAACGCCCTGCTGACCTTGCATTACGTCGCTCTGCTGCAGGCGCGGACGTTCCTCGCACCGGGCGGCGTGATCCTCTCGATGCTCGGCGCACGAGTGCCGCTGCAGAGCTTCCTCGACATGTCGGCGCACGCCGGATACCGACCGTCGTTCCTCACCTACGGCTGGAAGATCCAGGCCGAGGCGGTGGAGATGCTCAACGGCCATGCCGAGTGGCAGCGGCGCGGCATGGGGCCGTTCTACTTTTATCGCGTCGCCGACCTCGAAGCGGCGTTCGCGGGGCTCGCCCCGGAGACCGCCGCGCCGCGCGCTCTCGCCATCGAAGCCGACCTCGCGCCCCATGCGATGGACGCGGAAGCCGCGCTCCTTGCGCACGGCCGGGGCGAGCGCATCGGCCACACCTACGCGGTCCTGCTGTCGGAGGCCTGAACGATGACCGACGCGGCGGACGCGCTTTGGGAATTGCTGCGGCTGATGCGGGCGAGCTTCGCCGCGGGTGCCTATCATGGTTCTGCGATTGCGGCGGAGGCTGCGCGGGTGGTGGCGGAGCTGCCCGATCGGCCGGTCGTCCTGGCGAAGCCTCTGGTCGCCAGCGCGCACCCGGTCGCCGCCGAGGTGCCCGAAGCCGCGCGTCTGGCCGGGCGGGCATGGGACGCGGCGTTGTCGCCGTTGGCGGCCGTTCTGCCCTGGCGCTATGGCTACGCGCCGCGCCTCGACGCGCCCGGCCTCGAACGGCGCATGGCGTGGGCGGAACTGGTCGGGCCGGACGCGCCGATCCGCAGCGACCGGGTCGGCTTCGGCCTCACCTTCATCGGGCGCGACACCTTCTATCTGCCGCACCGGCATCCGGCGGTGGAGCTCTATGCGGTGGTGGCGGGCTCCGCCGATTGGACCTTGGGCGAGGAAACCACGCGGCGCCGACCGGAAGATTTCGTCCTCCATCCGGCGAATGCGGTGCATGCGATGCGCGCCGGATCCGAGCCTATCCTCGCGATCTATTCCTGGACCGGCGACATCGTCACCGCGACGGCGTTCACTTGAATTTTGGCTTGGGTTTCCTGCGTTTATCGCAATATTATTTATGAATAAATACAATAAATCGTCTATCGGCATTGCATTATGCGCCGATAGGAATTATATCGCATCGTCGGCATTTTGATTGATTATTTTGTCTCCGGTGGTTCAGGTTTTCCACCTCGACGCATTAATCTCATATGAAAACTCTGCGATTTCGACGCCCCGCGAAAGTGGGGAGCAGTATTTCTAGAAAAGGATTACACCATGGCCACGGGAACCGTGAAATGGTTTAACGCCCAAAAGGGCTTTGGCTTCATTGCGCCCGACGATGGCGGCAGTGATGCGTTTGTTCATATCAGTGCGGTCGAGCGCTCGGGCATCGGTAGCCTGAACGAAGGCCAGAAGGTCGGCTTCGAACTCGTCGCCGATCACAAGAGCGGCAAGATGTCGGCCGAGAATCTCAAGGTTCTCGCCTAACTCGTCCGCCCGGCATCGACACGATCTGGAAGAACCCCCCGGTTTCGTGGGGGTTCTTTCGCGACTGGGGTGATGTACTCGAACCAGGAGACCAAGACATGGCCAAGGGACAGCAACGCGGAAATCGCGAAACCAAGAAACCGAAGAAGGCGAAGGTCGTCAGCCCTGCGCCGTCCCCGTTCGTCAAGGGACTTTCCGAATCGCAGATGAACCCGAAGAAGAAGACCTGACGCTCCGCCGATACGCCGTGCGCCGCACGATCATGCAAAAAGCCGCCGGACGACGCCCGGCGGCTTTTTGCATGGGGGATGATATCAGTGGGGCTTGCCGTCTTCGTGCTTCTGGCGCTTGCAGTTCGCTTTGTCGCCGCCGCAGAAGGCGCATTCCTTTTCGATGCCGAGGAGGGCGATGCCGCCGCACGAACCCGCAAGCGGCCTGCGGCCGTTCATCACGCCAAGCGCCATGCCGGCCACCACCAGCAGCATCACGCCGAATACGATCAACCAGATCATCAGTTTCCTTTCAGCGCGGGAAAGCGCTTCTCGAAGACCGGGGTGCCATGGGCGACGAATGCCCGCTTGTCGGATTCGTCGACCCCGGCGTCGGTCTTGGTCACGAAGAACGCCGCCAGCTCGTGCTGGAGGGCGAAATCATAGCCCCGCTCGGGCCCGAGGGCCATCAGCAGGGTGGAGAGGCCGTCGGCTTCGAGGGCGGTATCGGAAATCACCGAGACCGCCGCCAGCTTGTGCGTCACCGGCGACAGCGTGCGAGGGTCGAGGGTGTGCGAATACCGCACGCCGTCTTCCTCGAAATAATTCCGGTAGCTGCCGGAGGTCGAGACGCCCATCCCTTCCAACGTGACGATGCGTTCCGCCACCCGCGCATTCGATATGGGCGCTTCGAGCGCGATCCGCCACGCGCTGCCGTCGGGCTTGCGGCCGAAGGCGCGCAACTCGCCGGTCACGTCGATCAGGAAGCTCGCGACGCCTTGCGCCCGGAGGTACTCGGCGATCCGGTCGACGGCATAGCCCGCGGCGATGCTGTTGAACTCGATGCTGCTGGCGCTGTCCTTGCACAGCGCCTTCGCGCCCGAGGCATCGGTGGCGGCGCGGATGTGCTCCATCCCGACGACCGAACGCAAGGCGTCCAGTTGTTCGGCCGAGGGGCGCGCCGCGACCTTGCCGCGCGGGCCGAAGCCCCAGACGGAGAGCGCCGGGAGCAGCGTGATGTCGTATGCGCCGCCGCTCTCCCGGTGCAGGGTGTCGGCGTAGGCGAACAGCGTGAAGACGGCCTCCGGCATCGGCTGGCAGGTTCCGGCGGGCGCCGCGTTGAAGCGGGCGACGTCGGAATCGGTCCGGTACGTGGAGACCGTGCGGTCGAGGTCGTCGAGGATGCCCTGCACGCCGGACTGGAGCCTGTCGGTCCCCGGAGTCTTGGCGGCAGCCACGTATTGCACCCGGAAGGTGCTGCCCATGGTCGGGCCGCCGAAGCCCTGGATTTTCTCGCCGTTGCAGGCCGCGAGCAGGGTCGCGAGGCCGAGGCACGCCAGGCGGGCGAGCCCGGGCGCGCGGCCCGGGCTCCCGATACGCAGATCAGCCACCGAAATCGTCCAGGAAGATGTTTTCCCGCTCGACGCCGAGGTCGAGGAGCATCTTGATCACCGAGGCGTTCATCATCGGCGGACCGCACATGTAGTATTCGCAGTCCTCGGGGGCGGGGTGGTCCTTCAGGTAGTTCTGGTAAAGGACGTTGTGGATGAAGCCGGTCGGGCCCTTCCAGTTGTCTTCGGGCTGCGGGTCGGAGAGGGCGAGGTGCCAGGTGAAGTTCGGGTTTTCGGCCTGCAGGCGGTCGTACTCTTCGACATAGAAGGTTTCCCGCAGCGAGCGCGCGCCGTACCAGAAGGTGATCTTGCGGTCGGTCTTGATCCGGCGCAGCTGGTCGAAGATGTGCGAGCGCATCGGCGCCATGCCCGCGCCGCCGCCGATGAACACCATTTCGTTCCTGGTGTCCTTGGCGAAAAACTCGCCGAACGGGCCGTAGATCGTGACCTTGTCGCCGGGTTTCAGGCTGAACAGCCAGGAGGACATCTTGCCGGGCGGCACGTCGTCGCGTCCGGGCGGCGGCGAGGCCACGCGGATGTTGAACTTCACGATGCCCTTTTCCTCGGGGTAGTTGGCCATCGAGTAGGCGCGGATCACGGTTTCGTCGACCTTCGAGACGTAGCGCCAGAAGTTGAACTTATCCCAGTCGGGGCGGAACTCGTCCGGAATGTCGAAGTCCTTGTAGGCGACCTGATGCGGCGGCGATTCGAGCTGGACGTAGCCGCCCGCACGGAAGTGGACGTGTTCGCCCTCGGGCAGGCGCAGCGTCAGTTCCTTGATGAAGGTGGCGACGTTGGGGTTGGACTCCACCGTGCATTCCCACTTCTTCACGCCGAAGACTTCCTCCGGCACGACGATCTTCATGTCCTGCTTGACCGCGGTCTGGCAGGACAGGCGCCAGCCTTCCTTGATCTGGCGGCGGGTGAAGTGGGGCTCTTCGGTCGGCAGCAGTTCGCCGCCGCCCGAGGTGACGATGCACTTGCACTGCGCGCAGGTGCCGCCGCCGCCGCATGCGGAGGAGAGGAAGATGTTGTTGCCCGCCAGGGTCTGGAGCAGCTTGCCGCCCGCGGGCACGGTGATGTTGCGCTCGGAATTGATCTCGATGCTGACGTCGCTCGTCGCCACCAGGCGCGAGCGGGCGAACAGGATCACCGCCACCAGTGTCAGCACGATCGCCGTGAACATGCCGACGCCGGTCAGAATAACTTCGGTATTGCCCATGCCTCAGGTCCCCCTAGATCTGCACGCCGGAGAAGGACATGAAGCCCAGCGCCATCAGGCCGATGGTAATGAAGGTGATGCCCAGTCCCTGGAGACCGCCGGGCACGTCGCTATACTTCAGCTTCTCGCGGATGCCCGCGAGCGCGGTGATCGCGAGCGCCCAGGAAATCCCCGAGCCGACGCCGTAGACGCCGCTCTCCGCGAAGGTGTAGTCGCGCTCGACCATGAACAGCGAGCCTGCGAGGATCACGCAGTTGACGGTGATCAGCGGCAGGAACACGCCGAGCGCGTTGTAGAGGCTCGGCACGTACTTATCGAGGGTCATTTCGAGGATCTGCACGATCGCGGCGATCACGCCGATGTAGCTCAGCAACCCGAGGAAGCTCATGTCGACGTCGGGCAGTCCCGCCCAGGCGAGCGCGCCATCCTTCAAGAGGTAGCGGTAGAGCAGGTTGTTGGCCGGAACCGTGATCGCTTGCACCACCACCACGGCGACGCCGAGGCCGATCGCGGTTTCGATCTTCTTCGAGATCGCGATGAACGAGCACATTCCGAGGAAGAAGGCCAAGGCCATGTTCTCGACGAACACGGACCGGAAGAACAGGCTGATATAATGCTCCATCTCAGTACGACTCCGCACGCGCGTGGGCGGTGATCCGGAACGTCGGCGCTTCCTTCTGCTCGACCTTCCAGCTCCGCAGGCCCCAGATGATCAGGCCGATCAGGAAGAACGCGGAGGGCGGCAGCAGGAGCAGGCCGTTCGGGACGTACCAGCCGCCTTCGTTGACCGTCGGCAGGATGCTGAAGCCCAGCAGCTTGCCTGCGCCGAACAGTTCGCGGATCACGCCGAGGGTGAGCAGCATGGCGCTGTAGCCGAGGCCGTTGCCGATGCCGTCGTAGAACGAGAGTTTCGGCGGGTTGGCCATGGCGAAGGCTTCGGCGCGGCCCATCACGATGCAGTTGGTGATGATCAGGCCGACGAACACCGACAGCTGCTTGCTGACCGAAAAGGCGAAGGCCTTCAGCATCTGGTCGACGACGATCACCAGCGAGGCGATGATCACCATCTGCACGATCATCCGGATCGAAGACGGGATCTGGTTGCGGATCGCCGAGATCGACAGGTTGGAGAAGGCGGTCACCAGGGTCAGCCCGAGCGCCATCACCATCGCGGTCTTGAGGTTGGATGTGACGGCGAGCGCGGAGCAGATCCCGAGGATCTGGAGGCCGATCGGATTGTTCTGGAAGACCGGGTTGAGCAGGACTTCACGGGCGGTGAGTTTTGCCATGGTCAGGCGTCCCCCTTTTTCAGGTTCTGCAGGAATGGTCCGAAGCCGTCAGGACCAAGCCAGAAGTGCACCAGATGTTCGACGCCGCGGCTGGTCAGGGTGGCGCCGGCGATGGCGTCGACCTGATGGACGTTGCCCTTCGCGCCGCCGCCCTTGACCATCGCCAGCGAGACGCGACCGTTGTCGTCGTAGACCGACTTGCCCGGCCACTGCGAGAGCCAGCGCGGGTTGTCGACTTCGCCGCCGAGGCCGGGGGTTTCGGCATGCTGGTAGAAGCCGAAGCCGCTGACGGTGGTGAGGTCGTCTTTCAGCGCGATGAAGCCGTAGAGCGTCGACCACAGGCCGTAGCCGCGCACCGGCAGGATCAGGGTTTGGATCTTGCCGTCTTTCTCCACCAGGTAGGCGACGCTGTAATGTTCGAGGCGGTGGATCGAGGCGATGTCTTCCGCCTGCGGCAGGGTCTTCGACAGGGTGGGGTCCTGCGCCGCCTTCAACGGGTCGAAGGTGCGCGGGTTCTCGGCGTCGCTGAATCGGCCGGTGTCGAGGTCGACGAGGCGGGGGGTGATTCCCTGGTCGAACACCCGCCGCACTTCCGCGCCGCTCGCCTTCTCGTCGATCATCCCGGCGATGCGCAGGATGCTGCGTTGCTTGTCGAGCAGCGCGTTCTGCTGCTGGAGGCTCTTGAGCGAGACCGCCGCGCCCGCGACGAACACCGAACACACCAGGCAGACCGCGAGCGCCACGAAGAGGGTGCGGCCGATGGTTTCCTTTTGCTCAGACATTGCGCGCGGCCCTCCGCTTGATATTCGCCTGGATCACGAAGTGGTCGATGATCGGCGCGAACAGATTGGCGAACAGGATCGCCAGCATCATCCCTTCCGGGAAGGCCGGGTTGATCACCCGCACCATGATCACCATCACGCCGATCAGCGCGCCGAAGATCCACTTGCCGGTGTTGGTCATCGAGGCCGAGACCGGATCGGTCGCCATGTACATCATGCCGAACGCATAGCCGCCGACCACGAGGTGCCAGTACCAGGGCATCGCGAACATCGGGTTGGTGCTGGAGCCGATCCAGTTCAAGAGCGTGGAGAAGCCGATCATGCCGATCATCACGCCCGCGACGATCCGCCAGGACGCAATCCCCATCAGCACCAGGACGCCGCCGCACACCAGGATCGCGAGCGTGCTGGTCTCGCCGATGCAGCCCGGCATGAAGCCGAGGAAGGCATCCCACCAGCTGAGGCCGTTGGCCACCATCGCGTCGACGCCGCCCGAGGCCGCGTTGCTGAGCGCGGTGGCGCCGGCGTAGCCGTCCACCGGCACCCAGACCCGGTCGCCCGACATGAACGCCGGGTAGGCGAAGAAGAGGAAGGCGCGCGACGCCAGCGCCGGATTGATGAAGTTCTTGCCGGTTCCGCCGAACACTTCCTTGCCCAGCACCACGCCGAAGCTGATGCCGAGCGCCGCCTGCCAGAGCGGCAGGCTGGGCGGGAGGATCAGCGCGAACAGCACCGAGGTGACGAAGAAGCCTTCGTTGACCTCGTGCCCCCGCACCGTGGCGAACAGCACCTCCCAGGCGATGCCGACGAGGAAGATCGTGGCGTAGAGCGGCAGGAAGTAGAGCGCGCCCTGCAGGATGTTGTGCCAGGCGTTGCCGGGGTCGAAGCCCGCGAGCGCGTGGAGGATGGCGAAGCGCCAGCCGTCCTGCGCGTCCAGCAGCGCGGGCTGTGCCGCGAACACCAGGTTGGCCTGGTAGCCGACGTTCCACATGCCGAAGGCCATGATCGGGAAGGTGGTGAGCCACACCGTGGTCATCATCCGCTTCAGGTCCATGGCGTCGCGCACGTGCGCGGTGGTCTGGGTGACCGAATCGGGCCGGTAGAAGAACGTGTCGATGGCTTCGTACAACGCGCCGAAGGCCGCGAACTTGCCGCCCGGCTCGCAGTGATGGCCGATCTTGTCCAGAATTGCTCGCAGTCCCATGCGTCAGCCCTCTTTCTCGATGCGAGTCAGGATATCCCGCAGCACCGGACCATATTCGTACTTCCCGGCGCAGGCGTAGGTGCAGAGCGCCAGGTCCTCCTCGTCGAGTTCCAGGCAGCCCAGCTTCTGGGCCATCTCCGTGTCCCCCACCAGCAGCGAGCGCAGCAGTTGCGTCGGCAGGATGTCGAGCGGCATCACCGCTTCGTAGTTGCCGATCGGCACCATCGCGCGCGGGCTGCCGTTGGTGGTGGTGGTGAAGGGGAGGAGCCGGTGGCCGAGAATGCTCGACAGGAAGGCGTGGGTGACCGAGTGCTTGTTCACGCCCGCCCGCAGGTAGTGCATGAACTCGCGGTCGCGCCCTTCGGCCAGGCAGCTGACCTGGACGTGGTAGCGGCCGAGCCAGGACGCCGCGCCGCGCGCGGTGCGGCCGCCGAAGACCGAGCCCGAGATCACGCGCTGCTCGCCCGGCAGCAGTTCGCCCTCGGTGAGGTCGAACAGGTTCGCGCCGAGGCGGGTGCGAACCAGCCGGGGCTGCCGCACGCTCGGACCGGCGAGCGCGACGACGCGCTCGGTCCAGAGGTGGCCGGTGGTGAACAGCTTGCCGATCGCGATCACGTCCTGGTAGCCGATGCTCCAGACCGTCTTTTTCGCGCCGACGGGGTCGAGGAAGTGGATGTGGGTGCCCGCGAGCCCGGCGGGATGCGGCCCCGAGAACGTCTCGGTGGCGACGCCCGCGACCTGCTCGCCCGGCAGCGCCGTGCCCGGAGCCTTGCACAGGAACACCTTCGCCAGCCGTGCCAGCACCGCGATGCCCTGGCCGAAGGCTTCGGCCTCCGCCGCGATCACCACCGCCGGGTCCGCAGCCAGGGGATGGGTGTCGATCGCGGTGACGAAGATCGAGTGCGGCGTCGCGTCGACGCCCGGCACCTTGCTGTAGGGGCGGGTGCGCAAGGCGGTCCAGAGGCCGGAGTTCTGAAGATTCTCGCGGATCTGGGCTTCGCTCAGCTGGTCCAGCTGCCCCGCGTCGTAGCGGGCGAATTCGACCGCTTCGTCGCCGTCGACGTCGATCACGATCGACTGGAACAACCGCCGCTCGCCACGGTGGATATCCCGCACGACGCCGGCCGCCGGCGCGGTGAAGGTCACGCCGGGAGAATTCTTGGCGGTCAACAGCGGCTGGCCCAGTCGGACCCGGTCGCCCGCCTGCACCAACATCGTCGGTTTCAGCTCCGGATAGTCGAAACCCACCACCGCGACGCTGCGGACGGGGCGGCCATCGTGGATCTGTTGTACCGGCTCACCTGAGATCGGCAAGTCCAAGCCAATTTTGATTTGCATCACGAAACCTGCTTCTCGATTGGAAGTAAGCCAAATTTTCTGCGGGTGTCAGCGTCGAGCGGTGAACCGTACCCGCACATTGATGGGTGAGCGTTCGGGAATCAACTGGAATGAAGATTTTATTTCGTGCGACGATGAATCCTGGTCACGCCGGGCGGCGGACGCAAGATCCCGTCGCCGATCATGGCGATTGATGGCAGAACCAAGGCCGGTAAGGCGGCGGGATATAGATATGGGGTGCGGGTCGCGAATCTGAAGGATGGAGCAGCGCGGCGACTCGGAAGCGTTCGCGCACAGCGCGATCAGCGGAGTCCGAATCGAACCGGAAAGTGCCGAATGACGGTCGCGGCGCATCCCGCGCCCGTGCGTCTCGTGATACCTGAAGCGAACCCCCGGGTATTCCGACGATACCCAATTACACGCCATGTCAGGCAAACCCCAAAAGTGGTCCCTCACTGGTCATCATTCTGACCAAAAGCCGGTCCCTGTCAAGGGAAGGCGAGACTAGGCTGTAAGTTATATGTCATTAGATTCAAAGCATTGGTTGTCCTGCGGGAGTTCTGCCGAGGGCGGGCGAAAGCTGCCCAAGACATGCCGCAGCATCGACACGGCGGGGACAAATTCCGCATGGCATCCGTTGCTTGAAATGGGACCGGATTATGCCTAATTCCGGCTGGGCTTCGGGGATGGACTCCGGAGCGGAGGGAGGAATTTTTCTTGGCTGAGACGACGATCACCGTCTGCGACACTTGCCGCCGGGTTGCCGGGGGAACTCCCGAAACCCAGGCCCCCTGGCCCGGCGAACGGATGGCGGCGGCCCTCGCGGCCGAGGCCCTGCCGGAGGGGGTGCGGCTGCGCCGAGTATCCTGCTTTTCCGCCTGTTCCCGCGGTTGCGTCGTCGCCTTGAGCGGCGGCACCGACCATTGGACCTACGTTCTCGGCAACCTCGATCCGGCGGAGGACGCCGCGAAGGTGGTCGCCGCCGCCGTCGCCTATGGCGACAGCGCCGACGGCGTGGTGGCGTGGACCGAGGCTCCGGCGCTTCTCCGCACCCGCACGATTACCCGGGTGCCGCCGCAGGACTGAAGCCGTTCAGCCGTCCCGGAGCGCATGGGCGGCCTTGACCGCCGCCGAGGCGCGGTTCTCGACGCCGAGCTTGATGTAGATCTGCTCCAGGTGCTTGTTCACCGTGCGTGGCGAGAGGCCGAGAATTTCGCCGATGTCGCGGTTGGCCTTGCCGCCCGCGATCCAGAGCAGCACCTCGGCCTCGCGCGGCGTCAGGCCGAAGACGGCGCGCAGGCGCTCGGGGTCGTCGGTGGGGATCGCGGCGGTGATGCGGAAGAGGAATTCGTTCGGCCCGATCGCGCCGAGATAGGAGAACTGCATGTCGTCGGCGGTCGGCCCGTGGCCGTCGCCGGGATCGCGGTGGCTGGCGAGCCAGGCGCCGATCGCGGCGGAAAACGGGTCGCCGTCGGCGGCTTCGAGGAGTTTCGCCGCCTGCGGCGTCGCCCAGCGCACCACGCCGTCGAGGCCGACGGCGAGGAGGTGGCGGCCTGCCGCGTCGAGCGCGACGCGGGCGCTCAGTGCGGTGCGGGCGTTGGCGAGGTGGACGCGGATGCGCGCCCGCAGTTCGTCGAGGTTGATCGGCTTCGAGAGATAGTCGACGCCGCCGCATTCGAGGCCGCGCACCACGTGTTCGGTGTCGGTGAGGCCGGTCATGAAGATCACCGGCACGTGGGCGAGGGTGCCCGAGGCCTTCATCTGCTGGCAGGTTTCGAAGCCGTCCATATGCGGCATCATCGCGTCGAGAAGGATGATGTCCGGCGTGATCTTCTCGGCGATGGTCAAGGCCATCCGTCCCGAGGTGGCCACCAGCACCGTCGCGTCCGCGTCTTCCAGCGCTTCCGAGAGAAACCCGAGGGTTTCCGGGTTGTCGTCGACGACGAGGACGATGTCGCGGCGCGGCGCGGGGGCTTCGGAGAGGCTAGTCATCGACGATCACCGTTTCGAGAATGCGGTTGAAGCCGGGGAAGTCGAAGGCGCGGACGCGGTCACGCAGCGCTTCGACCAGCGGCAGGCAGGCGGGGTCGCGCGCGAGTTCGGCGAGTTTGGCCTCGATCGCGCGGACGTAGCCGATCTCGCTGAAGCCCGCGAGCTCGCGCACCTGGATGCGCGAGACTCCCGGCTGAGGCCCGGCGGGCGGCGGCTGCGGCGGGGCGGGGCGGGGCGGTTCCGCGTTGCCTTCGACCCAGACGAGGTTGAGGTATTTCTGCATCTTGTCGAGGAGTTGACGGAGGTCGAAGGGCTTGGCGACGAGGTCGTTGTGGCCGCGATCCGCGCTCACCGTCGCGCCGTCGCCGATATTGGCCGAGAGCATCAGGATCGGCGCGGTGACGCCACGTCCGCGCAGGATGTCGACGAGCTTCCAGCCGTTCATCCCCGGCATCGAAATGTCGACGAAGAACAGGTCGGGCGAAATCCCCTCGACCAGATCGAGGCAGGCCGGGCCGTCGTCGGCGGTCAGCACGGTGAAGTCGAGCGGCAGGAGGAGCTCGCGCATCAACTCCAGGTGATCCGCGTTGTCGTCCACCACCAGGATCGTGCGGCGCGGGCCGAGGTAGCCCGAGATGCCGCTGTCGGCGGCGGGGAGCGCCTGCGGCGTGGTCACCGCCGAGAGCATCAGGCGCACGGTGAAGCGGCTGCCGACGCCCGGCGTCGACGACACCATGATGTCGCCGCCGAGGGTTTCGGCGAGGAGCTTGGTGATCGTCAGGCCGAGGCCGAGCCCGGCGACGCCGTTGGCCGCGTGCGCGCTGCCGCGCACGAACGGCTCGAAGATGTGGGCGAGGTCGTCGGCGGCCACCCCCGGCCCGGTATCCTCGACGACGAACGTCGCGACCTGGCCGCGATAGAGAACCACCAGCGAAACCGCGCCCTCGGTGGTGAACTTGAAGGCGTTGGAGAGCAGGTTGAGGAGGATCTGGCGCAGCCTGGCTTCGTCGGTGCGCACCACGAGCGGCAGGTTCGCCGCCCGCTCGTGGCGGAATTCGAGGCCGCGCGCCTGCGCCTGGAGGCGGAACATGTCGGCGATCTGGTTGAGGAATTCGTGGATGTTGATCTCGTTGGAATAGACCTGGAAGCGCCCGGTCTCGATCTTCGAGATGTCGAGCAGGCCGTCGATCAGTCCGGCAAGATGCTCGGCGGAGCGGCGGATCACCCGCACGCTCTGCTGCCGCGCCGGCGGAATCGTCGCGTCGCGTTCGAGCACCTGCGCGTAGCCCAGAACCGCGTTGAGCGGCGTGCGGAGTTCGTGGCTCAGGCCGACGACGTAGCGGCTCTTCGCGCGGTTGGCGGCCTCGGCGACTTCCTTGGCGTTCTGCAGGGCGGCGTCGGTCTTCTTGTGGGCGGCGATTTCGCGCAACAGCAGGGTGGTCTGGCGGGCCTCTTCCTCTTCGGCGACGCGGCGGCTGTCCTGCGCCAGGACGAAGAACCAGGTGACCACGCCGGTGATCACCAGGAACACGAAGAACACCACCACCAGGGTTTCGCCGACGAGGCCGGTCGTGTCGCCGTGGAGATCGGTGGCCTGGCGGTAGATCATCGCGAGGATGAAGCCGATCATCGCCATCGAGAGAGAGAAGACGAGGCCGTAGCGCCCGAGCCGGGTGTTGAGCTTCGCCACCACCGCTTCGGGCAGGACCTTGGCGGTGACCACGCCGACCTGATGCCGGATGTGCGCCTTCGGCTTGCAGGAGTCGTGGCAGCGGGCGTCGAGCGAGCAGCAGAGCGAGCAGATCGGCGCGGCATAGGCCGGGCAATAGGCCATGTCCTCGGGCTCGAACGGGTGCTCGCAGACCGAGCAGACCAGGGTGGTTTCGCTCTGCCAGCCCCGACGCGGCTTGCGCGCAAGGTAATACTTGCCCCCGGTCGCCCAGGCGATCAGGGGTGCGGCGACGAAGGCGACGCCGAGGGCGAAGAACGGCGCGAGGGATTCCGCCGTCGGTCCGAGCACGCCGAAGTGCGCGACGAGGCCGAGCGCCGCCGCCAGCCCCATCGCGCCGGTGCCGACCGGGTTGACGTCGTAGAGGTGCGCGCGCTTGAACTCGATGCCGGGCGGCGACAGGCCGAGGGGCTTGTTGATCAACAGGTCGGCGGAGATCGTGCTGATCCAGGCGACCGCGATGATCGAGAACACCGCCAGCGTCCGCTCCAGCGCCTCGTAGATGCCGAGTTCCATCAACAGCAGCGCGATCGCGACGTTGAACACCAGCCACAGCACCCGGCCGGGATGGGCGTGGGTGAGGCGGGAGAAGAAGTTCGACCACGCCAGCGATCCGGCGTAGGCGTTCATCACGTTGATCTTGAGTTGCGAGACGACGACGAAGATCGCGGTGAGGACGAACGCCGCCTGCTCGTGCGGCAGCACGAACTGGAAGGCGATGCCGTACATGTAGGCGGGCTCGGCGGCGTGGTTCGCGGCGACGCCCGAATTGAGCGCGAGCACCGCGAGGAACGACCCGGCGATCATCTTCGGCGCGCCCAGGATCACCCACCCCGGCCCGGCGAGGAACAAAGCGATGTACCACCGCTTGCCGGTGCCGCGCGCGGGGAGGAAGCGGAGGAAATCCACCTGCTCGCCGATCTGGGCGATCAGCGCGAGGATCACCGCGCTCGCCGCGCCGAACTTCATCGTGTCGAACAGCGCCGGCCCGCTCGGGGCCGATAACCCGCCGAAGTCGGTCCAACGCGCGATCTGGTGCCAGTCGGAAAACGCGATGAAGACGAAGGGCAGGATGTTGAGGACGATCCACACCGGCTGGGTGGCGAGCTGGAAGCGGCTGATCAGCATGATGCCGTGGGTGACGAGCGGGATCACCACCACCGCCGAGACGATGTAGCCGATCCAGAGCGGCACGCCGAACGCCATGTCGAGCGCCGCCGACATGATCGAGGCCTCGATCGCGAACAGCATGAAGGTGAAGCTCGCGTAGATCAGCGAGGTGATCGTCGAGCCGATGTAGCCGAACCCCGCACCCCGGGTGAGGAGGTCGATGTCGACGCCGTAGCGGCTGGCGTAGCGCGCGATCGGCCAGCCGGTGACGAGGAAGATCAGGCTGACCACGAGGATCGCCGCCACCGCGTTCAGGGTGCCGTACGACATCGTGATCGCGCCGCCGATCGCTTCGAGCGCGAGGAAGGAGATCGCGCCGATCGCGGTTTGCGAAATCCGCACCGAGGAGAACCGCCGCGCGCTCTTCGCGGTGAAGCGCAGCGCATAATCCTCCAGCGTCTGGTTGGCGACCCAGCGGTTGTAGTCGCGCCTGACCGGGGCGATGCGTTGCCGCGCCGACATCTTGGGCGTTCGCGCCTCCGATTGTGCCGCGGATTTGAGCACGGGCTTCGGTATCGCGGCGGATGCTGGTCCGAAACCGGACCCGAGCGTCAGTTTATGCAATATCCGAGCCGTCGAATGCGATGCGCGAATCTCCCATCGGTCTACGTCAATCGACGTATGGGCCTCCGCCGGACGGCAAGGGAGAGTCCGGGGAAGCCTTTGGTGTCGCGCGAACGGCGCGCCGCTTCTTCGAACAGGGAGCTTGGGAACATGACGAATTGGAGCGCACTTGTCCGCCGCACCACCGGGGCGGCGATTTTGGCGGGGGCCATGGGGTTCGGCACGGTGGCGCTGGCCGCCGACGACACGATCAAGATCGGCGTGCTGCACTCGCTGTCGGGCACGATGGCGATTTCCGAGACGACGCTGAAAGACACCATGCTCTATCTCATCGACGAGCAGAACAAGAAGGGCGGGGTCCTCGGCAAGAAGCTTGAGGCGGTGGTCGTCGACCCGGCGTCCAACTGGCCGTTGTTCGCCGAGAAGGCGCGCGAACT
>DBTR01000079.1:34710-67657 GCA_002307145.1 Rhodospirillum sp. UBA1311 | reverse complement strand
AGGTGGAGAGCTCCATCGGGCAGCGCACGCCCTTCGGCACGTAGACGAACGAGCCGTCGGAGAACACCGCCGAGTTGAGGCAGGCGAAGTAGTTGTCGGACTGCGGCACCACCGAGCCCAGGTACTTCTTCACCAGTTCCGGCGCGCGGTGCACCGCCTCGGAGAAGGAGCAGAAGATGATCCCCTTCTCCTCCAGCTTGGCCTTGTAGGTGGTGGCGACCGAAACGCTGTCGAACACCGCGTCCACCGCCACCACGCCCGCGAGGATTTCCTGCTCACGGAGCGGAATGCCGAGCTTTTCGTAGGTGTCGAGCAGCTCCGGGTCGACCTCGTCGAGGGATTTCGGGCCTTCGCCCTTCTTTTTCGGCGCGGCGTAGTAATAGAGATCCTGGTAGTCGATCTTCGGATAATCGACCTTCGCCCATTTGGGTTCTTCCATGTTCCGCCAGAGGTTCAGCGCCTTCAGGCGCCACTCCAGCAGCCATTCCGGCTCGTTCTTCTGCGCCGAAATGTAGCGGATGGTGTCTTCCGACAGGCCCTTGGGGGCCATGTCCATTTCGATATCGGTGACGAACCCGTACTTGTAGGCGCCGGTGAGTTCCTTGACCGTTTCGACGGTCTCGATTGTGGACGGCATCGGTCGCGTTCTCCTCTACGCCTGCATCGCGGCGGCATGCCGCGCGACGATCACTCGGGACAAATCCTCGGGGTCCATGAACCGGGCCTCCGGGAGCATATCAATCAGTCGGACGCTATCGAGCGAACGCCGGACCGCGACGTTGACCGCGTTCCAGTGCCCGCTCATCGGGCACTCATGCACCATTTCGCAGTCGCCCGAGTCCTCGATGCAGCCGGTAACCGCGATCGGCCCCTCCAGGGCCTCGATCACCTCGGTCATCGAAATCCCGTCCGGCGACCTGGCAAATCCGTATCCGCCATTCACGCCGCGTGCCGATTGCAAAAGTCCGGTGCGCGCGAGCTGCTTCAGGATCTTCGACACCGTCGGCAGCGGCACCCCGGACGACTGGGCGAGGTCGGCGGCCGAACGCAGCGATTGACCGCGCAGGAGGTCGCACAGCACCACGACCGCATAGTCGGTCAACTTGTTGACTTTGAGCATCGGTTGCCCCCTGGGCGAGCCCGCCGACCGGGCCGCGAAATCGCGAAAATCCAACTGAGAATCATTCTCACAAACAGGACTAAAACAGTACAGTATCTGAATTAGTCCGTTCGCGCGAAGTGTCAACCCGGAAAACTGAACGATCCAAAAAACCGATTGCCGGTTCGCCACCCCCGCCGGGCGAAATCGCGGAGACGCCGCCGAAATCCCGATCCGGCTCTTGAGCCAGCGCGATTCGGGTCCTAAGGTATGGACTGCATTCTGTTTTCAAAAGGGGTTCCATGTCCGCGCGCCACCTGAAGACCATCGGATGCCTCAATCCCGGCGCTCCGCTCCGCTCCGGCGAACCCGATCAGGTCGAGACCCTCGCCATGGACCCGCTCTACCGGGGCTACTTCGGCGCGACCCGCTACACGCTGCGCCACCAGACCTTCGCCGGCGGCTGGACGCCTGAGATCACCCGCGAGGTGTTCGAGCGCGGCCATGCCGTCGCGGTGCTGCCCTACGATCCGGTGCGCGACGAAATCGTGCTGATCGAGCAGTTTCGCGCCGGAGCCCTGGCGGCGGGGTGGAATCCCTGGCTGATCGAAGTCCCTGCCGGGATGATCGAGCCGGGCGAAGCCCCCGAGGCGGTGGCGCGTCGCGAAACCGCCGAGGAAATCGGCCTCGATGTTGGGCGTTTGGATTTCGTCGCCCATATCCTCTGCACGCCGGGCGGTTCGTCGGAAACCCTCGCGATCTTTTGTGGGGAAGTCTCCACGGCGAAGGTCGGCGACCACGGCGGGCTCGCCGACGAACACGAGGACATCCGCGTGTTCACGATGGCCGCCGACGAAGCCGTCGCCCTGCTCGACCGGGGCGCACTCGACAACGCCAGCACGGTGCTGGTGCTGCAATGGTTCGCGTTGAACCGAGCGAAATTGCGCGCGCGTTGGCTCGCGAACAAGGAGGGATAATGGAGCGTTCCGACAGTCTGGTGAGTGGCGCGTGGTTGCAAGCGCACCTCGACGCGCCGGACGTGGTGATTCTCGACGCCACCAGCTTCCTCCCCACCGACCCGCGCGACGCCCGGTCGTGCTTCGTCGACGCGCGGATTCCCGGCGCGCGGTTCTTCGACGTCAACGACATCGTCGATCCGACGAGCCCGCTTTCCCACGCCATGCCCTCGCCACAGACCTTCCTCGCGAAGGTCAGCAAGCTCGGCGTCGGCGACGGCATCAAGGCGGTCGTCTACGACGCCAACGGCGGCAGCAACGCGGCGATGCGCGCATGGTTCATGTTCCACGCCGTCGGCCACGACGACGTGGCGGTGCTGGACGGCGGACTACCGAAGTGGCTCGCCGACGGACGCCCGATCGAGGACGGCCCGGACCGCGCCCTGAGCCCCCGCGACTACCGCCACTTCACCCCGCGCGACGGCGGGCCCAAGGTGATCCGCAAGCCCGACCTCCTCGACAATCTCGCCACCCACCGGGCGGTGATGGTCGACGCCCGCTCCGCCGAGCGCTACGCCGGAACCGCGCCCGAGCCGCGCCCGAGCCGCGCCACCGGCCACGTTCCGGGCGCGCGCAACATCCCGTTCTCGACCGTCTTCAACGCCGACAAGACGGTCAAATCCACCGAGGAACTGCGCGACATCTTCGCCGCCGCCTCGGTGCCCCTCGACGACCGCCCGGTCATCGCGATGTGCGGCACCGGGGTCACCGCCTGCGTTCTCGCGTTTGCCGCCCACTTGGCGGGCAAGTCCGATGTCGCGGTTTACGACGGCAGTTGGGAGGAATGGGGCAACGCCCTCGACGTCCCCATCGCTTCCGGCCCCAATCCTTGAACGGATCGTAGATTTCCATGAAGCAAGACACCCTGATCACCCACGCCGGGCGGACCTCGCCCTATTTCGCGCAGAGCGTCAATCCGCCGGTCTACCGCTGCTCGACCGTCACTTTCCCGAGCATGGCGGCGATGGCCGAGGCCCAGGCCGACCACCTGAATGCGTTCTATTACGGCCGCATCGGCACGCCGACGACCCTGGCGTTCGAAGAGGCGGTCGCCGCTGCCGAAGGCGGCGAGCGCTGCATCGCGATGCCCTCGGGCCTCGCCGCGATCGCGGGCACTCTCTCGGCGCTGCTGAAGCCGGGCGACCACGTTCTGGTGTCGGACTCGGTCTACGGCCCGACCCGCACCTTCTGCCAGGACATCCTCTCGAAGAACGGCGTGCAGGTGGACTACTTCCACCCGTTGCTGGCTGAAAACATCGAGGTTCTGTTCAAGCCCAACACCAAGGTGGTGTTCTGCGAAACTCCGGGCTCGCTCACCTTCGAGGTGCAGGACATTCCGGCGATCGCCAAGGTCGCGCACGCCAAGGGCGCGCTGGTGGTGGCCGACTGCACCTGGGCCTCGCCGGTCTTCTACCGCCCGTTCGAGAAGGGCGTCGACGTCTCGGTGCTGGCCGCGACCAAGTACATCTCCGGCCATTCCGACGCCATGCTCGGTACGATCACCACCAGCGAAGCGCTGTATCCGGTGATCAAGACGAGCGTGGTGAAATACGGCTACTCGGTGGGTTCGGAAGAGGCCTATCTCGGCCTGCGCGGCCTGCGCACCATCGTGCCGCGAATGAAGCAGCACCAGGAGAGCGGCCTGAAGGTCGCGCGCTGGCTGCAATCCCGTCCCGAGGTCGCCCGCGTTCTCCACCCGGGCCTCCCCGGCGACCCCGGGCACGACCTGTTCAAGCGCGACTTCCTCGGCGCATCCGGCCTGTTCGGCGTGATTCTCGAACCCTATCCGGAAGAGGCGCTGATCCCGATGATCGACGGCTACAAGCTGTTCGCCCTCGGCTTCTCCTGGGGCGGCTACGAAAGCCTGATCACCTACACCACCCCCGGAATCGTGCGCAACACCGTGCTCTGGAACGCCGACGGCCCGACCTTGCGCCTCCATGTCGGCCTCGAAGACCCGGACGACCTGATCGCCGATCTCGAAGCCGGATTCGCCCGCCTCACCGAATTCGGGAGCTGACGATGGCCGGAATCGACACCCTGCTCGACAAGGTCAAGTTCGACGCCGACGGCCTCGTCCCCGCGATCGCGCAGCAGCACGACACCGGCGAGGTGCTGATGATGGCGTGGATGAACCGCGACAGCCTCGCCGAGACCCTGAGTACAGGCCAGGTCTGCTATTGGTCGCGCTCGCGCCGAAGCCTGTGGCGCAAGGGCGAAAGCTCGGGCCAGGTGCAACGCCTCGTCGCGCTGCGCCCGGATTGCGATGGCGACACCCTGCTGCTTCAGGTCGAGCAGAAGGGCGTCGCCTGCCACACCGGGCACCGCAGCTGCTTCTATCGGGAATGGCGGGAGGGAGGCCTCGTCGAACTGAGCGCGCCCGAGGTTTCGGAAGCCGAACTGTACGGCAAGCCTTAAGGGGACGCGACCGGCAGCAGAAGCCCCTGCGCCCGCACCGTCGCCACCGGGCGGGGCTGCGGCGTCAAGGTGAGGGGCTCGTCCTCGGGTAGATCCGCCGCTGTCGCCACGGGAGCGGCAGCCGGAGTCGGCGGTGGCGGAACCACGACGGAAGCCATCGGCTTCTCTGGGGAGCCCTGCGGTGCCGGAGGATCGGCTGCTTCAGTCGCGGCGGACTGGGTTTCTCCGCCGAACAGCCAGCCCAACGCCTGCCCGACCGGACCTTCGCCCAGCGCGGGAGTCGGCGACGCGGTAGCCTCTTGCGCGAGGCCACCGTCGATCCAGTCGAGGAGTTGGGAGACGTCGGCGGCAATCCCGGGTTCGGGCGCGGTTTGCGCAGCCACTGCCGCCGGAGCCGAAACCGTCAGCACCAGGAACCCGATCCGCATCACCTTGTGCATCATCTTCCGTACCCTCGAAACCTCCGGCAGTATCGTCAGGTCGGGCTGCCGGGTCAACCGCACCTCCTTGAGGATATCGCCCCGAGCCCCATGATTCCAAGCCTCGCAACACGAAAGGCAACGATGCAGAACGGTTCGAACTCCAAGATTCCGGTCACGCTGATCACCGGTTTCCTCGGTGCGGGCAAAAGCACGCTGCTGAACGCCCTCCTGCGCGATCCGCGCTTCGCGGGATCGGCGATCCTGGTGAACGAATTCGGCGATATCGGCATCGACGGCGCACTGGTGAGGGGCGTCGACGAAACCGTGATCACCCTCAGTACCGGCTGCATCTGCTGCGCGATGCGCGGCGAGATGATCACTGCGTTGCGCGACCTGCACTTCAAGCGGGTGCGCGGCGAGGTCGACGAATTCCAGCGCCTGGTGATCGAAACCACCGGCCTCGCCGACCCCGCCCCGATCCTCGCGACCCTGCTGGGCGACCCGGTCGCGGCGACGGTCTACCGCCTCGACGGCATCGTCGCGGTGGTCGATGGCGAACACGGTGAAGCCCACCTCGACGACCGTGCCGAGGCCCGCGCCCAGGCCGCGATCGCCGACCGCCTGCTGATCTCGAAGGCCGACCGCGCCGCGCCCGAAGCCCTCGCCCGCCTCGAAGCCCGCCTCGCCGCGCTCAACCCGTTCGCCGAGATCCGCACCATGATCCTCGGCGACGTGCCACCCGAGGCGTTGGTCGGCGCGTTCGACCCGTCGCGCCGGCGCGAGCCGCCGCCCGAGGGCGGCAACGACCACCGCGACGGCATCCGCTCCGCCGGGTTCCGGATGCCCGCGAATCAGCCGCGCGCCGCGCTGGCGAGCCGGATCGCGGTGTTCCTGATGTTGAATGGCGGGAGAATCCTGCGTTTCAAGGCGATCGCGCGCTGCGACGACGGCCAGCTCTGGGCATTCCACGGCGTGCGCCATGTCGCCTATCCGCCGGAACCGGTGGACGACTGCCCGGAGACTTACGAAAACCGCGCGGTGGTGATCTCGGAAGCGCCGCCCGAACACCCGCAACTGCTGACCGAAGCGGATTAGCGCGGCTTTTTCTTCGGCAGGCGAAGCTCGGAAACGATCACCCCGGCGACGATCAACGCCGCCCCCGCCAGCGCCAGAACCGGCAGGCGCTCGCCCGCCAAGCGCCCGAACACCCCGGCCCAGACCGGTTCGGCGGCGTAGATCAACGTGGCGCGTGTCGGCGAAATCCGCTTCTGCGCCCAGTTCATCGCCAGTTGGATCACCGCGCTCGCCATCCCCATGCCGCAGGCGCAGGCGACCAGCAGCCAGGAGAATTCCGGCACCTCCTCACCGACCGCCGGCATCAGGGCGAAGGCGATCAGCGCCGTCACCGCAAGCTGGATCACCGTCACCCGGCGCAAGTCGACGCTCCGGGCGAAGCCGCCGATCAGGAGAATCTCGCAGGCGAACGCGAGCGCGGCGATCACCGTGAGGATCTCGCCGAAGGTGAAGGAGATGCGGGTGCCATCCGGCCCGGCGAGCAGCACCAGGCCGGTGAACGCGCAGGCGATGCCGATCCAACTCATCAGCCGCGGCGGGCGGCGCAGCACCAGCCACTGCAACAGCGGCACCAGGGGCACGTAGAGTGCGGTAATGAACCCCGACTTGCTGCTTTCGATGGTCTTGAGCCCCCAGGTCTGGAGGGTATAGCCGAGGAAGATCGCCACGCCGATCGCCGCACCCGCGACGATCTCGCGCCGCGTTACACCTCTCAGCACCGGCAGCGCGATCAGCCCGGTGGCGAGCGCGGCGGTGGTGAAGCGGATGCCGACGAAAAACAGCGGCCCGCTCACCGACATCGCCGCCTGGACGATCAGGAACGTCGCGCCCCAGACCATGGTGACGGCGACGAGCGCGGCCTCGGGCGCGCCGAAGCGCGGCGCGGCTGCAGGCTGCGGCGGGAAGGTTCGGGCGGATTCTGCGGGGACTGACATGGTGCTAGGGTGATATAGGCGCGTCTTCAAACGGTCAAGGGTAGGTATGGAGCAGGCGCGTGAAAATCGCCTCTTATCCACATGAAGATTATGGAATTATCTCAACACCACTGTGCGACGCACAGCTTTTTCGCATTATTCTTGATTTCGTCGAGCGCCTTCCCATGTAACTCAAAGGTGGACTGACAGTTGTTCAGCCTCCCTCTCTCAGGGTCCACTTCGCAGCCGGTCGTTACACACCGGCTGCCTTTTTGTGTGGGGCGATTGACGCCGAACCCACCTCATGGGAGGCTCGCCCGATGATCGCTCCATTCCGCATCCTCGCCCTCGCCGCCTTTGCCTGCCTGGGCGCGCCATCGGCTCACGCCGCGCAAGATTTCGCGCGGACCGACCAGGCCGAAGTGCGCCTGATCGCGGCGACCACCGGTTTCGCGCCGGGGCAATCGCTCGACCTCGGCGTCGCCTTCCGCCTCGCGCCCGGCTGGCACATCTATGCCGAAAATCCGGGCGACGCGGGCCTGCCGACCACCGTCGCCTGGACCCTGCCGCAGGGCGCGTCGATCAGCCCGCTGATCTACCCGGCGCACAAGCGCTTCGATGAGGCCGGGCTCACCACCTACGGCTACGACACCCACGCGGTGTTCACCGCCCGCGCCACCACCCCCACCGCCTCCGCGCCGTTCGTTGTGGGCGCGAAGGTGTCGTGGCTGGTGTGCAAGGAGATCTGCATCCCCGGCGAGGCAAACCTGAGCCTCACCTTGCCGGTCGCGGCGGGAACGCCGCAGCCCTCCTTCGACGCCCTCGAATTCACCGCCAGCTCCGCCGCCGCCGCGCCGCTCGCACCACCCGCGCCCGACCTCGGCGTTTGGCTGGCGCTCGGCCTCGCGTTCGCGGGCGGCGTGCTGCTCAACCTGATGCCCTGCGTCTTCCCGATCCTCGCGCTCAAGGTTCTCGCCATCGCCCAGGCCGCCCGCGCGGCGGCGCGGCGCGACGGCCTGCTGTTCGGCGCGGGCGTGCTCGCGGGCTTCGCAGTGCTCGGCGGCGCGCTCGCGGGGGTCGGCGCCGGTGGCGCGGCGCTCGGCTGGGGTTTCCAGCTCCAGAGCCCGGCGGTGGTGCTGGTCCTCGCACTGGTGATGCTGCTGGTCGGCCTCGACCTCGCCGACGTCCTGCCGATGGGCGGCCTGCCCGCCGGGCTGACCGCCCGCCTCCCCGCCGCCCGCGCGCCGTTCTTCACCGGCCTGCTTGCGGTGGCCGTCGCCAGCCCTTGCACCGCACCATTCATGGGCGCGGCGGTGGGCTTCGCCGCGGTGCAGACGCCGCTCGTTGGCTTCGGCGTGATCCTGGCGGTCGGCGTCGGCTTCGCCCTGCCGATGGTGCTGCTCGGCCTCTCGCCCGCCCTCGCCCGCCTGATGCCCAGGCCCGGCCCGTGGATGAACACGCTGCGCCACGTCCTCGCCTGGCCGATGTTCGCCGCCGCGCTCTGGCTCGCCTGGGTGCTGAGCCGCCAGACCGACACCCTCGGCCTCTGGATCGCCGCCCTGGTCGTCGTGGTCATCGCCCTGGCCGCCAGCCTGCCGCGCGTGCGGAAGGTTTCGGCGGCGCTGATCCTGATCGCCGCCGTCGGCGCGGCGGTGGTGGTGGAACTCCGTCCCGCCCCCAGTCTCGCCTCCGCCGAAACCGCCTATTCCGACACCCGCCTCGCCGCCCTCCAGGCGGAAGGCAAGCCGGTGTTCGTCGACTTCACCGCCGCCTGGTGCCTCACCTGCCAGGTCAACAAGCGCACCACCCTCGCCGACGCCAAGGTGCTCAAAGCCTTCGCCGACAAGGGCGTGACCCTGCTGGTGGCGGACTGGACCCAGCGCGACGCCGAAATCGGCGCGGCCCTCGCCCGCCTCGGCCGCGCGGGCGTACCCGCCTACGCGCTTTATGCGCCGGGTAACCCGACGCCGACGATGCTGCCGGAACTGCTGACGCCCGGGGTCGTGCTGGATGCGTTGAGCGGTTTGTCGCCGTAAGGTCGCGGGCTTTGCCCGCACCCACTGGGGCCTCGGGCCCCAGACCCCCTTAGTTTTTCGCGCATCAGCGCAATCGACCATCACGCCGCGTGAAGGCTCTATGGCGCTTCGCGCAAAAAAGCGAACGGGATGCAAGGGCCCAAGGCCCTTGCCGGGTCCAGGGCAGAGCCCTGGCCTTACCCCTTCGGCGCGTCCGCGAACGGCTGCGGACATGCCCGCTCGAACGCGGCGCAGGCTTGCATCACCAGGGCGTCGTTGAACTTGGCGGCGACGACGTGGAGGCCGACGGGAAGGCCGTCGTCGGCGAAACCGCAGGGGATGCTGGCGGTAGGCTGCTGGGTCATATTGAAGGGGAAGGTGAACGGCGTCCAGGCGACCCAGTCGCCATTGGTAGCGTCTTCGGGCGCATTGCGTCCGGCGGCGAAGGCGGTGATCGGCAGCATCGGGGTGACGAGGAGGTCGTAGGTTTCGTGGAAGCGGCCCATGCGTTCGCCCAGCGCGGCGCGTTCGTCGCAGGCGTGCATGTAGCGCACCAGCGAGGTGCTGGCACCGTCGGCGGCGATGGCGCGGAGGCCCGGGTCGACTGCGGCGCGTTGGCCTTCGGGGATGGTGTCGACGAGCTTGGCCGCGCCCGCATGCCAAAGGACGTTGAAGGTTTCGAGCAGGTCGGGGAAACCGGGGTCGGCATCCTCGACGGTTGCACCGAGGCTGCGCAGGACTTCGACCGCCGCGTCGACACGGGCCAGGACGTCGGGGCGGACATCGACGAACCCGAGAGTGCGGCTGTAGGCGATGCGGAGGCCGGTGAGCGGCGCGTCGAGGTTGGCGGTCCAGTCCTTCGGGAACGCGGTTCCGGCGTACCAGTCGCGGCTGTCGGGGCGCGCGACGACGTTGAGCATCAGGGCGGAATCCCGCACCGTGCGGGTGATCGGGCCGAGGTGGGAGAGCGTGGTCATCGCCGAGGCGGGCCACTGCGGCACCCAGCCGAAGGTCGGCTTGATCCCGAACACGCCGCAGAAGCCGCAGGGAATGCGGATCGAGCCGCCCGCATCGCTGCCCTGGTGCAGCACGCCCATGTTGAGCGCCGCCGCCACCGCCGCGCCGCCCGATGACCCGCCGGAAGTGCGGCCGAGGTTCCACGGATTGCGGGTGATGCCCTGGAGGCTGCTGTCGGTAACGCCCTTCCAGCCGAATTCGGGCGTTGTGGTCTTGCCGAGAATCACCGCCCCCGCCTCGCGCATCCGCGCGGTGAACGGCGCGTCGACGGCTGCGGGCGCCAGGTCGGTGGTCCTGGAGCCTTTGCGCGTCGGCCAGCCCTTGACCATGGTCAGGTCCTTGATCGACGACGGCACGCCGTCGATCGGCGAAAGCGGTCGCCCGGTCGTCCAGCGTGCTTCCGCCGCCTTGGCTTGCGCGCGAGCACTATCGGCATCCACCAGCGCATAGGCGTTGACCGCGCCGTTGAACCGCTCGATCCGCGCCAGCGCCGCCTCGGTCGCCTCGACCGGCGAGAGGATCTTGGCGCGGTAGGCTGCCGTGAGTTCGACGGCGGTCATCAGTCCGACTTCAGTCATATCATGCATCCTTGGCGACGATACCTGCGCGGGCGAGCGCGGCGTGGAGCAGCACCGACGCCCCGGCGGCGACGTCGGCGGGTTCGGCGTTTTCCGCCTCGTTGTGGCTAATACCATTCTCGCAGGGAATGAAGATCATTCCGGAAGGCGCTATTTCCGCAAGGAAAATCGCATCGTGCCCTGCACCCGAGACGATGTCGCGGTGGGAGTATCCCATGCGCTCGGCGGAGCTTCGCACCGCGTCG
This sequence comes from Rhodospirillum sp. UBA1311, assembly GCA_002307145.1. GTDB lineage: Bacteria > Pseudomonadota > Alphaproteobacteria > Rhodospirillales > Rhodospirillaceae > Oleispirillum. Next base: position 56,859 of record DBTR01000079.1, on the reverse strand, counting down.
ACGCAGTCCTCGTGGAACGACAGCGGCGGAAAATCGGCGGTCGGGGTGAGTTCGGCGGTGACGCCGGTGACGCGCTCGACGTCGGCGATGCGTGACTTCAACGCCTCAACCATTTTCTCAAGCGCGGCGGCGCTCCAGTGGCGGAGGTCGATGGTGAGGTCGACGCGGCCCGGAATGACGTTGCGGGAATCCGGGAAAACGCTCAAACAACCCACTGTTCCGCAAGCATATTCCCCAGAATCAAGAGCAATGCGGTTGACCGCCTGGACCACCGACGAAGCAGCGAGCAACGCGTCCTTGCGGCGCAGCATCGGCGTAGGCCCGGCGTGAGCTTCCTGGCCGGTGAGGGTGAGGTCGAACCACTTTTGGCCGAGGGTGCCGATCACCACGCCGATGGTCTTGCCCTCGTCTTCAAGGATCGGTCCTTGCTCGATGTGCGCCTCGAAATACGCCCCGACCTTATGGCCGGTGACCGGGCGATCGCCCGCGAAGCCGATGCGGTTGAGCTCGTCGCCGACGGAGAGGCCCTCGGCGTCGACTTTGGCCAAGGTTTCGGCGAGGCCGAACTGGCCGGTGAATACCCCCGAACCCATCATGCAGGGCGGGAAGCGCGAACCTTCCTCGTTGGTCCAGGCGACCACTTCCACCGGCGCTTCGGTCTCGATGCCGAGATCGTTGAGCGTACGGATCACTTCGAGGCCGGCCAGCACGCCGAAGCAACCATCGAACTTTCCGCCGGTCGGTTGGGTATCGATATGGCTGCCCATCATCACCGGCGGCAGGTCCGGGTTGCGCCCTTCGCGCCGCGCGAAGATGTTGCCGATCTCGTCGATAGAAACACTTAAGCCAGAATTCTTACACCATTGGATGAACAACCGCCGCGCCTCGCCGTCCAGTTCGGTGAGCGCCAGGCGCGCCACGCCGCCCTTCGGCGTCGCCCCCAGTTGGGCGAGGTCCATCAGCGAACGCCACAGACGCTCGCCGTCGACAGCGAGGTTGGCAAGCACGGGGGAAGTGGTATCGGTCATGGATTTACACACCCTTGTTGAACCTGGGACGGCTCACGCGCTCAAGGCGAGGTAGCGGTCCCGCACCGAACGATCCGCCGCGAAATCGGCGGCGCTGCCGGAATAGGCGATCCGGCCCTGTTCGAGAACGTAGTGACGGTCGGCGAGCTTTTCGCACACGCTGAGATTTTGCTCCACCAGCAGAACCGACATACCGGTGCGCTTGATGTCGATGAGGACGCGGACGATCTCGTCCACGATCACCGGCGCGAGGCCTTCGGTCGGCTCGTCGAGAATCAGGAGCTTGGGATTGTTGAGCAGCGCGCGGCCGATGGCGAGCATCTGCTGCTCGCCGCCCGAGAGGGCGTTGCCGCCGTTCCTGCGGCGCTCGTAGAGGCGCGGGAACAGGTCGTAGACGTCGGTGAGCTTCCACCAGCCGTCGCGCACCGCGATCTTGAGGTTCTCCTCCACCGTCAGCAGCGCGAAGATGCCGCGATGCTCGGGCACCAGGGCGATCCCGGCACGGGCGATGCGGTGGATCTCGCGGCCGATCATCTCCTCGCCGTTGAACTTCACCGAGCCCGATTTCGGCCGGACCACGCCCGCTATGCTGCGCAGCGTCGTGGTCTTGCCCGCGCCGTTGCGGCCGAGCAGCGTCACCAGCTCGCCTTCGTCCACCGAAAGCGACACGCCTTCGAGGACGTGGCTCTTGCCGTAGTAGGAATGGATGGCGTCGACGTCGAGCAGGCTCATACGGCGGCCTCCCCCAGGTAAGCGGCGCGGACCCGTTCGTCGGCGCGGACGGCGTCGGGCTTGCCCTCGACGAGGATCTGCCCGCGGCTCATCACCGTGATCGTGTCGCTGATCGTCATCACGATGCCCATATTGTGCTCGATCAGCATCACCGTGTGGTCCTTGCCGAGTTCGGCGATCAAGTGGGTCATGATCGGAATGTCGTCGATGCCCATGCCCGAGGTTGGCTCGTCGAGGAGCAGCAGCTTGGGCTCGCCGCACAGCGCCATGCCCACCTCCAGCACCCGTTGCTGGCCATGGGACAGGTCGCCCGCGGCGGTATTGGCCTTCGCGGCGAGGCCGAGGCGCTCCATTACCCGTTCGGCGGTCGCGATGTGCGCCTTGCCCGCCCCCACCGGCCGCCAGAACGCCAGCGCCTTGTCGCCGTCGCAGCCTTGCGCGGCGAGGCGGAGGTTTTCACGCACCGAGAGGTTCTGGAACAGGCTGGTGACCTGGAAGCTGCGCGCCATGCCGATGCCGACGCGGGCATGGGCGGGGCGATGGGTGATGTCTGCGCCGTTGAAGAAGATGCTGCCCTCGCTCGGCTTTCGCCCGCCGGTGAGGCAGTGGAACAGCGAGGTCTTGCCCGCGCCGTTGGGGCCGATCACCGAATGGATCGTCCCCGCCTTGACCGAGAGATTGACGCCGTCGACGGCGCGGAAGCCGCCGTAGGCGAGCGCGAGGTCTTGGGTCTCAAGGAGGATCTCGCTCATGCTTCGTCCTTTCGCGTCATTCGCCCGATCAGGCTTTCCACCCCGCCCCAGACGCCGCCGCGCAGGAACACCACGATCAGGATCAGGAGCACGCCGAGGAGCAGCGGCCAGCGCGGCCAGATCGACGAGAGAATCTCGCCCATCAGCACCAGCGTCCCCGCCCCCAGCAACGAGCCCAGGAGCGAGCCGGTGCCGCCGATCACGGTCATGATCACGATGTTCTCCGACATCGCCATCGCGATGTTGTCGAGCGGCACGTAGTTGATCAGCATGCCGTAGAGCGCGCCCGCGAGCGCGGTGACCGCACCCGAGAGGGTGAAGGCGAGCATCTTGAAGTGGCGGGTGTCGAAGCCCACCGCCGAAGCGCGGGATTCGTTCTCGCGGATCGCGACGAGGGTGCTGCCGAACGGGCTATCGATCACCCGCCGCGCGCCGACGTAGACCGCCATGAAGATCAAGGCGACGAAGACGTAATAGGCGTGCGCACCCTTGAGGTCGACGAGGTCGACGCCGAATAGGCTCAAGCCCGGGCGCGGCACGTCGAGCAGGCCATTGTCGCCGCCGGTCCATTTGGAGAGGGTGTAGGCGAGGAAGTAGCCGGTCTGGGAGAACGCCAGGGTCAGCATCACGAAGTAGATTCCGGTGCGGCGGATCGAGAGCATGCCGACGAAGGTGGCGATCAAAGCCCCGGCGACGATCGCGATCACCAGCGCGGTCACCAGCCCCACCCCGCCGTGGATCATCGCGAGCGCGGAAAGATACGACCCCGCGCCGAAGAACAATCCCTGGCCGAACGAGAGCAGGCCGCCGTAGCCGAGCAGCAGGTTGCAGGCGAGCGCCGCCATCGCGAAGATCACGATCTCGGTGGCGAGGGTCGCCGAGGGCAGCACCAGCGGCAGCAGGACGAGGATCGCCAGCACCGCGAGGGTGGTGCCGCCGAACAGCCCCTTGGAGGTCATCAGGCGCTTCATCCTCAAGCCCTCCCGAACAGGCCGTAGGGGCGCAGCAGGATCACCGCCGCCATCGCGCCGTAGATCATCAGGCTCGCGCCCTCGGGCCAGATCGTCGTCATCAGGCTTTGCACCAACCCGATCAGCAAGCCGCCGACCAATGCGCCCAAGAATGACCCCATGCCGCCGATCACCACGACGACGAACGCGATACCGAGAACCTCCGGCCCCATGAACGGCTGCGCGCCCCGGATCGGCCCGGAGAGCACGCCCGCCAGCCCGGCGAGGCCGACGCCCAAGGCGAAGGTGAGGGAAAACAGCTTGTAGATGTTGGTGCCGAGCAGCGAGACCATCTCGGTACTCTCCGACCCCGCCCGCACCAACGCGCCGAAGCGGGTGCGCTCCAGCAGCAGCCAGAGGATGAAGCCGATCGCCGCCGAGAACAGAATCAGGAACAGGCGATATTTGGGGTATGCGAACTTGCCCATGATCACCACGCCCTGGAGCGCTTCCGGAATCGGGATGCTCTTGCCGATCGGCCCCCAGACGATGATCGCGGATTCCTGGAGGATCAGCGCGACGCCGACGGTGACGAGAATGTGAAAGGTGTGCGGCAGATGGTAGATCCGGCGGATCAGGGTCTTTTCCATCACCCAGGCGAGCGCCGCGACGATCAGCGGTCCCAGCAGCAGGGTCAGCCAGAACTGGCCGGTGAGCTGAAGCAGCGCATAGCAGAGATAGCAGCCGAGCATGAAGAACCCGCCGTGGGCGAAGTTCACGAAGTTCAGGAGTCCGAAGATGATCGTCAGCCCGACCGAAATCAGGAAATAGATCATCCCCAACCCGAGGCCGTTCAGGATCTGGAACAGATAGAGATTGAGCATGCCGCACCCCGAATTGGGCCGGAGCGGCGGCAACCGCCGCTCCGGGGATTGAGGGTTCCGGATCAGACCATCTTGCAGGCGATCTTGTCGCCCTGCGGGAACGACTGGCCCGAGCTGATCAAGGTGGCGTAGTCGTCCGCATCCTTCATCTCCGACTTCGCCTTGCCCTTGAGCAGATAGTAATCCTTGATCACCTGGTGATCCTGGGCGCGGATCATCTCCTTGCCGGTCGGACCGTCGTAGGACATCCCCTCCATCGCCTTCGCCACCGCCTTGCCGTCGGTGGAACCCGCCTTCTTGATCGCTTCGAGGATCACCTTGGTGCCGATGTAGTCGGCGGCGAGCGGGTAGTTGGCGGTGATGCCGTAGACTTCCTTCACCCGCTTTACGAGGGCGTTGTTGGTCGGGTTGTCGACCTGATGCCAATACTGCGCGCCGAGATAGACGCCTTCGAGCAGATCCGGGCCGAGGGACTGGAACCAGTCGAGGCCGGCGGTCCAGGCGATCAGGATGGTCATCTGCTTCTTCAGGCCGAAGCTGATCGCCTGACGCAGGCAGTTGGAGGCCTGGCCGCCGAAGTTGAGGATCAGCAGCACGTCGGGCTGCGCCGCCATGGCGTTGGTCAGGTAGCCCGAGAATTCCTGCTCCTGGGTCGAGTGGTAGCTGTTGCCGACATGCTCGATGCCAAGATCCTTGAATACATCCTTGGCGGCGGTGAGCAGGGCGTCGCCGAACACGTATTGCGGCGTGATCGTGTACCACTTCTTCTTTTTCGGCTCGGCCTTGAACAGTGGCCGCACGGTCTCCTGGATCGCGCCGTAGGTCGGCACGGTCCATCGGAAGGTCGAGGCGTTGCATTCGGTACCGGTGATCTCGTCCGCGCCCGCCGGAGTCATGAACACGCCGCCACCCTTGGCGACTTCCTTGCCGACCGCAAGCGCGGTGGAGGACAGCGTGCAGCCGTCGAAGAACTTCGCGCCGCCCTGGATCGCCTCCTGCACCTTGCGCACCGCCTTGCCCGGATTGCCCTCGGTGTCGATGGTGACGTATTCGGGCTTGGCGCCCAGGAGCGGGCCGAAGTCCTGCACCGCGAGCTTGGAACCCATCTCGGCGAACTGGCCATAGCTCGCGAACGCGCCCGACATCGACTTCAGGCCGTGGATCGTCACCGGCGCGGCGGCGAAGGCGGGTTTCAGCATGGAGGGCGCGGCCAAGAGCGAGGTGGCGGCAAGACCGGACTTCAGGAAGGAACGACGTTTCATGGGAGCCTCTCGGTTTTTTTCAAAAAATCGGTGAACTCAACTCGTCCCGGCCCGCCTACGGCCGGGGAAATCCTAGAAGAAACGAATTCGCGACCTCGCCTTCGAGCGCGGTCATGTGGCGTTCGGCGTCGTGCATGTGGGCGAGCATGATCGCCCGCACCCGCGCGGCGTCATCCTGGCGGTAGGCTTCGAGCAGCAGACGGTGATAGCTGACGTTGCACTCGCCGAAGCGATGGCGCTCGGGTACGTAGGCCTTCTTCAGCACCACGAGATCGCGCAGCATGTCGTTGAGGAACCGCCCGATGAAGGCGAGCAGCGGATTCGGGCAGGCGTCGGCGAGGATGTTGTGGAATTCGAGTTCGAGGATGCGCTGGCGGCGCTGCTCCTCCTCGCTCTTCGGGGCCTCGCTGCAGGCGACGACGTTGTCTTCGAGCTGCGCGAACTGGGCTTCGGAAAGCCGCCCGACCGCAGCGGCGGCGACCTCGGGCTCGACGATCTTGCGGATCTGGTAGACCCCCTTGCCGTCGAGATGTTGGAAATGAAGGAAGTTGCGAAGCATCCGCGCGGCGGGCTCGGGCCCCGCGTCGGCAAGGTAGGCCCCGCCGCCCGGCCCGGTACGCATCACCACCAGGCCTTCGACCTCAAGCGCTTTCAGGGCTTCGCGCACCGTGCCCTTGGAGCAGCCGTGGGTCTCGATCAGTTCGGGCTCGCTCGGCACCCGGTCGCCCGGCTTCAGGCATTCGGCGACGATCAGGCGCTTCATGTCCTCGACGATCCCATCCGAGAGCTTGGTGCGGCGGCGCATCGGGCGTGGGGGCATCGGGGGCTCCGGTTGGGTATTTATCCGGATAAATAGCATAGATTCGGGAAAGCGCACAATTAAAAGTCATCGAGTCGCGATGACTATTTTTTGTGCTGTTTTTCAGGGCAGGCGTTTAGCGGACAGCGGCGGCCTGGGCGGCGGACGCGCTCGGCGCAATCGCCGCTTTCTGCCGCACCGCCTGCGGGTAGAGGCGGCCGGCGAGGTCGGCGACGACATAGTCGACGCCGGTGACGCTCAAATGGTCGCGGTTGAAATAGAGAACCCCGATGCGGTCCTTGTAGATCCGGCAGAACGCGGCATCGCACAGGGTGGCCGCCGGGTCGTAAACCTCCGCACCCCAAAGCTTCGCCTGCTCGACGAGGAAGGCGCGCCAGGAATCGGCTTCGCCGTCGTATTCGGCGCGCGGAATGCCGAGCGTATCGAGGGATGCGCCGTGGCGCACCGCCATGCCGACGACGTCGGGCGGGTCGGCATGAACGATCGGAATCTGGGAGAGCATCACCACGCGCTTGCCCGCCGAGCGCAGCGCGCGGACGCTCGCCTGGTAGCCGTTGCGCAAGCCCTCGACGTTGTCGTAGCGGATCGCGTTGGCGACCAGAATCACCGTCTTGATCCGCGGATCGCCGACCAGGCCTTCGAGGGTGCGCTGGTTCTGCGGTTCGCACCACGGCCGCATCCGCGAGGCGAACCCGAGCGCGGGCGGGCACGCCGACGAGGTGATTTCCATCACCGCACGCCCGAGCGGCTCGGCGCGGCGGCCGAGCGCGACCGCAAGCTCGGCGCCGTGGCTATCGCCCCAGACCGCGACATCGGGCGCCACACCTGCCGCGCCGAAGCTGCAATTGTCGGCGAAGGCGCGGAGGTTCGGGCTGTCGTTGTGGCAGCTGTCGCGGCGGGTGTTGATGTCCTTGGCATAAGCGAACATCGCGAGCGACTGGGGCGAGAACCGCGCGTCGACGCCGTGCAGCAGGAACAGCGCGAGGCCGAGGCTGGCGAAGCCGCCGATCGCCACGCCGCCGATGCGGAGCGCGGGCAGGTTGCGGCGACTCTTGGCGAGGAATGGTTGCTCGACATAGCGGTACGACAGCACCGAAGCCCCCACCGCCAGCGCCACCGCGACGCTCGCCTGGATCCAGTCGATCGTGCCGCCGAACAGGTGGCGGGCGTAGACCAGGATCGGCCAGTGCCAGAGGTAGAGCGAATACGAGAGATTGCCGAAGAACAGGTAGCCGGGCGTCGAGATCGACTTGGCGGCCCACGACTCGCCATTCGCGCCCGCGTGCAGCATCAGCGCCGTGCCGACGCAGGGCACCAGCGCGACCAGACCGGGGAACGGCAGCTTCGCGGTATAAAACATCAGCGGCAGGAAGATCGCCGCGAGGCCGACGCCCGCGACGATCTCGCGGGTTTTCTGGCTACGCAGCGCGGGCAGGGCACGGGTCGCAATCAACGCGCCCGACAGCAACTCGAAGCCGCGCGACGGCGCGAAATAGAACGCGGCGGCGGGCGCGGTCCACACCATCGCCTCCGACACCGCGAGCGACAGCGCGAACAGGGCCGCCAGCACCAGGGTCAGGCGGCTGCGGGCATAGCGCCACAGGACATAGAGCAACGGCGGATAGAGGATGTAGAACTGCTCCTCGACCGCCAGCGACCAGGTGTGGAGCAGCGGCTTGAACTCCGCCGCGCCGTCGAAGTAGTCGGTGGTCAGCCAGAAATCCATGTTCGACGAGAAGAACGCGGTGGCGACCACGCTCCGCCCGAGCGAACGGAAGGCCTGCGGACTGAGGAGAAACGCCCCGGCGAGGATGGAAAACGCCAGCACCACGACCAGCGCGGGGAAAATCCGGCGGACGCGGCGGCGGTAGAATTCGGCGATCGAGAACTTCCCCTCGCGGAGTTCCTTGACCAGGATTCCGGTGATCAGGTAACCCGAAATCACGAAAAAGATGTCGACGCCAAGGAAGCCGCCCGGCAGCAGCGCCGGAAAAGCATGAAAAGTCACCACCGAGGTGACGGCTATGGCGCGCAGGCCCTGGACGTCCAATCGGAACACGGTTCGACCCATTCCAAACTATGGCGACTGGAGTAGAGATGGGGCGGTCTTGGACGTTGCCTACCCGGAGGCCCGCAGAATTCTGGAGGAATGCCGGATTTGCCCAAAGGCTTGAAGCAGATGGCGCGGAACGCCGCGAGCGCCTATCTTGGCATCTCGGCGTTTCCCCCTCACCGCGAAGGACAAAACCCATGCCGCATGTGATCGTGAAAATGTACCCGGGACGCTCGGAAGAGCAGAAGGCGCGGATCGCGGCGGCGCTCACCGAAGCCCTGATGGCAACCGCCGACTGCCCCGAAACCGCGGTGTCGGTGGCGATCGAGGACGTGGCGAAGGCGGATTGGGTCGAGACCGTCTACAAGCCCGAGATCGCGGCGAAGCCGGAACTGATCTACAAGAAGCCCGGCTACGATCCGCTTTGAGCCGGGCATGGAATTTGGCGCGCCCTGCTGGACTCGAACCAGCGACCGCTCGCTTAGAAGGCGAGTGCTCTATCCATCTGAGCTAAGGGCGCCCGGAAATTCCGATCAGTTCCACTTTTTCGCGGCGAAGTTGTCGGAATAGTTGTTCGGCACGAGGCGACGAACCTGGGGCTCCTCGACGGTGTAGTCGAGGCCTTCGCGCTCGGCATAGGCCACCGCCTCTTCCTTGGTGTCGAAGCGCAGGCGCAACTGCGACAGCGTGTCGCCCGAGCCGACCCAGCCCACCAGCGGATCGGCTTCGCGCCGCTCGGAGGGTTCGTATTCGAGGGTCCATCTCACGACGTTGGCGCGCCCCGACTGCATCGCGGTCTTGGCAGGCTTGAAAATCCGGACTTTCGCCATCGCGGTCTTCCCTTGCTGTTCGGTCGCGCCGAAAAGGGCATGGTCGGGGTGATAGGATTCGAACCTACGACTTTCGGCTCCCAAAGCCGACGCTCTACCAGGCTGAGCTACACCCCGTGGCTTGGAAAATATGGGGATGTTCCCGCCAAGGCAACACGTTTAAAAACTTCGTCTATCGGGTCTTCAGCTTCATCCGGTCGCCGGGCTGCAAACCGATCGCGGACGCACGCCCTCCGGGAATTTCCAGAACCCAGCGAATCGCCACCGGCGACGCGATCACGGTTTCGTCCTTCGGCACCGCGTTGGCGTGGATATGCCGGACCACGCCGTCGGCGTCGACGAACACCATGTCGAGCGGGATCAGGGTGCGGCGCATCCACATCCGCGCCATCGTCGGCGCGCCGTAGTCGAACACCATGCCCTTGTTGGCGTCGAGCGTCTCCCGGTCCATCAGTCCGAGGGAGCGGTCGTCGGGGCTCGACGCCACCTCGACGGTGAAGGTCGCCACCGGACGGCCCGCGTGTTCGAGCATCACCACGCCCGCGCCGAATTCGGCGCGCGCCGACGAAACCGTCAGCAACAGCAGCAAAACCGCGAAAACGAATGGGCGGCGCATGGGAGTCTCCGGCTTGATCTTGACCCGACGGGCGGCTGGCACCATACATGAACCGATCGCGCGTTGCCAGTGCGCGCCCCACGGGGGGAGCCGTAAATCGAGCGGCTGAGAGGTTCCTCACTCGGAACGACCCCTTGAACCTGATCCGGCTCGTACCGGCGAAGGGACGTGATCCGACCATGCCCGACCAGGCCCGATTTCCAACGATTCCGCCAGCAGTGCGCGTGCGCCGGGCGAACCTCACCCTCGGGCAGGTTCCGGTGTTCGCCGATCTCGACTTCCACGCCGAGGCCGGTCGGTTCACCGGCATTCTCGGTCCATCGGGCGTCGGCAAGACCACCCTGCTCCGCCTGATCGCCGGGCTGATTCCGCCGAACGGCGCGGAAATCGGCGACGACATGGGCGCTTCCCTTGCCGGGCGGGTGGCGTGGATGGCGCAGAAGGACCTGCTGCTCCCCTGGCTCCCGGTGATCGACAACGTCTGCCTCGGCGCACGACTACGCGGCACGCCCGGCGGCGCACGGGGCCGCGCCAGCGAACTCCTCGACGCCGTCGGTCTCGGCTCGCGCGCCAAGGATCGGCCCGATACCCTCTCGGGCGGCCAGCGCCAGCGCGTCGCCCTCGCCCGCACGCTGATGGAAGACCGTCCGGTGGTGCTGATGGACGAACCGTTCTCCGCCCTCGACCCCCTCACCCGCTTGAGCCTGCAAAATCTCGCCGCGACCATGCTCGAAGGCCGCACCGTGGTGTTCGTCACCCACGACCCGCTGGAGGCGCTGCGCCTCGGCCACCGCGTCATCGTCCTCGCCGGCAGCCCGGCGGTCAGCCGCCCGATCGCGTTGCCCGACGAGCCCTGGCCGCGCGCCGCCGATTCGCCCCACGTGCTGGCGGCGCAAGGGGAAATCCTGCGGGCGCTCGCGCCGGAGGCGGCGCGATGATCCGCCGTCTCGCCGCCGGTGCGATTCTCCTCGGCATCTGGACACTCGCCTGGCTCGGCGCGGGTCGGCAGAGCTTCATGCTCCCCGCCCCCTGGGACGTCGCCAACGCCTTCGTCGACCATTGGGACCTGCTCGCCGAGCACGGCGCGATCACGCTGGCGGAGATCTTCATCGGCCTGTTCCTCGGCGTGGGCTTCGGCGTGCTTGCGGCGCTCGCGCTGGCGCTTTGGCGGCCTGCCGCGCTCTGGCTCTGGCCGCTGTTCGTCGCGACCCAGGCGCTGCCGGTGTTCGCGATCGCGCCGCTCCTGGTGTTGTGGCTCGGCTATGGCCTCGCCTCGAAGGTCGCGATGGCGGCGCTGATCATCTTCTTCCCGGTCGCCTCGGGGTTTTACGACGGCCTGCGCCGCACCGATCCCGACCTCCTCGACCTCGCGCGAACGATGAACGCGGGCCCGCTTGCGACGCTGCGCCAGATCCGCGTACCCGCCGCCCTGCCCGGCCTCGCCTCCGGCCTCAAGGTCGGCGCGGCGGTCGCGCCGATCGGCGCGGTGGTCGGCGAATGGGTCGGATCCTCGGCCGGACTCGGGTTTCTCATGCTTCACGCCAATGCACGCCTGCAGGTGCCGCTGATGTTCGCGGCGCTGTTTCTGCTCGCAACCATGGCCGTTATCCTGCACGCTGCGATTGCCGCGTGCTTGCGCCGCGCCCTGCCTTGGGTCCACGATACCCTCGACGCACCGCGCCCATGACCGTTGTAACCGTTCAGGGATTGATCGACAGATGACCGTTATGCTTCCCCGCCGCCACGTCCTCGCCGGATTGTCGATCCTCTCCGCCGCGCTCGCCGCCCGCCCGGCGCTTGCCCAACCCTTGCTCTCGCCGACAAAACCGGCGACGCCCGAGCCGCTCTCGGTCGCGCTCGACTGGTTCGTCAACCCCGATCATGCGCCACTCGTGCTCGCGAAGCAGTTGGGCTACTTCAAGGATAACGCCCTCGACGTCACCCTGATCGCCCCCGCCGACCCCAACGCACCGCCGAAGCTGGTGGCGGCCAAGGAAGTCGACATGGCGCTGACCTACCAGCCGCAGCTCCACCTCCTCGCCGAGGCGGGCCTGCCGATCGTCCGCGTCGGCACCTTGATCGCAACGCCGCTCAATTGCCTGGTGGTCCTGAAGGGCGGCCCGATCAAGGACATCGCCGATCTCAAGGGCAAGAAGATCGGCTACTCGATCTCCGGCTTCGAGGAAGCCCTGCTCGGCACCATGCTCCAAAGCCACGGCCTCACCCTCAAGGACGCGACCCTGATCAACGTCAACTTCTCCCTCTCCCCGGCGCTGCTGTCGAAGCAGGTGGACGCGGTGATCGGCGCGTTCCGCAACTTCGAGCTCAACCAGATGGAGATGGAGAAGCACCCGGGCGTCGCCTTCTTCCCCGAGGAGCACGGCGTTCCGGCCTACGACGAGCTGATCTACATCACCCACCAGCAACGCCTCTCCGACCCGCGCATCCGCCGCTTCTTCGAAGCGATCGAGCGCGCCACCCTGTTCATGGTCAACCACCCGAAGGAAGCCTGGGCGGCGTTCGCGAGCTACGAGAAGGGCCTCGACTCCGAACTCAACCGGCGCGCCTGGCGCGACACCATGCCGCGCTTCGCGATGCGACCGCAGGCGCTCGACCGCAGCCGCTACGTCCGCTTCGCCGATTACCTGTTCAAGCTCAACCTCATCGGCCGGCAGGTGCCGATCGACCGCTACGTCGTCGCGCTCAACTGACGCATCGCAAAAGCCCCGCCCACAACCGGCGGGGCTTTTTTTGAAACGCCGCTGTTGCAAGAAAACCCTCCAAAAGATACTTTGAAACGGGGTCTTATCGGTTTCGCGAAGGTTGCGTCAGGGCGCGACCGATGCGCGACCTTTCTGCCGCACCGCCCTGCCGTCCGTTGGCGTGACCGATGATTGACTCCCAAGCTCCGCCGGATTAGCGTCTCCGCCCCTGGAGATCTTCCGGGCAGGAGGCCCAACGCAGGGAACGTCGCGGTATGAGCATCAGATCCATCCTCGTCCATCTTGCCAATGACGAGGAATACATGACTCGCCTCCGCGTCGCCTATAACCTTGCCTGCCGACATAACGCGCTGTTGAGCGTGGTCTTCATCACCAGTCCGGTCCGCACCCTCCAGGTCGCCGAAGGCCGCACCGTCGCCACCGCCTACACCCACGAAGTCCAGGACATCTCGGCGGAAAAGTCCAAGACCGTCGAGCACGAGTTCCGCCAGTGGTGCAAGCTGCACGACGTGCGCTACGAATGGAGCATGGTCGAGGGCGAGCACATCAAGGTGCTGACCCAGCTCTCCCATTACCACGACCTCGCGATCGTCAGCCAAAGCGACCCGCGCAATCTTGAGGAAATGCTGTTCGCCGAACTGCCCGACCAGTTGGCGATGGTCGGCAGCTGCCCGGTGATCGTCCTGCCCCACGGCCAGCGCCGGATGGTGCTCGGCCGCCGCATCCTGGTGGCGTGGAAGGAAACCGTCGAATGCTCGCGCGCGGTGCGTGCCGCGATCCCCTTCCTCCAGCAAGCCGAGGCGGTGACGCTGGTCTCGCGCGAAGGCGGCAAGGAAGCCGCGCGCTCGCTCGAACGCATCGCCAATACACTCCGCCTCCACGACATCGAACCCGGAGTGCGGATGCCGCAACACGGCGCGCGGGCGGCGGAAGGCCGGGTTCTCGAATACGCCCGCGAAACCCGCGCCGACATGATCGTGATGGGCGGCTCGGGAAATTCCCGCCTGCGCGAACTGGTCCTGGGCGGCGGCACCCGGCGGATGCTCACCAACGCCAACGTCCCGATCCTGATGGCGCACTGATCCGCTCCGGCACACGCAAAAAAGCCCCCGTCTCGGGGGCTTTTTGTTGTCCGGCGCGCGCGTCGCTCAAGTGAAGAAGAGGTAGATCAGCAGGACGTAGAGCGGCCCGAGCAGGCAGAACGACCAGATCATGTAGCCGAAGAAGCTCGGCATCTCGACGCCCCGCTCCTCCGCGATCGACTTGACCATGAAGTTCGGCGCGTTGCCGACGTAGGTGTTCGCCCCCATGAACACCGCGCCGCACGAGATCGCCATCAGCGTCGCGACTTCGCTCATCAGCACGTGCGCGTCGCCACCCGCCGTATTGAAGAACACCAGGTAGGTCGGCGCGTTGTCGAGGAACGACGAGAGCAGCCCGGCAAGCAGGAAGTACATCTCGTTGATCGGCTCGCCGTCGGCGTCGGTCACCGCGTGGACCACCGGCGCGAGCGCGCCGTTCGCGCCCGCCTTCAGGATCGCGATCACCGGAATGATGGTCATGAAGATGCCGAAGAACAGCTTGCCGACCTCGATGATCGGGAACCAGTTGAAGGCGTTGGCGGTCCGGCTCTCGCGGCTGGTGAGCTTCCACGACAGGTAGGCGAGCAGCAGCAGCAGCGCGTCGCGGGTGACGTTCTGAATTTCCACCGGTACGTGGTAGATCGAGATCGCCCAGCGGTAGTCGTGCGGCCAGAGCCCGCTCATCAACACTGCGCCGACCACGCCGCCGAGCAGCAGGATGTTGATCTTGCCCTCGATGCCGAGCCGATCCTCGGGATCGACCATCGGCTTCTTCTGCCCCTCGCGGCGATAGAAGACCATGTCGAGAACGAAATAGATGCCGAGCAGGATGCCCGCCATCGTCAGCATCGGCAGGATCAGGTGCTCGGTGGTCCAGAAGAACGAAACCCCCTTGAGAAAGCCGAGAAACAGGGGCGGATCGCCCAGCGGCGTCAGCGAACCGCCGATGTTCGCCACCAGGAAGATGAAGAAGACGACGGTGTGGACCTTGTGCTTGCGCCCTTCGTTGGCGCGAATCACCGGGCGGATCAGCAGCATCGCGGCGCCGGTGGTGCCCATGATGCTGGCGAGGAAGGTGCCGCTGGCGAGGAGCGCGGTGTTCAGCAGCGGCGAGCCGTGCAGCGCGCCGGTCAGGCGCACTCCGCCCGCGACGGTGAACAGCGAAAACAGGAGGATGACGAAGGGCAGGTATTCGAGGAGGACGACGTGCAGGACTTCGTAGGTGACGGTCGGCAGACCGAACTCGAACAGCGCCGGTATGAGGAAGCACAGCGCCCAGAACAGCGCGCCCTTGCCGAAATGATGGTGCCAGAAGTGCGGCATCAGGAGCGGCAGCAGCGCGATCGAAAGCAGCATCGCGGTGAACGGAACCGCCCACAACAGGCCGAGCGACGCGCCATCGATGTGCGGCGCCGCTTCGGTCGCCGCCTGCGCCGAGGCCGGACCGAAAAAGGCCGCCCCCCCGACGAGAACGGCGACAAGCGATGGCAGGACTATTCTCATACCGCTGATGTTGTTTGCCCTGATTTTTGAAGGGACTGACGCCCTCCGCCGCCCATTGGGAACACGAGTGCGAAGCCCCGAACGAGCGACGGGATAGTATGCACGATCGCCGGGAACCGGGAAAGACGTTTTGGAAAAAACCCCGGCAAACGCTAGCTTTGCACCAATTTTCCGATGACCGGCGGAAGACCGGATCAGCCGCCGGACTTTTTCCCGCCGGGTGTCCAGCGCTTCACGTTGACCGCCTTGCCGGTGGCGCTCACCAGGGTGCGCGGCCGCATCACCTCGTCGACGCTCGCGGGTGCGCCGGGCTTGCCCGCGCTCTCCCGCGCACGGGCGACGTAAGCCGCCATTTCGCCCAGCGGGATCTCGGCGCGCAGGCCTGTCGCGCGGGCGTCGCGATACGGTGCCTGGGCGCAAACCATGTTGGAGAGGTAGTCGGCGGAATGCGAGCCAAAGCGCCGCCACAGGCTGTCGAGGAACTGCTCGACCCGCTCCGGCGGCGGCACGGATTCGATATAGGGCCGCCCCGAGGCATAGACCCGCCAGATGTCGGGTTCGACCGGCCCGCCATCCTCGGCGACGAAGGTCGCGGGCATCAGCTTCTGGCCGCGAAACGCGACCGAATAATAAGCCTGGGCGAGATAGAGCAGGCGATGCAGCTTGATTGGTTGGAGGTATTCGCCGTCGTTGAGTGCGCGGTCGGTGAACCAGACGACGATGTCGAAGGTCGAGGCAACGGCGGTCGGCGACATGAAACGCTCCAGGCTACGCAAAAAAACTCCATGCATGATGCCCGGATTTGCGCCAGCAAACCACCCCCCGATACGTATTCATGAGGCAAGGTCAGTGGAGGCTGTCGTAATTCTCGCCGCCCACGCTCCCGAGCCCGGCGATCGCGCGCAAGTTGGATTCATAGCGCCGCACCCCGGCGTTCGCTTCGGTGGGCAGCAGGATCTGGGGCATGTTCCAGTCGTGCACGGCGATGACTTCGTCGAGGAAGCTGACCTCGGCATAACTGAAGAAGTCGCGCGGCTTGTCGGCAGCCTCGGGATTGCGGCGCTGGCGCTGGCCCGGCGGGCGATAGCCGTCGTCGTAGCGGATCGACTGTTCCTGCGGCCCCATGGAATTGGAGCCGCCCATGCCCGGCACGCGGGGAAACGCCACCGACGCGACGTTTCGGCCAGCACTCGCCGTCCGCGCGGTTGCCGCGGGCCCGAATGTGGTCGATGTGACGCGTTGCGTCGCGCTCATGGGTTGCCGATCCTGCCAGGACGCATTCGACTAGCAATTGGCGCCTGAGCCACGCGCGCCGAAGGGGAAATTCCCCAACGACGCGAATCCCTCACGGAACCACTTCTTTTAAATGTGGCGTGCGGTGGGGCGGATTGTCAATCGCCCCACACTGGATCGCCTACAGGGTACCGAAAGTCCGGTCACCCGCATCGCCCAACCCCGGGACGATGAACGACTTTTCGTTGAGTCGCTGGTCGAGCGCGGCAGTGACGATCTTCACCGCCGGGTAGTGCCTGTGGATTTCCGCCACGCCTTCGGGGGCGGCCACCAGCACCATCAGCACCAGCGATTCGGGCTTCGCGCCCCGGTCGACGAGCACCTTGAGGGCATGTGCCGCCGAGTGCCCGGTGGCGAGCATCGGGTCGACGACGACGATGCCGCGCTGCGCGATATCCACCGGCAGGCGCACCAGGTATTCGATCGGCAGCACCGTCTCTTCGTCGCGATACATGCCGAGATGGCCGACATCGGCCTCCGGCAGCAACGCGAGCAGCCCGTCGGCCAAGCCGAGACCAGCGCGCAGGATCGGCACCACCAGCGGCGGGCGGCTCAGGCGCGTGCCCTCGGTGCGGACCAGCGGCGTCTCGACTTCGACGGTTTCGACCGGCAGGTGCCGCGTCGCCTCAAGGGCGAGCAGGCCGCCAACCTCGCGCATCAGGGTGCGGAAAACCGGCGTGGGCGTGGCGCGATCGCGCATTTGAGTCAGTTTGTGGCGGATCAGCGGATGATCCACTACGATCAAGGCTGGGGTTTCGGCCATCTCTTGGTGCCCCTTATTCATTTATCGGAATTTCCCCTACATACGACAACGCCGCCTGACGGCGGCGCCACTGCGACAGGAGCACGATGATGGAATTGGGTTTGAAAGGCAAACGCGCATTGGTGTTGGGAGCCTCGCGAGGTCTCGGGCGCGGCGTTGCGGCGGCGCTCGCGGCGGAAGGCTGCGACCTCATCCTGGCGGCGCGCAGCGCGGAAAAGCTCGGCCATGACGCGGCGACGCTGGAAAAATCGCATGGCGTCAAGGTCACCGCGATCGGCCTCGACCTCACCGACACCCAATCGGTGATCTCCCTCGTCGACACGGTGAAGACCATGGGCGGCGTCGACATCCTCCTCGGCAACGTCGGCGGCCCGCCGCCCACCGGCGCCCTCGGCGTTGATCCCGAAATCTGGGCGAAGTTCTTCAACAGCATGGTGCTGAACCTGATCCGCGTGATCGATGGCGTGGTGCCGGCGATGCGCGAAAAGAAATGGGGCCGCGTCATCACCATCGCCTCGTCCGGAGTGATCCAGCCGATCCCGACGCTCGCGATCTCCAACACCCTCCGCGCCTCGCTGGTCGCGTTCTCGAAGACACTCGCCACCGAGGTCGCCGCAGACGGCGTCACCGTCAACGTCGTGCTGCCGGGCCGGATCGGCACCGAGCGGGTCGGCGAACTCGACAAGGCGGCGGCCGAGCGCGCCGGCATCACTCTCGCCGAAGCGAGCGCCAAGTCCGCCGCGACGATCCCGATGAAGCGCTACGGCAAGGTCGAGGAATTCGCCTCGGTCTGCGCCTTCCTCGCCGGAGTCCCGGCGGGATATGTCACCGGCGCGCTGATTCGCGTCGACGGCGGGCTGATCCAGGCGATCTAGGCTGGCCGAGGCCGGAATCGTCAAAAGGTTGCGCGGAAACCCTCCGCGCGACCGCCTCCCGCGCAAAATCACCGGCCCGACGGCGGAAAAACCTACCCGAAACCATCTAAGTCATTGATATTCATCAAGTCTCGATCCTTGACACTCGCCCCTCCGTAGACCATTGTAGCCGACATCCATTCCGACGTAGCCCACAGTTGGGTGTTGTACCGGGTTTCATCCCCCAAGGTTTGGGTGGGTGTCGGAATCGGGATTTCCCGGCGGGGGCCGGACCAGAGATCGAGGGGACCTCATGCAAGACGAGCAGCAGACCGCCACGGAAACTCCGTCGCGGCTCGAACCCCGGAAACTCCTGGCGATGGGCATCGTCGTTGGCGTTTCCGCGCTGGCCTTGGCCGCGGTTCTGGGTTCGGGCACTTCCGACGCGGGCATCGGCCGCAACGACGCCGAATCCCTGGCCTCTCTCGCTCCCCCCGCCTTCGACGAACCCGCCACGATCACGCCGCGCGGCTATCTCTACGGCGGCAACGAATACCTCCCCGATCCGGGCCGCCGCCTGCGCCCCGCAAAACCCGAAGCCGAAAGCACCGCGGTCGAGCCCGTCGGCCCCCGCGCCCACGAATTGAGCCTCCAGGTGTTGCCGGGCGATACCCTCGGCCAGATCCTCGACCGCAACGACGTCTCCCGCCAGGACGCGCAGGACGCGATCGCCACCTTGAAGTCGGTGTTCGATCCCCGCCGCCTGACTCCGGGCCAGACCGTCACCCTCGGCCTCACCGAAGACGATGGCGCGATCTCGCTCACCCGCCTCCAGATCGAGGCCGAGCCCGGGCGCCGCAGCATCGCGATGCGTCAGGACGGCGGCAAGTTCACCGCCTCCGAGGATCACGACCCGATCACCACCGAGACCATGGCTTACACCGCGCGGATCGACAGCAGCCTGTTCGCCGCGGGCGAACGCGCCGGCCTCTCGCCGACCGTTCTCGCCCAGCTGATCCAGCTCTATTCCTACGACGTCGACTTCCAGCGCGACATCCAGAAGGGCGACAGCTTCGAAGTCCTGGTCGACCGCAAGGTCCTCCCCGACGGGACGCGGGTCGGCGACGGCGACATCGACTACGCCGCCCTCACCCTCTCGGGCAAGACCTTCCGCCTCTATCGCTACGAAGACGCCTCCGGTTTCGCCGACTACTACAACGAAAAGGGCGAGAGCGTGCGCAAGGCGCTGCTCAAGACCCCGATCGACGGCGCGCGGATCACGTCGGGCTTCGGCATGCGCAACCATCCGGTGCTGGGCTTCTCGAAGATGCACAAGGGCATCGACTTCGCCGCGCCGATCGGTACGCCGGTGTATGCCGCGGGCGATGGCGTGATCGAAAAGGCGGAGCCGTGGAGCTCCTACGGCAACTACATGCGGATTCGCCACACCGCCACCTACTCCACCGCGTTCGGCCATCTGAGCGGTTACGCCAAGGGCATCCACGCGGGCGTGCGGGTGCGCCAGGGCCAGATCGTCGCCTATTCGGGCAACACCGGCCGCACCACCGGCCCGCACCTGCACTACGAAGTCCTGATCTCGGGCGATCAGGTCAACCCGCTCAACATCAAGATGCCCTCCGGCCGGGCGCTCGCAGGCAACGACCTGCGCAAGTTCGAGACCCAGCGCAAGGACATGGACCGCACTTACGCGAGCCTCGGCGGCAAGACCGCCTCGGCCTCGGCCGAAACCAAGGCCGCCACCGTCCGCTGATTTCGTTTCATCCGAATGCCACGAACGGCCCCCTCTTCAGGGGGTCGTTCGTGCTTGGGAAATCAACGAAAAAAGGGTAGACTTGAATTTAAGGCATGTGTTCTCCGCAACCACGAAACGGGAGGAAACCATGACCAGCACCAAGACTGGCAGCGTCCACATCAATGTCGACGCCGGCAAGCTGCATATCAGCGACGTCATCCACGTTCCGATCAAGACCGCATGGGCGATGCTCACCAATCGCCAGCACATCGCGGAATGGTGGGGCGACTATGTTTCGATGGAAGTCCGCCCCGGCGGATCCTTCGAAGAGCTCTGGACCAACGCGGATGGTCACCGGGGGCGAGCCCATGGCACGGTCATGACCGTAGCCGCGCCCTTCGAACTCGATCTCACCTGGCGCGAGGACGACTGGAACTTCGTCACCAAGGTCAGCCTGCACCTGCGCGATCTCGGCACCCATACCGAAGTCGCCATCACTCATGCCGACTGGCCGACGTCGCCCGACGCGCACACGCGGCTGATCCTCGCGCGGCATTACTACGCCTGGAAGTCCTGCCTCCATCGCCTGAAGGCCTATGCCGCCCGGCACAACGCCCAGCATCGCAACGCGGCGGCGGGATAACCCGCCTCCCCACCTATCGCACCAGCCGCGCGAGGCTGTTGATCAGGTCGATGAGGTCGAGAACGCGCGGCAGGTAGTGATCGCTCAACAGCGGCGAGAGCGGCGCGCCGCCGCGCTGGCCGAGGTCGTGCGCCATGCCGTCGACGAGGCGTTCGAGACGCCTGCGGTGAAGGCCGAGGCGGCGCTGCACCGGATCGGTGGCGATCCCGGCGAACGCGCCAAACGACGCCATCGCCACCAGCAGCGTACCGCCGGTGGCGAGGGTGAGGAACGGCGTCGCGGCGGCAGGAAACGCCGCATACCACAAGCCACCGATTCCACCGCCCAAAGGAAACGCCGAGATCGCCAAGCTGTTGGCGAGCCCGGCGGAAAGGATCGGCGCAAGGCTCAGCACGCCGGGGGTGAAGGCATGGAACGCACCCGCGCCGAGACCAAGCGCGCCCAATTGCAGCGCCACCTCGGCCATCGCCGCCCGCCCCGCCCCGGCGTTCGCCAGAACCTCGGCGACCGCCGCGCGGAACTCGGGCTCCTCGGCGTGCGCCGCGACCACCGCCTCGACCTGCCGCAGCGCGGCGGCGAGGCGCGGGTCGGAGAGGATTTCCCGCGCCAAGGCGTCGGTGTCGCTCAGGATATTGCCGGCGTCGTCCTTCACCGGCAGTTCGAGAAATTCGCTCATCAGCAGGAAGTTCACCCGCCGTCCGACGGCGGTGTCGAGGATCAGGCGGGTCTTCTCGGCGCGCGTGACCATGTCGGGGGGTGTGCGGCCGAGCTGCCGCCAAAGCCAGCCGGCGGCACGACCGGAACGGCGGATCGCGAACTCGGGCAGCGACGCCGCGAGGTTGTAGGGCGCGCGCAGGAGATCGAGCCCGAGGGCGTGCCGGTGGAGAGCAAGGCTCCCCTTCAGGGTGAAGTGTCGATCGATGAACTGTTCGATGCGCGCCCGCCGCGCCTCGACGTAACGGGCGGCGGCGGCGGCCACCAGGGCCTCCGCCTCGCCCCGCGTGAGGACCACCGCCGGCGGGGGAGCGCCCGCCGTCGGCACCGGAAGGGCGTCGGCGCTCATGCGGCCCACGCGGACGCCGGGCGGCCGTCGATGGTGAGGCCGCTGTCGTCCACGTCCACCCGCACCACCCCGCCCTCGACGATCTCGCCTTCGAGGAGGCACATCGCCAGGGGGTTTTCGAGGGTGCGCTGGATCAGCCGCTTGAGCGGCCGGGCGCCGTAGGACGGATCGTAGCCACGCTCGGCGAGCCAGAGTCGCGCCGCGTCGGTGACGTCGAGCGCAATGTCGCGATCCGCGAGGCGCTTCTCCAGGCGCTGCAGCTGGATCGTCACCACGCCCGCCATGTGTTCGGGCGCGAGGCGATGGAACAGCAGGATCTCGTCGAGCCGGTTGAGGAACTCGGGCCGGAACGCGCCCCGCACCACCGCCATCACCTGATCCCGCACCAGTCCGGAATCCTCGCCCGGAGGCTGCGCAGCGAGAATATCCCCGCCAAGGTTGGAGGTCATCACGATCAGGGTGTTGGCGAAGTCGACGGTGCGGCCCTGGCCGTCGGTGAGGCGGCCGTCATCCAGCACCTGCAACAGGATGTTGAACACGTCCGG
>DBTR01000079.1:34210-34374 GCA_002307145.1 Rhodospirillum sp. UBA1311 | reverse complement strand
GCGCCGCCCTCGTCGTAGCCGACGTAGCCCGGCGGTGCGCCGATCAGCCGCGCCACCGCGTGCTTCTCCATGTATTCCGACATGTCGATCCGCACCATCGCGGTCTCGTCGTTGAACAGGAACGCCGCGAGCGCCTTGGTCAGTTCGGTCTTGCCGACGCCGGT
>DBTR01000079.1:32757-33929 GCA_002307145.1 Rhodospirillum sp. UBA1311 | reverse complement strand
GAACAGGAACGAGCCGATCGGCCGGTTGGGGTCCTGCAAACCGGCGCGCGACCGCCGTACCGCGTTCGACACCGCCTTCACCGCCTCGGCCTGGCCGATCACCCGGCGGCCGATCTCGGCCTCCATCTGGCGGAGCTTGTCCTTTTCGCCTTCGAGCATCTTGTCCACCGGGATGCCGGTCCAGCGCGCCACCACCTGGGCGATGTGCCGCTCGGTCACCACCTGGTCGAGAACCCGGCTGGAAGCCGAGGTCTCGGCGGCCTTGAGCCTGGCTTCGAGGCCGGGAATATCGCCATAGAGCAACCGCCCGGCTTCCTCGAAGCGGCCCTCGCGCTGAGCGCGTTCCGCCTGCATCCGCAACTGGTCGAGCTGCTCCTTGATCTTGGTCGAATCCGCCAGCGTCGACTGCTCGCGCTTCCACTGCGCGGTCATCGTCGCCGACTTTTCCTCCAGCTCGCCCAACTCCTCCTCAAGCCGCTCCAGGCGCTCGCGGGAGGCGGGGTCCTGTTCCTTCTTCAAGGCTTCGCGCTCGATCTTGAGCTGAATCAGGCGGCGGTCGACTTCATCGAGCTCGTCCGGCTTGCTGTCCACCTGCATCCGCAGGCGGCTGCCCGCCTCGTCCATCAGATCGATCGCCTTGTCGGGCAGGAAACGGTCGGAAATATAGCGATCCGACAGCGTCGCCGCCGCCACCAGGGCGGAATCCGAGATCCGCACGCCGTGGTGCAGTTCGTACTTTTCCTTGATGCCGCGCAGGATCGAGATCGTATCCTCGACCGTCGGCTCGGAGACGAACACCGGCTGGAACCGTCGCGCCAGCGCCGCATCCTTTTCCACGTGCTTGCGGTATTCGTTCAAGGTGGTGGCGCCGACGCAGTGCAGGTCGCCGCGCGCCAGGGCGGGCTTCAGCAGGTTGGAGGCGTCCATCGAGCCTTCCGCCGCGCCCGCGCCGATCAGGGTATGCATCTCGTCGATGAACAGCACGATTTCGCCCGCTGCCGACTGAATCTCGGTGAGCACGCCCTTCAGGCGTTCCTCGAACTCACCGCGAAACTTCGCGCCCGCCACCATCGCACCCAGGTCGAGCGAGAGCAGGCGCTTGTCGCGCAGGGAATCCGGCACGTCGCCGTTGATGATGCGGAGCGCAAGGCCTTCGACGATCGCGGTCTTGC
>DBTR01000079.1:12530-32403 GCA_002307145.1 Rhodospirillum sp. UBA1311 | reverse complement strand
GCCGATCACCGGATCGAGCTTGCCGTCCCGCGCGCGGGCGGTGAAGTCGAGGGTATATTTCTTCAGCGCCTCGAACTGGTCCTCGGCGCCCGGCGAATTCGCGGCGCGGCCCTTCCGCATGTCGCGGATCGCGGCGTTCAGGCTTTGCGGCGTCACGCCTGCGGTCTTGAGCGCCGCGGCGGCCTTGGTGCCCTCGGCGAGCGCCAGCGTCAGCAGCAGGTATTCGGCGGTGACGTAGGAATCCCCGGCCTTGGTCGCAGCTTCCTGCGCGCCTTCGAGCACGCGGATCAGCGATGGCGTGGTGTACACTTGGCCCGAACCACCCTCGACCTTCGGCTCCTTGGCGAGCGCTGCCTCGACCTCGGCCTTGGCGGTCTCCGGGCGGCCGTGGGCGGCGCGGATCAGGTTGGCGGCCAGGCCCTCAGAATCGTCGAGCAGCGCCTTCAGCAGGTGCTCGGGCAGAAACTGCTGGTGATCCATGCGGATCGCAGTGTGCTGGGCCGCCTGGAGGAAGCCTTTCGCGCGTTCGGTGAATTTTTCGATGTCCATGGTCTTCGTCCCTTGCTTGGCGACTGTCGCGAAGCGCCCCAATCAGGCAACGCCCGCGTCTCGTGTCTCCATATGGACACCGCCACCCCTGCGCCGCAAGTCCTCAAACCGGCAACAAAAAGCCGCCCTTCCGGAGAAGGGCGGCGCAATCCTGGGAAGCGCGCAAACGCGCTCAGGCGGTGACGGACTCGTTGTCGTCGACGTCCTGCGCTTCCTGCGGGGCAGCCTGCGCGGCGGGGCGGATCACCTCGACCTGCACTTCCTCGGCCTCGTCGTCGTTCTCGTTCTCGTCGCCGTCTTCGGACTGGTCCGGCTGCGGCCCGTCCGCGCCGTCGGCAGCAGCGGGCGACAACACGCGCGGCTGGCGCGGCTGGCTGTTCTGGATGATGCGGAAATAATGCTCGGCGTGCTGCAGATAATTCTCCGCCAGCACCCGGTCGCCCTGGCCCGCCGCATCGCGGGCGAGCGCCAGATATTTTTCCATCACCTGATGCGCCGAGCCGCGAATGCGGATGCTCGGGCCGTTGCTGTCGAAAGTCTGGTTGCGGGACCCGTTGCCGCCGTTGCCCCCGCCGCCGCCGTTGCCACCCTTGTTGCGCTGCGGCCCACCGGGCATGCGACCGCGCGGCGGACGCGGCTTCTGGTTCGGGTTCTGGTTCGGGTTCTGTGATGAATGCTGTTTCATGTCGATAAACTAACCGCGTAAAATGAAAACAATGGGCCAGGGCCTTGTCGCGCGCACGCGCGCCACGCGAAACCGGTGTTTCGCGGACCGAGAGGCAAGCAGCCTCTCACGCCTGCCGGGGTTTTTCCCGGCGGAACGACGCCTTCCGACGCCCATCCCCCGTGCGATTCCCGAAAAGGAACCCGGCTTCACGGATGCAAAAAATGTTCAGGTCGCAACGAACCGCGCGGTTCCCATCGCCATCAACTCAAGTCCCGAACCAATCGGTTCGAAACCCGACGAACCCGCCCCTTGAAGAGGTTCGTCCGTTACGGCGCCCACACGTGAACGATGGAAACGTAGCCGCTCTACACCGGCTTTCCAACCGATTTTTTCGTTTCCCCATGGTTTTTTATGGAATTGACGCAACGCCGATCACACAGCGGATGACGCCACCCAAATCTCTCGGCATGGCGGTCACTTCGAGGCCGGCGACGGCGAACAACGCGGTCACGGCGGCCTCCTGGCCGATGCCGAACTCGAACCCCGCGACGCCGCCCGGCACAAGCATGGCCGGAAGTTGCGGAACCAGCACGCGATAGGGATCGAGGCCGTCCGAACCGCCCGCAAGTGCCCGCAGCGGCTCGAACTCCCGCACCTCGGGTTCCAGGCCCGCGATGTCGGCATCGGGAATATAGGGTGGATTGGCAAGGATCAGGTCAAACCGCCCAAGATCGTCGCGCCAGCCGGGCGAGGTCCAATCGCGCCGCAGGAACGTCGCGCGCGACGTCATCCCCAACGCTTCCGCGTTGGCGGCCGCCACCCTCACGGCACCTTCCGCCGCATCCACCCCAACGCCCGACGCGTCGCTTCGTTCCGCCAATACCGCCAGCAGCAAGCAGCCGGTGCCGGTGCCGAGATCCAAAACCCGGGGCGAGTCCCGCCCCGCGATCGCCGCCAGGGCAGCCTCCACCAACGTCTCGGAATCCGGACGCGGGTCCAAAGTCTCCGTCCCCAGCCCGAACGCGAGCCCATAAAACTCCCGGCTGCCCAAAATCCGCGACACCGGCTCACGCGCCGCGCGCCGCGCGATCGCCGCCTCCACCGCCGCAATCTCGCCCGCCTGCAACACCCGCTCCGGCCGCGCCACCATCTCGGCCTGCCCGATGCCGAGCACATGCCCGATCAACAGCCGGGCATCCCGCCGCGCCCCCTCCACGCCCGCATCGCGCAGGCGCGCGGCGGAGGCCGCGAGGATTTGGCCGAGATCAGTCATGGTGCGTCGCTCCAAGGATGCGGGGCTTCGCCCCGCGCCCCGCCGGAGGGACTCGTCCTTCCGGACCTCCCCTCTGGTTTTCGCGCGAAGCGCAATCGGTCTTCGCATCGCCGAGAAGGGATGATCCCGCTACGCGGAAAAACCAGTAACGGGTTCCAAGGGCCCTCGGCCCTTGGCGGGGTCCAGGGGCGGAGCCCCGGCCTTCCCCTGCCCCGATCACAGCGCCTCCAGGTCGGCAAGCCGCGCGGCCTGGTCCTCGGCGATCAGGGGGTCGATGACGTCGTCGAGGGCGGAGCCGTCGACGATCTGGTCGATCTTGTAGAGGGTGAGGTTGATGCGGTGGTCGGTGACGCGCCCTTGCGGGAAGTTGTAGGTACGGATGCGTTCCGAGCGGTCGCCCGAGCCGACTTGGGAACGTCGGTCGGCGGCGCGCGACTGGTCCTTTTCCGCGCGGGCGTGTTCGTAGAGCCGGGCGCGGAGGTGTTTCATCGCCTTCGCCCGGTTCTTGATCTGGGAGCGCTCGTCCTGGCACTGCACCACCACGCCGGAGGGCAGATGGGTGATGCGGACGGCGGAATCCGTGGTGTTGACGTGCTGGCCGCCCGCGCCTTGCGAGCGGTAGGTGTCGATGCGGAGATCGCCATCCTTGATCTCGATGTCGACATCCTCGACCTCGGGCAGCACCGCGACGGTAGCGGCGGAGGTATGGATGCGGCCGCCGGCCTCGGTGGCGGGCACGCGCTGGACGCGATGGACGCCGGATTCGAACTTCAGCCGCGCGAACACGCCGGTTCCGGCGATCGAGGCGACGACTTCCTTGATCCCGCCGATGCCGGTTTCGTTGAGGTCCATGATTTCCATGCGCCAGCCGCGCAGGGTCGCGTAGCGCTGGTACATCCGGAACAGGTCGGCAGCGAACAGCGCGGCTTCCTCGCCGCCGGTGCCGGCACGGACTTCGAGGATCGCGTTGCGGGCGTCGTCGGCGTCCTTGGGCAGGAGAGCGAGGCGCATCGCTGCCTCGATCTCGGGGAGGCGGCGCTTGCAGTCGTCGAACTCCTCCTGCGCGAGCTCGCGCAGGTCGGGGTCGGCGGCGCCGTCGCGGGCCATCGCCTCGGCTTCCACCAGATCGGCGCGGGTTTTCTTCCACGCCTCGATCAGTTCGACGAGCGGGCCGAGTTCGGCGACCTCGCGCGACAGCGCGGTCATCGTCGCTGTGTCCATCCGGCTATCGGTGGCGAGACGCCCGGTGGCCTCCTGATGACGGCGCAGGACTTGTTCGAGCTTGTCTTCAAATGCCACCGATGGCGACCTCCGAAGCACCCGCCAGCATCGTGCGGACGGTCTCTTCCATGCGGTCGAGAGCAACGGTAGTCTGCTCGCCGGAATCGAGATCGCGAAGGGTGACGGCGCGGGCGAGGCGTTCGTCTTCGCCGAAGATTACCGCGACGCGCGCGGAAACCTTGTTGGCGCGCTTCATCCGCTTGCCCATGTTGCCGGAGAAGCCGAGATCGACGGCGAAGCCCGCGCGGCGCAGGCGTTCGGTGAGGATCATCGCCTCGCGCTTGATCATCGGGTCCGCGCCCGCCGGAATCATCGCCACCGGGCGGGTGGTCGCCGGGGGTGCGGCGAGCAGCATCGAGAGGCGTTCAACGCCCGCCGCCCAGCCCACGCCGGGGGTTGCGCCGCCGCCCATGGTTTTGATCAGGCCGTCGTAGCGCCCGCCCGCCATCACCGTACCCTGCGCGCCGAGCGCGTCGGTGGTGAACTCGAAAGCGGTGTGGCCGTAGTAGTCGAGACCGCGCACCAGGCGCGGGTTTTCGACGAAGTCGAGGCCGAGATCCATCAAGCCGTTCTTCAAGTCGTCGTAGAACGCGCGCGAAGCCGGATTGAGGTATTCGCCCAAGAGCGGCGCGTTGGCGATCACCGCGCGGTCGCCCTCGTCCTTGGAATCGAGAATGCGGAGCGGATTGCGGTCGAGGCGCTCGCGGCTGTCGGTGGAAAGCAGGCCGAGGTGGCCCGAGAGGTAGTTCACCAGCGCGCCGCGATAGGCCTCGCGGCTTTCGGTGTCGCCGAGGGTGTTGATTTCGAGGGTAACGTTCCCCTTGAGGCCGAGGCTGTCGAGGATGTGGCGGCCGAGCGCGATCACCTCGACGTCCGCCTGCGGGTCGGGCACGCCGATCAGTTCGACGCCGATCTGGTGGAACTGGCGCTGGCGGCCCTTCTGCGGGCGTTCGTAGCGGAACATCGGGCCGCTGTAGAACACCTTGAACGGCAGGTCGTTGCCGAGGCCATTGGAGATGAATGCGCGCGCCACGCCCGCCGTGCCCTCGGGGCGAAGGGTGATGCTCTCGCCCTTGCGGTCGGCGAAGGTATACATCTCCTTGGTGACGATATCGGAGGTGTCGCCCAGGGTGCGCGCGAACACGCCGGAGAATTCGAATATGGGCGTCGCCATCTCGTCGAAGCCATAGCGCGACGCGGTGGTGCGGCCGGTTTCGACAACGTGACGGAAGGCCCGCATTTCGTCGGGCAGAAGATCGTGCGTCCCGCGCACCGGCTGGAGGGTGGACACCCCGGAATCCTTTCTTCGAACGTGAGGTCCGGCGGAGGTCAGTCCGCCTTGGCGGCTGAAGCCGCAAGGCGTTTTTCCACCAGATTGACGAGATGGTCAACGATCGCCTCGGTACCGACGGTATGATCGGGCACCCCGGCGAGGAAGACCTTGTGGGTATTCTTGCCGCCGCCGGTCAGGCCGATGTCGCTGGAGCGCGCCTCGCCGGGACCGTTGACGACGCAACCGAGCACCGAAAGGGTGATCGGCTGGACGATGTGTTCGAGGCGCTTTTCCAGCTCGGCGACCACCGCGGTGACGTCGAAGCCCTGCCGCGCGCACGACGGGCAGGCGACGATCCGCACGCCGCGATGACGAAGATCGAGCGACTTCAGGATATCGAAGCCGACCCGGACCTCTTCCACCACGTCAGCCGAGAGCGAGACCCGAAGGGTGTCGCCGATCCCCTTGCGCAGCAGGTAGCCGATGCCGAGCGCCGACTTCACCGTGCCCGCGCGCAAGCCGCCCGCCTCGGTCACGCCGAGATGCAGCGGATAGTCGCAGACTTCGGCCAACTTTTCGTAGGCCGCCATCGCGAGGAAGACGTCGGAAGCCTTCACCGAGATCTTGAAGTCGAAAAAGTCGTTGTCCTCAAGGATGCGGGCGTGCATCAGCGCGCTCTCGACCATCGCCTCGGGGTTCGGCTCGCCGTACTTTTCCAGCAGGTCCTTGTCGAGCGACCCGGCGTTGACGCCGATGCGCATCGAGCAACCGTGGTCCTTCGCCGCCTGCACCACCGCGCGCACCCGGTCGGGCGAGCCGATATTGCCGGGATTGATCCGCAGGCAGGCGGCGCCGGCCTCGGCGGCCTCGATCGCGCGCTTGTAGTGGAAGTGGATGTCGGCGACCACCGGCACGGTGGTGCCCTTGACGATCCTCGCCAGCGCGGCGGTCGCGTCCGCATCCGGGCAGGAGACCCGGACGATATCCACCCCGGCGTCCTCCATCCGGCGAATCTGCGCCAGAGTACCCTCGACGTCGGAGGTCAAGGTGTTGGTCATCGACTGCACCGAGATCGGCGCGTCGCCGCCGACGAGGACCGAGCCGACGCGAATCTGGCGGCTCTTGCGGCGCGGGATGCGGCGATATTCGGGGTTGCTCAAGGGGGGCCTCACTCGGCGCGATTGGAGATCGCCATCAGGTGGTGGCTCACCGGCCGCCGCGCAACCGCTCGGCCGTCAGCGCGACGTCGCGCACCACCTGGCCCTGGGCGCCGAGCGGTGGAGCCTTCTGGCCGTCGACGAGGACGTTCAGGCCCCCGGCGTTGCCGGTCATCAGGGTGAGGCCGCTGCGGTTCGGCACGAGGAAGCGGTCGCCCGCGTGCATCAGCCGGGTCAGCACCAGGGAACCGTTCTCGGTGACCTGAACCCAGGCATCGGCGCTCGCGACCAGTTCGATACGCGCTCCCGTGTTTTCCTCGCCGTAGACCCGGGCCTGGCGGTTGAGGGTCTCGGGGGTGGCAGGCGGCGCATCGGTGGTTTCGTCCACCACCGGGCGCGGCGGCGCGGGCGGCGGCGCGACCGGCTTCGTCGGCGCGGGCGCGGCGGGCGCGGCGGGCGGAGCCGCCGGAGCCGAAGCTTGCGGCGCTTCCACCTTCGGTGGCTCGGGTTTCGGCGGCACCGGCTTCGGCGCTTCGGTCTTCGCCGGAGCGACGGGCGCGGGGGCGGGCTTGGCCGGCGTCATCGCGATCGGCGGCTCGAGCTTGGCGGGCGGCGGCGCCATTGCGGTCGGCGGTTCGGGCGCGGGCGCTTCGGCAACCGGAGTCGATGGCGGCGGCGGAGTTTCGGTTTGGGCGCTCGGCGCGGCCGGAGCCTCGGTGCGCGGCGCGGGCGGCGCGGTGATCTTTTCGTTGAGCGCCGCCGGGATCCGCGGCAGCAGGGTGGTCGCGGAGTCGCCGCCCGCGACCAGATACCACCCGGCGAATGCGAGACCGGCCGCAACCGCGATGCCGGTGGCGATCGCGCCGATCGGCAGACCGCCGGTTTTCACCGGCGCGGGGAAATTCGGCGGCTCGGGCTTGGCCACGACGTCGGTCCCGGTTTCCTGCTTGAAGCGGCGCACAAGCTCGACGCCGTCGAGACCGAGCTGTTCGCCATAGGAGCGGATGAAGCCGACGGCGTAGGTGCCGCCCGGCAAGGCGTCGTAGTTCCCGGCTTCGATCGCTTCGAGGAAGGAAACCCGGATGTGCAAGGTCGTGGCGACTGCGCCGAGATCGACGCCAAGACGCAGCCGGGTCGCGCGCAGCACGTCGCCGACGCTGGCCTTGACTGGCGGGTCGATATGCCCGGCGTCGCCAACCGGCGGCGTCACGGGGGTGTTCTGCTGTTCCACGAGTTCGATTCCTTCGCTGTCCCCTGCCCGCTTCCACGCCTCTCACCGTGCCGGAATCGAGCGGCGCTTAGTATGTCCGGAAGCGATCCCTCATGCAATGGCGGATATCCCGCCGCAGATGGCTAAGAACCGCTTCCAAGTCACTGGAATACTTCATTTCTTAGATTTGAATGCCATGATCCAGGGCATAGCCCGCAAGACTGTTGCGAAGGCTGTGGGCCGAGGTGCGCATGGCCTTCCGCACCACTCGGCCGGTGTCCTCGGCGCTCATGCTGAGGATCATCGCCTTGATCGGCCCGATCGCCGGGCCGTTGACCGAAAGGCGGCGGAAGCCGAGGCCGACCAGGGCCATCGCATCCACCGGGCTCGCGGCCATCTCGCCGCACACCGAAACCGGCTTGCCGACGGCGTCGCAGGCCTCGACCAAACCTTCGAGGAAGCCCAGGAACGGCGGCGACAGCAGGTCGTAACGCTCCGCGATGCGCTGGTTGGAGCGGTCGCGGGCGAAGAGGAACTGGGCCAGGTCATTGGAGCCCACCGAGATGAAGTCGGCGCAGCGGAGGAGCTGCGGCAGTTGGAAGGCGAGCGACGGCACTTCGAGCATGCACCCGACGACAAGTTCGCGCGGCAGGGGTTCGCCGCGGCGGCGCGCGCGGGCGAGTTCGAGATCGAGGATGCGGCGCGCGGCGTCGAACTCGGCGACTTCGGCGATCATCGGGAACATCACCGAGAGCGGCCGTCCTTCCGACGCGCGGATCAGGGCGCGCAGCTGGTGCCGCATGATCGCCGGATGGTCGAGGGTGATGCGGATCGAGCGCCACCCCATCGCCGGATTTTCCTCGCCGATGTTCTGCCAGTAGGGCAGCATCTTGTCGCCGCCGACGTCGAGCGTGCGGAAGCACACCGGACGGCCCGCCGCCTGGTCGATCACCGAGCGGTAGAGGGTGGTCTGGGTGTCGACGTCGGGACTGTCGGCGCGCACCATGAACGGCAACTCGGTGCGGTAGAGACCGATGCCGTCGGCATTGACCTCGTCGAGCATCGGCAGGTCGGCAAGCAGGCCGGCGTTCATCAGGAGCGAAACCAGCGCGCCGTCGCGGGTGCGCGCGGGCAGGTCGCGCAGGGTCGCGTAGACCTTCTGCTTTTCGAGGCGCATCCGCACCGTCGCGACGAAGGTGTCGGCCACGTCCTCGCTCGGGCGGATGAACACCGAGCCGTTATCGCCATCGACGATCACCGGGTCGCCCGCGCCGATCGTGCCGACCACCTCGGGCACCCGCGCCACCATTGGAATGTTGAGCGCACGCGCGATGATCGCGACGTGCATCGAGGGCGACCCTTCCTCCAGCACCACGCCGCGCACCCGGCTGAGATCGTAGTCGAGCAGGTCGGCCGGGCCGAAGGTGCGCGCGATCAGGATCGCATGCGGCGGCAGGGTCTTGCGCTCCATCGGGTCCTTGCCCATCAGGTGCAGCATCAGCCGGTCGGTGAGGTCTTCGAGATCGTGCAGGCGTTCGCGGATGTAGGGGTCGACCACCGCCTGCATCCGCGCGCGGTTTTCCTCCTGGGCGCGCTGCACTGCCGCTTCCGCAGAAAGGCCGCCGCTGATGTGCGCCCTGATCCGCTCGATCCAGCCGCGATCGGCGGCGAACATCCGGTAGGCTTCGAGAATGTCGCGGTACTCGCTCTTGCCGATTTCCTCGGCGGCGAGCATTTCGTCGAGCGCGGTGTGCATCCGCTCCAGCGCCTCGTCGAAGCGCTGCGCTTCCTTCTCCGGGTCCTCGGAGACCAGCTGCTTGACGAACGGCACCTTGCGATGCAGGAACGCAGTGCCGACGCCCAGGCCGGGCGAGAGCTTGAGGCCGTTGATCCGAAGCGGCACCAGGGCGGTGCCGTCCACCGGGATCTGCTCGCGCCGGTCGATCAGGTTGCCTGCGGTCAAAAGCTCCGCCAGCACCATCGCCACGGTTTCGAGCGCCTCGATCTCCTCGGGCGCGAAGCCGCGCGTCTCGGTGGTCTGCACCACCAGCACGCCCGCGACCCGCGCGGTGCGCACGATCGGCACGCCGAGGAACGAGCGATACGGCTCTTCCCCGGTTTCCGGGCGGTAGGCGAAGTTCGGGTGGCTCCAGGCGTCGGAGAGCGCGAGCGCGCGCGGATGTGCGGCGATGAAGCCGACGAGGCCTTCGCCGACGCGCAGCCGGGTCTGGTGGACGGCGGACTTGCGCAGACCTTCCGTCGCGAAGAGTTCCAGCACTTCGCCCGCGCGCATCACGTAGCACGAACACACCGCCGCCTGAAGTTCCTCGGCAATGCACCGCACGATGACGTTGAGCCGGTCTTCGGGAAGACCGGGCTTCGCCATCACCTCGCGAATTCGCCCGAGGAGGCGGCGCGAGACGACGGCGGCATCTCCTGGCATCAGGCTACGCCCTTCGCTTCCTCAGGCGTTGCCGAAGCCCGATTGCGCTGGTCGAGGGCATCGAGCGCCTGTCCGATGATCTCGTCGAAGATCGCCTCCACGCTCTGCTCGGACGTCACCATGCCGACGCTCTGGCCCGCCATCAGCGAGCCGTTCTCGACGTCGCCGTCGATCACCGCGCGACGCAGCGCGCCCGCCCAGAAATGTTCGATCTCAAGCTGGGCCGATTTCTGGTCGACCTCGCCACGGTGGAACCGGTCGATCACCGTGCGCTGCATTTCCATGAAACGCTCGGTTCCGGCATTGGCGATCGCGCGCACCGGAATCACCGGGAACTGCGGGTCGATCTGCATCGAGGTGATCGCGTCGCGCGCCGAGGCGCGGAGAAACGCCTGCTTGAACTTCGGATGCGCGATGCACTCGAAGGCGCAAACGAAGCGGGTGCCGAGCTGCACGCCCGCCGCGCCCATTTCGAGGTACGACAGCATCGCCTCGCCACGGCCGATGCCGCCCGCGACGAACACCGGCACCAGGGGCGCCATCGAGGGCAGGATTTCCTGCGCCAGAACCGAGGTCGAGACCGGGCCGATGTGACCGCCGGCTTCCGCGCCTTCGATCACGAGCGCGTCGGCGCCCGCCCGCACCAGCTTCTTCGCCAGAACCAGAGCCGGGGCAAAGCAGATCGCCTTCGCGCCGAATGCCTTCACCCGCTTGATCGCCGCCGAGGTCGGCAGGCCGCCAGCGAGCACGACATGGCCGACGCGGTGCGCGCCGCAGACGTCGATCAGTTCGTCGAGCTGCGGGTGCATGGTGATCAAATTGACGCCGAACGGCCGGTCGGTGAGCGCCTTGGTCGCCGCGATTTCCTTGTCGAGCAGGTCCGGCGGCATCGAGCCCGAAGCCAGCACGCCGAAGCCACCCGCATTCGAAATCGCCGCCACGAGGTTGCGTTCCGACACCCACGACATCGCGCCGCCGAGCACGGCGTAGTCGCAACCGAGGAATTCCCTCCCGCGCCGCCACAAGCGGTCGAGGTCTTGATACGTCAGCCGAGTCCTGCTCATCGCGGTTCGGTCTCTCCCAAAGAATGCCCCAGGCGGAGCGGCTTTCGCCCTCCGCCGCGATCCTAGAAAACCGACGCCCGGCGACCATCCCAAGGACGGCCGCCGCGGCGAAAGATCAGCGCGCGTCGAGCCCGTAGGCGGTGTGCAGCGCGCGCAGCGCGAGTTCAGTGTACTCTTCCTCGATCAGGACGCTGACCTTGATCTCGGACGTGCTGATCACGAGGATATTGATGCCGCGTTCCGCAAGGGCGGAAAACATTTTTTGTGCGACGCCCGCGTGGGTGCGCATGCCGACGCCGATCACCGAAACCTTGACCACGGTGTCGCTATGGTTGAGGTCGCGATAGTCGACGACGTTGCGAACCTGCTCCAGTACCTTGAGCGCGCGCGGCAAATCGGTGCGCGGCACGGTGAAGGTCATGTCGGTGTGGCCCTGCTCCGACACGTTCTGCACGATCATGTCGACATTGATATTGGCCTCGGCGAGCGGGCCGAACAAGGCGGCGGCGATCCCCGGGTGGTCCTTCACCCCTTGGATGGTGACCTTGGCTTCGTCCCGGCTATAGGCGATGCCGCTGACAATTTCCTTTTCCACGATGTCTTCCTCGTCGCAAACCAGGGTTCCGGGAATTTCTTCGAAGCTGGACAGCACCTGCAGGTTGACGCGATGCTTCATCGCCATCTCGACCGAGCGGGTCTGCAGCACCTTCGCCCCCAAGGACGCCATTTCCAGCATTTCCTCGTAGGTGATGCGCGGCAGCTTGCGCGCTTTCGGCACAATTCGCGGATCGGTGGTATAAACCCCATCGACGTCGGTGTAAATATCGCAGCGATCCGCCTGGAGCGCCGCCGCCAACGCCACCGCCGAGGTATCCGAGCCGCCACGACCGAGGGTAGTGATACGGCCGTCGGTGCCGATCCCCTGGAAGCCCGCGACCACCGGAATCTCGCCCGCGTCCATGCGCGCGATCATCTCCTCGGTGCCGATGTCCAGGATCCGCGCGCGCCCGTGGGCGTCGTCGGTGCGGATCGGCACCTGCCAGCCGGCGAACGACCGCGCCTTCAGGCCCATCGCCTGGAGGAGGATCGCAAGCAAACCTACGGTCACCTGCTCGCCGGTCGAGACCACCGAATCGTATTCGGCGGTGTCGTAGAGCGGGTTGGCTTCCTGGCAGTAGGCGACCAGTTGGTTGGTTACCCCGGACATCGCCGAGAGCACCACCGCAACCTGGTTGCCGGCGTCGATTTCTTTCTTTACCAATCGGGCGACGTTGCGAATGCGTTCCATATTCGCAACCGACGTCCCGCCGAATTTTTGGACAATACGGGCCATGACACGGTATCTCTGATTCTGTCGCACAGGATCACCCGCGCGACCGGGGCCTCCCCCCCGAAGCCAACCAAAATCGTCCGGCTTGCCTCACAACCGGCAGGTCCTTCATACTCGCTCCTTATCCTTTTAGGCAAGGGCACTCCGATGACCAATCCAGCGAAACCGGCAACTTCCAGCGTTGCCGGACACGGTTCCGCCGATCCGGCGGAAATCGCGAAGTTCTCAGCCCTCGCCGACACCTGGTGGGCGCTCGAAGGTCCGTTCCGGCCTCTGCACAAGTTCAACCCGGTGCGGATCGCGATCCTGAAGCACCGCCTCGCCGCGCATTTTTCCCGCGACGCCTCTCTCGAACGCCCGTTCGAGGGTCTGACCCTGCTCGACATCGGCTGCGGTGGTGGTCTGATCGCCGAGCCGATGGCGCGGTTGGGCTTCACCGTCACCGGCATCGACGCCTCGGAGAAGAACGTCAAGACCGCGATGAACCACGCCGAGCGGATGCGCCTGCCGATCACCTACCGTTGCGCCAAGCCCGAGGACCTCGAAGCCGAGAACCTTGGCTTCGAGGTCGTCCTCGCGCTCGAAGTCGTCGAGCATGTCGCGGATCGCGGCCTGTTCCTGAATTCGGCGGCCAAGCCCCTCAAGAGCGGCGGCTTCATGGCGCTCGCCACCCTCAACCGCACGATGAAGAGCTTGCTGATGGCGAAGATCGGCGCCGAATACGTGGTGCGCTGGCTGCCCGCCGGAACCCACGACTGGCGCGCCTTCGTCAAGCCCTCCGAACTCGCCCACGACCTCCGCAGCGCCGGAATGGCGGCGCCTGCGTTCGCCGGGCTCTCCTACAACCCGCTGCGCGACGCCTGGAGCGAAACCGCCGACCTATCCGTCAACTACATGGCGTTCGCGGTGAAACCTTAGGTCCACCGCGCCACCGATGGTGGCGTAGCGGGCGAAGAACTCGGTGAAGCTCATCGGCCGGGCGAACAGGAAGCCCTGCAACGCATGGCAGCCGTTGGCGATCAGCCAGTCGCGCTGCGGCACCGTCTCGATCCCCTCGGCGACGCAGGTCATGCCGAGCTTTTCCGCGAGCGTCAGGATCGTCGAGGGCACGGCAATGTCGTTTGGAATGTCGGTGACGAAGCTGCGGTCGATCTTCAGCACGTCGACCGGGAAGCGGCGGAGATAGCTCAGGCTCGAATACCCGGTGCCGAAATCGTCGAGCGCGATGCTGATGCCGAGCGCCCTGAGGGCACGGATGCGCTCAAGCAGCGAGCCGCGCTCCATCGCGAGGGTATACTCGGTGATTTCGAGTTCGAGCGCGCTCGGCGGAATCCGGTGGCGCTCCAGGGTCTCCGAGACCCGGCCGACGAATCCGGCGTCGGCGAGCTGCTGCGGCGAGATGTTCACCGCGATCTTGATCATCAGGCCGAAGTAGCGCAGTTGCGCGAGCGCGCGGCAAGCCTCCTCCAGCACGTAGTCGCCGATCGGCACCACCAGCCCGCTGTCCTCGGCAAGCGGAATGAACTCGTTCGGCAGCACCAGGTTGCCCTCGTGCCGCCAGCGTACCAGCGCCTCCGCGCCGATCACCACGCCCTGGGCGGAGAATTGCGGCTGGAAGTTCAGCTCGAATTCGGAAGCCTCCAGCGCATGGTGGAGCTGCGCTTCGAGTTGCAGGCGATGGTGCGCGATCTCGGACAGACCGTCCTCGAAGAAGTTCCAGCGCGCCTGCGACCGCTTGCGCGCGCCGCTGGTCGCGGCCACCGCCTTGCGCAGCAATTCGGCGGCCTCGACTCCGTCGCCCGGCGTCAGCGCGATGCCGACGCACACCGACGAGAGCATCACCTCGCCTCCGGAAGGCTCGCGCACCAGCGCGTTGACCAGCCGCTTCGCGCTCTCCGCCGCTTCGGCGGCGGTCACGCCCTCGACCACCACGGCGAAGCAGTCGAAGCCGATCCGCCCGACGAAGGCGCCGGGTTCGACGCATTCGAGCAGGTGCGCCGCCATGTCGAGGACCATTTCGTCGACCCGGTCGTGGCCGACGACGTCGCGAAATTCGTCGAGGCGGTCCATCAGCACCGCCATCACCGCGCCGCTGCGCCCGACGGAGCAACGCCCGACGACGCCGCCGAGGTGCTCGACGATGAGGGCGCGGTTGGGGAGGTTGGTGGCGGCGTCGCGCGTGCTCATCCGTCGCAGCGCATTCTGTGCCACGCCGAGTTGCATCAGGAGCGCGTTGATCCGCTGCACCGCGGTGCCGAGTTCGCTGTCGCGATGCCACGCGGGCACGCTCAACATGTGGCCGTGCGGGTCTTCGGCATCGACCGCGTCGACCTGGCGGGTGATCGCGAGAATCGGCTGGGTGAGAAACCGGTGGAACAGCCACGAGACCACCCCCCCCACCACCAACGCGGCAACCAAGCTGGAGATCAGGTTGGTGAGGAGAATTTCGCGATAGAAGGCGACGTCGCGGTCGGGCGCAAAATCGACGATCAGGCTGCCGATGCGGGGTTCGCCGTCGGCCCCGCCGACGGTGAGCGGATGGTCGATGCGGTAGGCGCCGAAGACGTAGCCCGCCAGCCAGCGCTCCCAGGACGTCATCGACCGGGGCTCGATCGCCGCGCGCTCGGTGGCGAGGGCGACGCCGTTGAGGTCGCGGATTTCCGCCTGGATCACGCCCGGCATGCGGAGAATGTCGCGCAGCAGGGCTTGCGCGTGATCGGGATCGCCGCGCTGCAAAAACGCGACCGCGCCGTCTTCCGCCACGCCGAGAAGCTGGCACTCGCGCTCGTAAAGCGCATCGCGCGCCGAGCCGGTGAGCAGCGCCGCCTGGATCGCGAAGGCGATGCAGCCGACCGCCAGCGCCGCCAGAAGAATCAGGCGCGCCTGTCGGAATGTCATGGATCTGCTGCGGAAGCGGTGCTTCCTGCGCATCGGTCCCCCTGGTGCGGACTCCGCCGAATCGGACGATAACATACAACAGTGCGTAGAGACTCGGAAAACCCGCAAGCGCCCGGGACTTCTCCAAATCGCAAAAAATTCAGGCCGTCAGGAGTGGCCGCGCGAAACCCACGGCAGTTGGGCGAACGGAATCTCCTCGTCGGCGAGGGCCTCCGCTTCGTCGGGGGTAGCATCGCCATAAATGCTGCGCTTCGGCGACTCGCCGTAATGGATCTTGCGGGCTTCCTCGGCGAAGTCGGCGCCGACATTCTCCGAATTCGCCTCCACCGCTTCGCGCAGGCGAAGGAGCGCGGCGCGCACCCGGGCGTCCCGATCCTGGAGTTCGGCGTCGTGGTCGGGCTGGCCGGAGGCGACGAACGGCGCCATCGGCGCCTTGGCGACTTCGCTGCCGCCGCACGCAGGACAATTGAGCTGGCCCGACGCCATCAACGTCTCGCACGCGGCATTGTCGCGAAACCACGATTCGAAGCGGTGCCCGCAGGCACATTTGAGCGCGAAGCGGATCATGGCCGGGCGTCGGCGCGGGCGGGCGCGGCGACCTCGACCGGGCCGAGCGCACGCGTATGGGAGAGCGCGGGCACCTTGCCGCGCGCGGCGTCGACCAGGGTCGGGTCGATATCGGCGATGACGAAGCCGACGTCCTCACCGCCGTCGGCGAGGATTTCGCCCCAGGGCGCGACGATCAGCGAATGACCGAAGGTGCGGCGGCCGCGAACATGGGTGCCGGTCTGCGCCGGAGCGAAGACGAAGCAGCCGGTCTCGATCGCGCGGGCGCGCATCAGCACGTGCCAGTGCGCCTCGCCGGTGACCTTGGTGAACGCCGCCGGAATCGCGAGGAAGTCGGCTCCCGCCTGCGCCAGGGCGCGATAGAGATAGGGGAAGCGGAGGTCGTAGCAGACCGAAAGGCCGAGACGGCCCCACGGCAGGTCGACCGCGACGGCGCGGTCGCCGGGCTCGAAGGTACGGGATTCGGCATAGGCTTCGCCGTTGCCGAGATCGACGTCGAACATGTGGAGCTTATCGTAGACCGCCGCGATCCGCCCTTCCGGGTCGATCACGTAGGTGCGGTTGTAGACCTTGCCGGTCTCCGACGGCACCGCGAGGGTGCCGCAGTGCATCCAGATCTGCCGCGCCTTGGCGAAATCGCGGAACGCGGCGAGCGCCGGATGCTGGTCCTCGGGGCGCGCGGCGGCGCGAATCGCCGCCGAGCCCCAAGTCATCATCGCAACGTTTTCCGGCATCAGGATCAGGTCCGCCCCGGCATCGGCGGCGTCGGCAGAGAGCTTGAGCGCGGTGGCGACGTTCGCCGCCATGTCGTCGCATGCGTTGACTTGCAGGCAGGCAACCGCGAAAGCACTCATCCGATCCAACTCCGGTCAGGGTTTCAAGACGCCGGACCGAATATCACGACGCCAGGAGCGGGTCCAGCTTGCCGGCCTGTTCCATTTCATAGAGGTCGTCGCAACCGCCCACGTGACGGTCGTTGATGAAGATCTGCGGCACGGTCATCCGTCCGCCCGAGCGCTCGACCATCTTGCCCATCAGGTCGTCGTCTTCCGACACGTCGATCTCGGTGAATTCCTGGCCCTTGCGCTTCAGCAGAGCCTTCGCGCGGACGCAATAGGGGCAGATCCGGGTGGTGTAAATTTCGATGTTCGGCATCGTGGCCGTTCCTCCTTATGACGAAATCCATAGTCCGCATGTGTGGCAGAGAGGGCGGAAAATCAAGGCGTCCGCTCCGCCGCCGCGACGGTGAGCAGGTCCACCGCCCCCGCCCCGGCACGCAGCAATTCGGCGGCGCAGGCCTCGGCGGTCGCGCCGGTAGTGACCACGTCGTCGATCAGCAGCACCGTCTTCCCCCCGAGATCGAGGCCAGCGCGCGGCCG
The DNA here is from genome assembly GCA_002307145.1 of Rhodospirillum sp. UBA1311. Taxonomy (GTDB): domain Bacteria; phylum Pseudomonadota; class Alphaproteobacteria; order Rhodospirillales; family Rhodospirillaceae; genus Oleispirillum. The sequence continues at coordinate 15,312 of DBTR01000079.1, read as the reverse complement.
GAACGCGGCCCGGACGTTGTTCCGCCGCTCGGCGTGACTGCCGAGGCGCGCCTGCGGCGGCGTCGCGCGGATGCGGCCGATCGCCCGGGTTTCCCAGGGCGTGCCGGACAGCGCCGAGAGGTGCCGCGCAAGCTCGGCGGACTGGTTGAACTGGCGCTTGAACAGCCGCGTCCAGTGGATCGGCACCGGCGCGATCACGTCGGCCTCGGCGAGCAGGTCGGCACCGGCGCGCGCCATCCAGGCGGCGAGGCGCGGCGCGAGGTCGGGACGGTCGGAATATTTGAAGCGCTGCACCAGGAGCGCCGCGGCGTCGCCATAGACCAACGCGAAGCGATGGCGGCGGATCGGCCCGCCCGGCCTGCAGCGAAGGCATCCGCCGACCGCCGGTTCGGGCCAGCCGCAGCGGTCGCATACCGGGCCCTGGACGAACTTGAGGCCGCCGAAGCATGCCGGGCAGAGCGCCCCGCCCTCGCCCCGGATCAGCGCGCCGCATGCCGCGCAGCGCTCGGGCAGCAGCACGCGCGCCGCCGCCGCGAGGCCGCGTTTCGCCCATCGTCCAAACCCGGATCGCGCCTGCGTCATTGGCGGAGTCTGCGCCAACGCCGGGCTCGCCTCAAGCGTGCGAATTGGCCTTTGCGTTTTTGACACCGAAGTTCCATATGGTGAAAATCATGCAGACCCACGCCGCCCTTTTCGATCGCCCCCTGCTGCGCCGCCACCGCGATCGCGCTGCCCGTCTGGCCGATCCCGACGCCCGATTTCTCCTGCACGTCGCGGTCGAGGATCTGCGCGACCGGCTCGCCGAAATGAAGCGCGAATTTCCGGTGGCGGTCGACCTCGGCGCGCACGGCGACGAGGTCGCCCGCGCCCTCGAAGGACGCAACGGCATCCGCTCGCTGATCGCGATCGCGCCCTCCCCGGCGATCGCGGCGCTCTGCGCGCGACCGGCGATCGTCGCCGAGGAGGACCGCCTGCCGCTCGCCGACGCTTCCGCCGACCTGGTGCTCAGTTGCCTCTCGCTGCATTGGGTCGACGACCTTCCCGGCCTGTTCGCCGATGTGCTGCGGGTGCTGAAGCCGGGCGGCCTGTTCCTCGCGGTGATGCCGGGCGAAGAAACCCTGCGCGAACTTCGCGACAGCCTCGCGCGCGCCGAACTCGCGGTCGACGGCGGCGTCAGCCCCCGCGTCCTGCCGATGCTGACGATCAAGGACGGCGGCGCGCTGCTGCAGCGCGCGGGCTTCGCCGAGCCGGTGGCCGACCGCGACCGCATCACCGTCGACTATGCCAACCCCTTGCGCTTGATGGCGGACCTGCGCGCGATGGGCGAAACCAACGCCCTCGCCGAACGCCGCAGGACGCCGCTCCGGCGCGCCACCCTGGCCGCCGCCATCGCCGCCTACGCCGAAAACCACGCCAACGCCGAGGGGCGCATCGTCGCCACCTTCGATCTCGTCACCCTGACCGCCTGGAAGCCCGATTCCCGATGAAGTTCCACGCTCCGCTGGTTCCCGGCACGCTGATCCGCCGGTACAAACGCTTTCTCGCCGACGTCCGCCTCGACGACGGCACGGTGGTCTGCGCCCACATCGCCAACTCCGGCGCAATGATCGGACTGAAGGACGAAGGTTTGCGCGTCTGGCTCTCCCCCGCGCTCAACCCCAAGCGCAAGCTCGCCTTCACCTGGGAACTGGCGGAAATCGAGGACGGCCTCGTCGGCGTCAACACCGCCCACCCCAACGCGATCGTCGCCGAGGCGATCCTCGCCGGCCGGGTGCCCGAACTCAGGGGCTACGAAACCTTGAAGCGCGAGGTGCCCTACGGCGAGAACTCGCGCATCGACATCCTCCTTACCTCGCCCGACCGGCCGCGCTGCCTCGTCGAGATCAAGAACGTCCACCTCCGCCGCCCCGAGATCGCCGGCGGCTGCCACGCCGAGTTCCCCGACGCGGTGACCGCGCGCGGCGCGAAACACTTGCGCGAGATGGCCGCCGCGGTGGCGGCCGGAGACCGGGCGGTGATGCTCTACCTGGTGCAACGTACCGACTGCACCCATTTCGCATTGGCGTCCGACATCGATCCGGCGTATGCCGAGGCCTTCGCCGTAGCGCGGAAGGCCGGAGTCGAGGCACTGTGCTACACCTGCGCGATCAGCACCATCGGCTTGACCCTGGACCGGCCCTTGCCGCTGGCGGTATAGCTGTTCGGACACTGCTGGAATAAGGAATTTCACTCCCCATGGATCGCTCCGTCGCCATTACCCGCTATACCCGCGCCGATTTCGCGCCGATGCACGCCGCCGGGCGGCTCGCCGCCGAGACCCTCGACTACATCACGCCGTTCGTGCAGCCGGGCGTCGAAACCCAGGAACTCGACCGCCTGATCGCCGAATTCGTGATCGGCCATGGCGCGGTCAACGCGCCGCTCGGCTATCGCGGCTATCCGAAGTCGTGCTGCATCTCGATCAACCATGTGGTCTGCCACGGCATCCCGAGCGAGAAGACGCTGAAGGACGGCGACATCGTCAACATCGACGTCACCCCGATTCTCGACGGCTGGTATGGCGACTCGAGCCGGATGTACACGGTGGGCAAGGTCAGCGTACAGGCACGGCGGCTGATCGCCGTCACCTACGAATGCCTGATGCGCGCGATCGACATCGTCCGCCCGGGCACGCGGCTCGGCGACATCGGCGCAGTGATCCAGGAATACGCCGAGGCGCAGCGGTTCTCGGTGGTGCGCGATTTCTGCGGGCATGGGCTCGGCCGGCTGTTCCACGACGAGC
>DBTR01000079.1:7294-12214 GCA_002307145.1 Rhodospirillum sp. UBA1311 | reverse complement strand
ATCGAGCCGATGATCAACGCCGGCGGCCCCGACACCAAGATTCTCTCGGACGACTGGACCGCGGTGACGCGCGACCGGAAGCTCTCGGCACAGTTCGAACATTCGATCGGCGTTACCGCCGACGGTTGTGAGATCTTCACCTTGTCCCCGAAAGGCTATACCCTGCCTCCTTATGAGCCCGCGTAAGGCGAAAGATATACCCTCCCCTTCCCCGGATCCGACCCGTTCGGTTCTGGAGGAAGCCGTGACGCCGATGGGCGGGGACGCCGCTCCCCCCGCCATCGCCGCCCCCGACCCGCATTATTTCGGGCATCGCCAGCGCCTGCGGGAAAAGCTCCTGACCCAGGGAGCGCCCGGTTTCGCCGATTATGAACTCCTCGAACTGCTGCTCGCGCTCGCGATTCCGCGTCGCGACGTCAAGCCGCTGGCGAAGGACCTGCTGGCGCGATTCGGCGATTTCGGCTCGGTGATCGCCGCCGATCCCCGCGACCTGATGTCGGTTCCGGGGGTCAAGGAGACCGCTACCGCCGCGTTGAAACTGGTCCATGGCGCGTCGATCCGCCTGTTGAAGTCGCGGGTGCTGGAGCGGCCGCTCCTCTCCGCCTGGGACGACCTGATGGACTACTGCCTCGCGGCGCAGTCGCGCGCCGACGTCGAGGAATTCCGGGTGCTGTTCCTCGACACCAAGAAGCGCCTGATCGCCGACGAGGCGATGCAGCGCGGCACGATCAACCACACCCCGGTCTATCCCCGCGAGGTGGTCAAGCGCGCCCTCGACGTCCGGGCACATTCGGTGATCATGGTCCATAATCACCCGTCCGGCGACCCGACGCCGTCGCAGGCCGACGTCGACACCACGCGCCAGATCAAGCAGGGGCTCGCCACCGTCGACATCGTCCTGCTCGACCACGTGATCGTCGCCCCCGGCCGCTACATCAGCTTCCGGCAGAAGAAACTCCTTTAACCGCGCGCTCGATCGCGGCGATATCGATGCGCTTCATCGTCATCATCGCCTCCATCGCCCGCTTCGCCTTGGTCCGGTCGGGATCGGCGAGGAGGTGCAACAACATCCGCGGCACGATCTGCCACGACAGGCCGAACCTGTCCTTGACCCAGCTGCACTGCTCGGCCTCGGGTACCGCCGAGAGCGCATCGGCAAGGCGGTCGACCTCCTCCTGGTCGTCGCAATAAATCTGGAACGACACCGCCTCGTTGAAACGGAACTCCGGCCCGGCGTTGAGTGCGACGTAGGGGTGTCCGGCGAGGGTGAATTCGACGGTGAGCACGTCCCCGGTCTTGCCGGACGGGTAGTCGGCGGGAGATTCGACGATCGCGTCGATCCGGCTTCCGGGCAGCAGCGACACGTAGAACTCTGCGGCCTCAAGAGCGCGGCCGTCGAACCACAGGCAAGGTGCGATCTTGGTCATCGGCTGCCTCCGATTAAGTTGATATCAACTCAATCGGACTATTTTGGGGCGGCCGACCTCGATGTCAACCACCCCGGATTTTCAGGCCTGTCCGTCGCGGACGTAGGGATTGGTCTTCCGCTCGTCGCCGAAGCTCGACAGCGGACCATGGCCGGGGATGAACACCACGTCGTCGCCGAGCGGCCAGAGCTTGGTGCGGATCGAGTTGACCAGATCCTTGGAGTTGCCGCGCGGGAAGTCGGTGCGTCCGACCGAGCCCTGGAACAATACGTCGCCGACGATCGCGACGCGCTCGGCATCGCTGAAGAACACCACGTGGCCCGGGGTGTGCCCCGGGCAGTGCAACACGCTCATGGTGACATTGCCGAAGCTCACGGTGTCGCCGTCGTTGAGCCAGCGATCCGGGGTGAATGTCGGCGCGGGCGGAAAGCCGTAGCCGCGCGCGGTCTCGGGGAGCTGTTCGAGGAGGAACTGGTCCTCGATGTTCGGCCCTTCGACCGGCACGCCCAACCGGTCCTTGAGCGCCTGGGTTCCGGCGACGTGGTCGACGTGGCCGTGGGTGAGCAGGATCTTGACGATCTTGAGGCCCTTGCGCTCCGCCGCCTGGACGACTTCGTCGAGATCTCCGCCGGGATCGACCACCGCGGCGTCGAGCGTATCCTCGCACCAGAGGATCGTGCAGTTCTGCGAGAACGCAGTCACCGGAACGATCATCGCTTTCATCCAAGCCTCCAAAACCCGAGAAACGCGGCGCGTCAGTCGCGCCAGAAGTGGGCGGTCATCATCACAAATACGGTCTCGAATTCCAAGCGCCCGAGAATCATTCCGGCATCGAGCGCCCACTTCGCGCCGTCGGGCAGCGAGGCGAAATTGCCCACCGGGCCGATCACCGGGCCGAGGCCCGGGCCGACGTTGGCGAGCGCGGTGGCCGCGCCCGAGAGCGCGGTGACGAAGTCGAGGCCGTAGCTGGTCAGCACCAGCACCAGCGCGGCGCAGGTGGCGGCGTAGCACAGCACGAACACCTGAACGTCGCGCACCAGGGATTCGCTCGCCGGGCGCCCCGCGATCTTGTCGGCGAAGACGCCGCGCGGATAAAGCAGGCGACGGCATTCCTTGACGATGTCCTGCCAGAGAATCTCGAAGCGGAACATCTTCAACCCGCCCGCCGTCGATCCGGCGCAGCCGCCGACGAAGGTCATGAAGAAGAACATCGCCACCGCCGGCGGGCCCCAGAGGGTGTAGTCGGTGGAGGCGTAACCGGTGGTGGTCATCACCGAGACGAGGTTGAACATCGCCTGGGTGAACGCCGTCCACGGATCGAAATCGTTCGCGAGGCAGAGCCACGCGGTAAGCATCGCCGCCGAGGCGAACGCTGTCGCCAACATCCGCTTCACCTGCGAATCGCGGAGAATCACCATCGGGCCGCGCCCGCTCAGCGCCATCACGAACAGTACGAACGGCGTGCCGCCCGCGAGCATGAACACGGTTCCCGCCCAGAGGATGCCGAGCCCCGGGAAATGGCCGAACGACGCATCCGAAGTCGAATAGCCGCCGGTAGAAAGCGTCGTCATCGCATGGACGATCGCCTCGAACGGCGTCATCCCGAGCGCCCAGTATGTCGCCGCGCACGCAAGCGTGAGCAGGATATATGCAAGCCCGATGCGGTTCGCCATGCTGCGCACCCGGGGCGAGATCTTATCGGTGGTCTTCTCCGAGCTTTCGAGCTTGAACATCTGCATGCCGCCGACGCGGAACATCGGCAGGATCGCGATCGCCATCACTACGATGCCGATGCCGCCCATCCACTGGATCAAGCCGCGCCAGAGCAGGATTCCGGCCGGCATGTCGTCGAGCCCGACGAGGACGGTCGAGCCGGTGGTGGTGAGGCCCGAGACGGTTTCGAACACCGCGTCGGTGTACGACATCTTGATGTCGGCGATCCAGAACGGCAGCGCGCCGAACAGCGACAGCACCACCCACGCGCCGACGGTGATGAAATAGGCGCGCCGGAGCGGCGTCGTGCCGAAGCTCGAATCGCGCGTCGTCGCGAGCAGCATCACGCCGAAAAAGATGGTGAACCCGGACGCCAGGGCAAAGGCGGTCCACTCGGCCTGCTGATGGGCGAGATCGACGATCGCGGGCACCCACATGGCGGCGCCGAGAATGATCAGCAGGCTTCCGATCGCCTGACCGGTGCCGCCTTCTTGAGGTTTGGCCAAACGTCTACCTTTCCCCCGTCCGCCCGGGATCGGGCGCGCGTTCCTTTGTGCTGCGGCGCGACAGGGCCGTCAAGAGCCGCCAGCTCGCGGCAGCCCACCCACCACGACCGAGCCTCCGCGGCGGTTTTCGAGACGGAAGCGATTGCCGAACAGCGCGATTTCAAGCGCATGATCAGGCCCCTCGCCGACCGCGCGCAGGCGGCGGGCGAATTCGGTCGCGTCGACGTCGGACGGCAGGCGGCAGAGCGCGTCGAAGTCGGCCTGCCGGGTGGCGCGATGGCTCCACGCGGCGGCGATGCGCGGCAACGGCGCAGGCCGCACCAGCATCGGGCACAGGTCAGTGAGCATCCGCAGCACGGATTCGAAGCTCATCGCGTCGAGCACGGCACGGTCGACACCCTCGGGGATGGCGAAGCGGGTCACCGCGACGATCGGACCGGCGTCAACCTCCGGCGTCACCTCGTGCATCGTGGTGCCGAACGTGGGCGCGTCGTCGTAAAGCGCGAACACCGAGGGGAAGCGCCCGGGACGTTCCGGCGGGCCGGGATGGATGTTGTAGGACGGGCCGGGAAACTTCGCGAGCAGCTCGGCCGGGACGATCACGTCCGAGCCGCAGATCAACAGCCGCGCGCCGTCGAGCGGAGCGGCGGCGCGCGCCTCCAGCGCCTCGCGGGTATGGATCGGCGTGACCCGCAGATAGGGCTCGGCGCGCATCAGCGCACGCGGCGACGCGAGCGGGTGCGCGATCATCAGCACCTGCCCGAGGACCGGCAACAGCACCGGATCGGCGAGCAGGACGATTTCTTCAAGAAACGAGTCGCGCGGCTGGTTCATGCGCGAGATCATAGCCTTGTGCCCGCTGGCCGCCAAATTGATTCACCCCGCCGCCGCCGCCGCGCTTGACTCAGGCGCCGCAAGGCCGGATTTTCGCGGCACGAGTGACCAGATGAAGGAGCGACGCCCGTGATTCCGCGCTATTCCCGTCCCGCCATGACTGCCATCTGGCAGGCGGAAAACCGATTCCACATCTGGTACCTGATCGAGGCCCACGCCTGCGACGCCCAGGCCGCGCTCGGAGTGATCCCGAAGGACGCCGCCAAGGCGGTGTGGGAGAAGGGCAACCTCCCCTACGACGCGACCCGCATCGCCCGCATCGATGCGGTCGAGGCCGAGGTCAAGCACGACGTGATCGCCTTCCTCACCGAACTCTCCGAGCACATCGGCGACAACTCGCGGTTCGTCCACCAGGGGATGACCTCGTCGGACGTGCTCGA
>DBTR01000079.1:6661-7032 GCA_002307145.1 Rhodospirillum sp. UBA1311 | reverse complement strand
TCGGACGTGCTCGACACCTGCCTCGCGGTGCAGCTCACCCAGGCCGCCGACATTCTCCTCGCCGACCTCGACGCCCTGCTCGCCGCCTGCAAGCGCCGCGCCTACGAGACCAAGGACGTCGTCTGCATGGGCCGCAGCCACGGCATCCACGCCGAGCCGGTGACCATGGGCCTGAAGTTCGCGGGCTTCTACGCCGAGTTCGCCCGCGCCAAGGCGCGCCTGCTCGCCGCGCGCGCCGACGTCGCCACCTGCGCGATCTCGGGCGCGGTCGGCACCTTCGCCAACATCGACCCGTCGGTCGAGGCCCACGTCGCGGCGAAGCTCGGCCTCGCCATCGAGCCGCTCTCGACCCAGGTGATCCCGCGCGACCG
>DBTR01000079.1:1214-6402 GCA_002307145.1 Rhodospirillum sp. UBA1311 | reverse complement strand
GGTGATCCCGCGCGACCGCCATGCGCAGTTCTTCGCCACGCTGGGCGTGATCGCGAGCTCGGTGGAGCGCGCCGCGACCGAAATCCGCCATCTCCAGCGCACCGAAGTGCGCGAGGTCGAGGAATACTTCTCGCCGGGGCAGAAGGGCTCGTCGGCGATGCCGCACAAGCGCAACCCGGTGCTGACCGAGAACCTTTGCGGCCTCGCCCGGATGGTGCGCAGCTTCGCCCTGCCGGCGATGGAAAACGTCGCGCTGTGGCACGAGCGCGACATCTCGCACTCCTCGGTCGAGCGGATGATCGGCCCGGACGCGACGATCACCCTCGACTTCGCGCTCGCGCGCCTCACCGGCGTGATCGACAAGCTGGTGGTCTACCCCGACGCGGTGGAAAAGAACCTCAACCAGTTGGGCGGCCTGATCTTCTCGCAGCGGGTGCTGCTCGCGCTGACCCAGGCCGGGGTCTCCCGCGAGGACAGCTACCGGATCGTGCAGCGCAACGCGATGCGGGTCTGGGCCGGGGAAGGCGCATTCCTCGACTTCCTGAAAGGCGACGCCGACGTCGCCTCGCGGATCGACGCCGCCACCCTCGAAGCGATCTTCGACATGAGCTACCACACCAAGCACGTCGACACGATCTTCGCCCGCGTCTTCGCCTGACGCGCGGCACGGAAACGAAAAAGCGGGGCATATGCCCCGCTTTTTTTGTTCAGCGCGCCTCCGGCGTCACCGTGACGTGGAGCGCCTTGAGACCGTCGCCGATCGGGATGAAGTTGTTGAGCCCGGTCGTGCCGCCGTTGAACAGATAGGCCGAAACGGTCAGGCCGATGACGTTGGCCTTGGCGTCGATCAGCGGCCCGCCGCTGTTGCCGGGCGAAATCGCCACGTCGGCCTGGATGTAGTCGAACCAGCGTCCCCGCTCCTCCACCTTGCGCAGCGCGCTCACCACGCCCCGCGTGACGGTGGATTCGAGGCCGAGGTCGAGCGGCGTGCCGACGGCGTAGACTTCGTCGAGCCGCGCCACCCTCGCTTCCGGCGTGACCGCGAGCGGGCGCAGCACCTGGATCGGCGCCTTGAACAGCGCGACGTCACGGCTCTTGTCGCGACGCAGGACCTTGGCCTCGATCTCGATACCCGAGCGCAGGCGCAGCGTCACCGTCTCGGCCTCGCCGACGACGTGCGCATTGGTGACGCCGTAGCCATCGCGGGAAATGAAGAAGCCGCTGCCGTGGCCGGTGCTCTGCCGCACCGTGACCACGCCGTCGAGAACCACGTCGATGGCGTCGTGCATCGACTTGGCCGAGGGCTTGGGTCCGAACAGCGCGAATTCGGCGTCGGTGTCCTTGGCCTTGCTCGCCCGCGCCTCGGTCACGGCGGGCGAATCGGCGCTCAGAAACGCGAGGAACTCCGGATCGGCGCCGAGATTGGCCGCGGCCGAACCGAAGGCGTACTGCAGCGCCTGTTGCGCACCTTCGTAGGCCGGAGTGGTCTGGCGGCCGAAACCTTCGGAGACGAAGGTTTTGGCGAGCCGCCGTGCCGAAACGTCGTAAACCTCCCATTCGACCTTGGCGTAGAACTCGCCCTTGATCCGCCGGGTCGCGATCTGCCGCCAGACGTTGACCTCCTGGCAGAAGTTGCCCTTGAGGTCGACGAGGCGCGCGCCGATCGCATAGCGCGCGTGGCGGTCTTCGCCGTGTTCGAAGAGCCGCTGCGGGTCGCCGACGACGTTGTATCCCGCCGATTTCATTGTGTCGTAGAAGACCTCGCCGAGTTCGCCGTTCCAGGTCGCGGCCATCCGCCGTTCCCACTCGATCGCGCCCTCGCCCGCCCGGCCGCAACCGAGTTCGCGCACGTCGCTGCCGATATTGGGGAAGGTGCCGACCTCGGTGCCGAGCGGGATCTTCGAGGAACCGCCGGCAAACATGAAATCGGCAGTATCGCGACCGACGTCGAGCGGCGCGCGCTGCGCGACCTTGGGATATTCCATCGGCGTGGTGCAGGCCGAGAGCCCGGCCAGCATCGCCATCGCGCAGACCGCGCGCTTGAGCCAATCCATCGCTTTCCCCCCTTGGGAGCGCACCCGGGGAGAGCGCGCCCATGACGGGAAGAATGCCCGAGTCCCGCGCAGGCGGCAACTTCGGCATGGCCCAAAAACGCGAAACCCCGCAACGGGATGCGGGGCTTGGCGTGGACCTCGGAAGACTGCGGAACCGGCCTACTCGGCGGCGTCCTGCTGCATTGGGCGGATCATCGACAGGAACATGTCGCGGAACTGCAACTGCGGCGTCTCGATGAGTTCGGCCTTGGCACGCTTGACCGCGAGGTCGATGGTGGCGAGCGAGGCCTGCGCATGCGCATCCGGCACCGGCTGGGCCTCGATCTTGGCGCGGCGAAGCGGCACCACGTTGGACTTGCCGGTGATCTGCTCCATCACGTCGGCGCAGGAGCGGCCCTCAAGCTCGTAGAGCTTGTCGAGTAGGCGTCCTTCCGATTGGCGCACGCCGGCCTGGGCGAGGTCGTCGCCGATGCGGGCAAGCAGGCGGAGAGCGTCGGTATCGCCGAAGACATGATCGAGGACGGCACCCACGTAGCTTTCGGCGGTCGCATCGTCGTAGCCCATCAAACCGGCCGCCCACTCGGCGAACATCTGGTTGCGGTGGGCGTAAACCTTGTAGACGAGTTCTTGCTGCATGGCGAACCGGGCTTCGCGGCCGCGTTCGACAAGGGCGAGGAAGTGGATCATCAGGAGCCTCCAGGGCAGGGGGGTTGGTGATTTTTTTGTTTCGGTATTACTTAGGATGTATGACCCCCGGGCCGTTCCACAAGGACTCGGACAAAAAAACTTTCGAATGCTCCTCATTCGCAATACGTCTCCGAATCCGGGACGTTTCCGCGCCCCGCCGCATCGTGCCGCCCGCCCGGCTATGCCTTGCGGCGAAACGCGATCCCCGAGAAACGTTGTTCTCGCCCCCCAACGCTGCTATACGAAAGCCAATCGTAAGCGCCCGGGATCAGCCCGGAGCGCGGGTCTTTCATTTCCGTTGCCGCGACCGGCGGCGCGCCGGTTTCCGGCGTCACGACCGGCCCGTGCGGCGAGAGCACAAACACAGCATGGCACGACCGAAAAAACTCTACGAAGGCAAGGCGAAGATCCTGTTCGAGGGACCGGAACCCGGCACTCTCGTGCAATACTTCAAGGACGACGCCACCGCCTTCCACAATAAGAAGCGCGGCACGATCACCGGCAAGGGCGTGCTCAACAACCGGATCTCCGAGTTCCTGATGCTGCGCCTGGAGGAGATCGGCGTTCCCACCCACTTCATCCGTCGCCTCAACATGCGCGAGCAGCTGGTGCGCGAAGTCGAGATCATCCCGCTCAAGATGGTGATCCGCAACGCCGCCGCCGGATCGCTGGCGCAGCGTTTCGGGATGAGCGACGGCACGCCGCTGCCGCGCTCGGTGGTCGAGTACTTCTATAAGAAGGACGAGCTCGAAAACCCGCTGGTTTCCGAAGAGCACATCACCGCGTTCGGCTGGGCGACAGTCCAGGACGTCGACGAAATGATGGCGATGGCCCTCAGGATCAACGACTTCCTCTCCGGCCTGTTCCTCGGCATCGGCATCCGCCTGATCGACTTCAAGCTCGAATTCGGCCGCCTCTACCACGACAACGGCGACATCCAGATCATCGTCGCCGACGAGATTTCTCCGGACAACTGCCGCCTTTGGGACACCGCCACCGGCGAGCGCCTGGACAAGGACCGCTTCCGCCTCGACATCGGCACGCCCGAGCGCGCCTACCAGGAAGTCGCGAAGCGCCTCGGCATCATCCCGGAGAGCGCGCCCTACGATCTGCAAGGACCGGAAACGGTCCAATAACGCCCGGCCAATGGAGTCTGAGCAGGAAATGAAAGCCAAAGTCCACGTCACCTTGAAGTCCGGCGTCCTCGATCCCCAGGGCAAGGCGGTCGGCCATGCGCTCACCGCGCTCGGCTTCGACGGCGTCCTCGGGGTTCGCCAGGGCAAGTACATCGAACTCGACATCGCCGAGACCGACCCGGTGAAGGCGAAGCCCCTGGTCGAGGACATGTGCCGCAAGCTCCTCGCCAACACCGTCATCGAGAACTTCGCCATCGACCTCGAAGGCTGATCCATTTTCGGCAATTCGCCACTGCGACAAGGACCTTTGAACCGTGAAAGCCGCCGTCATCGTCTTCCCCGGCTCCAACTGTGATCGCGACGCCGCCACGGCGCTGGAGCTGATCACCGGACGGAAACCCCAAATGGTCTGGCACGGCGACGCCGCCCTGCCCGACGTCGATGTGATCGTGGTGCCGGGCGGGTTCTCCTATGGCGACTACCTGCGCTCCGGCGCGATGGCCGCCCACTCGCCGGTGATGGCCTCGGTCAAGGCCGCCGCCGACAAGGGCGTGCGGGTACTGGGCATCTGCAACGGCTTCCAGGTCCTGACCGAAGCCGGGATGTTGCCGGGCGTGCTGATGCGCAACCGCGACCTCAAGTTCATCTGCCGCGACGTGCTGCTGCGGGTCGAGACCACCGCGTCCGAGTTCACCTCCGCCTACAAGAAGGGCCAGGTGATCCGCATTCCGGTGGCGCATCACGACGGCAACTACTTCGCCGAGCCGGCGGTGCTGGACGAGCTCGAAAGCCAGGATCGCGTCGCCTTCCGCTACTGCGACGCCGCGGGCGCGACCCCCGAGGCCGCCAACCCCAACGGCTCGCAGCGCAACATCGCGGGCATCCTCAACGCGCGCCGCAACGTGCTCGGCATGATGCCCCACCCCGAACGTCTCGCCGACCCGCTCCTGGGCGGCACCGACGGCGCTCCGATGTTCACGGCGCTGCTGAACGCCTTCGCCTAATCTATCGCTCAAGGACCCCGCGATGAACCAGACCGTCGCCATCACGCCGAAAATCGTCGCCGAGCATGGCCTCTCCCCCTCCGAGTACGACCGCGTCCTCGCGATCCTCGGCCGGGTGCCGAACCTCACCGAGCTTGGCATCTTCTCGGTGATGTGGAGCGAGCATTGCTCCTACAAATCCTCGAAGAAATGGCTGAAGACCCTGCCGACCCGCGCCCCCTGGGTGATCTGCGGCCCGGGCGAGAACGCTGGCGTGATCGACATCGGCGACGGCCAGGCGGCGATCTTCAAGATGGAGAGCCACAAC
>DBTR01000079.1:493-947 GCA_002307145.1 Rhodospirillum sp. UBA1311 | reverse complement strand
ACCACCCGTCGTTCATCGAGCCCTACCAGGGCGCGGCGACCGGCGTCGGCGGCATTCTCCGTGACGTCTTCACCATGGGCGCGCGCCCGGTGGCGAACCTGAACGCGCTGCGCTTCGGCTCCGCCGACCACCCGAAGACCCGGCACCTGGTGGCGGGCGTGGTCGCGGGCGTCGGCGGCTACGGCAACTGCGTCGGCGTGCCCACGGTCGGCGGCGAAGTGCAGTTCCACCCCTGCTACAACGGCAACAATCTCGTCAACGCGATGACCATCGGCTTGGCCGACACCGACAAGATCTTCTATTCGAAGGCTTCGGGCGTCGGCAACCAGGTGGTCTACGTCGGCTCCAAGACCGGCCGCGACGGCATCCACGGCGCGACCATGGCGTCGGCCGAGTTCTCCGAGGATTCGGAGGAGAAGCGCCCGACCGTCCAGGTCGGCGACCCCTTCACCGA
>DBTR01000079.1:0-139 GCA_002307145.1 Rhodospirillum sp. UBA1311 | reverse complement strand
GGCCTCACCTCGTCGTCGTTCGAGATGGCGTCGAAGGGCGGCCTCGGCGTCGAGCTGGACCTCGACATGGTGCCGGTGCGCGAAACCGCGATGACCGCGTACGAGATCATGCTTTCCGAGAGCCAGGAACGCATGCTGA
>DBTR01000025.1:805-2726 GCA_002307145.1 Rhodospirillum sp. UBA1311 | reverse complement strand
TGCCCACGCCCGCGCCGCCGAACAGGCCGATCTTGCCGCCGCGCGGATAGGGTTCGAGCAGGTCGACGACCTTGATCCCGGTGACGAGAATTTCGGTCTCGGTCGACTGCTCGGCGAAGCTCGGAGCCTGACGATGGATCGGCAGCTTCATCTTGGTGGTGATCGGGCCGCGCTCGTCGACCGGCTCGCCGATCACGTTGAGGATGCGCCCGAGGGTCTCGGGACCGACCGGAACCTGGATCGGAGAACCGGTGTCGACCACTTCCTGGCCGCGCACCAAGCCGTCGGTGGCGTCCATGGCGATCGTGCGCACGACATTCTCGCCCAGGTGCTGGGCCACTTCGAGGACCAGACGGCGGCCCTGGTTCTGGGTTTCCAGGGCGGACTGAATCGCCGGGATCTGGCCGGGGAACTTCACGTCCACGACCGCACCCGTAACCTGGGAGATCGTACCGACGTTCTTCTGCGTCGCCATGAGTGTCACTCCTATCGAACTGCGGCGGGGCCGCATCTTTTGTCTTATACGGCTTCGGCGCCGGAAATGATTTCGATCAGTTCGCTGGTGATCGCGGCCTGTCGGGTGCGGTTGTAGGTCAGCGTCAGACTGTCGATCATGTCGCCCGCGTTCCGCGTGGCGTTGTCCATCGACGTCATCCGCGCGCCATGCTCGGAGGCCTGGCTCTCAAGCATGAAGCGGAAGATCTGCACCGAGAGATTGCGCGGCACGAGCGCCTCAAGGATCTGTTCCTGCGACGGCTCGTACTCGTAGAGGGCGGCCGGGGCCGCGCCTTCGACGGCTTCCGCCGGAGCGAAGGGGATCACCTGGTGCCAAGTCACGATCTGGGTCATCGCCGACTGGAAGCGGTTGTAGACCGCCCAGCAGACGTCGAACTCACCCGCGTCGAACATCTTCACCAGGGTCGTCGCGAGTTCGTCGGCTTCGACGAAACCGACGCCCTTGCGGCCGATGTTCTGCCGCGAATCGACGATCTTGCCGCCATGCTCGCCGCGCAGGATCTCGCGGCCCTTGCGGCCGACGGTGAGAAGCTTGACGGTCTTGCCGGCGAGTTCCAACTCACGGACCTTCAGCCGCGCGCTGCGCGCGACCGAAGCGTTGAATGCGCCGCAGAGGCCGCGATCGGAGGTGAACAGGACGATCAGATGGATCTTGTCCTTGCCGTTCCCCGACATCAGCCGCGGCGTCTCCGCCCCGGCGTCGAGGCCGGCGGCGAGGTTCTGCATCATCCGGTTCATCCGCTCGGCGTACGGGCGGGCGGCCTCCGCCGCTTCCTGCGCGCGGCGCAGTTTGGCGGCGGACACCATCTTCATCGCCGACGTGATCTTCTTCGTCGACTTGACTGAGGTGATCCGCAGCCGGAGGTCTTTAAGGCTCGCCATGGGCTCTCACCTTCCGCGTTTCCAAAGGTTTATTCGAACGCCTTGGTGAAAGCGTCCAGGGCCGCCTTCAGCTTCGCCTCGGTTGCGTCGGAGATCTGCTTCTCGACGCGGATCGCTTCGAGGACGTCGGCATGATTGGCGCGAAGATCGCGC
This sequence comes from Rhodospirillum sp. UBA1311, assembly GCA_002307145.1. Classification (GTDB taxonomy): domain Bacteria; phylum Pseudomonadota; class Alphaproteobacteria; order Rhodospirillales; family Rhodospirillaceae; genus Oleispirillum. The sequence goes on along the minus strand of DBTR01000025.1, from coordinate 1,175 downwards.
ATCATCCCGGCCTCGTAGCGGGTCACGTCGCCGATGTCGATGCCGTCGAGATAGCCGTTGGTGCCGCAATAGAGCGCGACGACCTCTTCCTCGACCGGGAGCGGCGAGAACTGCGGCTGCTTCAGCACTTCGGTCAGGCGCGCGCCGCGCGCCAGGAGCTTCTGCGTCGCCGGATCGAGATCGGAGGCGAACTGCGCGAACGCCGCCATTTCACGATACTGGGCGAGTTCGAGCTTGATCGAGCCCGCGACCTTCTTCATCGCCTTGATCTGCGCGGCGGAGCCGACGCGCGACACCGAGATGCCGACGTTCACCGCCGGACGGATGCCCTTATAGAAGAGCTCGGTTTCGAGGAAGATCTGGCCGTCGG
>DBTR01000025.1:0-520 GCA_002307145.1 Rhodospirillum sp. UBA1311 | reverse complement strand
ATCACGTTGGTCGGGATGTACGCCGAAACGTCGCCCGCCTGGGTTTCGATCACCGGCAGGGCGGTGAGCGAGCCCGAACCGTGCTCGTCGTTCATCTTCGCGGCGCGTTCCAGCAGGCGCGAGTGGAGATAGAAGACGTCGCCCGGGAAGGCTTCGCGGCCCGGCGGGCGGCGGAGCAGCAGCGACATCTGACGGTAGGCGGTCGCCTGCTTGGTCAGATCGTCGTAGAAAATCACCGCGTGCATGCCGTTGTCGCGGAAGAATTCGCCCATCGCGCAGCCGGTATAGGGCGCGAGGAACTGCAGCGGAGCGGGCTCCGACGCGGTCGCGGCGACGATGATGGTGTATTCGAGCGCGCCGGCGTCGGCGAGGGTCTTCATCACCTGGGCGACGGTCGAACGCTTCTGGCCGACGGCGACGTAGATGCAGTAGAGCTTCTCGCTCTCGTCCTTGGCCTTATCGTTGATGCGCTTCTGGTTGATGATGGTGTCGAGGATGATCGCGGTCTTGCCGGTCTGGC
>DBTR01000049.1 GCA_002307145.1 Rhodospirillum sp. UBA1311 | reverse complement strand
TGCAGGCGGCGATGGAAGGCTTCGAGGTCACCACCATGGACGAGGCCGCGCTGCGCGGCGACATCTTCGTCACCGCCACCGGCAACATCGACGTGATCACCGTCGACCACATGCGCGCGATGAAGGATCGGGCGATCGTCTGCAACATCGGCCACTTCGACAGCGAGATCCAGATCGCGGGCCTGCGCAACTTCAAGTGGTTGCCGGTCAAGCCGCAGGTCGACGAAGTCGAGTTCCCCGACGGCAAGCGCATCGTCGTCCTCGCCGAGGGCCGTCTCGTCAACCTCGGCTGCGCCACCGGCCACCCGAGCTTCGTGATGAGCGCCTCGTTCACCAACCAGGTGCTGGCGCAGATCGAACTTTGGACCAACAGCAAGGCTTACGAACGCAAGGTCTATGTGTTGCCGAAGAGCCTCGACGAGAAGGTCGCGGCGCTGCATCTCGACAAGCTCGGCGTCAAGCTCTCCAAGCTCTCGGCGGAGCAGGCCGCGTACATCGGCGTTTCGGTTGACGGACCGTTCAAGCCGGAGGAATATCGCTACTAAGGACTGGGCGAGATCGGTCCGATCTCGCCACAAGGTTGCGCGAAGGGGGTAAAGGGCACACATGGTTCCGGTTTTGACCGAACTGCTGCCCTGGTTCGCCCCCGCCGCGACCGGGTTCGCGGTTGCCGCGCTCTCGATCGGGGGCGTCGGCGCCGTGCAACTCCGTCGGAGCCGCGCCGAAGACGCGCTCCGCGCTGAGGAAACCCGCCGTCTCGAAGGTATTCTCGCCCACGCGGGCGATGGCGCCCTGGTGTTCGTCCACGATGTCGAGGCCGAAACCGTCGACGCCTGCACGATCTCGTGCAGCCGCCGCCTCGCCGTGCTGCTCGCCCTGCCGATGGGCGAGGACTCGGGACTCGAAGCGGTGCTGGCCGCGCTCGAACCCGCCGATGCCCAATCCCTCGCCGCGCCTCTCGCGGTGCTGATCCAGCAGGGCGAAACCTTCATCCGCACCGCCGCCGCGCCGGGCTGCGGCCGCATGCTCAGGATCACCGGCGTGCGCGCCGACGACAGCCCGGGCGAGCGTCTTACTTCGGTTCTCTGGTTCTCCGACATCACCCGCGAGGTCGACGCCCAGGCCGCCGCCCGCCGCGAGCTCGAAACCCTGCGCCGCGACCGCAGCTGCTACCGCGCCGCGCTCGATGCCCTGCCGGTGCCGATCTGGCTGCGCGACGACGGTCTCGACATGAGCTTCTGCAACATGGCGTTCGCCCGCGCGGTCGGCGCGCGCGACCCGATGACCGCGCGCCGCCAGGGCGCGGAACTGGTCCAGGGCGCGGCGGGGCGCGAAGGCCGCGCGCTCGCCGCCCGCGCCCGCGCCGCCGGAGACTCGCGCCAGGAACATGAAGTCCTGGCGATGAACGGCGCGCTTCGCCACCTCGAAATCCGCGAGACGCCGCTGATGCCGCACGGCCAGATGGCGGTGATGCCGAACGAGGTGAAGGACTTGGGCGGCACCGTCGGCATCGCGCTCGACCTCACCGAGCAGAACGACGTCCGTGCCGAGCTGGCCCGTCACGACGAGGCCCACGCCCTGGTGCTGGAGCGCCTCGGCACCGCGATCGCGGTGTTCGGCCCCGACCAGCGGATGCGCTTCTACAACACCGCGTTCGTCCGGCTCTGGCTGCTCGACGAAGCCTGGCTCGACAGCGAGCCCGACTACGGCACCGTGCTCGAAGTTCTGCGCGACCGCCGCCTGCTCCCCGAGGCCGCCGACTTCCCCGCTTACAAGGCGGCGGAAATCGCCCTGTTCACCGACCTGCTGGAGCCGGTCGAGGCGCTGATGCACCTTCCGGGCGGCAAGACCCTGCGCCGCGTCGTCGCGCCGCATCCCCTGGGCGGGCTGCTGCTCACCTACGAGGACGTCACCGACACCCTCGCGCTCGAACGCTCCTACAACACCCTGATCGACGTCCAGGCCGAAACCCTCAACCACCTGCGCGAGGCGGTCGCGGTGTTCGACGCGGGCGGCAACCTCCGCCTCTCCAACGCCAGCTTCGCCAGCCTCTGGGACTTGCCGGAAATCCGCCCGCTGCCCGGCGGCGCGGAAGCGGCGGGCGCGGCTCTCCGCTTCCACGAAGTCGTCGACCTCCAGGCCCGCCTGATCGCCGAACCCGCCGACCGGCCCGCCTTCGCCACCCTGATGGCGCGCGTCTTCCACGACCGTGAAGCCAAGGATGGCGCGCTCGGACATGCCCAACGCGGCCTGTTGCGCTGGCAGGCGGCGCCTCTCGCCGACGGCGGGCTGGTGCTTTCCTACGACACCGTACCGATGCAGGCCGACGTCGCCGACCTCGCCGCCGTGCTCGCGGGCAGCGTCCGCTCGATCGCGGGATGGGCCGAAGTCCTTGCCCACGGCCACTACGGCGTCCTCAATCCGCGCCAACAGGCCTACGTGGATTCGGTGCGCGACGCCGCCGCCGCCGCCGACCGCCTGCTCGCCGCCGTCGACGACCTCCGCACCGGCCCGCGTCGCGAAGTCCCGGAAGCCGTCGACGTCCACGCCGCGCTTTCGGAAGTCCTGAACGCGGTGCGCGAACGCGCGCAGCGCCGCGAAGTCGACCTCCACTTCGATTGCCTGCCCGAAATCGGTCCCGAACGCCTCGTCCTCACGCCGTTCGAACGCCTCCTCGGGCTGATCTTCGACATGACTCTCGCCTCCGCCCAGCCCGGCGCGGCGGTTTCCCTCGCGGCGCAGCGCACCGGCGCGCTCACCCTCACCATCGCCGACACCGGCAACGGTTGGGACGTCGACACCGGCGCCGACCGCGCCGCCTGGGCCCGCTTCGCGGTGATCCGCGCCTATGCCGAGGCGCAAGGCTGGGAGTTCCAATTGGTCAGCGTCGTCGGCGAAGGCACGACGGTGACGTTGACCCGCTAACCCGCGCGTCGTCTGCCCGAAGCACCCGCCGTGCCGGGGAAACCCCCAACGGAAGAGGCATGATCGTGATGAGTCTCGATTCCCGGCCGTATTTCGCCGTCCGCCAGGCGTTCGACGCACCTTGGCCGGGCCCCCGTGGCCCCCAGGTGATCCTCCAGAGCGCCCATCTCAAGGCGACGATCTATCCAGAGGACGGCTGCCGGATGACCTCGCTCGTCGCCTTCGGCTACGAACTCCTCCGCCCATGGACGCCGCAGCGCCGCGCCTTCCAATACGGCAGCTTCCCGATGATGCCCTGGGTCGGGCGGACCGAGAACGGCATCCTCCGCTTCGGCGGCAAGGACTACCAACTGCCGGTGAACAAGGCGCCGCACGCGATGCACGGCATGGCCTGTTTCGGCCCCTGGCGGATCGTCGAGTCCTCCGCCGACACGCTCGCCTGCAGCTTCGATCTCGGCGATCCCTGGCCGTGGACCGGCCTTGCGACCCAGCGCTTCCACCTCCACGACGACGCCCTCGAAGTCTCGGTGACCGTCGCCACCGACGGCGAAACCTTCCCGGCGGCGGCGGGCTGGCACCCCTGGTTCCGCAAATGGCTCGGCAACCCCGGCGAAGCCGAAATCATCGCCGACGGTCCCGCCGCCGAGCAGCTCCGCGTCGACTTCGCCGCCGACTGGCAGGAGGAAATGGGAACCAACGAAATCCCCACCGGCCGCCGGATCGCGCCCCTGCCGAGCCCGTGGGACGATTGCTTCGGCTTTAACGGCCCGATGCGCGCGCGGATGACCTGGCCGGACAGGATCGGCCTCGACATGTCCTCGCCCGCCTCATCCATGGTGCTCTACGACAAGCAGCCGGATACCACCTGCGTCGAGCCGCTCTCCGCCCCGCCCAACGGCGTCAACACCCGCCCGCACCTCGTTACCCCGACCGATCCGCTGGTGATTACGACGCGCTGGGATATCCGTAGTTTGGCATCGTAAGGGTTTGCGGGCTCTGCCCGCGCCCGGCAAGGACCGAGGGCCCTTGCATCCCGTTGGTTTGGTTTTCGCGCGCAAGCGCTGGATTCACGTGCTGGGGCGAGGATGGGGATTCCGTGGCGGTATGGCGTGGTTGCCCAGATCGGTCTTGCTGTGGTCGCGGCATGGCCATCCTTCGCGTCGGCGTTCGACGACGCGCTCGTCTGGAATGGTCGAACCCCGGAGAGCTGCATCACCACGACGCCCCTCTGTTCCAAGACATACAAGGACGATGCGATGCGCGGCTTGGGCATCGTGCCGCGGCGGACGTATTTCCTCGATTACGACGGCAGCCCGGTCTGCGGAAAAATCCGCGATGCACTGAACGCGGCGATCGCCGCAGGCAAGGCCTCGGAAAAGGCGGTCCTGCTCCCTTTGCCGCCCGATCAGGTTCCAACGGAGATCCCCGAGAAGGGGAGGCTGATGGCTCTCGGCCCCAGGGAATATTGGCAGGGGATGTACGAGGCGAAGAATCCGATCCTTGCCGACGAGATGTTTTTGGCGTGGAGCTATCTGGACGGACGTCCTAACGATCTGCCGGCTCGAGGGGTGCAGGTTATTGGTGAGACGCGGTGGGATTACGCCCGCGCCCGGTGGTTGATTGTGCCGCTGGGGGATGGGCGGCGTTATCTGGTCACTCGGGACGTCTATCCCGATGTCGATGTGTGGGACGTACCGGAGGCGGAACTCGAGCGGCACGATTGGTCTCGCTGGGAAAACTATAAACCTTACAAGACCATCCAGGTAAATCCCTGGAAGAATGAATACCCGACGTCAGCGTCGATCAACCCGGTGACGCGTTTTCGACAACTTTATCCTCAGGGAGTAGGGATCGCGTTGGAACATCCGCCTCAATCCTATCCTAATCTCCCAAAGGATTTGGAAGATCCGTCTTCGGGAGCTTTTTGGGGTGGTGGGGGAGGGCGAAGTCTCGCTTCCGTGAACTTCGCCCGGATCGACGGGCGCACCTATCTACTTCTCCTCGGCAATTTCACCGATAACCTTGTTGTTGCTGACGTCGAGCGCCCACCTGGGGACGACGTGTGCTACCTCCGCTCGAAACTGCGGAAGTGACGGTGTCAATTTAGGCATTGCGCGTAGCGCCATAAGCCCGCTGTGGATGCAGCAGGGGATGATTGCGCTTGCGCGCGAAAACTTGAGGGAGGTCCGGACGGGATTGGAGCCGGTCGCCGAAGGCGACGAAAGCGCCCGGTGGGCGCTTTCGAGGCGGAAATGGCAGAAGGCCCCGAGACCCTCCGGCTGGGACCGGGGCAGCGCCCCGGCCTTAATCCTTGCGTCACGCCGTTTTCGGCACGCCCTGGGTGGTGGAGTAGGCGAAGTGGACGACTTCGCCGGGGTGGATGTGGGCGCGGGCGGCGTGGGCGGCCTGGGCGGCTTCGGCGAAGCCGCAGAGGATGAGCTTGAGCTTGCCGGGGTAGGTGGCGATATCGCCGACCGCGAACACGCCCGGGTGGTTGGTGGCGCAGGTGGCGGGGTCGACGCTGACCGCGCCGTTTTCCATGGCGAGGCCCCATCCGGCGATCGGGCCGAGGTTGGCGGCCAGGCCGAAGAACGGCAGCAGGACGTCGGCTTCGAGGTCGCGGGTGTTGCCGTCGAGGTCGGCGACGGTGACGGTGTGGAGTCGGCCGTTGTCGCCCGCGATGGATTTGAGCTGGTAGGGGACGACGAGGTCGATCGCGCCTTCGGCCGCGAGCTTGGCGAGCTTGGCTTCGCTGTCGGGCGCGGCGCGGAATTTCGGACGGCGGTGGACGACCGAAACCTTGGCCGCGACGTCGGCCAGCGAGAGCGCCCAATCGACGGCGGAATCGCCGCCGCCCGCGATCACCACGCGCTTGCCGCGCAGGTCCTCGCGACGGCCGACCATGTAGAACACGCTGGTGCCTTCGAAGGCTTCGAGGCCTTTGATCGGCGGGCGGTTGGGGCCGAACGCGCCCGAGCCTGCGGCGACGATCACGGTGGCGGTGTCGATGACGGTGCCGGCGGAGGTGGTGACGGTCCAGCGCCCGGTTTCGGCATTGCGCACCAAACCCTCCACCTGCTGGTTGAGGTGGAACGTCGGCTTAAAGGGCGCGGCCTGCTGGCACAGACGGTCGACCAGTTCCTGGCCGGTGATTGCCGGATGGGCGGGAATGTCGTAGATCGGTTTTTCGGGGTAGAGCGCGGCGCACTGGCCGCCGATCGCTTCGAGCGTGTCGACGACGTGGCAGGAGAGCTTTTCCATGCCGCATTCGAAAATCGCGAAAAGGCCGATCGGGCCCGCGCCGATAACCACCACATCGGTGCTGTGTTGAGCCATGCCGTGAGGTTCCCCTGAAGTTCAAATCGGCAGGCACTCTGCGACGTTTGCAAGACATTGGCAACCGTCGCGTGGCCGGAGATTGCCCTTATCCGCCGGGGCGGCTACAACAGAGGGATGACGACGTCAACAACCGAGAATACGCCGTGTCCGCATGCCGTCGGCGTCGACGACGCCGAGTGGCGGTTGGCCCTGGCCGCGCCGGAGGACACCACCGGCCTTGCCGTTCGCGTCGCCGCCCTGGCGGAGGCGGGGGACGTGGTTGCGTTGTGGGGCGATCTCGGCGTCGGCAAGACCGAATTCGCGCGGGGGTTGATCCGCGCCGTCACCGATCCCGACGAAGAGGTTCCGAGCCCGACCTTCACCCTGGTGCAGATCTACGAGGGCGAGGGCGTGCCGATCTGGCACTTCGACCTCTATCGCGTCGAGGGCCCGGAGGAAATCTGGGAACTGGGCTTCGACGACGCGCTCGAAGAGGCGGTGTCGCTGATCGAATGGCCGGAGCGTCTGGGGCGGCAGTTGCCCTTGCGGCGGCTGGATATCGAACTCACCTTCGCGCCGGAAAGCGGCGCGACCGCGCGCCGGGCGCGGCTGATCGGTCGCGGGCCGGATTGGGCGCGTCGCGTCGAGCGGCTACGGGCGGATCTCGGAGGCGAAGCGTGAACCTGGTTTCCCGAAGCGATGCGCGGGCGGCGTTCCTGAACGCCTGCGGATGGGGGGAGGCGCAGGTTTCGCCGCTCGCCGCCGATGCCTCGTTCCGCAGCTATCACCGCGTCGTCGGCGCGGGCCGCCGTGCGGTGCTGATGGACGCGCCGCCGCCGAAGGAAGACGTGCGGCCGTTCCGTGCGATCGACCGGCGGCTGCGGGACTTGGGCCTGAGCGCGCCCGCGATCCTCGGCGAGGACGTCGACGCGGGGTTCCTGCTGCTGGAGGACTTCGGCGACGGCACCTTCACCCGCCTGCTCGCGACGGGCGAGGACGAAGCCGCGCTCTACGACCTCGCGGTCGACGCCCTGGTGGCGCTGCATATGACCGAAAGCGCGGGGGACGACCTCTCCGACTACCACCTGCCGGCCTACGATGAGGCGCGCTATCTCACCGAGGCGCTGCTGCTGCCCGAGTGGTTCCTTCCCGCCGCCGGGCTGGACCTCGACGCGGGCGCGGTCGCCGAGTATCAGGCGGTTTGGCGGCGGGCGCTGGCGCGGCTCGAAGGCCAGCGCGCGACCCTGGTGCTGCGCGATTTCCACGTCGACAACCTGATGCGCCTGCCGGGCCGCGACGGCGTCGCCGCCTGCGGTCTCTTGGACTTCCAGGACGCGGTGCGCGGCCCCGGCGTCTACGACCTGATGTCGTTGCTGGAAGACGCGCGGCGCGACATCTCGCCGGAACTCGTCGCCCGGGGCAAGGCGCGGTATCTCGCCGCCTTCCCCGAGATCGACGCCGCCGCCTTCGATGCCGCCTGGGCGGTGCTGGCGGCGCAGCGTCACGCCAAAGTCATCGGAATTTTCGCGCGGCTCGCCAAGCGGGACGGCAAGCCGCAGTACCTCGGCCACATTCCCCGCGTCTGGCGGCTGCTCGAAGCGGCGCTGGCGCACCCGGCGTTGAAGCCGGTGGCCGGATGGTTTTCCCAACATGTGCCCGCCGCCGTACGTAGGAGAGAGATTTGCCTGTCCGTCTGAACGATCCCGTCAACCCGCATTGCCCGCGCCCGACCCGCGCGATGGTTCTCGCTGCCGGCCTCGGCAAGCGCATGCGGCCGTTGACCGAAACCCTGCCGAAGCCGCTCGTCGAAGTCGCGGGCGAGACCTTGATCGACCGCCTGCTCGACCGCCTCGCCGCCTGGAACATCGAGACCGCGGTGGTCAACGTCCACCACCTCGCCGACCGGATGCGCGCCCACCTCGCCAAGCGCACCGCGCCCAAGGTGGTGATCTCCGACGAGACCGACGCCCTGCTCGACACCGGCGGCGGGGTTAAGCGCGCCCTGCCGTTGCTGGGCGACCAGCCGGTCTTCGTCCTCAATTCCGACGTCCTCTGGGGCGACGGTCCGCACGCGGCGATGTCGCGCCTGTGGATGGCCTTCGATCCCGAGGCGGTCGACGTGGTGCTGCTGCTCCAGCCGACCGCCCGCGCGCACGGCTACGACGGCCACGGCGATTTTCTGCTTTCTCCCGACGGCGTGCCGTCGCGGCGCGAGGAGGGGCGGATCGCCCCCTACGTCTTTGCCGGAGTGATGCTGGTGCATCCGCGCGTCTACGCCGACGTGCCGGAAGGCGCGTTCTCCAACAACCTCATCTTCGATCGCGCGCTTGCCGCCGGTCGCCTGCGCGGCGTCGCCCACGACGGCGCGTGGTATCACGTCGGCACCGTGGAGGCGATCGCTGCCACCGAACATTTGTTGACCCACTCCGACGAATAATTCCCGAGGAGCGCAGCATGCGCCCGGTGTTCACCATCGACCCCGATCGCCGCTTCGCCGATGGCCTGGCGGCGGGGATCGTCGCCCGCCACGGCGGCGATCCTCTCGGGTTGGCGCGGATCACCGTGCTGCTGCCGACGCGCCGCGCCTGCCGCTCGCTGCGGGAGGCGTTCCTGCGTCTCGGCGACGGCACGCCGATGATTCTTCCCCGCATGCTGCCACTCGGCGAGGTGGACGAGGACGAACTGGCATTCGTCGAAGACGCCGCCGACGCCCTCGGACTGCCTCCCGCGATCTCGACGCTGGCGCGGCAATGCATGCTCGCGCGCCTGATCGCGGCGGCGGCGGACCCGGCGACCGGCGAACCTCCGGCGGTGGACCAGGCCCTGGCGCTGGCGGAAGCCCTCGCGGCGTTGCTCGATCAGGTCCAGGCGGAGGAACTGCCGTTCGATCGCCTCGCGCGGATCGGCCTCGACCTGCCCGCGCACTGGCAGCGGGTGGTGGCGGTGTTGCGCACCATCACCGACCTCTGGCCGCCGCTCCTGGCTTCGCTCGACCAGCTCGACCCGATGGCCCGCCGCGTCGTCCTGATGCGGGCGCAGGCGGAGGCTTGGGCCGCGCATCCGCCCGCCGATCCGGTGATCGCGGCGGGCTCCACCGGCAGCCACCCGGCGACGGCGCGGCTGATGGCGGTGGTGGCGGCAATGCCGAATGGCGCGGTGGTGCTGCCCGGCCTCGACCGCGACATCGACGACGAGTCCTGGGACGCCCTCGAACCCAGCCACCCGCAGCACGGCCTGAAGCGCCTGCTCGGAGTTCTCAAGGCTGACCGGCGCGAGGTCGGCGACTGGCTTCCGCCCGTCGCCGCGCCGCCGCGCCGCGCGCTGCTGCGCGAGGCGTTCCGCCCCGCCGCGACCACCGAAGCCTGGGCCGACGCGCGGGTGGCGCCGGAAGCCTTGGCCGGGATGCACCGCCTCGACTGCCGCACGCCGCGCGAGGAAGCCACCGCGATTTCCCTGATCCTGCGCGAAACCCTCGAAACCCCCGGCAAGACCGCCGCCCTGGTGACGCCGGACCGCGACCTCGCCCAGCGCGTCGCCGAGCAGATGCGGCGCTGGGGCGTCGAGATCGACGATTCGGCGGGTGTGCCGCTCGGCCAGACCCACGTCGGGCGGTATCTACGTCTTGTCGCCGATGCGGCGCAGGCGGGATTCGCGCCGGTCGCCCTGTTGGCGCTGCTGCGGCATCCGCTCTGCGCCCTCAATCGCGGCATCAACGCCCGAACCGTCGCCGACTTCGACCGCCTGCTGGCGCGCGGGCTCCGCCCCGCGCCGGGATGGGACGACTACCGCCGTCGCCTCGACGAACTGGAAAAGAGCGGCAAACTCGCCAACGTCCGCCTCCTCGGCCTCAACTGGCTGGTGGAAACCCTGGCCAAGGCGACCGCCGCGTTCGCCGAGGTGTTGTCGCGGCGCGAGGCGAGCCTTCCGGAAATTCTCCGCGCCCACCTCGCCTGCGCCGAGGCGTTGGCCGGAGACGTGGAGGTGGACGGCGCGGACGCGCTCTGGCAGGGCGAGGACGGCGAGGCGATGCAGGGCTTCTGCGTCGAGGCGCTCGCCGCCACCGAACCCCTCGGGCCGATCCCACCGTATGTTTATGGCTCGGCGCTCGACAGCATGATCGCGGCGGTGGCGGTGCGGCCGCGCCATGGCCGCCACCCGCGCGTGCATGTGCTGGGGCCGCTCGAAGCCCGGATGCAGCCCGCCGACGTGATGATCCTGGGCGGCATGAACGAGGGCACCTGGCCGCGCCAGCCCGCCCCCGATCCGTGGATGAGCCGGGCGATGCGCAAGGCGTTCGGTCTGCCCGAGGCGGAGCGCCGCATCGGCCTCGCCGCCCACGACGTGCTGATGGCGTGCGGCGCGCCGACGGTGATCTTCACCCGCGCGGAAAAGTCCGGCGGCGCGCCGACCGAGCCGTCGCGCTGGCTGCGCCGTCTCGACGCGGTTCTGGCGGCAAGCGGCGGCATCCGCCTGCCGGAAGGCCCCTGGCTGGACTGGGCCCGCGCCCTCGACGCCGCGCCCGAGGCGCTGCCGCCACCCCAGCCGCCCGCGCCTTGCCCGCCGGTGGCGGCGCGGCCGCGCAGGCTCTCCGCCACCCATGTGGAAATGCTGCGCCGCGACGCCTACGGCGTCTATGCCAAGTACGTGCTGGGTCTGCGCGCCCTCGACGAGCGCGAGCAGGAAGCCTCGCCCGCCGATCTCGGCAACCTGATGCACAAGATCCTCGAAGACTTCATCCGCGCGGGCGGACGCAGCGACCAGCCCGATGCGCGGGCGCAACTGCAGGCGCTGGCGGATGCGGCGCTCGGGCTCCACGACGTGCCGCCCGAACTTGCGCCGTTCTGGCGGGCGCGAATCGGCCGCGCCCTCGACTGGTTCGTCGCCACCGACGCGCCGCGTTGGCGCGATCTCGCCGCGACGGTGGTCGAGGCCTGGGGCGAGTGGACCTTCACGCCGCCGTCGGGCGCGCCGTTCACGGTGTTCGCCAAGGCCGACCGCATCGACATCGACAAGACCGGCGGCGCGACGGTGATCGACTACAAGACCGGCGTGCTGCCGACCCAGACCGCCGTCGCGGCGGGCTATGCGCCGCAGCTGCCGCTCGAAGGCGTGATTCTCACCCATGGCGCGGTGAAGGGGGCCAAGCCCGCCCACGTCGCCGGGCTGGAATACTGGCGGATCAACGGTGCGGGCGCGGGCGGCACGTTGAAGGCGCTCGCCGACGTCCCCGACCTCGTCGAGACGGCGGAGGAAGGGCTGCGCGGCCTCGTCGCCCATTACGACCATCCCGAAACCCGATACCTGCCGCGCGCGGCGGAAGGCTTCGCGCCCGACTATTCGGATTACCTGCTGTTGGAGCGCCTGGCCGAATGGCAGGCGGCGGAAGCGGAGGAAGGCCCATGACCGAGCCCCGCAACCTGATCGCCGAAGCCGCCGCCGCCAACCAGCGCCGCGCCTCCGATCCCGCCGCGACGGTGTGGGTCGAGGCGAGCGCGGGCTCGGGCAAGACCAAGGTGCTGACCGACCGGGTGCTGCGCCTGCTGCTCGCGGGCACCGATCCGGGGCGGATTCTCTGCCTCACCTTCACCAAGGCGGCGGCGGCGGAAATGGCCAACCGGCTGTTCCAACGCCTGTCGAAGTGGGCGGCGCAGCCGGAATCCGAACTCGCCGGGGAGTTGGTCGCGCTTCAGGGGTTCGTTCCCACGGCCACGCAGATTCGCCGTGCCCGCCGCCTGTTCGCGGGCGTTCTCGACGCCCCGGACGGCCTGCGCATCGAGACCCTGCACGGCTTCGCTCAAAGCCTGCTGCGGCGCTTTCCGGTCGAGGCCGGGGTGTCGCCGACCTTCGACATCATCGACGAACGCCGCGAGGCGGAAATCCTGCGCCGTGCCCGGGAACGGGTGTTCCGCGACGCGGCGCCGGGCTCCGACCTCGACCGCGCCATTGCCTTCATCACCGACACGGTCTCCGACGCGAGTTTTCCCGGCCTGATCGCCGCGATCAACGGCGCGCGGGTGAAAATCGGCCGTGCGATCCGCGCCTGGGGCGGGCGGGTGCAACTCGTCGACGGCATCACCGCCCACTTCGACCTGCCGCCGGGGGCCGACGCCGCCCAGATCCTCCGATCCGCCTGCCGCGACGCGGCCTGCGACGTTCCCGGCCTCAAGGCTTTGGCCCGGGCGCTCGCCGACTGCGGCGGCAAGACCGACGGCAAGCGCGCGGCGGCGATGCTCCCCTGGCTTTATGCCGACGAAGCCGATCGCCCGGCGCTCTGGGAGGAGTACCTCGGTGGCTTCCTCGGCAAGACCGGCGAGCCCTACAGCACCAAGACCTACCCCTGCAAGGCGGCGCTCGCGCTGCTCGCCGACGGACCGGAAATCCTCTCCGCCGAGCAGGATCGCCTCGTCGCGGTGTGCGAAAAGCTCGCCGCCGCCAGACTCCGCGACGCCACCGGCCATTTGCTCACCCTGGCCGAGGCGGTGTTCGCGATCTACGAGCGGGAAAAGGCGCGGGGCGGCTGGCTCGACTACGACGATTTGATCCAGAAGGCGCGCGACCTGCTCGATTCGGCGGAGGCGCGGCCCTGGGTGCTCTATAAGCTCGACGGCGGCCTCGACCATATCCTCGTGGACGAGGCGCAGGACACCGCGCCCGACCAGTGGGCTGTGGTGGACGCGCTCACCGCCGAGTTCTTCGCGGGTTCGGGCGCGCGCGGCGACGTGGTGCGCACGGTGTTCGCGGTCGGCGACATCAAGCAGTCGATCTACCGCTTCCAGGGCGCGGACCCGGCGATGTTCACCGGCCAGCGCGACAAGATGTTCGCCGCCGCCGCCGAGGCCGACCTCAAATTCGCGCGGGTGCCGCTCGGGATTTCGTTCCGCTCGGTGCAGGCGGTGCTGGACGTGGTGGATTCCACCTTCGACCAGCCCGATGCCGGCGACGGCGTGCGCCTCGCCGACGTGCCGCCGGTCGAGCAGCGCCACCTCGCCGCGCGCGACGGCGAGCCCGGACTGGTCGAGGTCTGGCCGCGCGTGCCCCGCCCCGAGGCGGCTCCGGTCGCGCCCTGGAGCCCGCCGGTCGAGCGCCTGCGGGTCGATTCCGCCGCGACGGTGTGCGCCCATCTCGTCGCCGACCGCATCGCGCGGATGGTGGGCAAGGGCGGCGCGCCGGAAATCCTCGCCGCCAAGGGCAGGCCGATTCGCGCGGGCGACATCATGGTTCTGGTGCGGAAGCGCGACGCCTTCCAGACCGACCTGATCCGGGCGCTGAAACAGAAGGGCGTGGCGGTGGCGGGTGCGGACCGCCTCGACCTCGCCGGGCACATGGCGGTGCAGGACTGCCTCGCCGCCGCCGAGGCCGCGCTGCTGCCGCGCGACGACCTCACCCTCGCGGCGGTGCTGAAGGGCCCGTTCGTCGGCTGGAGCGAGGAGGAGCTGTTCGCCCTCTGCCACGGGCGCGGCGATGGCGTCGGCGTGTGGAAAGCGCTCAACGCGAAGGCGCACGGCGGCGATCCTCGCGCCGCGACCGCGCTCGGCGCGGTGAAAGCCTGGGGGGTGGCGGCGCGGTCCTTGCGCCCGTTCGGCTTCTTTACCCGGCTGCTCGACGCGGAAGGCGGGCGGGCGATTCTGCGGGCGCGGATGGGCGGCGAGGTCGACGATCCGCTCGACGAACTGCTCGATCTCGCGCAGGGCTTCGAGCGCGATCACCCGGGCTCGGTGCAGAGCTTCCTGCGCTGGTTCGCCACCGGCGCGGTCGAGATCAAGCGCGATCTCGAACAGGGCGCGCAGGACCAGGTGCGCATTCTCACCGTGCATGGCGCGAAAGGCCTCCAGGCTCCGGTGGTGTTCCTGCCCCAGACCACCGGCGGCGGCTCGCGCCTGCCCGAACTCGAATGGGCCAATGCCGAAGGCAAGCCGCTGCCGATCTGGCGCGTGCCGGGCGCGGGCACCTGCGACGGCCTGACCTTCGCCCGCGACGCGCGGGAAACCGAGGACGCGCGCGAAGTTCGCCGCCTGCTCTACGTCGCCATGACCCGCGCCGAAGACCGCCTCTACGTCTGCGGCTGGGACGGCGGCCGCACGGCGCCGACGGGCACCTGGCACGATCTGGTGCGCGCGGGCGTCGCGGGCCTGACCCAGCCGGTCGCCGACGACCTGCTGAGCGCGGCCTTCGGCGCTTCGGCGTCGCTGTGGCGCTGGCAGGGCAAGGGCGGCGTCGCCGCCAAGCTCGCTCCGTCCAAGGCGGTCGCCTCCGCCGTGCGCGCGCCGCTGCCCGCCTGGGCGGCGCGGCCCGCGCCCGACGAGCCGATGCCGGGCAGGCCGTTGATGCCGTCGCGCCCCGACGTCGCCGATCCGCCGATGCTCTCGCCGCTCGCTGCCAACCCGGAGCGCTTCCGGCGGGGCAATCTCGTCCACCGCATGCTGCAAAGCCTGCCCGAGGTCGCGCCGGAAGCCCGTGCCGCCACCGCGCGGCGCTATCTCGATGTCGCCGCCGCCGACTGGCCCGAGGCGGCCCGCGCCGCTCTCGTCGCCGAGGCGCTGGCGGTGCTGGACCTGCTCGATCTCCGTCCGCTGTTTGCCCGGGACTCCCGCGCCGAGGTGCCGATTGCCGGGATGGTCGGCGGCGCGGCCGCGCCGCGCCTGCTCGCCGGGCAGATCGACCGCCTCGCCTTCGACGGCGACACCATCCTGATCGCCGACTACAAGACCAACCGCCCGCCACCCGCGTCGGCCGCCGACGTCGCGCCCGCCTACCGCGCCCAGATGGCGGCATATCGCGGCGCGCTCGGGGCGATGTTCCCGGAAAAGCGGGTGCGCACCTTCCTGATCTGGACCGACGGCCCGAGCGTGATGGAGCTCACAGCCAGCGATTGAACCCCCGAGTCTGGGGGTGGTAATCGCCGCGTCGGCATCATATAGATGGGGGAGGAGGCTGTGCCCTCCGGAGGAAAGAGGCCGATTGAACGGCGAACAATAGAGGTATTGGCGATGCGGCAAGTTACGGATGCAACCTTCGAAACCGAGGTCGAAAAGGGCAATGGCCTGATTCTCGTGGATTTCTGGGCGGAATGGTGCGGCCCGTGCCGCCAGATCGCTCCGCTCCTCGAAGAAATCGACACCTCGATGGGCGACAAGGTTACGATCGTGAAGCTCAATATCGACGACAATCCCTCGACCCCGACCCGCCTCGGCGTGCGCGGCATCCCGACCCTGATGCTGTTCAAGGACGGCCGCGTCGTCTCCACCAAGATCGGCGCGCTGCCGAAGTCCCAATTGGTGAAGTGGCTCGAAACTTCGGTCTGATCGACCAGATCAACTCGGACGCCCCGATTCCGGGGCGTCTTCGGTCGGGGGGACCGGGGCAGTGGGGCAAACATCCTTTGAGCCGACGCGCGACGGCGGCTTCGCGCCTGCGGGAGCCTCGGCGCTCCATGCGCCGGTACACCTGAACGCGGTCGCGGTGATCAACGGCTTCCTGCCGCGATCCCTCGACTCCGGCTTTGCCTGGGCGGATTTCTGCGGCGACGGCCTCGACGCGGCGATCCATGCCGCCGCCAATCCGCAGGGGCAGTTCTTCGCCGTCGGCCCGGCGCATCGCGCCCGCGCCTTGATCTCGGAAGCGCCGCTCGACAATCTCGCGCTGGTTCCAGGTAACCTCGCCGACCTCGCCGACGACGCCCTGCCGCCGCTCGACTTCGCGGTGTTCGACGGCGGTTTCGTCGCCCTTGCCGAGGATGCGCGTACCGCTGCGGTCAAGCGCATCGCCGAGATGCTCAAGCCCGGCGGCATCGCGCTGATCGGCTACCATGCGCTGCCCGGCTTCGCCGCGATGATGCCGTTGCGCGACGTTCTTCATTCGCTCACCGCCGACCACGACCGCGTCGCCGCGGTGCGGGTGCGCGCCGCAATCGACTGGCTCGCCGCCGCCGATGCCGCCGAAACCGGCTTTCTTGCCGACCATCCGGGCGTGCGCCGCCGCCTCGCCGCTTGCGCCGATCTCGATCCCGACGTCGCGGCCGCCGAACTCTTCGGCCCGTTGCTCAAGCCGTTCCATTTCGCCCAGGTCGAAGCCACCGCCAAGGGCGCGCGCCTCGCCTTCGCCGGAAATGCCGAGGTCTTCCTCAACCTGGCCGATCTCGCCCTGCCGCCCTCCACGCGGCGTCTGGCGCAGGCCGCAAAAACCCGAACCGCTTTCGAAACCCTGCGCGATGCCTTGCGCAACCCGTTCTATCGCCGCGACCTCTACGTCAAGGGCGCGCCGATCTCGGGCGAGGCGACGTTCTGGAAAGGCCACGACGACCTGATCGTCGGGCTCGCCCCCGATGCTCCCGAGGCCGTCGACTTCGGCGGCAATCTCGTCCGCTTCACCGGTTTCACCTTCGACGCGTTGCGCCACGGCCTCGCCGATGGCCCCTGCCGCGTCGGCGACATCCCCGGCTTGATCCCCGAACTCGCCCGCGACGCGGTGCGCGCCGGACTTGCCGCGGGCATCGTCCGTGTCCTGCCCGAGATCGTTGCCGCCGCGCCGCCGCCGCAGGGCGAAATCCTTACCGTTCCTCTTGCGTTCAACCGCGCGATCCTCAAGACCGCGCTCCGCTTTGCCACCCCGGTGCCGCTCGCCAGCCCGCTTACCGGCGGCTTCGCGATCCTCTCCCGGGCCGAGGCCCTCGTTCTCGACGCCGTCGCCGCCACCGGCTGCCCGTTCACGGACGCCGAAGCCGCCGTCGTCGCACACCTCAATGCCACCGCCGGAACCCACGCCAGCGACCCCGGCGCCGACGCCACCTTCCGCGCCGTTGCCCGGGAAGGTCTCGACGCCCTCACCCCCGAACGCCTCGCCATCCTGGCACGGGATGGGGTGATCGCGGGGTAGCACGCTTTGGGGGAAGGAAGGTCCGGGCTCCGCCCGGGCCCGCAAAGGGCCGAGGGCCCTTTGATCCCGTTACTTGTTTTTGCGCGTAGCGCGATAGAGCCATCACGCGGCGTGACGGTTGATTGTGCTTGCGCGCGAAAAACCAGTTAAGGGGTCTGGGGTCCGCGACCCCAGCGGGTGCGGGCAGAGCCCGCGTCCTTTATGCAGCGTCCCGCTCCGCAAACACCGCCTTGGCCGCGAACAGACCGTTCAAGGCGGCGGGGAAACCTGCGTAGACGGCGATCTGGATCAGGATTTCGGTGATTTCGGTGCGAGTGAGGCCGACGTTGAGGCCTGCGTGTATATGGACGCGGAGTTGGGGTGCCGCGTTGCCCATTGCGGCGAGGGCGGCGATGGTGGCGATCTCGCGGGCGCGGAGGTCGAGGCCGGGGCGGGTGTAGATGTCGCCGAAGGGGAACTCGACGATCAGGCGCGCAAAGTCGGGTGCGATGTCGGCGAGGCTGTCGACCACCGCCTGTCCGGTATGGCCGTCGATTTCAGCGAGCTTTTCCAATCCTAAATCGTAGCGGGTGTTCTGCGTCATGGGTCGTCTCCACCTGGGATGCGCCGGCGTATCCGGCGATTTTGGTGTCGAGGACGGCAAGGCAGGCTTGAAGCTCGGCGACGTGGGCGCGCACCTTGTCGCGGTGCGTCTCCAGCAGTTCCCGGCGGGCGTCGATGGTGGCGTCGCCGGTTTCGCGCAAGGCCGCATAGCGCAGCATCTCGCGGATCGGCATGCCGGTGGTCTTCATCCGGTCGAGGAATTCGATCCACACCAGAATCGCCGCATCGTAGTCCCGATGCCCCGACGCGGACCGATCCGCCACCGGCAGCAAGCCGATGCGCTCGTAATACCGCAAGGTGTGGGCCGACAACCCCGACCGCTTCGTCAACTCGCCGATCTTCATCGCTCAAGCCTTTCCGTCACGACGCTCAGCACGCTAGGGGTTGGAGTGTACTCTAAGTCAAGGGGGAAAGATGCGGGCTCCGCCCGCGCCCGCAAAGGGTCGCGGACCCTTTGATCCCATTTGTTTTGTTTCGCGCGAAGCGCAATCAGCCATCGCGCCGCGAGAACGGTTTGATGGCGCTACGCGCGAAAAACTAGGGGGAGGTCCGGAGGGCCGAGGCCCTCCGGCGGGGTCCGGGGCGGAGCCTCGGCCTTTATGCGAACGCGGGCGCTTCGCTGAGGGCGAAGTCGACGGCGGCGGAGGCGTGGAGGAGGGTGGAGTCGAAGGCGGGCAGGGGGATTTGGGATTGGTTGAGGAGGAGGCCGATTTCGGTGCAGCCGAGGATCACCGCGTCCGCACCTTTGGCGGCGTTGCGGGCGATGATGGCCTGGAAGGCGGCGCGGGAGGAGTCCTTGACGATGCCTTGGCAGAGTTCATCGAAGATCACGGCGTGGAGGGTGTCGCGGTCGGCGGCATCCGGGATCAGGGGATCGAGGCCGAAGTTGGCGCGGAGGCGTTCGGCGTAGAACGGGTGTTCCATGGTGTAGCGGGTGGCGAGGAGGAGGGGCTTGGTCGCACCCTTGGCCTTGAGCGCCGCGCCGGTGGCGTCGACGATGTGGAGGAGGGGGACGCCTGCCGCCTTCTGCACCGGGTCGGCGATCAGGTGCATGGTGTTGGTGCAGATCAGGATGCAGTCCGCGCCCGCCTTGACCAGGCCTTTGGCGGCTTGGGCGAGGGCTTCGGTGGCGAGGTCCCAGCGACCGGCTTTTTGCATATCGACGATTTCGGCGAAGTTCACCGAGTAGAGGGCGATCTTCGCCGAGGCGAGGCCGCCTTTCCGTTCGCGGATGCGTTCATTGATCACCTTGTAGTAGGTGATCGTGCTTTCCCAGCTCATTCCGCCGATCAGGCCGATGGTGCGCATGTCTGCCGCCTTTCCTGCAATTCCAACCTCGGAAAACTCTAACGCGAGGCGCGGCGGAAGAGTTGTCAAAGTTTGCGCGGATATCGGCCGATCGGAGGATGGTTTTGCGTCAGCCTGTCAAAGCTGAGTACAATTTTCTACAGTACGGGAATCCAAAGGCTTATGGTTCCGCGCAACCGCGCCGATTCCGGCGAGGGAGGCGGCCTTGGTGGCGACCATGGTGGTCTTGAACTTGGCTTCCGCGAGCGCGATGCCGTAGGGGCCGCGCAATGCGTCGCTCGCCACCACGACGAGTTCGTCGGCTTCGGGGTAGTGGGCGCGCATCGCCCGGACTTCCGAGCCGATCAGCAGGCCGGAGAGGTACGACGGCGTGAGCTCGGGCTTGAGGTCGCCGTAGAGCGTGCGGCAGCGGGCGGAGAAGATCAGGTGGAGCAGGCCGCCTTCGCCCTGGGACTGCCCGAGACCCATGCGGAAGGCCTTTTCGTTGAAGGGCGCGGCGCGGTCGGCGGTTTTGGCGAGGATGGTGTGGCCGAGCAACGCCTCGTAGACTTCGCCGGTCATCGAGGTGGTGAAGTGGGTGAGCGCGCCGCCCTGCACCGTCGCCCATTTGCTGTGGGTGCCGGGGAGGCAGAGCAGGCCTTCGGTCTTGCCGAGGAGGTCGAGCGCGCCGAAGATCTGGACTTCCTCGCCGCGCATCACGTCGATTTCGGTATTCGAGCGCTGCACGCGGGTGCCGGGGATGATCCAGGCGTTGTGCAGGCCCTCGGCCGCGACCACCTGGTTCGCGAGATCGGCGAGGGTTACCGGCAGGATCGGCTGGGGCGCGGTCTGCCAGCCCTGCGGCGCGCCGACCATGCCTGCCATGTAGACCGGGATCGGGTTGGAATCCGAGCGCCAGCGCGCGAGCTGTTCGCCGCAGTAGCTCGCGAAGGCGTCGCGCGGCGTGTCGCGCATGCCGGTGCCCGAGGGGATTTCGTCCATCACTTCGCCCTGGCCGTCCACCAGCCAGGCGCGGAACGAGGTGGTGCCCCAGTCGACGACGATGAGTTTGGCGTCCATGGTCATTTTCCTCCCAGGCGACGCCATTCGGCGACGAGGTCCTTGGCGATCGCGCCGACATCCGATGCCGAGCGGCCGGGTTTGTAGAGATTGCTGCCGAAGCCGAAGCCGTCGATTCCGGCCTTCACGAAGTCCTCCATCTCGGCGAGGCCGATGCCGCCCAGGCCGACCAGTTTGGTGCCCTTCGGCAGCACCACGCGGACGTCCTTGACGTAGGCCGCGCCGAGGCGCGCGGCGGGGAAGAGCTTCAGCGCCTGCGCGCCGTGCTTGAGCGCGGCGAGGGCTTCCGACGGCGTCATGCAGCCGATCATCGGCACGAGGCCGAGGCGCACCGCCGCGTCGATCACTTCCGGATCGGTGTTGGGGGTGATCAGGAGTTCCGCGCCGGTATCGGCGAGGCGGCCCGCGTCTTCCGGCCGCAGCACGGTTCCCGCGCCGACGGCGACGGTCGCCGGGCAGTGCTTGACCAGCTTGGCGATGCTGACGAACGGCTCGGGGCTGTTGAGCGGGACTTCGATCATCCGGAATCCGGCGTCGATCAGCGCGTCGGCGACGGAGAGGACTTCATCGGGGGTGATCCCACGCAGCACCGCGACCAGCGGCATTGCGGAGAACGCTTCACCAAACGCAGGCATGTCAGGCACTCCAGGGGCGGGTGGCGCGGCGGTCCACCGCACCGGGGACGACCCCCTTGGCGGCATCGGACACGTCGTCCATCAGATTGCAGGCGGCGATATCGAGACGGCGCACCTCCATCCGGGCGAGGCGTTCGGCGAAGATCGCGTCGCGCCCCGGAATCGTCTTGGGGTCGATGGCGGTCTCGGTGCCCGCGCGGAAGGCGGCGGCGTCCAGCACGTCGAGGCGGCTGTGGGCCAAGTCTAGGCGCAGCACGTCGCCGTCCGCAAGGTATCCGATGCCGCCGCCGTCGAAAGCCTCGGGCACGGTGTGGCCGAGGCACGCGCCCTTGGTCACGCCCGAATAGCGACCGTCGGTCATCAGGATCGACGAGGCTTCGAGGACGCGATGGTGGCGCAACGTCTGGCTCGGGGTGAACATTTCGGGCATGCCGTAGGCGCGCGGTCCCTGGCCCGAAATCATGAACGCGAACGACAGCCAGCCTTTTTCGAGCAGGGTGTTGAGGTCGGTTTCGGAAGCGTCGCCGCCGTTGCGCGCGACCACCCTGGCGATCATTCCGGCATCGAGCCCGGGGGTGCGGGCGAGGCGCTCCAGCATGTCGGCGGAGGTGAAGTCGGCGGTGCAGACGTATTCGTTCTCGTAGAAGCGGACGATGAAGACGTGGTCGGCGAAGTGGTCGTAGAGCGCGTCGCTCATTCCCGACACCTTGACCGCGGCGGCGTCGAAGAAACTGCCCGACAAAATCTCGACGCCCGCGCGCGGCCTGAGCGGCTTGGTGCGGATCACCGCGCGGTCGCCGAGGTTCGGGTCGACCGGCACGGTGAGGTTGGCGATGCGGGTGCCCCAGGTGGTGCCGGTGACGGTGGGAGCGTCGAGATCCATGGGAATGCCGAGATCGAACAGGACGCGGTAGAGGCTCTCCATGCCGCGATGCTGGCCACGCGCGAACTGGAGCGCGAGTTCGTAGGTGTCGCGACCTTCGGTGAGCGAATGGGCGAACACCTCGGGCGCGGGGGTGGCGGCGCGGATGCGGCGGTAGTCCTCGGCGGTCACGTCGAAGCCCGCGTGGCGCATGATGCAGGGCAGGTGCAGCAGGAGGTTCGACGACGAGCCGGTGGCGGAATGGATGCGCACGACGTTGCCGAAGTTGCGACGGAGGATTTCGGTGATGCGGAATTCCGGCTTGTTGAACAGCGCGAACAGGCGGTCGATGCCCGAGATCACCGATGCGTCGGGCGGCAGGCCGGTGAGGAGTTCGAGTTCCGGCGGCGTCAGGCCGAAGGCGGCGAGCATGGTGCGCGACGAGTTGCCGGTGCCGTTGAAGGCGCAGATGCCGCCGTGTTCGTGGCAGGTCGCGCCGGCGAGGTCGTCGAGAAGTTCGCGCGCGAGTTCGGGCTTCACCAGGCCGAGGTTCTCGGCGCGCTTCAGGTGGCCGGAGAAGGCTTCGTCCGACGAGCACTGAAGGATGTATTTCATGTTGTCGTCGATATCGTCGGCGAGGTCGGCGTGCCCGGCGTCCCGCGCCTTGGCGGCGAGATCGCGCAGCGCGCTGGCCGAGGCGGAGGGGATGGTTCCGCCCTGGAGCACGTGCTCCGGCGCGAACAGCGCCCAGACCGGGGCCTGGTTGCCGCGATGCGCCCGGGCGACGTCGGCGGCGGCGAGCCCCGACATGATCGCGGTGGGAGACTTGTCGCACCCCGCGAGCACGTAGGCGGCGTGATAGGAGTGGCCCTCGAAGGTGATGTTGACCGCTGCGGCGGTGGTGTTGCGCGAGCTTAAGGAATAGCTCTGGCCGATGTTGTTCTGCGCGGTGCCGTCGCAGATCACCGGCACGGCGAAGGCGAACGGCACGCCGCCGTTCTGCCAGATCCTGGCCGCAGCCATCAGGGAATGGCCGCGATCGAGGAGGTGGGCCGGATGGTCGGGCGGCCCGAGGATGATCGCGACGCGCGGCCGGTTGTCGCGCAGGCGGGCGACGACCTCCTTCATCGTCACGTCGTCGAGGATCGCCAGGGGCGACTCAGGCGGCAGTTCCGCTTTTGCGTCACCAAGGAGTTTCAGGACCGTGATCGGCTGGTTGGCGAGCCCCTGGATGCAATCACGGTAGGGATTATGGGTTTCCTCGATCACGGGGAGGGTGTTTTTTCTGTCTACCATTCGGAGACGCTCCCGTCCGCATGGCGCCATTCCGGGTTCCGCCAGCGGTGCCCGACCTTGGCGCGCTCGATGACGAACTCCTCGTTGATTTCGACGCCGAGGCCCGGGCGGTCGAGCAGCGGCAGGAAGCCGTTCTCGATCTTCAAGGGCGCGGGGTCGACGAGGTAGTCCAGCACGTCGTTGTCCCGATTGTAGTGGATTCCCATGCTCTGTTCCTGGATGAACGCGTTGTGGGAGACGAAGTCCACGTGCAGGCAGGAGGCGAGCGCGATCGGCCCGAGCGGGCAATGGGGAGCCAGGGCGACGTCGTAGGTTTCGGCGAGGGTGGCGATCTTGCGGCCCTCGGTGATGCCGCCGCAGTGGCTGATGTCGGGCTGGATGATGTCGACCATCCGGCCTTCCATGATCGGGCGGAAGTCATAGCGGGTGAACATCCGCTCGCCGGTGGCGATCGGGTAGCCGAGGCCCGAGGCGATCTGCGGCAGGCAGTGCAGCTGCTCGGCCAGCACCGGCTCCTCGACGAACATCGGGTGGAAGGGTTCGAGTTCCTTCAACAGCGCCTTCGCCATCGGGCGATGGACGCGGCCGTGGAAGTCGATGGCGATGCCGACGTCCGGCCCCACCGCCGCACGGGCTTCCGCCACCCGTGCCACCGCGTCGTCGACCTTGGCGTGGGAATCGACGATCTGGAGCTCGGGCGTGCCGTTCATCTTGAACGCGGTGAAGCCCTTGGCGACGACTTCCGCCGCCTGGCGGCCGACGTCGTTGGGGCGGTCGCCGCCGATCCAGCAGTACATCCGCATCTTGTCGCGCACCGCGCCGCCCAGGAGCTCGTGCACCGGAACGCCGAGGGCCTTGCCCTTGATGTCCCAGAGCGCCTGGTCGATGCCCGCGATCGCCGACATCAGGATCGGCCCGCCGCGATAGAATCCACCGCGATAGAGGGTTTGCCAGATGTCTTCGATGCGGCGCGGGTCGCGGCCGATGAGGTAGTCGGCGAATTCGAGGACTGCCGCCTCGACGGTGGCGGCGCGGCCTTCGAGAACCGGCTCGCCCCAGCCGCAGATCCCTTCGTCGGTCTCGATTTTCAAGAAGCACCAGCGCGGCGGAACCAGCCAAGTCTGCAAACGGGTAATCTTCATTTTCGAACTCCGGGACCGAACGGGAACAAGGGATTTAGTGGCTGATCGGCCACATCACCATGCTGGGGAAGGCAAGGATCAGGCCCAACACGATCAACTGCATGACGATGAACGGCAACAGCGACTGGAAGATGTGCTTCAAGGTAATGCCGGGCGGCGCGACGCCTTTCAGGTAGAAGGCGGCGGGGCCGAACGGCGGCGAAAGGAAGCTCACCTGCATGTTGACGCAGAACAGGATGCCGAACCAGATCGGGCTGAAGCCCAATTGCACTACGATCGGCACGAAGATCGGCAGGGTCAGCATCGCGATGCCGATCCAGTCGAGGAACATGCCGAGCACGATCAGGATCAGCTGCATCACCATGACGATCACGATCGGGTCGGCGTCGATGCCGAGGATCGTCGCGGAGACGAAGCGGTTGCCGCCCATCAGGTTGTAGACGCCGACGAGGGTCGCCGCGCCGATGCCGATCCAAATGATCATGCCGCAGGTGGTGATCGTCTGCATGCAGGCTTCGTGGACGAGCTTCGCGTTCAATTCGCGGCGGATCAGGGTGGCGAGCAGCACGCCCATCACGCCCATCGACGCGGCCTCGGTCACCGAGGCGATGCCGGCGTAGATCGTGCCGAGCACCATGAACGCGATCGCGGCGGGCATGATCACCGACTTTACCGCCTCGATGCGCTGCGCCTTGCGTTCCTCGGGCGGCGGCAGTTCCATGCGCGGCGCGAGGTCGGGGTTGAGCAGGCAGCGGCCGAGGACGTAGGCGGCGTAGAGACCGGCGAGGATGGTGCCGGGGGTGAACGCGGCGGCGAACAGGTCGGCGATCGAGACCGAGGCCATCAGGCCGTAGATGATCAGGACGATCGATGGCGGGATCATCGTGCCGAGGGAGCCCGAGGCGCAGACGATGCCGATCGAGAGGTTGCGGTCGTAGCCGAGGCGGAGCATCTGCGGCAGGGCGAGGATGCCCAAGAGCACGATTTCGCCGCCGATGATCCCCGACATCGTCGCGAGGAAGAAGCCGACCACCAGGGTCTGCAGGGCGACGCCGCCCGGCATCCGCCCGGCGAGCACGCGCATGCCGTTGAACAGGTCCTTGGCTATGCCCGATCTGTCGAGCAGCGACGCCATGAACACGAACATCGGCACCGCGACCAGGGAATACTCGGTGATGAAGCCGTAGACCCGGCTGATCACCAGCGGGATCGCGTTCGGGCCGAACCAGCCGACGGTGAAGATCAGCGCCACCAGTCCGGTGACGAACGCGAGCGGCAGGCCGGTGACCAGCAGCAGGAAGATGCCGCCGACGAGCACGTAGGTGCCCCACTCGATGCCCATCGCTTGAAGGCCGAGACCGCCCATGATCAGGCCTCCTTCTTGGAATTGGAAACCGCCTGGATCGCCTGGACCAGGTGGAGGATGGTCTGCACCGTCATCACCAGCAGCGCGACCATGATGATGCCCTTGGTGAGGGTCGGGAACGGCGGGTTCCAGCTCGTCCCCGAGCGCTCCACCGTCCACTCGCCGAGCGGCGTGTGGGAGGAGCGCCAGAACAGGGTGTAGGCCGCGTAGCTCATGCCGCCGCAGAACCCGAGGGCGATGATCTCGTTCAGCACGTCGAGCCAGTTGCGCGCGGTCTGGCCGACGGTGTCGTAGAGCACGCGCACGCGGATGTGCTTGTTGCGGGCGAGCGCCACCGGGCCGCCGATCGCGAACATTACCGCGATCAGGAACACCGTGGTTTCATGTACCCACGAGGTCGGGCTGTCGAAGGCGTAGCGCGAGATCACCTCGCCGACGCTGATCAGCATCGAGATGAACACCAGCCACGAGAAGCTCTTGCCGACCCATTCGACGGCGGCATCGAGGCGGTTGGCGATCTCGCCCTCGCTGGCGTGGCGCTCGGGCGGAGATTCGGGATTTGGAATGGTGGGGTCTAGCGACATGAAACGGGCCTCGATGCTGGGAGACGGGCGGAGGCTCGGGCGGTGCCCGAGACTCCGTTCGGTTCGGTGGGCTGGGCGGAAAAGCCAGCCGGGTTACAGCATGTTGCGGTCGCCCATGAACTTGGTGACCGACTCGAAGACCTTGCCGCAGAGCGCGTTCTTCTTCGCCCAGACGGCCCATTCCTGCTGGGCGATCTGGCGGAACTTCTTGCGCTCTTCCTGCGACATGTCGATAAGGTGGATGTTCGGGTCCTTCTTCGCTTCCTCGACCGCGGCGATGTCGAGCTTCTTCAGCTTGAACACGAGGTCGTAGGCGAGCTTGTCGGTGGCGGTGACGAGGATCGCCTTCAGGTCTTCCGGCAGGCCGTCCCAGATTTTCTTGTTGATCGAGACGTCGACCATCGGCAGCGAGTGGAAGCCCGGGTAGCTCGGGTTGTTGGCGAACTTGTGCAGGCCTTGCGCCTGGTTGGTGGCGAACACGGTGTAGTCGGCGGCGTCGATCACGCCCTTTTCGAGCGCGGTGTAGACTTCCGAGCCCGGCAGGTTCACCGGCGCGGCGCCGGCCTTGGCGAAGATGTCGTAGACCATGCCTTCCGGCGCGCGGATCTTCAGGCCCTTCATGTCGGCGACGGTCCGGAGCGGCTTCTTCGACGGCAGGGATTCAAGCCCTGTCGCGGCCGCGCCGATCAGGTGCAGGCCATAGGGCTCGACGAGTTCGTTGTAGAGCGCCTCGCCGCCGCCGACCTTCATGTATTCGAGGAATTCGAGCGGGTTGCCCCAGGCGCCGACGAGGTTGCCGAGCATCGAGAACGCCGGGTTGATGCCCGAGAAGTAGCTCGGATCGGTCATGTGGCCCTGCAGGATGCCGGAGCCGACGGCGTCCAGCGTCTGGTTGTGGGGCACCACCGCGCCGGTCGGCAGGATCTCGATCTTGATCCGTCCGCCCGACATCGCGGCGACGTTCGTCGCCCAGTCCTGTTTGTACTTGAAGGTGGGTTCGCCTGCGGTTTCCGAGGTCTGGAAGGTCCATTCGTACTGTGCGGCTGCGGCGGCGCCGGTCATCATGACCATGCCCACGGCGGCACCCAAAAGGCGCGTCACGGTCTTGCCAATCATCGAACGATCTCCTGTTTTTTTGGGGAAAACCCTGCACGAAACTCTTCGCTATCGGAGGCGTCGTGCGCGCCTGTCCTCCCGAGATCTGCCTTGGTGCGGATCATCACCTGCACCGCGGCGCTGGATGCCGCCTCCGGCTGGCGGAGGCGGATGCATTCCATCAGCGCCTTGTGCCGCCGGAGCGTGTCGTTGAGCTCGGCGGCGGAGGCATTGGTCTTGCGGACAATCAGCTGGATCGAGGGGCGGAGGATGTGGGCCAGCTGCGCCCAGATGATGTTGTGGGTGGCGCGATAGATCGCGGCGTGGAAGGCGACGTCGGCGTCGTCGAGCGCTTGCTGGTCGAAGGCGCGGCCGTCGATCGCGTTCACGGCATGCTCCATGCCGAAGTAGGCCTCCTCGATCGCCGCGAGGTCGCGCGCAGAGGCGCGGTCGGCGGCGATGGTGGCGATCAAGGGCTCCACGGTCTGGCGGAACTCGAACAGCTCGTTGAGGAAGTCGGTGTTGGGCGCGGCGTGGTCGACCATCCAGCCGGTCACCGTCGGATCGAGCATGTTCCAGTCGCGGTATTCGGAAACCACCGTGCCTTGGCCGGTGTAGCGCTTGACGATGCCGAGCGAGACCAGGACCTGCAATCCGGCGCGCACCGAAACCCGGCTGATTGCGAAGGTGTGGGTGAGTTCGGTTTCCTTCGGCAGCAGATCGCCCGGCTTGTAGAGGCCCGAGAACAGATCGCGCGCCAGGCGTTCGGCGACCTGTTTGCCGAGATCGCGTCCCTTGACCGCCTTGGTGCCGCGTTGCGTCATGTCGCCCTGCCCGGTGGAGTGGGTTGGATCAACGCTTGTACCTCATGTCATACATGGAGGCAAGCATGTCTGACTTTGGTGCGGCGGAATCCGCAACCGCAATTTCCTATCGGCTCTCCTCCGCCCGGCGCGACGCGGCCGCAGAGAACGTTTCCGGATATCCGGAAACGACCGGAAATCCTGGGGATCTTGGTTGTGGGGTGGTTGCGGAGGCGGAGTGCGCGGCGACCCGGGGAAAACCGCCGCGCGAGTCCGGATGATGGCTATGCCGAAAGTCGGAATCCTATGGACTCGCAATTATGCAGAAAGTTACCCACCCGAGATGGGCAGGGTCAGCAGTGCTGACCCATAACCAAATTCCAGTTACAACGGCAGTTTGCCGCCTATTGCCGGAAACTGCGTAACTGAAATCGAGTTAAGCCGGCGCGCCGACGCCATTGGCCGCGAGAATCTCGCCGACGAGATAGAGCGAGCCCGCGATCAGCACCCGGCTGTTACCGCCCTTGAGGGCGGCCAGCGCCTCGTGCCACGAGGCATCGGCCGCGACGTTGGCGATCCCGGCGGTGCGCGCCCGATCGGCAAGATCGGCGGCGCGGAACGGTGCGGGGGCGCTCGCTATCGGCACGGCGCGGAGGCTGTGTACGGCGGGCGCGATCGCCTTCAGGTAGCCGACCGGATCCTTGGTGGTCTGCATCCCGAGAATCACGTCGAGCGGCCCTTCCGCCGCCCAGGCCGCGAGAACTGGCGCGAGCGCTTCCCCGGCGTTGGGGTTGTGGCCGCCGTCGACCCAGACCTCGCGCCCGAGTTCGGCCACCACCGCGCCCTCGTCCAGGCGTTGCAACCGTCCCGGCCAATCGATCCGCGGCAACGCGGCGGCGGCCAGGGCAGGGGTGACGGGCACGAGGCCGGAGGCGTGGAGGGCGGTGAGCGCCAGAGCCGCGTTGTCTGCCTGATGCGCGCCCAAAAGCGCCGGGTACGGGGCGTTGACCACCAGCCCGGGCGCCGCGACCCGCATGCATTTCGCCAATCTGCCGAAGCTCCAGTCGCGCGGCGGCAGCCACAATCGCGCGCCGATGGCGCGCGCGTGGGCGGCGATCGTCGCCTCGGCCTCGGGAGCCTGGAAGGCGGAGATCGCGGGAGCCCCGGGCTTCATGATATGCGCCTTCTCGGTCGCAATTTCTGCCAGGGTGTTGCCGAGGTAGTCCTGGTGGTCCAGGCCGATGACGGTGAGGACCGTGGCGGCAGGGCGCGCCACCACGTTGGTCGCGTCGAGCCGGCCGCCGAGGCCGGTTTCCAGCAGGCAAACGTCGGCGGGAGACCGCGCGAACGCGAGAAATGCGGCGGCGGTGGTCGCCTCGAAGAAGGTGATCGGCTGGCCCCGGTTCGCCGCCTCGACCTCTTCCAGCAGGGTTTCGAGCGCGCCGTCGGTGGGGAGCGCGCCCGCGATCCGGATGCGCTCGGCGAAGCGGACCAGATGCGGCGATGTGTAGGCGTGGACGCGTTTGCCCGCCGCCTCGAACAGCGCCCGCAACGTCGCCACCACCGAGCCCTTGCCGTTGGTCCCGGCAATGTGGATCACCGGCGGCAGGCGGTCCTGCGGATTGCCGAGGTCGCCGAGCAGGCGCAGCATCCGGTCGAGGGAAAGGTCGATGACTTGGGGGTGCAACCGCGTCAGGCGGGCGAGGACGTCGTCAAGCATCTGGGGTGGTATCCGCGACGATGATCATCGGCTTGGGCGAATAGGGCAGAACCAGTCCCGACGGCACCGGGCTGCGCAGCACGCCGAGGGTCGCCGCAAGCTCGGCCTTCATGTCGCGGCGGTCGACGATCCGGTCGACGCGCCCCGCCGCCAGCGCCGCCCGCGCGTCGATCACGCCCGCGCGCGGCGCGAGAAACGCCGGGGTGTCGGTCTCGCCGAAGGGATCGGCGGCAGGCGGCCCCAGCCGCGCCCCGGGCTCGGCGAGGACGATGTCCGCCTGCTGCATCAACATGTCCGAGACCGGGTCGAACGCCGGATCGGCGAGAACTCCGATCACCGGCAGCGACCGCTCGGCGAGCTTGCGCAATGCCAGCCCGACGCGCGGCGTCTGCACCAGCGCGAACGCGCCATCCTGTACCCGCGTGCCCTGGCTGCCGGTAACCAGAACCAGCGGCGCATCCTGCAACGCGGCCAACTCCGCCGCCGCCACCAACGCCTCGCCCGCCGCCGCGCCGAAGGTGCCGCCCAGGAACTGCACCTCGAACGCCGCGACCACCACGCCCGCGCCGTCGAGCTTGCCGTGCGCCACCACCACGGACTCGGCCTCGCCCACAGTCGCCGCCGCGTCCTTCAGGCGCTCGCCGTAGCGCTTCGCGTCGCGGAACTTCAAAGGATCGGTTGCCGCACCCGGAATCTCGATCCGCGCCCAGCTCTCCGCATCCAGCAACAGCTCGAACCGCCGCGCCGCCGTCAGCGTCAGATGATGGTCGCAGTGCGGGCAGACCCGCCAGTTCGCATCCAGATCCCGGTAGAACGACGTCGCTCCGCACTGCGGACACGTCACCCACTGATGCTCGCGAATCACCCGCGGCGAAATCCACCGCTTCAGTGTCGGACCGACGAAGTTGGTGAGCCAGCTCATGCGGTTCTCCAGGGGGATGCGGGCGGACCGTGCCCGCGTAGTCTTATCGGGCCATAGCACACCGGAGCGATCCAGGAAAGCGGCGCTTGCGGCCGAGCGATTGCGGCATGGCGAGCGGACGCGTATGATTCCTTACGCAGCGGTGGAAAAGGGGGCGCGATGATCCTGGTTTTCGTGCATGGCTGGAGCGTAACCCACACCGACACCTATGGCGGCCTCCCCGAAGCGGTGGCGGCGCAAGGCGGCGACCTCGGGATCGACGTTCGCCACCTTTGGCTCGGCCGCTACATCAGCTTCGACGACGCGGTGACGATGGACGACGTGGTGATCGGCTTCGACCGCGCGTTGCGCGACGCGCTCGCGCCGCAAGGCGGGGCGTTGCCGGAGTTCTCATGTATCACCCACTCCACCGGCGGGCCCGTGGCGCGCGAGTGGGTGCGGCGGTATTTCGGTCCGGCGGGCCTCGCCGGCATCCCGCTGCGCCATCTGGTGATGCTGGCCCCGGCTAACCACGGCTCGCCGCTCGCAGTGCTGGGAAAGGAGCGGGTCGGCCGGATTCAGGCGTGGTTTTCGGGGGTCGAGCCGGGCGAGCGGATTCTCGAATGGCTCGCGCTCGGCAGCCTCGGCCAAGCCGCCCTCAGCCGGGCGTGGCTGGCCTACGACGGCCCGGCGCAGGGATTCTTTCCGTTCGTACTCACCGGGCAGACGATCGACAGGGCGTTCTACGATTTCCTCAATTCCTATCTCGTCGAGGTCGGCTCCGACGGCGTGGTGCGGGTGACGTGCGCCAACCTCAATGCTACGATGCTGACCCTGCGCGAGACCGACGCCCGGGTCGTCAATCCCCACTTCTCGCCCGCCGAGGCTGCCCTGCTCGCGCCGGACGACGGGGCGAAGCGGCCGCGGCCGGTGCCGCTCGGCGTGCTGCCGGATACCAGCCATTCCGGCGAGAAGATCGGCATCATGCGCAGCGTTCGCCCGAACGATACCGACGCCAAGCCGGTCGTGGCGGAGATTTTGAACTGCCTGCGGGTGCGGTCGCGATCGGAGTACGACGACTGTGCCGAGCGACTGGCGCAACTCACCTTAAGCGTTCAGGCCGCCGACGAACGCTCCAATCGGCATCGTTACGCAAACCTCGTGGTCTCGGTGACCGACGAGCGGGGGGACGCGGTCGAGGATTTCGACATGTATCTGCTCGCGGGCCCGACGTTCGATCCGGCCGCGTTGCCGAAAGGCTTCTTCGTCGATCGCCAGAAGAATCCCGACTCCAAGAACACCCTCGTCTATTACCTCGATTACGACGTGATGGCGCAGGTGCCGCAGGAGATGTTCGGAATCCGGGTTCAAGCCCGCCCGTCCGAGGGCTTCGCCCACTACGCGGCGGTGGAGTTCCGGGCGGCCGAAAGCGACCTCGCGCAAATTCTCCGGGCCAACGAAACCGTCTATCTCGAAGTGGTCCTGCGTCGCCACGTCGACACCGGGATCTTCCGTCTCGATCCCGGCGACGCGCCCCGGCATTCGTTCAAAAAAGCCAAGCCGAGCGGCACCGACGCCTGACCGGTGCCGGGAAGGCCAGGGCTCCGCCCTGGACCCGCCAAGGGCCGAAAGGCCCTTGGAACCCGTATGTCGTTGTTTTCGCGCGTAGCGCAATCAACCGTCACGCGGCGTGATGGCCGTATCGCGCTTCGCGCAAAAACAAGTGGGTACACAGGGCCCAAGGCCCTGTGCGGGGTTCCAGGGGAGGAAACCGCTTCTATTTCCCCGCAGATTCGCAAGGCTGTAATAGCACAGCCGGGCGGTTTTCGCAAGGGGCGCAATTCTGCGGGGAAAAGGGCGTGGAACCAATGACTTAGATACGAAAAGGCCGCTAATCCAGAGGATTTAGCGGCCTGATGCAGTGGTAAAAAGACTTGTTTGGCGACAAACTTTTTACCCCGCATTGGACCGCAATGTCAACGGAAAACCCGTGTTTTCCGAACGCCTCGATTCGGCCATTTTCCTGTCGTCGTCCACGCCCTCCGCCAGGAGGGAAAATGCCTTGCGATACGTCGATTCGGCGGGAACTGCTGAAATTGCTACCCGAGGTCGGGCACAAACTCGGCCTTGGAGGAGCATCATTGCGATACCTCTCATGGTTGATCGAGCGATGCACGAAAGAGGTCGACTGGGAACCAGGCGCTCGCGCTGTGGTCTACGCCAATGTCGGAGACCTGGCCGCCCGGTATCCGGGCCGCGTCAGCGTGCGCCAGATCAACCACTATGACAGCGAGATCATTTGCCAACTCAAGTTGCCTGATATGCGTAGCGGTAATGGTCGCCGCTATGCGCAACGCGATCCGGCCACTGATCGGATCGTTCATGCCTTCGGCTTCGAGTTGACCGGCATCGCGGAAAAGTTGCCGGACATGCGCAAGGCCAAGGCGGAGTTGGACGCCGCTGAGGCGATGCGGCGACAGCGGAAACGCTTGCTCACTGTCGAGCGCGCCCGTGTGCGCCGGTTGCTTGTGGCGGCACAGTCACTTGACCAAGTGCAACAGACCGACCGCGAGCGCGCCCAGGTGATCGCTGCGCCCATCTGCGAGCGCGTTACCGCACGCCAGCTCACCGACGTGCGCAAACTCGAAGCACTGATCGTTGCTGCGCAGCATGCCGCCAAGGAGATTGAGATGCTGTTGCTGGCGGGAAAAACCGGTGGATCGGACGTGAAATCTTCCGACGTGTCGGAAGAAAACTACCGACACTTACACTCTAAACTTAACTCTGAAATACCCCTTACGGGGTGCTGTAGTCCCGATGGAGACACAGCCGCACGAACGCTCGCCGGAGCGGCGCGCGCGACGCGCCCCGCTGAGTGTTCGCGGATGAAGCACGCGGCGCAGCCTGAGCACGCCGACCAGATCACCGAATATCGCGGCCCGGCATTCCTCCCGCCCGAGGCCACAGGCGCGTACATGATCGCCCCCACGGTTGCCCTTGCCGCTGCCTCCGAACGCTTCCGCGCGCACCTTCCACCCGGTTGCCGCCCCTCGGTCGGCGACATCGAGGTGGCTGCGCAAGCGCTGCGAAGTGAGGTTGGCGTAGGGGCGTGGGCCTGGAGGCAGGCTTGCGAATTGGTTGGCACTTATCCCGCCGCGCTCTGCCTGTTGGCTGCCGAGCGCCGTGCTGCTGACGGCGTTGTAGGGTCGATCGGCGGTTACTTCGTCTCGATGATCCGGCGCGGGCGCACCGGAACTCTCCGCCTTGATCGCTCGATACGCGGGCTTGCCAGCCCGCGCGCGCCCCAGAAAGGCGAAGGCGCAGGGGCTATTCATCAAACCAAGGCCGAGCGTGAGGTTCGCTATGACGCCTGATCTCGCCCTAGCATCCACGCCGGTGTTTCACGAAGTTGCACGATGTTTAACGGATTTAAGGAGCCGGTTGCACGAAGTTGCATGAAGTGTAACGAAGTTGCCCCCATCCCCGCTTCTTGCCCGGCCACAGAATGGTGCGCCGGGATCGCTCTGCGCTGAATAGGCCATGTGAGCTGCTGCCGGTTTTGTGG
>DBTR01000086.1:18824-35685 GCA_002307145.1 Rhodospirillum sp. UBA1311 | reverse complement strand
CCGGTGGTGGTCGGGATCATCGAGAGCGCGGCGGCGCGGGCGCGGTGCAGGTCCTTGTGCAGGGTGTCGACGACGTTCTGGTCGCCGGTGTACGAGTGCACCGTGGTCATGAAGCCGTGCTCGATGCCGAACGCCTTGTGCAGGACATAGGCGACCGGCGCGAGGCAGTTGGTGGTGCACGACGCGTTCGAGACCACGAGGTGGTCCTTGGTCAGCTTGTCGTGGTTGACGCCGTAGACCACGGTGAGGTCGGCGCCGTTCGAGGGCGCGGAGACGAGGACGCGCTTCGCGCCGGCGTCGAGGTGGACCTTCGCCTTGTCGCGATCGGTGAAGATGCCGGTGCATTCGAAGGCGATGTCGACGCCGAGATCCTTCCACGGCAGCTGCGACGGGTCGCGCTGCGCCACCACCTTGATCTTGCGATGGCCGACGGTCATCACGTCGCCCGCGACGGTGACGTCCTCGGAGAGACGGCCATGGACGGAGTCGTACTTGACGAGGTGGGCGTTGTCGGCGGCGGAGCCGAGATCGTTGATCGCCACGACTTCGATATCGCTACGACCGGACTCCACCAGGGCGCGGAAAACCAACCGCCCGATACGGCCGAAACCGTTGATCGCTACCCGAACCGCCATAGTCCTTCCTCCTTAAATTGTTTGCCCGCGCGTGCGCAGGCTCTGATGACGCGGCGAAACCGCGAAAACCTGGAAACCGGGCGACCGCCTGCAATCGGCGTAGCGCCGCGGCGGCGGGCGAACGCCCGCTAAGGAAATCTCACACGAAAGCACTGGGGTTGCAACGCATTGGGGGTAGGTTCCGCAAACCGTTTTCCAGCCCTTGAGTGTTTGTCACACTTACCCGCTCAAATCTAGTGCGTCCTGAGCGAAAATGCCAAATTTTCACGGTAAGATTGTTGCGGAGTTTTCCCCTGCCCGTGGGTAAAACCACCCCGGCGGACACCTCCGCCTTGGATGGGACGTCGCGGCCTCGGCCGCAACCTTCCGTCGGGCTAGATTTCCGGGTGCGCGACGGCGCGGATCGCCTCAAGCACGTCGTCGAAGGCGCGATCGCCCTTCTGCACTGCGTCGGCATAGGGGCCGCGCGCCGAACCGAGGCGCTTGATCCTGAGCGACGTGGCGGGCAGGCCGGGCACGACGTCGGAGGTCAGCACCAGCACCGCCGCCTGGATCGCCTGCTCCTGCCCCGGCGCCGAGGCGAACACCGCGCGGGGAATGTCGGATTCCCAGGTATCGGCGCAAGCGGCGCGGATGCAGGCGAGTTCGGCGCGGCTGCCGAGCGGTTCAGCTTTCGGCGGGCGGCCGAGAGTAAGACGCAGCCCTTCCGCCGATTCGCCTTGCCAGAGGATGCCGACGCCGGGTTCGAGGCGCAACACGTCGGCGTCGAGGATGCGGCGGCGGCGCTCCTGCAGGCGCTGGAACAGGCGGCCCCAGTGCGCGTCGGGGAACGGCGTGTTGCGGAAGTCGAGGCGGCGGCTGGGCGAGAGCGCGTACAGGGTCTCGGCGGCGGCGTCGACGAAGCGGTGGAAGGTCGCCTGGACGCCGAGGTCGTAGTCCCACTCGTCCGCGCCCTCGAACGGCACCACGATGACGCGGCGTCCGGCGCGGATCTCCGCCAGCGCCGCGAGGGCGTTGAGCAGCGGATTCGCCCCCGCCACGAGGACGTCGGTGTCGTGCAGCGAAGGCTGCGGCGGGGCCGCGGGTTCGCCCTGGCCGAAGCGCAGCACCTGGCCGGTCTCGCCCTCTCCGGGCTTGTCCCCGGCGGGCGTCTCGGGGCGTTTGCCGGGAAACGGCGTGATGCGGTCGGTCATTGTCGAAAACTCCGGGAAAACGCGCGGCGACTCGCCACCCGTCCAGCATACGTCGTTGATCGGGTTCGCGCATCTTCTTTGGCGCGACGATGACCGGCGAATCCGGGCGTGCTATGGTGGGGCCGCCATTCCCGGGGAGACCGATGCTCCACGACCGCGATCCGATATCCGCCGCCCTTCACGACGCATTCGCCAGCTTCGGCGAGGGCGTGCTGCTGCTCGACGCCGACGACGGCATCCTCGCCTTCAACCCGGCGTTCGAACGCGCCTGGGACCTGTTCGGCATGCCCCTGGTGCGCTCGCTCACCTTTTTCGAGAACCTCGAAGCCGCAGCCGCCCTCGGCCGCGCACCCGCCGACGCCTGGCTCGCCCACCGCCGCGCCGCCACCGGAGCCGAATGCTGCCTGCTCGGCACTGCCGGCGGCACCACCCTTTCGATCAGCGAGACCCAGACCCAGGGCGGCCGCCGGATGATCGTCTGCCGCGACATCACCGCCGACCGCGCCCGCGAAATCGCCCTGAAGGAAAACGAATACCGCTACCGCCTTCTGGTGGAGACGATCACCGAAGGCGTGATCGTGCTCGACCGCGACCGCCACATCGTCTTCGCCAATCCGCGCTTCATCTCGTGGTTCGGCGGCAGCGACATGGCGCTGCTCGGCCGCCCGTTCACCGATCTGGTCCTGCCCGACAGCCGCCAGCGCCTCGACCCGCTGTTTTCCCCCACGCTGCCGCGCTCGGTCGAGGTGCCGCTCGCCTGCGGTGGCGGCGAGGTCCGCTTCGTCCTGATCTCGGCCGCGCCGTTGAGGGGCGTCGGCGGCGTGCCGTCCGGGCAATTCGCGATCATCACCGACGTCACCCAGCTGCGCCTCGCCACCGAACGCCTGCGCCAGAGCGAGGCGCGCTTTCGCGGCATCATCGAAAACACCCCGTTCGGCATCCTTTCGCTCGACGCGGCGGGCGCGGTGGTGACCGTCAACCCGGCGTTCCGCGCCATCGTCGGCCTGGGCCAGGGCGCGATCGTGCCCGAAGACGCCACCGACTGGTTGCCCGACGCCGAACCCGCCCTGCCCGCGATGATGGCCCGCCTCGCCGCCGACCCCGGCCTCGCCGCGGTCAACGGCACCAGCCGCCTGAAGCGTAGCGCCGAACTCGGCCACGCGCGGATCGTGTTGTCGCGAATCGGCGAGATCGGGCGCGGCTTCCTCCTGATCGTCGAGGACATCACCGAACAGCGCCAGATGGAGGAAGCGCTCCGCCACGCCTCCAAGCTGGCGCTGCTCGGCGAGATGTCCGCATCGCTCGCGCACGAGATCAGCCAGCCCTTGAACGTCATCCGGCTCTCGGCGGAGAGCGCGCTGCTCAGCCTCGACGACGGCGACGCCGAGGCGATTCGCGCCAA
Source organism: Rhodospirillum sp. UBA1311 (assembly GCA_002307145.1). Lineage (GTDB taxonomy): Bacteria > Pseudomonadota > Alphaproteobacteria > Rhodospirillales > Rhodospirillaceae > Oleispirillum. The sequence continues at coordinate 32,455 of DBTR01000086.1, read as the reverse complement.
GTTCGAGACCATCGGCGCGCAATCGGACCGGCTGCGCGAAACCATCGACTACATGCAGGCGTTCAGCCGCCGCGACGCCGGACCGCAGAAAAGCTTCGCCATCGGCACCGCCGTCGACGCCGCCCTGGCGCTGATGGCGCCGCAGTGCAGCGGCCTCGACATCGCGCTGGTCTGCGAAAAGCCCGAAGCCGTCCTCGTCGCCCTCGGCCATCGCCGCCAGCTCGAACAGGTGCTGATCAATCTCCTCCGCAACGCGGTGGACGCGATCGTCGAGCGCCGCACCCTCCAACCCGGCCCGCCCGACCGGATCACCGTCGCCCTGACCGCAACCACCGGCCGCGACGGCCGCCGGATCGCGCGAATCGACGTGTCCGACACCGGCACCGGCATCCGCCCGGAAGACATGCCCCACCTCTTCGACCCGTTCTTCACCCGCAAGACCGAAGGCGTCGGCACCGGCCTCGGGCTCTCCATCAGCCTCGGCCTGATGACCGGCATGGGGGGCCGGATCACCGCCGAAAACCGGAAGGACGGCGGCTGCCGCTTCCGCGTCGTGCTGCCCCTCTCCGACCAGCCGGTCGACGAGGAGCCGCCCGCCCGCCCCGAGCCCGAGCCCACCCCCACCGCCGCCGGCACGATGCCCGCGATGACGATTCTGGTGGCCGACGACGAACCCCTGGCCGCGCAGGAGATCGCCGCCTTCCTCAAGCGCGACGGCCATGTCGCGATCACCGTGGGCAGCGGCAAATCGGCCCGCGCCGCCCTCGAAGCCAACCACGTCGACATCCTGATCACCGATTTGCAGATGCCGGACGGCGACGGGCTCCAGCTCATCGCCGAAACCGCCGCCGAATATCCCCACATCGGGATCGTGGTGATCACCGGCCAGCCACTCCGCGACCGGGTGGCGCTCGCCGAGCTGGAAAGCGGCGTGGACGCGATCCTGCGCAAGCCGGTGTCGCTGCGCGAGCTCAAGACCACCCTGCGCCGTCTGGTCTGAATTGTGGCGACGCCCCTTGCTCCAATCGTCCAAAAGTATCATTCTGGTGAACACGGGGGAAAATTAAGCCGCGTGAAATGTGTTTGGCGCAACTGAGGAGATCGCAAGATGAAGGTCTTGATCGCCGACGATCATGCGTTGTTGCGGGATGGACTGAAGCCCTTCGTCTCCAAAGTCGAAGACGCGGTCTCCATCCTCGAATCCTGCGATTATCCCAGCACCCATGAAATCATGGCTACGGCCAAGCCGGATCTGGTGCTGCTCGACTTGCGCATGCCGGGCATGGACGGCACCGACGGCGTGCTGAGACTTCGCCGCGCCTTTCCCGAAGCCCGGATCGTCATCGTCACCGGCTGGGTGACCCGCTCCGACGTGATCGAGGCGATGCGCCTCGGCGTGGTCGGCTACCTGCCGAAATCGTTGAACGGCACCGCGATGCTGCACGCGCTCCGGTTGATTCTCTGTGGCGTACCCTATTTCCCGTCCGAGGTCCTGGTCGCCGACGCCGCCCCGGCGCTGGCCGCCGAATCCTCCCAACCCAATGAACGCTCGCCGCTTTCCGCGCTGACGCGGCGGGAATACGAGATCCTCACCCAGCTCGTGGGCGGAGCTTCGAACAAGGAAATCGCGAAGGTGCTCGGCCTCACCGAGATCACCATCAAATCCCACCTGCGCAACGTCTTCCGCAAGATCGGTGCGACCAACCGCACCCAGGCGGTGGCGCTGGCGCTGCGCGAAGGCGTGAAGGCGGCGGTCAATCCGCCGCCCAAGAGCGCCGACGGCGCAACCTCGCTTTACGCCGTCTGAACGACTCCGACAACCGCCGGAAGATCGCAGGGCCCGATGCACGGCATCGGGCCCTTTTCGGTTTTATCGGGGGAAGAACACACCCGGGTTCATCAGGTTCGCGGGGTCCACCGCCGCCTTGATCCGCTTCAGCAGGTCGAGTTCGACCTCCGAGCGGTAACGGGCCAGATAATCCACCTTCAACCGCCCGACGCCATGTTCGGCGGAGAAGGACCCCCCGAGATCGTGGACGACATCGTAGACCGCCGCGCTCATCTGGTGCCAATGCGCGAGGTATTCGTCGCTGTTCGCGCCTTCGGGCTGGGAGACGTTGAAGTGGATGTTGCCGTCGCCCATGTGGCCGAACGGCACCGGACGGCACCCCGGCACCGCCTTGACCACCGCCTCGGAGGCGCGGCGGATGAATTCGGGGACGGCGCGCACCGGCACCGAGACGTCGTGCTTGATCGAACCGCCTTCGTACTTCTGCGCTTCCGGGAGTTCCTCGCGGATGCGCCAGAGGTTGCGGTTCTGCTCGACGCTCTCGGCGATCACCGCGTCGACGATGATGCCGTCCTCGAAGGCGGATTCGAGGAACGCCTCGAAGGTCTGGCGCAGCGGCACGCTCGGGCTGGTCGAGGAAAAGTCGATCAGCGCGTACCACGGGTGCGGCGCGTCCAGCGGATCGGAAAGCCCCTTGAGATAGGTGGTCGAGAGCCGCACGCCGTCGCGGCAGATCAGCTCGAAGGCCGAGACCGAATCGCCGCTCATCCGCCGCGCCCGATCGAGGAGCGGCAGCGCCGCGTCGAGATCGGGCAGCGCGCAGAACGCGGTCTCGACGGCGAGCGCCTTCGGATAGAGCTTCAGCACCGCGCCGGTGATGATGCCGAGCGTGCCTTCCGAGCCGACGAACAGGTTGCGCAGCGAATAGCCGGTGTTGTCCTTGGTCAGCGCGCGCAGGCCGTTCCAGATCCGACCGTCGGGCAGCACCACTTCGAGACCGAGGACGTTGTCGCGCGCGGTGCCGTAGCGCAGCGTGTTGATGCCGCCGACGTTGGTGGCGAGGTTGCCGCCGATCTGGCAACTCCCCTGCGCGCCGAGCGAGAGCGGGAACAGGCAGCCCGCCTTGTCGGCGGCTTCGCGGATGTCCTGGAGGACGCAACCCGACTGCACGGTCATGGTGAAGCCGTCGGGGTCGATGGCGACGATCTTGTTCATCCGCGCCAGGGCGAGGATGACCGCGCCCGCATCCGCGACCGCACCGCCGACGAGGCCGGTGTTGCCGCCCTGCGGCACCACCGAGACGCCCGCCGCGCCGCAGGCCTTGACCACCGCCGAAACTTCCTCGGTCGAGCCCGGCCGGACCACCGCGCGCGCGGTGCCGTGGAACAGGCCGCGCTCCTCGTTCATGTAGGTTTCCATTTGTTGGGCATCGGTAATCACGTTCGCCGCGCCAACAATCGCCTTCAAGGCGTCCACGAAACCGTCCATTTGGGTCATCGTCGTCCTCAACCTCATCCCAGATATGATCTTTGCGCGGACCTAGCGGGGTGCCGCCGCGCGCCGCAGGCGATCGTTGATCGCCAAGCCCAGGCCACGATCGGGGATGGGCGAAACCGCAATAGCACGATATCCGCCCTCGTCCAATCGCCGAAGCATGGCGAAAAGATTGGCGGCGGCCTCGCCGAGGTCGCCGCGCGGGCTCAGGTTCAGCGTCGCTCCGGCAACCGCGCCGAAGCCGAGAAGGGCCTCGTCGGGCGCGACTTCGATGGCGTCGAGGCGTACCGGCGCGGCGGGCGCGTAATGGCTCGCCATCATCCCCGGCGACAGCAACGGGCCGTCGGCGGCGGGCGGCGGCGCGAAACCGACCGGAATGCCGAGCACCGCCGAAACGTCCTCGGGGGTGACGCCGCCGGGGCGGAGGATCGCCGGATCGCCGCCGCTCAGGTCGAGCACCGTGCTCTCGACGCCGACGCGGCACGGCCCGCCGTCGACGATCATCGCGATCCGTCCGTCGAGACCGGCGCGCACGTGCGCCGCCGTGGTCGGGCTGACCCGGCCCGAGGGATTGGCCGAGGGCGCCGCGACCGGCACGCCCGCGGCCGCGAGCACGGCGCGCGCCACCGGATGTCCGGGCACGCGGATCGCGATCGAGGGCAGCCCGGCGGAAACCAGTTCGGACACCCCGGCGTCGGCGCGGCGCGGCAACACCAGGGTCAGCGGCCCGGGCCAGAACCGCGCGGCGAGCGCGCGGGCGGCGTCGGAGAATTCCGCCAGCGGTTCGGCGGCGGCAAGGTCGATGACGTGGACGATCAGGGGATTGAAGCTCGGGCGGCCCTTGGCGGCGAAGATTCCCGCCACCGCCTTGCCGTCCCGCGCGTTGCCGCCGAGACCGTAGACGGTCTCGGTCGGGAACGCCACGAGTTCGCCCGCGCGCAGGGCTTCGCCCGCCGCGCGGCAGCCTTCGGCATCGGCCGCGAGGACTTGGGTCATCGCGCGTCGCGACCGACGGATTCGACCCGGAAGCGCCACGCTTTCAACGTCGGACTTTCGCCCATCGGCAAGCCCGCCTTGATCTTCAACTGGCCAACGAAGACTACCGGGTCGGGCAGTTGGCCCCAGACCTGGGGCAGGAACAGCGCGCGCTGGCCATGGTCGGAAATCACCAGGCCGTCCTCGCCGATTTCCAGCTGGTTGACCAGGTCGCGTTCGTTCTTGAAGCTCATCGGCTCCAACGGGCTCAGCACCGAGACGGTAATCTGCAAGCCGTCCAGTTCCTCGGGATCGAGGGCGGGAAAGCGCGGATCGTTGAACGCGGCGGCGTAGGCGTTGGCGACGACGTCCTCGGCGAGCGCGCGAGTCGCCCGCGACGAGCCGATGCAGCCGCGCATGTGGCCGCGCGTGTAGATGGTGACGAAGGAGGCGCCGATATCGGCCAACTCCATCGGCAGGGTTTCATAGTCGATGGGAAGCGGCGTGCCGTGTTCGAGGCCGTGGCGGATCGACGCCCGCGCGAGATCGAGGATTTCCGCGCCGTGGCTCTCCACCGCCGAGTGCACTTCCGGCCCGTCGAAGAACGCCCACGCGCCGTAACCCACCACTTGGCCGCGCGGCCCGGCGGTATCGCCCGAGTTGCGCACGTCGAGGGTCTCGACCGTCATGCCGCGCCGCTTGGCGCACATCAACAAGCCTGCAATCGGCAGCCGCCCGCAAGCCTGGGGGCGGTCGATCTTCTCGGGCGAAAGAGTCTCGATCGCCTGCTGGGTGACGGTGTCGAGAGTGATGCAGTCGTCGTAGGAGAGGTAATGGGAGAGATCGGAACTCACCACGATCAGGGTTTCCGGCCCGCCCCATTCGTCGTCCAGGAGACTCGCCACCGCCTCGGCGCTCACCTGCCCGGCGAGGATCGGCACGATCTCGATGTCGGGACCCAAGGTTTCGATCAGGAACGGCAGCTGGACTTCGAGCGCGTGTTCCTGGGCGTGCGCCAGATCCATCGGCGTCGCATCGGGGCGACGGGCGAGGCGTTCGGTGGCGACGGCGTCGACCTTGACCGGACCGAGCGGAGTGTCGAAGGTTTCGGCATTGGAGAGGGCGAAGCCCGCAACCGCGACGCGATGCGTCGGCCCGATCAGGATCACCCGGCGCACCCAGCCCTTCGCCGCGGCGAGGCGCGCATAGGCCTTGGCGGCGATTTCGGCGGAATAGCGATAACCCGCATGCGGCACCACCACCGCCTTCGGCGCGGGCGCACCGGCGACCTTGGCGGCGTCGAGATACGCGCGGACCTCGGCGCGCAGCGCTTCGGCGTCCGCAGGGTAGAACATGCCGGCGACGGCGGCGGGGCGCACCCGCGTGGAACTCTCGCTCATCCTTGTGGTTATCCTCCAACGCATCGGCCGCCCCCTGGCCCGGGCGGCGACTCAGGCAGTATAATCGGTTTTGACCGCAGCAACGACAGCGTGGCAAGAAAAATCATGTCCCAGGCCCGCTACTGGCAAGCCGCCTCCGCCCCCGGCGATGTCGTCTGCACCCTCTGCCCGCACCGCTGCGCCCTGCGCCCGGGAGCGACGGGACGCTGCGGCGCGCGCGCCAACGTCGACGGCCGGCTCGAACTTTTGACGTGGGGTCGGAATGCGGTGGTTTGCATCGATCCGATCGAAAAAAAGCCCCTCTACCATTTCCTCCCCGGCACCCCGACGCTCTCCTTCGGCGGCTTCGGTTGCAATCTCTCCTGCTCCTGCTGCCAGAACTGGGAGCTTTCCCGCCATCGCGGCGGCATCGACCGCCCGGTCGACACCCCGGAAGCGATCGCCGCGGCGGCGGTGCGAAAAGGCTGCCGCTCGGTGGCGATGACCTACAACGAGCCCGCCATCGCGCTCGAATACGCGAGCGCCGTCGCCGACGCCTGCCGCGCCGTCGGAGTGCGCCCGGTGGGGGTGAGCGCGGGCTATGTGTCCGAGGCCGCGCGGCCCGAATTCTTCAGGAGCTTCGACGCCGTCAACATCGACTTGAAGGCGTTCTCCGAAAGCTTCTACAAGCGCCACTGCCACGCCCATCTCGCGCCGGTGCTGGAGACCCTGAAATACGCGGCGACGGAAACCCGCACCTGGGTCGAGGTGACGACGCTCCTGATCCCCGGCCTCAACGACGGCGACGCCGAAGTCGCGGCGCTCGCGCGCTGGATCGCCGAGGAGATGTCGCCGACGGTGCCGCTCCACCTCTCCGCCTTCCATCCCGACCACAAGCTCATGGACGTGCCGCCGACGCCGCCCGCAACCCTGCGCCGCGCCCGCGCCGTCGCCCGCGCCGAAGGGCTCGCCTTCGTCTACACCGGCAACATCGACGACCCCGAAGGCGAAACCACCCTCTGCCCCGGCTGCGGCGCGCCGACGCTCCGCCGCGACCGCTACGAAATCCTCGGCCACGGCCTCGACCCGCATGGCCGCTGCGTGCGCTGCGACACCCAACTGCCGGGGGTGTTCGACGGCCCGCCGGGGAACTGGGGCCGTCGACGCCAGGCGGTGATCATGCCCGCACCGCACTGAAAATCCTCGGTCAGCGCTTGCAAGGCGTTCAATTGCGGGCAATATCGAAGGCATCACGTCGCGCTGGCGCTGTTTCGAGCGCCGCCGTCTTCGCAAATCAAAGGATATCTCCGCATGAAAGTCGTCTTCGCCCAGCCCGGCCTGCCGAAATCCGGGTGCCTTGCCGTCGGCGTCCTGGACTCCGGCATTCTCACGCCGTCCGCCAAGGACGTCGACGCCGCCACCGGCGGTGCGGTTTCCCGCGCCATCGCCGCGTCGCGCTTCAGCGGCAAGGCCGACCAGACCCTCGACATCGTCGCGCCCGCCGGTCTTGGCGTCGACCGGATCATCCTCGTCGGTCTCGGCAAGGCGGACATGGTGGACGCGCGCCGCGCCGAGAGCTTCGGCGCCGCCGCCCTGGTCGTCGCCGAGAAGGGCACCGGCAGCGAACTCACCCTCGCCATCGACGTGCTGGCCGAGGCCAAGCTCTCCGCGCCGCTGCTCGCCGCCCACGCCGCGCTCGGTGCGAGCCTGAAGGGCTATCGCTTCGACCTCTACCGCACCAAGCTGAAGGCCGAGGACAAGCCGACCCTCAAGACCGTCACCGTCACCGTCGCCGATCCGGCGGCGGCCAAGACCGCCTGGGCGCCGCTCGACGTGGTCGCCGAGGGCGTGTCGTTCGCCCGCAACCTGATCTCCGAGCCCGCCAACGTCCTCTATCCCGCCGCGTTCATGAAGATCGCGAAGTCGCTGGAAAAGGACGGCGTCTCGGTCGAAGTCCTCGACGAAAAGGCGATGGCCAAGCTCGGCATGGGCTCGCTCCTGGGCGTCGGCCAGGGCTCGGATTGCGAATCCTATCTCGTGGTGATGCGCTGGAACGGCGGCAACCCCGACGACGCGCCGGTCGCGGTGGTCGGCAAGGGCGTCTGCTTCGACACCGGCGGCATCTCGATCAAGCCCGCGGGCGGCATGGAAGAGATGAAGACCGACATGAGCGGCGCGGCGGTGACCACCGCGCTGATGCGCATCCTCGCAAGGCGCAAGGCGGCGGCGAACGTCGTCGGCGTGATCGGCCTGGTCGAGAACATGCCGTCGGGCACCGCGCAGCGCCCGGGCGACGTCGTCACCTCGATGTCGGGCCAGACCATCGAAGTGATCAACACCGACGCAGAAGGCCGCCTCGTCCTCGCCGACGCGCTCTGGTACACCCAGGAAACCTTCAAGCCGAAGGCGGTGATCGACCTCGCCACCCTGACCGGCGCGATCGTGATCGCGCTCGGCAACGAAAACGCGGGGCTGTTCTCCAACGACGACACTCTCTCGAAGATCCTCACCGAGGCGGGCCAGGAAGTCGGCGAGCCGCTGTGGCGGATGCCGATGGGCGACGCCTACGACGAGCAGATCAAGTCGGACATCGCCGACATGAAGAACGTCGGCGGGCGCGAGGGCGGCTCGATCACTGCCGCGCAGTTCCTCAAGCGCTTCATCCAGCCGGGCGTCGCCTGGGCGCACCTCGACATCGCGGGCGTGGCGTGGACGAAGAAGGCCCTGCCGACCTCGCCCAAGGGCGCGTCCGGCTTCGGCGTGCGTCTGCTTGAGCGGATGATCGCCACCCACTACGAAACCGTCGGCGCGGCCAAGCCCGCGAAGGCGAAGAAGCCGGCGAAGAAGTCCGGCAAGAAGTGATGCTGCGCATCCGCTTCGTCGGCTGCGACGCCGTCCAGCCCTGGGGGGCTTCCCCCTTGGGCGGGGCGGACGCCTGGATCGCGGGCCATGCCACGAGCCTCGGCGTCCGGGGCGGCGTGGCCGGGCTCTATGGCTGGAAGCGGACCGCCCGCGCGCTCGGCAGCACCGGCGCGGCGGGCGAATGCAGGCTCGCGGCGGCGGCGGGCTCACCCGTCCCCGGCTGCGGCTTCGTCGGCCTCGCCGGACTGGGCGACACCGCAGAACTCGTTCCCGAAACCGCCGAACCGCTCGGCCGCCGCATCGGCGCGGCGGTGGCGCGGCCCGGAATTTCCCGCGTCTTCGTCGACGTCGGCTGCGGCCCGGAAGCGGCGATCGCGCTCGCCACCGGCCTCGTGCTGCGCGCCACCCCGCCGATGTCGCTGCGTTCCAAGCCCGATGCCGAGGCCGAGGCCTGCCCGACCGAAGCCGTGATCCTCACCCGCGACCCGGCGCTCGCCGCCGACGGCTGGCAACGCCGCGAACCGGCGGTGGAGGCGACGCTCTGGGCGCGGCGGCTGGTCAACGCCCCCGCCAACACCCTCACCCCCGCCGGGCTCGAAGGCGAGGCGCGGAGCCTCGGCGACCTCGGCGTCAAGGTCTCGGTGATCGCCGGGACCGATCTCGCGAAAACCGGCCTCAACCTGATCCAGGCGGTCGGCCAGGCAAGCGCGGTGCCGCCCCGCCTCGTCGTCCTCGACTGGCCGGGCGCGAATCCCGAAGCCGCGCCCCTCGCGCTGATCGGCAAGGGGATCACCTTCGACACTGGCGGGATTTCGATCAAGCCCGCGCTCCACATGGAGGAGATGAAGGGCGACATGGGGGGAGCCGCCGCCGTCCTCGGCGCGCTCAAGGTCGCGGCGGTGCGAAACTCGCCGCTGCGCGTCGTCGGCCTGCTCGCGGTGGCGGAAAACGCGGTGGGCGGCAACGCCACCCGCCCCGGCGACGTGATCGCGGCGCGCGACGGCACCACCGTCGAGATCGTCGACACCGACGCCGAGGGCCGGTTGGTCCTCGCCGACGCCATCGCCCACGCCCGCCTCGTCTATACCCCCTTCCTCACCGTCGACCTCGCCACCCTCACCGGCGCGGTGGTCAGGAGCCTCGGCCACTGGCGCGCCGGGCTGTTCAGCAACCTGGACGCCGCCGCCCTCCGCGTCGAACGCGCCGCCCTCGCCAGCCAGGAGCCGGTGTGGCGGCTGCCGATGCCTGGCCCCGACGACGACCGCCTCGACTCCGACATCGCCGACGTCAAGAACTGCGGCTGGGGAACGGTGCCCGACGCCATCGACGCCGCCGGGTTCCTCGGCCGGTTCGCGGGCGAAGGGGCCTGGGCCCACCTCGACATCGCGGGCACCGCCGACGCCCCCGCCACCACCGACCTCGAACGCCAAGGCCCGAAAGGCTATGGCGTCCGCCTGCTCGCCGAACTCATCGCCGACCTGGAGACCGACCCGTGGACACCCTCCTCGGACTGACCGCCGACGACGTCCTGATTCTCGCCGTGGCGTTCATCCTGGGTGGTTTCATCAAGGGCATCGTCGGCCTCGGCCTGCCAATGATCGCGGTGCCGCTGATCTCGATGGTGTTCGACCCGCGCACCGCGATCGCGGCGATGATCCTGCCGATCATGGGCTCCAATTTCATCCAGGCGAAGACGGGCGGCCAAATCGGCGAGATCACCCTGCGCTTCCGCTGGCTGCTGATCCCGATGGTGGTCGGCAGCATCTTCGGTGCGGCAGTGATCACCTCGATCAAGCTCGACCACGCCGCGCTGATCCTCGGCGGACTGGTCTCGGCCTTCGCGGTCACCACGCTCGCGGGCTGGCAACCCCAACTCCCCACCGGCGTCGACCGGAAGCTCCGGCCGGTGGTCGGGCTGGTTTCGGGCGTGATCGGCGGAATGAGCAGCTTCTTCGCCCCCACCGTCGCGCCCTATCTCTTCACCCTCGGGCTCGACAAAAACACCTTCATCCGCGCCATGGGCGTCACCTTCCTCGTCGGCGAGGCGCCGCTGTTCATCGGCCTGGCGCTCACCGGCTTCGCTCCACCCGCGATCTGGGCGCTCTCGGCGATCGGCTGGGCGACCGTCGCGGTGTGCATGAGCCTGGGCGCGAAGCTGCGCCAGCGAATCCCGCAGAAGCACTTCATGACCCTGGTCGGCGCGATGCTGCTGCTGATCGGCCTCAACATGATCCGGCGCGCGGTATTCTGAGAGTTCATTTGCCGCCGGACGGCGTGCCTGATACATACGCAAAACCCGTTACAACCGGATATCCCGCAGTGCTGAGACGCCTCTACGACTGGACCATGGCCCAGGCCGTCACCCCCCACGCAATGTGGACGCTGGCCGCCGTCGCCTTCATCGAAAGCTCGGTGTTTCCGATTCCGCCCGACGTGCTGATCATCCCGATGGTCCTCGCGGCGCGCAGCCGCGCCTGGCGAATCGCGACGCTCTGCACCGTCGCCTCGGTGATCGGCGGGTTCTTCGGCTACGCCATCGGCCTGTTCCTGTTCGAGCAGGTCGCCCGGCCGATCCTGTCGTTCTACGGCTACATGGACAAGTTCTCGACCTTCCAGGACCTCTACAACCAGTGGGGCGCGTGGATCGTCTTCGGTGCGGGAATTACGCCGTTCCCCTACAAAGTCATCACCATCGCCTCGGGCATGACCGGCCTCAATCCGGTGGTATTCGGCCTTGCCTCGGTGGCGGCGCGGGGCCTGCGATTTTTCTTCATCGCATGGCTCCTGTGGAAATACGGCACGCCGATCCGCGCGTTTATCGAGCGCCACCTCGGTAAACTTGCGGTGATTTTCTTCATCCTGTTGATCGGCGGCTTCGCTGCCCTTAAGTTACTCGCGAACTAACCCACACGTAGCCGGGGGTTTCATGTCCCGTTCCCTCGACGCCCGCGTATGTTCCTGGATCGTGATCGTCAGCCTCGCCAGCCTTGGCTTCGCCTTCACCCTCCAATACGCCTTTGGCGTCGATCCGTGCCTGCTCTGCAAATACCAGCGAATCCCCTACGCGGTCGCGATCGGATTCGGGCTGTTCGGCATGCTGCTGCCCCTCGGGCCGTCGAGCCGCCGTACCGTCGTGCTGGTCTGCACCATGCTGTTCTTCGCGGGCACGTGCCTCGCGCTCTACCACCTCGGCGTCGAGCAGGCGTGGTGGGGCGGCTCGGCAGGCTGCACCGGCGAAAACCTCTCCGCGCCGATGACCCTCGACGACATCAATTCCGCCCTCTCGACCAAGCCCAAGGCGCGCTGCGACGCGGTGCCGTGGACCCTGTTCGGGCTCTCGCTCACCACGCTCAACCTGATCTGGTCGGCGCTGCTCACGTTCCTCGGCTTCGGGCTGTTCTTCGAACGGCGGATCTGGCGGGAGCGCCGTTTCGGCGGGCGGTATTAGTCTTCCAGCTCGGTATCCCAATACAAATAATCCCGCCAGCTTTTGTGCAAATGCAGTGGCGGGAAGGCGCGGCCGATTTCCTGAAGCTGGAACGTACTGGGGGCCTCGGGTTCGCGAATCGGCATGAAGCCGTGGCGGCTGGGCAACTTGTCCGCCTTTTCGAGGTTGCATGCCTGGCACGCGGTGACGACGTTCTCCCAACTCGTCCGCCCGCCGCGCGAACGCGGCATCACGTGGTCGAAGGTGAGGTCGTGGGTCGGGAACCGCTCGCCGCAATACTGGCAGCAGAACCGATCGCGGAGAAACACGTTGAAGCGGGTGAACGCCGGACGCCGCGCCGTCGGCACGTAGTCCTTGAGCGCGATCACCGACGGCAGGCGGAGCGAAATGCTCGGGGAATGCACGACCGTGTCGTATTCGGAAAGAACCTGGACGCGCTCGGAAACCACCGCCTTGATCGCGTCCTGCCACGACCACAGGGACAGCGGGAAGTAACTCAACGGACGGTAATCCGCGTTGAGCACCAGTACCGGCGCCAAGTCCCCATCGAAGGTCAATCCAACCTCCCGAACCGGGTCGTGCCCCATGACGGGCCGAATGGGCACGACATATGGTGTCTGATATAGCAGATACCCCCCAATCCTGCATCACAGGATTGTGACCAATTGCGTTCGCTCCAAGAATTCGCGATGCTGCCGCGATGACAGAGATCACCCGCTTCGCCCCGAGCCCGACCGGACGCCTCCACCTCGGCCATGCCTACTCCGCCCTCTTCGCGCACCGCGAAGCCGGCCCGAGCGGCACCTTCCTCGTCCGGATCGAGGACATCGACGCCACCCGCTGCCGCGACGAATTCGTCTCCGGCATCCTCGAAGACCTGCGCTGGCTCGGCCTTTCCTGGCCCGAGCCGATGATGCGCCAGTCGGCGCGCATGCCCGACTACCTCCGTGCCCTCAAGACCCTCAAGCTCCAGGGCCTGCTCTACCCCTGCTTCTGCTCGCGCGCCGAAATCGCCGCCGAAATCGCCGCCTCCGCCGGAGCTCCCCAAGGCCCCGATGGCCCGCTCTACCCCGGCACCTGCCGCGCCCTCTCCTGGGACGCAGCAAGCGACCGCCTCGCCGACGGCGAACCCCACGCCTGGCGGCTCAACCTCGCCCGCGCCCTCACGGCCGCGCCGCCCCTCGCCTGGATCGACCGCGACCAAGGCCCGCAAACCGCCACCCCGGACATCTTCGGCGACGTCATCCTCGCCCGCCGCGACACTCCAGCCTCCTACCACCTCGCCGTCACCCTCGACGACGCGGCCCAGGGCGTCACCTGCGTCACCCGCGCCGACGACCTCCGCCCCGCCACCCACCTCCACCGCCTGCTCCAACACCTCCTCGGCCTCCCCACCCCCGAATACCGCTTCCACCCCCTCCTCGCCGACCCCACCGGCAAACGCCTCGCCAAACGCGACAACGCCCCGTCGCTCGCCGACCTGCGCGCCAGCGGAAAAAGCCGGGAAGAGGTGTTCGAGATGATTGGGTGGAAAGGGTAAGAGCCGGGCTCCGCCCGGGCCCGCTGGGGCCGTGGGCCCCAGACCCCGTTTGTTTTTGCGCGTAGCGCCATCAAGCCATCACGCCGCGTGACGGTTGATTGCGCTACGCGCGAAAACCAGAGTTATGGGGTCGAGGGGACCGAG
>DBTR01000086.1:9514-18565 GCA_002307145.1 Rhodospirillum sp. UBA1311 | reverse complement strand
AGTTATGGGGTCGAGGGGACCGAGTCCCCTCGCGGGCCCGGGCAGAGCCCGGACCTTCCTTCCCCTTCCCCCTAAAGCCCCAGCTTCGCCAGCGGATGGCTGCCTTCGACCAGGCCGCGGAGGCGGTCTTCGAGGACGTGGGTATAGATTTGGGTGGTGGTGATGCTGCTATGGCCGAGCATCGCCTGGACCGAGCGGAGGTCGGCGCCGTGGGCGAGGAGGTGGGAGGCGAAGGAGTGGCGCATCACGTGGGGCGAGACCTTATGGGGCGGCACTCCGGCCTGGACGGCGAGGGTTTTCATCGCTTTTTGCAGGGCGTCGCGGGTGACGTGGCCGGTTCGGCCATGGCTCGGAAAGGCCCATTTCGCGCCGCCTTTGATGCCTTTGAGGGCTTCGGCGCGGCGGGTACGGTAGACGGCGAGTGCATCGCGGGCGGCCTGGGTAAGGGGCACGCTGCGTTCCTTGCCGCCCTTGCCCGAGACGATCAGGGCTTCGGGGTCGCGTGCGATCGCGGCGAACGGCAGGCCGACGAGTTCGGAGGCGCGCAGGCCGGTAGCGTAGCTGACTTCGAGCAGGGCGACCATGCGCAGTCCGGCGATTCCCTTGAGGTCGCGGGCGGCCGCGAGGAGGCGGTCGACGTCGGTTTCGGAGAGGTATTTGGGCAGAGGGCGGCCGATGCGCGGCGCATCGAGGAGGCGGGCGGGATTGTCGGCGCGGTCGCCTTCGCCTTGCAGGAAGAGGAAGAACTGGCGCAGCGCGGAGAGGCGGCGGGCCTGGGTGCGGCTAGCGAAGCCGCGATCGCCGAGGCCGCGCAGGTAGGCGCGGAGTTCGCGGGTGGTGGCTTCGGCCGGGTCGGCGACGGACTGGGTTTCGCAGAAGTCGGCAAGGTCGCGGCGATAGGCGTCGAGGGTGCGCGGCGACGCGCCGCGCTCGGCGGCCATCATTTCGAGAAAGCGTTCGATCGCGTGGGCCACGGCGGGCCTCAGTATCCCGCCGCGATCAGGCTTTCGACGGCGGCGCGCTTGGCCCAATCGACGGAGGCCGACTTCAGCAACGCGGCCACCGCGCCCTCGACGCTGGCGGCGGCCAGCGGTGCGGCGTCGCGGCCCGCGTCGAGGGCTTGGGCGACGAGGCTCAACGACAGACCCTTCGCGCCGCGCTGGGCGGCTTCGTCGGCGGCGGCAAGGAGCAGCGGCGGCGCGGCGACGCCGTCGGCAAGGCCGGGCTTGGCGAGCGCCGCCTGCCAGTCGGCTTCGGCGATCTGGAGCGAGAACACCCGATAGAGCCCGAAGAGGCGGTCGCGCACGCGGGCGAGTTCGGCGGCGGGCACGCCGCGCGCGGTCTCGACGGCATACCACTGGGCGAGCGCGGGCGGCGGCAGTTGGGCGCGGCTTTGGGCGGCGGCGGGCGCATCGACGATCTGGAACAGCGGCTTCAGGTCGGCGGCGACCTGCTTGGCCTCGTCGGAGGTGAGCGCGTCGTGGGCGATGCGCGCGGCCCAGGCGCGCGCCAGGGTCCAGTCGCCGGTCCACAGCGCGACGCGGGTCGCCTCGCCCGAGATTCCGACGGCTGCAGCGACGTCCTTGAGGTCGGCGAGCGGTTTCGCCAGCAGCGGCGCGGTAACCGCCCAGGCCTCGCGGTCGGTGCGGGCGGCGGCGAGCATGCGGTCGAGCAGCATCACCTGGGCTTCGGGCGTGGGCGCGGCCCTCAGCGCCTGCCAATAGAGCGCGCGGCCGCGCGGTCCGGCGGCGGGCGCTTTCAGCGCCTGGGCGTTGGTGAGGTCGTCGGCGCTGAATTTCACCCGTTCGTAGACGCGAGCGGCCTCGGTCGCAGCGACCGCGCCATGGCGCAGGCCGAACTCGATGCTCGCGAGCTGGGCGTCGTTGACCGCACCCTCGACGGGAACGATCAGGCGGGCGAGCCACGGGCGCTCGGCGAGCGGCGGCGCGTCGGGCAGGCCGATACCGAGGCGGCGCATCGCGGCGACCTCGAAGATCCCCGCGCCGGCCGGAATTTCGGCGAGCGGCTTCACGGCATGGCCGTTGATCTTCTCGGCGAGCGGCTGGAAGCTCGGATCGACGCCGCCGACTTCGGCAAGCAGGCTGACGCCGAGCTGGGCGCGGCCCGAATCCCCGGCGATCGCGGCGCACACCGCGTTCTGCTTCGCCCAGATCGGCTGGTCGTAGGCCTGGAGACCGTCCTCGGCGCGCTTGCAGGCCGAGGGATGGTCGCCGACGAGCCAGTCGGCGTTGGCGGCGGCGAGGCTGACCGGCTCCGCGCCGAGGCGCGGCGGCAGCACCGCCGCGAGGCGCTTCGCGTCCTCGGCGTCGCCCGCACCGAGCAGGATTTCGAGACGGGTGGCGGAGAGCATCCCCGGCGTCTTCGGCACGCCCGGCGCGCCAAGCGGCGCGGCGGCGGTGAGGACGAGCTGGCGGCCGATGCCGCGCGCGGTCGGCGAGACCGAGGCGAGCGGCAAGACGCGCAGCCGCGCAAGCGCGGTCACATGGTTGAGCGAGAACCAGACCTGGGGACCGAGATCGCGGTTCCAGGGCTCGGCAGGTGCGTTGGAGAGAACCCCCACTGCCTCGGGATCGACGTCGGCGAGGCCGCCGATGGTGATCCCGGACGGCGCGGTTTCGATCGGCGCGGGCTGGGGCGCGATCACCTCGGACCCCGGCGCGGCGGCTCCCGGAAACAGTTGCATCGGGGCCTGGGCATAGACTTGCGCCGCCGCCGGAGCGGCCGTGGCGAGGAGTGCGCCCAGGGTCAACGTCACGCTTCCGGCAGCCCGCTTGATCATCCTGGGATCTCCTTGGTCGAATGGCCGTCGGCGCTGCCGCAGCGGGTTACTTGAAGCGTTCGGCGGGAATCACCTTTTCCACCCGCGAGGTCGGCGCGGGCATGTCCCAGGTCGCCAGGAAGATCGCGCCTCCCGCAACAGCCAGAACGATGACGATCAATATCAAACGCATCAGAAAACCCACGGCAACCGTCTCCTTGGAAATACCCTTGTGATGCACCGCGTCGGAGCGGCGAAGACCGCGCACCATTTACGCAGCGCGCGGGGCAGTTTATCCTCTTGCCCGCGCGCATTCAACGCGCCCCTCCGGAGGTTTCCGGATTTCCTGCAACCATATCGCCCGAGAGCATGCCCGACCCTGTCACCGCCCGCGTCGCCGCGATTCCCCGGACCATTGCGCTGGTCGGACTGATGGGGTGCGGCAAGAGCCACATCGGGCGGCGTCTGGCGGCGGCGCTCGGTCGGGTATTCTACGATTCCGACACCGAAGTCGAGGCCGCCGCCGGGCGCTCGGTGCGCGAAATCTTCGCCGACCTCGGCGAGCCCGCGTTCCGCGACGGCGAGCGCAAGGTGATCGCGCGGCTGATCGACGGCGCCCCGGTGGTGCTGGCG
Source organism: Rhodospirillum sp. UBA1311 (assembly GCA_002307145.1). GTDB lineage: Bacteria > Pseudomonadota > Alphaproteobacteria > Rhodospirillales > Rhodospirillaceae > Oleispirillum. The sequence goes on along the minus strand of DBTR01000086.1, from coordinate 15,153 downwards.
ACCGGCGGCGGCGCGTTCATCGACCCGTTGACCCGGGCGGCGCTGCGCGAGCGCGCGCTGTGCGTCTGGCTGCGCGCCGATCTCGATCTCCTGGTGTTCCGCACCGCCGGACGCACCACCCGGCCGCTATTGTTGACCGGCGACCCGCGCACGATCCTTGGCGAACTGATGGAAAAGCGCTATCCCGTCTACGCCGAAGCGCCGGTCGTCGTGGATACGCGCAACGAACCGTCCGAAATCACCACCGAGCGCGTGCTCGAAGCGATCGACGCCCATTGGCAAACCCAAACCCGACAGGACCGATGAAACCCGAACCCGTCACCGTCACCGTGCCCTTGGGCGCGCGCAGCTACCCGATCCTGATCGGCTCCAAGCTGATCGACCGCGCCGGCGCGCTGATCGCCCCCTATCTTCGCCGTCCCCGGGTCCACATCGTCACCGACGCCAACGTCGCGCCGATCTACCTCGGCCGGCTCCAGGCGGCGCTGACCGCGGCCGGGATCGCGAGCGCGGCGACGGTCGTGGCTGCGGGCGAGGCTTCGAAGTCCTTCGCATCGCTCGAAACCCTGCTCGACGCGCTGCTCGACGCCCGGGTCGAGCGCAAGACCACGCTGATCGCGCTCGGCGGCGGCGTGATCGGCGACCTCGCGGGGTTCGCCGCGGCAGTTGTGCTGCGCGGCATCGACTTCATCCAGATTCCCACCACCCTGCTCGCCCAGGTCGACAGCGCGGTGGGCGGCAAGACCGGCATCGACACCCGCCACGGCAAGAACCTCGTCGGTGCGTTCCACCAGCCGCGCTTGGTGCTTTCCGACACCGACACGCTCGACACCCTGCCGCTGCGCGAGGTCCGCGCGGGCTATGCCGAGATCGCGAAATACGGCCTGATCGACCGCCCGGCATTCTGGGACTGGCTCGAAGCCCACGGCAGGGAGGTGATCGGCGAGGGCGTCGACACAGCGACCCGCGACCGGGCGCGCACCTACGCGATCGCCGAAAGCTGCCGCGCCAAGGCGGCGATCGTCGGCGAGGACGAAACCGAAAGCGGCGCGCGTGCGCTCCTCAACCTCGGCCACACCTTCGGCCACGCGTTCGAATCCCTCGCGGGCTTCGGCGACGCGGTGCGCCACGGCGAGGCGGTCGCGATCGGCATGGTGATCGCCTTCGCCCTGTCCGAGCGCGCCGAGCTCTGCCCGGCGGGCCGCACCGAGCGGATCGTCCGGCACCTGAAGGCCGTCGGCCTGCCCGCCTCGCCGCGCGACATCCCGCATGAGTATACCGTCGACGCGCTGTGGACCGCGATGCTGGGCGACAAGAAGGTGAGCGACGGCCGGATCGGCTTCGTCCTCGCGAAGGAGATCGGCGGTGCGTTCACCACCGCCGACGTCGACCCGGCGGAAGTGCGCGCCACCCTCGCCGACGCGCTGGAGACGGCGCGATGATCCTCAGCATTGCGATCATCGTCGTGCTGCTGCTGCTCTCGGCATTCTTCTCGGGTGCGGAAACCGCGCTCACCGCCGCCTCGCGCCCGTTGATGCGCGAGCTCGAAAAACAGGGCGACAAGCGCGCGACCATGGTCAACGACATGGACGAGCACCGCGACCGCCTGATCGGCACGATTCTCCTCGGCAACAACGCGGTCAACATCAGCGCCTCGGCACTCGCCACCAGCCTGTTGATCTCGTGGTTCGGCGAGGCTGGAATCGCGCTCGCGACGCTCGGCATGACCTTGATCGTGCTGATCTTCTCCGAAATCCTGCCGAAGACCTACGCGATCCGCAACGCCAACGCGGTGGCGCTCAAGGTCGCACCGCCGATGCGGGTGCTGACCTTCGTCCTCTCGCCGGTGATGATCGGGCTGAACGGCATCATCGGCTTCGTCCTGAAGATTTTCGGCGTCAAGGAAAGCGAGAAGTCCCTCGCCCAGCACCTCACCGAGCTGCGCGGCGCGATCGAACTGCACACCGAGGAGCAGACCGAAATCCGCCACGAACGGGCGATGCTCAGGAGCATCCTCGAACTCTCCGACGTCGAGGTCGGCGAGGTGATGACCCACCGCCGCGACCTCGTCACCATCGACATCGACGCGGCGGTCGAGACCATCGTCGCGACCGTCCTCGACAGCCCGTTCACCCGGGTGCCGCTCTACCAGGGGAACTCGGACAATATCGTCGGCGTGCTGCACGCGAAGGCGCTGTTCCGCGCGGTGCGGAGCGCGACCGACCCGATCAGCGCGGCGGACATCGCCAAGCTCGCCGCCAAGCCGTGGTTCATCCCCGACACCACCTCGCTGCTCGACCAGTTGCAGTCGTTCCGCACGCGCCGCGAGCATTTCGCCATCGTGGTCGACGAATACGGCTCGCTCCTGGGGATCGTGACCCTCGAAGATATTCTTGAAGAAATCGTCGGAAATATCGACGATGAACACGATATCGTAATTGCGGGCGTGCGCGCGCAGGCGGATGGTTCGTTCATCGTTGCGGGCGACGTCACAATTCGCGACCTCAATCGCGAGTTCGAGTGGTCGTTGCCCGACGAAGAGGCTACCACTATCGCCGGATTGGTGATTCATGAAAGCGAACGCATTCCCGAGCCGGGGCAAGTCTTTCGCTTCCACGGCTTCCGTTTCGAAATTCTCAGGCGGCAGCAAAACCGCCTGATTAGCCTGAGAGTCACGCCGCCGGATCACGGCGGGCGGTGACCACACACTCCGTGCGGCGAGTGGGCTCTCGCCGCGCGAACGCGCAAACAACCACGCGACCGGGCCGGTAAGCCCGGCGTACGAAAAAGGGAGACCAGCGCCATGACAGTTTCGATCTCCAGCGTGATCGAGGGGCGAATTCTCTACACCGTCCCGAGCAACGCGACCGCGCGCCAAGCCGCGCAATATCTCGAAGGCAAGGAAGTCGGCGCGGTCGCCGTCGTCGACGACGGCGACCTGGTGGGCATCCTCTCGGAGCGCGACCTGGTGCAGCGCATCATCGCGGGCGGCGGCGACGCCGACACCACCAAGGTCGCCGACATCATGACCCGCGACCCGATCACGGTGCAGGCCAGCAACACCCTCTCCGACGCGCTCGACGAACTGCGCGACCGCAAGTTCCGCCACCTGCCGGTGATGGAAGGCGACACCCTGGTCGGCATGATCTCGGTGCGCGACCTGTTCGCGGCGATGAAGACCGAGCTTGAGGTCGACCTGCACGAGCGCGAGGCGTTCATTTTCGGCATGCCTCAGTAAGATGCCGGATCCGTCGCGTCGCCTGGTCCACGAACGGGTGATCGTCTGCCGTGGCTACGCGCGCGACGACGGTCTTTGGGAAATCGAAGGCAGCTTCACCGACACCAAGGCCGAAACCTACGGCTATGGCGACGGTGGAGCGATTCCGGCGGGCGCGCCGCTGCACGGCATGCGGCTCGCCCTCGTCCTCGACGACGACGCGAAGATCCACGATGCGTGGACGACCGTCGACCACGCCCCCTTCTCCGGGTGCGCCGCCGCCGCGCCGCTCGGGCAAAAGCTCGTCGGCATGACCGTCGGCAAGGGCTTCATGGCCGAGGCCCGCCGCGCGATCGGCGGCAGGATCGGCTGCACCCATGTGATCGAGCTGTTGGGCGAGGTCGCGGGAACCGCGTTCCAGACCCTCCACTCGGTCCGCACCCGCCGCATCGCGGCAAGCCGCGAACACGGCCAAGCGCCCCAACGTCCGGCATTGATCGACACCTGCGTGGCGCTCGTCGCCGATGGTCCGGTGGTACGGGAAAAGTGGCCGGAGTTCGCAACTCCGGTCCGCGAGGACTGAAAAAGACGGGGTCGGAGCCGGCCCCGCAGGAGGATCAGTGCGCCGATCTCCGTGAATCGGGACCGGCCATCGACTGTCCGAGACGTTCCAGCAATTCACGATTGATCCGTTTGCCGTGGCCGGCAGTGGCATGGCCCTCGTCGGTGGCGGCGGCACGGAAGTACATCAAGGTAAAGACGCGGGTGGCGGCGGTGAGGCTCGACAAGCCGCGGCGATCGTCGATGAGCGAGCAGAGTTCATGGACGGTGAGGTCTTCCCTGCGGCAAATTTCCCGCAACGCCTCCCACATCTCCTGCTCCAGGCGCATACTGGTGCGGCGCCCATTTACCGTCACATTACGATTGGATAGCGGGTTCATGGTCCATCATACTTAGGAGTGATTGCTGCACACAGCTAATCATATGACCGGCGACGCATGCAACCATTTAGTTTGCCGGCTATCACTATAACGATTTTTAATTGTTTCGTTCCATTTCGGGAGCGCCTCCGGCAGGCGCGCCGCGTCGCACGATCGTCGCGGGTAATATTCTTAGCTCCGGAACGCCACACTTGGCAACCTATACGGCTGCCGCGCGAAGCCCCCGGCCCCCGGCCTTGCGTCGGCGGGGGCGAATGCGCATAGTGGAGCCTTCGCCGAAGCGGCCGCATCGCGGTCCGTGATTTTCGAGTCGGAACGGGCCGGACCAAGCTCCGGCCCGCCCCACGCCCGCACCGATCCGCGGGAGCCGAGATCCGCCCATCGCCTGGCGCCGCGCGCGGCAAAAACCGCGCCCGCTCCGCCGTTGCCGGGTTGCAGGATCAGGCCGCAACGTCCAAGTTGTTGAGAGCATGAAGCCGTTCAGACCCAGTAAACGATACGTTGGCGACCGCCCGGAAACCGGAGCTTCGCCCTGCGCCCACCCCGGATGCACCGAGGCGGGCGTTTATCGTGCGCCCCGCGACCGGGCGCTGCGCGAGTACGTCTGGCTCTGCCTCGAACACGTCCGCGCCTACAATCAGTCCTGGGATTATTATCGCGGCATGAGCCAAGCCGAGATCGAAATGGAGCTGCGCCTCGACACCGTCTGGCAGCGCCCGACCTGGCGGCTCGGCGACAAGGCGGCGAGCGCGACCCGCGAGCACAAGGCGCGGCCGCGCTTCAACGACCGGTTTTTCGTCTTCGAGGACGACCTCGGCGAGACCAAATCGAAGCGCGCCAAACCCGCGGGCCCTCCCGGTTCCCCGGCGCACGCCATGGAAATTCTCGGAGTCGAGCATCCTTTGACGCGACAAGCCCTGAAAATGCGGTACCATGAACTGGTTAAGCAGCACCATCCGGACCGACACGGCGGCGACAAGGCCGCCGAGGAACGTCTGAAAATCATCAACGAAGCCCACGCCATCCTGCTCAAGCATCTGGATGCCGGTGCGCGGAAGACGGCGGTATGACGTCGCCGCCCCGAGGCGAGGCCGAACCAATAGACGGACAAATGACCCAAGACCAGCGGAACGACGCGATCCCGAACCAACCGGACACGACCGTCTCGGTGCGCGAGGCGTTCGCCATCGACAGCGATTTGATGGTCCCGGCCTTCAGCATCGGCACCGAACATGTGCCCGATATCGACGAAACCTATTGCTTCGACCCGACCACGACGCTCGCGATCCTCGCGGGCTTCGCCCACAATCGCCGCGTCATGGTCCAGGGCTACCACGGCACCGGCAAGTCGACCCACATCGAGCAGGTCGCGGCACGGCTCAACTGGCCCTGCATCCGCATCAACCTCGACAGCCACGTCTCGCGCATCGACCTGATCGGCAAGGACGCGATCGTGCTGAAGGACGGCAAGCAGGTCACCG
>DBTR01000086.1:9027-9161 GCA_002307145.1 Rhodospirillum sp. UBA1311 | reverse complement strand
GACGTGATGTTCGTGATCCAGCGCGTCCTCGAAGTCGAAGGTCGCCTCACCCTCCTCGACCAGAACAGCGTGATCCACCCGCACCCGGCATTCCGCCTGTTCTCGACCACCAACACCATCGGCCTCGGCGATAC
>DBTR01000086.1:410-8719 GCA_002307145.1 Rhodospirillum sp. UBA1311 | reverse complement strand
CAGGGCCAGATGGACCGCTGGAACATCGTCGCGACGCTCAACTATCTCTCCCCCGACCGCGAGGAGGAGATCATCCTCCGCAAGCTGCCGGGCTACGCCAGCGACCTCGGCCAGAAGACCCTGGCGGCGATGGTCGCGGTGGCCGCCCTCACCCGCGTCGGCTTCATCAACGGCGACGTCTCCACCGTGATGAGCCCGCGCACCGTCCTGACCTGGGCGGAAAACGCGCAGATCTTCGGCGGCGACACCGCGCTCAGCTTCCGTCTCACCTTCCTCAACAAGTGCGACGAAACCGAACGGCCGCTCGTCGCGGAATACTACCAGCGCTGCTTCGGCAAGGACCTGCCCGACGCCGCCGTCGCCGCGCCGACCCCGAGCCTGTCGTCGCGGCAGGCGTAGTCCGATGAACGCGGCGATTCCGCCCGACGACGCCGAAGCGGTGGAGGCGTTCAAGCGCGCCACCGCCGGCTGCGTCCGCGCGCTCTCCGGGCACCCCGACGTCGAGGTCCAGTTCGCCCCCGGCCCTGCCTCGGCGAACGCCGAACGGGTGCAACTGCCCGCCCCGGTCGGCGCGCTCGACCCCGGCATGGTGCCGCGCCTGCGCGGCGTCGCCGATTCGATGGCGCTGCGCCTGCGCTATCACGACGACCGCACCCACCGCCGCTTCGCACCGCTCGGTCCCGACGCGGTCAAGGCCTTCGACGCCCTCGAAAACGCCCGCACCAATGCGCTCGGCGGCCTCGCCCTCGACGGCGTGCGCGACAACCTCGCCGCGATGCTCGACGGCACGCTGCGCGCCCGGGGTCTGCAAACCACATTGAAGGCCGACCAGATCCCGCTCGCCGACGCGCTCCATTGCGCCGCGCTCGTCCGCTTCATGAAAGGCGACGTGCCGCCGCCCGCCGCCCACGTCGCCAAGCTCTGGGACGCCGCCGCCGACGCCGACGCGAAGCGTATCCTCGACGACCTCGCCGCCAACCTCCGCGACCAGGCCGCGTTCGCTCGCGCCGCGCGGCACCTCCTGGCGGAAATGGACATCGAACCCGAGATCGAACCGCCGCCGCAGGACGACAGCGCCGAAAGCGACGCCGACGACGGCGACGACACCCCCGCCTCGCAGCAGGGCATCGGCGAGGAAGGCGATTCGTCGGTCGAAACCGCCGCCGCCTCGGCGATGTCGGCGGACAGCGAAAGCACCACGCTCGAAGACGACGACGAATCCCTCAACATGGACGCCGAAGGCGCGGACGAGGCCGGCGGCCCGACCGAGGAACGCCGCCGCGACGACCCGTTCGCGCCGCCGGGCATGGGCTCCTACTACACCGCCTTCACCACCGCGCACGACGAAGTGGTGGCCGCCGCCGACCTCGCCGACGAGATCGAGCTGGCCCGCCTGCGCCAGCTCATGGATCGCCAGCTGCTGCCGCTCCAGGGCGTGATCGCGCGCCTCGCCAACCGCCTCCAACGCCGCCTGATGGCGCGCCAGCTGCGGTCGTGGGAGTTCGACCAGGAAGAAGGCATCCTCGACGCCGGACGCCTCGCGCGGATCGTCGTCGCCCCCACCCACAGCCTGTCGTTCAAGATCGAGCACGAGACCGACTTCCGCGACACCGTGGTGACGCTCCTGATCGACAATTCGGGCTCGATGCGCGGGCGGCCGATCACCGTCGCCGCGCTCTCCGCCGACATCCTCGCGCGCACCCTCGAACGCTGCGGCGTCAAGGTCGAGATCTTGGGCTTCACCACGCGCGCCTGGAAAGGCGGCAAGTCGCGCGAGGACTGGGACCGCGCCGGACGCCCGGCCAACCCCGGCCGCCTCAACGATTTGCGCCACATCGTCTTCAAGGGCGCCGACACGCCCTACCGCCGCGCCAAGAAAAACCTCGCGCTGATGCTCCGCGAAGGCATCCTCAAGGAAAACATCGACGGCGAGGCCCTGCTCTGGGCGCACCGCCGACTGCTTGCGCGCAACGAGAAGCGCCGCGTCCTGATGGTGATCTCCGACGGCGCGCCGGTCGACGATTCGACGCTGTCCGCCAACACCGGCGTCTACCTCGAACGCCACCTGCGCGAAACCATCGCCTGGATCGAAGCCACCTCGCCGGTGCAGCTCACCGCCATCGGCATCGGCCACGACGTCACCCGCTACTACCGCCGCGCGGTCACCATCGTCGATGCCGAAGAGTTGGGCGGCACCCTCCTCGCCGAACTCACCAACCTCTTCCTCGACGACAACACCCGCGCGCGGGCCGGTCGGGTGTTCTAGGCCAGGGGCAGCGCCCGCATCTTTTCCGCACAAACGAAACGGGCGTTCCCGATGAGGGAACGCCCGTTTGAACTTCTGAACTCGGGTCAGGCGCTTTACGCGGCCTTCGCTTCCTTGGTCGCGATCGCCTTGACCAGGCGGCGCTTCAGGCGGCGGGTTTCGTCGGTCAGCTTCGCGTTCGGGGTCGACATCAGGAAGGCGTCGAGACCGCCGTTGTGTTCGACCGTACGCAGGCCGTTGACCGAAAGCCGAATCCGCACTGCAACGCCCAGACCTTCGCTGATCAGCGAGGTTTCCTGGAGGTTCGGCAGGAAACGGCGACGCGTCCTGTTGTTGGCGTGACTGACGTTGTTGCCGGTCTGCACACCCTTACCCGTGATGGCGCAACGACGAGCCATGACACAATCCTTCCGAAAAAGTAACGCCTCTAAGAGGCCGTGGTTCTACAGGTCGAACCGGCATGCGTCAAGAGAAAAACCGCCTCCCGGCGCAGGGTTCGAGGGCTCAGGGAAACAGTTTGTCGATATCGTCCTGGCCGACATGACTCTCGGCCGCAGGCGCAGCCTTGCCGCCGTTCAGGAGGCGATCGACGTCGTCTTGCGACACCCCTTGGCCCGCGAGTTGCGGACCGTTGAGGAGGGCGGCATCGGCGTCCTTGGGCGTGTCGCCGGCGGCGTCGGCAGTCGCGAGCGCGTCGCGGCCCCACATCCCGATCAGGGCGTTGACCCGCTCCTCGACGAACTTCAGCGAGCGCACCACCTTGGTGATGCGCTGGCCGGTGATGTCCTGGAACGAACAGGCGGTGAAGATCTCGCCCGCGTGGTCGTCGACGCGGGCAAGCGCGGCGTTGATCTTCGGGCTGTCGGTGAGTTCGCGGACTTCGTTGACGACGTCCGAGATTCCCTCGACGTTTTCCATGATCGTGTTGGTCGCCGCCTCGGTATGCTCGACGATCGCATCGAGTTCATCGCTCATCTGGTCGAAGCGGTCGGTCGATTCGCCAGGACGGCGAATCGCCGCGATCTCGCGCCGGATCTTCTGGATATGCTCGAACAGCCCGACAAGCTCGCGCTTGAGGACTTCGGCTTCCCGGTCGCCACCCAATTCACTCATCCCGGTCTCACTCCAATCGATCGTTACGTCAGGGACGATAGCTGCCTTTGACGAACGCTTCCATCATTGCCTTCGCCGCCGACGACGGAGTCGCGCGAGAATGGGCGACTTCACCTTCGAGGCTTGCGATCATCGCGTTGACCGCCGGATGGGCGCGCAGGGCTTCCATCAGGTTGTCGCCGACTTCCGACCACATCCAGTCGCGCGCCTGCGACATCCGCCGCGCGTCGAACTTGCCGATTTCCTTCATCGTCGCCTGGAAGTCCTCAAGGGTCTCCCAAGTGGTGTCGATGCCCTTCGACTGGAGCGACGAAACCTTCAGCACCGGCGGAATCCATTTCGAGTTCGACGGGTAGAGCAAGGTGAGCGCGTTGGTGTAGGCCCCCTTGGCGCGGTCCGCCGCCTTTTCGAGGTCGCCGTCGCACTTGTTGACGACGAGGACGTCGGCAAGCTCGACGATGCCCTTCTTGATACCCTGGAGTTCGTCGCCGCCGCCCGGCACCAGCACCAGGACGAACACGTCGGTCATCCGCGCCACCGCGACTTCGGACTGGCCGACGCCGACGGTCTCGACCAGGATCACGTCGTAGCCCGCCGCCTCGCACACCAGCATCGCCTCGCGGGTGCGCCGCGCGACGCCGCCAAGCGTGGTGCCCGAAGGGGTCGGGCGGATGTAGGCGTTGGGATTGGTGGCGAGATGCTCCATGCGGGTCTTGTCGCCGAGGATCGAGCCCTTGGTCTTCGGGCTGGAGGGGTCGATGGCGAGCACCGCGATGCGATGGCCCTGCTCGGTGATGTAGGTGCCGAACGCCTCGGTGAAGGTCGACTTGCCCGCGCCCGGCACCCCCGAGAGGCCGATGCGCAGCGACTTGCCGGTGTGCGGCAGGAGCTTGGTGAGAAGCTGGTCGGCGATCTCGCGGTGATCCGGCCGCTGCGATTCGATCAGGGTGATCGACCGCGCGAGGGAGAGCGTGTTGCTCGCCAGGACGCCCTCGTAGAGTTCGTCGACGTCGTACTGCGGCCCGACCTGTCGCGTCACCATCCGCGTCGTATTGAGCGTCGTCACGTTCACTTCCCCCTTATGGTTTCGGCTTGTCCTTGAAAAACGCCTGGATCGCGACTTCGGTTAATTTCTGTCGCGTTTCCGCATCGAGATTGGCCAGGACCGACTGCTGGGCGCGGTGGACGGCCATGGCTTTTCGTATCAACGCAGCGCGACCGATCGACGGATCGACGCGCTCCGGGGCCGGCTGGCGCAGGCCCGTCTGGTCTATCTGTTCGCCGTTGGCGATCCGCGCCACCACGTCGTCGACGGCGCGCGCCAGCGCCGAGTCCGGGAGCGCCGCAGGCGGCGGGGTCGGCGATGGCGGCTGCACGGCTGCGGGGTCGGCGGTCGGCTCGGGCCGCGCGACGCCATGATAGGCATCCATCTTCTCAAGCGCCTCCTTCGACATCACCAGCCGCAGGAGGGTGTTTCGGAGCCAGCTCATATCCGCAACTTACAACGCAATCGCACTTGGAAAGGCAGCGCGAGTGTAGAGCAAGAGCCGGGCCCGGGCCAAGCCCTTTCCCCCTTAGGGTTTCAGCTCCCCCGGCAGGCGCCTGCGCACCCGCCGCAAGAGCGGCAGGAGGATCAGGACGCCGAGGATCATCGCGCCGATGAGGTTGGTCTCGGCGGCGCCGAGAATGATGTAGCCCGAGAGGAACCCGGCGGCGATCACGACGGACAGCACCATCATCGGCATGCCGTAGCGGAGGAACTGGAGGAACGGCATGTGATGGCCGTCCTTTTCGAGAATGCCGACGGTGGTGACGTTCGCCGACGCGCCGATCAGGGTGCCGTTGCCGCCGAGGCACGCGCCGAAGGCGAGCGCCCACCACAGCACTTCCGAACTGGTGACGAGCTGCGCCGGATCGACGCCGGTCGCGAGGATCTCGGCGTCGAGATTGGTGATCAGCACCTTGACGATCGCCACCGCGGCGATGGTGTAGGGAATGTTGTCCACCGCCGCCGAAATCACCGCGCTCGCGGTGAGGATGATCAGGGCCGCCGCGAGCAGCTTGATCTGCCAGCCGAGGCCGAAGCCGGTCGACACCTTCTCGACCATGTCCTGGAGCAGCGCCGCGGCGCTACCGATCAGGCCGGTGTGTTCGGCGGAGCTGATCAGCATGAACAGGAAGATGAAGAAGCCGAGCGTCAGCCACTCGATGCCGCGCTCGAACGAATGGGTGAAGGCATGCTCGGCGACCTTGGCGCTGACATGGCGGCGCTGGATCACGTGGCGTCCGCCCATGGTCAGCACCGCGCCGCAGAACGCGACGATGCCCACCGGCAGGTGGGTAAGGCTGTGGGAGAAGAAGCCGACGAAAATCAACCCGACCATCCAGAGAGTCCACTTGAGCGTGATCGGATGCTCGATCTTGACGTCGCCGATCGCCCCCATGGTCATCACGTGCGCGCCCGCGAGTTCGCGGCGGCTGTTCCAGATCGAGACGTAGAGCATCGCACCCAGCATCACCAGCGACGGAATGGTGAGGTAGACGATGAAGTCCATGAACTGGAGCCCGGCGGCGACGCCGATGATCACGTTCGGCGGATCTCCGATCAGGGTCGCGGTGCCGCCGATGTTGGCGGCCATGATCATCGGCAGGGCGATGGTCCACACCGAGATGCGCAACGCGCGGGCGACCTTCGCCACCACCGGCGTCATGAACAGCACGGTGGTGACGTTGTCCGCCACCGCCGAGAGCAGGCCGCAGCCGATCACGATGATCGCCATCATCGGCACCGCCTTGCCCTTGGCGGCATAGGCCATGTGGGCGGTCATCCAGTCGAACAGGTTGGTGGTGGCCAGCACCTCGACGATGAGCATCATCGAGCCGAGGAGGAAGATCACGTTCCAGTCGACCGAGGCGACGGCGGCCTCGAAATCCATGATGTGGTAGGGCGTCGCGATCGAGACCACGAGCATCAGGGCGGTGATTCCCGCAACCGCCAGGGTCTTGTGGAACACCTCGACGATCAGCGAAAGGAAGAGCACGGCAAGGAAGCCGCCGACGATCGCCTGCGCGGTCGGGTCGGTCGAGTAGACGAACGCGTCGCTCTCGGATGCAAACCCGACAGACGGCATCGTCCCCAACAACGCCGCCACCAAGATTCCCATCCCCGGAACGCGCGCAAGCAAAGCGCCCAGCCGTGACGGGAGAATTCCGGGTCGCAACCCGGCTTCCGCACAGTGATTCATCGTCATGAATTCCAGACCGTTTTATGTGTTCCAGGAAAACTCCGGGAGACCGCGTCATCGCCCCCTGCAATTTCGCGGCCGAACGACGGTAGGGGGCACGGCGGCAAACGGCAAGCCGAAGTTAACGACAAGCCAAGGTAAATTTGTGGCGAACCTTTCAAAACCGGTGGGGCACATAAAAAAAGCACCGGGCCGAAGCCCGGTGCTCATTCTCACTCCAGTGTCGAAGCCGATTACTCGGCGGCGACGGCCGGAGCGCCATTGAGGATGTCCAGCACCTTGCGGGCACAGGTCGGCAGGTGGGTGCCGGGGCCGAACACGGCCTTGACGCCCGCCTTGAACAGGAAGTCGTAGTCCTGAGCCGGGATCACGCCGCCGCAGAACACCACCGGGTTCTTCACGCCGAGCTTCTTCATCTCGGCGATCAGGGCCGGGGCGAGGGTCTTGTGACCAGCGGCCAGCGAGGAGACGCCGACGACATGCACGTCGTTTTCGACGGCCATCTTGGCGGCTTCTTCCGGGGTCTGGAACAGCGGACCGACGTCGACATCGAAGCCCAGGTCGGCGAAGGCCGAAGCCACCACCTTCTGGCCACGATCATGACCGTCCTGGCCCATCTTCACGATCAGGAGACGCGGACGACGGCCTTCCTTCTCAGCGAAGGCGTCGATGTCGACCTTCAGCGCGTCGAACTCGGCATCGCCTTCGAAGGCGGCGCCGTACACACCGGAGACGGTGCGGATCTGAGCGTTGTAGCGGCCGACGACCTTTTCGATCGCGTAGGAGATTTCGCCGACGGTGGCGCGAGCGCGCGACGCGGTGACGGCGAGATCGAGGATGTTGCCCTGGCCGGTCTCGGTCGACTTGGTGATCGCGTCGAGGGCGGCCTGGCAGGCCTGCTCGTCACGGGTCGCACGGATCTGCTTGAGGCGAGCAACCTGCGATTCACGAACCGCCGTGTTGTCGACGTCGAGGATGTCGATCGGCTCTTCCTTGGCGAGCTTGTACTTGTTCACGCCAACGACGACTTCGGTGCCGCGATCGATGCCGGCCTGACGGCGAGCCGCAGCCTCTTCGATCTTCAGCTTCGGCATGCCGGACTCGATCGCCTTCGCCATGCCGCCGAGATCGGCGACTTCGTCGATCAGCTTCTGGGCTTCGACGATCAGCGAGTGGGTCAGGCTCTCGACGTAGTAGGAACCGGCCATCGGGTCGACGGTGTTGCAGATGCCCGACTCTTCCTGAACGATGATCTGGGTGTTACGGGCGATACGGGCCGAGAACGGGGTCGGCAGCGCAATCGCTTCGTCCAGAGCATTGGTGTGCAGGGACTGGGTGCCGCCAAGAGCAGCCGCCATGCATTCGATGGTGGTGCGGATGACGTTGTTGTAGGGGTCTTTTTCGGTCAGCGACACGCCAGAGGTCTGGCAGTGGGTGCGCAGAGCGAGCGAGTCGTTCTTCTTCGGGTTGAACTGGCTCATCATGTTCGCCCAGAGGTAACGGGCGGCACGGAGCTTGGCGATTTCCATGAAGAAGTTCATGCCGATCGCGAAGAAGAAGGACAGACGCGGAGCGAACGCATCGACCGGCAGGCCGGTGGCGATGGCGGCCTTTGCGTATTCCAGGCCGTCGGCCAGGGTGAACGCGAGTTCCTGCACGGCGGTCGCGCCGGCTTCCTGCATGTG
>DBTR01000086.1:0-127 GCA_002307145.1 Rhodospirillum sp. UBA1311 | reverse complement strand
GAGATCGAGATCGAGTTGAACCGCGGCATGTTCTTCGAGGTGTACGCGATGATGTCGGAGATGATCCGCATCGAGGGCGCCGGCGGGTAGATGTAGGTGTTACGAACCATGAACTCCTTGAGGATGT
>DBTR01000013.1:72867-89658 GCA_002307145.1 Rhodospirillum sp. UBA1311 | reverse complement strand
AAGGCAGCCGTCAGATGACGCTTACTGCGAAATGGGGGGTAAGGGGAATCAGCCTCGGCTAAGCTCCTTCTCCCAGTCCATCGCCATGACCCACTTGCGGAAGTCGAGGACGCTTGGGAGTTGCTCGCGCGAGCGGGGGTGGATGAGGTAGAATGCCGGGGTCTGCTCGCGCGGCATGTTGCGGCAAACAGCGTCGCCGAACGGCGCGACGAGGTTTCCCATCAGGATCTCGCGCTTTGCGTCGCCTTCCGAAATCAGGCCGATACCCAGGCCCTCGACTGCCGCGCGGCGCATCGATTCGTTGTCGAACAGCTCGATGGTGTTCCGCGGCGTGGTGTGCGCCGTGCCCATCGACGTTAATACGTCGCGCCAGAGGGTGCGCGAACGCACCGGCTGGAGCAGGGTGTGTCCGGCAACGTCGTCGGGGGTGCGGATCTTCCGCGCCAATGACGGGGCGCAGCAGATCACCTTGTGATCCGTGCAGATGAACTTGACCTCCAGGTCCGGCCACTGGCCGAAGCCCCAGATGATCGCGACGTCGATGTCGTCCTGGTCGAAGTCGGGCAGTTCGACGTTGGTCTTCAGCCGGATATCGCACTGCGGCCGGATCGTCATGAACGCGTTGAGGCGCGGAATCAGGGCGTTGGCCGCGAAGTAGGGGCTTGCGTTGATGTTGACGCGGTCGGTCTTTTTCGCGTCGGTGATCTGGCGGATACCGTCGGCGAAGTCCTGGAGACCGTTGTCGACGTAGCGGGCGAGGACGATCGCCTCTTCCGTTGGCGTGATCGAACGCCCGTTGCGGCGGAAGAGTTGCACCTGAAGCTGATGCTCAAGGGACTTGATCTGCTGGCTGACCGCTTGCGGCGTGATGAACAGCTTCTCGGCCGCGTCGCGCAGGCCGCGGCTGCGCATGACGACTCCGAAGGCATGGAGTGCCTTTAGAGAAGGCAGTCGCATCTCGACGCTCTGCACCGATGCCACCTGCAACACCCTCCGGCGGCCGTTCCGGGCGCGGTGCGCAATGGATTTCGCGCCACCGGCCGGGGGCCTCGGACGTAGTGATGCATGCAGCGTGCCGCCGGCCTGGAAGGGATGAAAATCGGCTCAGGCTTCCACGCCATGCAAGAACACCGAGATGCAGCGTTTGATATGGGCGGTACGGTCGGCGCCGCTCCTCCATTCGATCTCTCCCGAGGGTTTGAGCATGACCGCGCCAAAAACCATATCCATCAACATTTGCGCCAGGGCTTCGGCATCGACGATCGCGATCCGACCTGCCGCGGCTTGGCGGGAAAGCCAGTTTGCGAGACCTGCGCGCGAGCGGTCGCCGCCGTGGACGCGAAGCACCTCGCCGACTTCGGGGAACCGCGCCGCGTCCGCGATAGCACCGCGCAGGAACAGGGCAAGTTTTCGCCCCGTGTCGGGATCGAGATCGGTACGGAAGATGTTTTCGAGGGCGACGGCGAGCGGTTGGCCGTCGTCCGTCTCCGGAATGGCGGTCAGGACGTGGCGGTGTGCATCGACCACCGCCGCGAAGATCGCGAGCTTGGACGGGAACAGGCGATAGAGCGTCTGTTTGGAGATATGGCATCGCGTCGCGATGTCCTCGGTCGTCGCGTGGGCGTATCCGACTACGGTAAACAGCTCGGTCGCCCGTGCGACGACGATCTGGCGGCGCACGTCGTCCTCCACGGCCTTCGGTCGACCGGGAGGACGCCGGGTTGGTGCATTTCGCATTGAGGATGCCATGATGCTTTTCCTTCGCATTTACGATGCCGGTCCGGGGTCAACCCCGCCGCCCAGCGCCTTGTATAAGCTCACCAGATTTGCGGATTGCGAGAGTTCGAGATCGATCTCGGTCTGCTGTGCGGAATAAAGCGATCGCTGCGCGTCGAGAACGTCGAGATAGCTCGCGATGCCCCGATCGTAGCGTGCCTGCGACAAGTCGAGGGTTTCCTGGCTGGATGCGACCAGGTCTCGCTGCGCGGCGATCTGGTCGACCAGCGTCTTGCGCGCGGCGAGGGCATCGGCCACTTCCCGGAACGCGGTCTGGATGGCCTTCTCGTAGGTTGCCACCGCGATATCCCGGCTCGCCTTCGCGACGTCGAGATTGGCCTGGTTCTGCCCGGCGGTGAAGATCGGGATGGAGACGTCCGGCCCGAACGACCACGCTCGGGATGCCCCCTCGAACAGGCTGCCGAGTTTCGTGCTCGACGTGCCGAGGCTGCCGGTGAGCGAAATCGACGGAAAGAACGCAGCCCGCGCCGCGCCGATGTTCGCGTTTGCCGCACGCAGGCTGTGCTCGGCTTCCCGGATGTCCGGCCGCCGCAGCAAAACCTCCGAGGAAACGCCGACGACGGGAACGGCGACCGCGTCGCCGGGACGGGTTTCCGCGACCGGAACGTCGCCGAGCGGCACGCCCAACAGGAGTTCCAGGGCATTGCGATCTTGCGCCACGGCGCGCGTGTATTGCGCGGCGTTGACCCGTGCGGTTTCGAGCGAGGAGCGCGCCTGGGCCACGTCGAGCTGCGTCGCGATGCCGTTCTTGAAGCGGGCGGAGGTGAGGTCCAGGGAGTCCCGGCGCGAGGCCAGGGTTTCTTCGGTGAGACGCAACTGGCGATGGTCCGCCTGCAACGTCAGCCACGCATTGGCGACCTCGGCCACGAGCGCGATTTGCGCGTCGATTTGTGCTTCCTTGGTCGACAGGAATGTCTCCAACGCCTGGGCTTCCAGACTGCGCAGTCGCCCGAAGAAATCGAGTTCGAACGCGGTCGCACCCAGGCCCACCGAGTATTGGTTCGCAATCGCCGCCCGTCCCGTCGAAGACAACTCTGCCGGGGTGCGGGAGCGGGTACCCGACGCGGTCGCGTCGAGGTGCGGATACAGATCGGCCTCCTTGATCCGGTAGGTGGCGCGTGCGGATTCGACATTGAGCGCAGCAACCCGGACGTCGCGGTTGTTGTCGATCGCAGTGGCGATCAGCCGCTGCAGTTCGGGATCACGAAACACCGCGTTCCAGCCCAGGTCCGCGAACGCCTCGGTCGCGGCCGCGCCTTTCGGTTGTTCGTATGCCGGTCCTTGCGGCCACGTCGTCGCCACCGGGCTCGCGGGAGTCTCCATGTCCGGGATCAGCGAGCAACCGGCGAGAACGCCGAGTATCGAAGCGCACATCAAGGTGGTTTTCATCATCGACGTCCCGTTCATCGCATCGTCTCCGTCTCGGCCGAAGTCATGGTTCCGCGCTTCGGCGTGCACCGGAAACCCCGGGATACGATCACGAAGAACACCGGGACGAAGAAGATCGCGAGGACGGTCGCCGAGATCATGCCGCCCATGACGCCGACGCCGATCGCGTTCTGGCTTCCCGAACCCGCACCGTTCGCGATCGCGAGGGGCAGCACGCCGAGAATGAACGCGAGCGAGGTCATGAGAATCGGGCGCAGGCGCAATTGCGCCGCTTCGATCACCGCTCCCATCAACGGCCTGCCCTTCTCGTGCAGTTCCTTGGCGAACTCGACGATCAGGATCGCGTTCTTCGCGGCCAGTCCGACGGTGGTGAGGAGCCCGACCTGGAAGTAGACGTCGTTGGATAGACCTCGCAGGGTTGCCGCCACGATCGCGCCGACGATGCCGAGCGGAACCACCAGCAACACCGAGATCGGGATCGACCAGCTTTCGTAGAGCGCGGCGAGGCAGAGGAAAACCACGATCAGGGAAATCGCGTAGAGCATCGGCGCTTGCGATCCGGCGAGGCGTTCTTCGTACGACAATCCGGTCCAGTCGAAGCCGACCCCCGGCGGCAGCTTGGCCGCGATGCTCTCCATCGCCGCCATCGCGTCGCCCGAGCTTTTGCCGGGCGCCGCCGAGCCGAGAATTTCCATTGCGGCGAGACCGTTGTAGCGTTCCAGTTGGGCGGGGCCCGTGCCCCACTTGCCGGTGGCGAACGACGAGAACGGCGCCATCGACCCGCTCGCGCCCTGAACGTACCACCGGTCGAGGTCGTCCGGGACCATGCGGAAAGGCGCATCCGCCTGGACGTAGACCTTCTTCACCCGGCCTTTGTCGTTGAAGTCGTTGACGTAGCTCGATCCCCACGCAGCGGAGAGAGTGTCGTTGATGTCGGCGATCGAGAGCCCGAGCGCCTTCGCCTTCTGCCGATCGACCGTGACTTTGTACTGCGCGGTATCTTCGAGGCCGTTGGGGCGCACCGCCATCAGCGTCGGGTCCTGTGCCGCCATCCCGAGAAGCATGTTGCGGGCTTGCAGCAACTTTTCATGGCCGACGCCGCTGCGGTCGACGATCTCGAAGTCGAAGCCGTTCGCGTTACCGAGTTCGGTCACCGGCGGCGGCTGGAACGCGAACACGCGCGCCTCGCGCATCGACGCGAACCGTTGCATCGCCCGCCCGGCGATCCGGTCGACCTTCTGGTCGGCATGGGTGCGTTCGCTCCAGTCTTTCAGGTCGATGAACGCCATTGCCGAGTTCTGCCCGCGTCCGGCGAAATTGAACCCGACCACCGACATCATGCTGCGCACGTTGGCCTTTTCCTCGTCGAGGAAGTAGTTCTCGACGGCTTTCATGGTTTCGAGGGTTTGCTCGCGCGGCGTTCCCGGCGGCATCGTCACCTGGGCGAACAGCAGCCCCTGGTCTTCGTCGGGGAGGAAGGCGGTGGGCATCCGCAGGAACAGCGCGCCGAGGACGACGACGATCGCGGCATAGGCAAGGAGAAGCGGGGAGCTGTGCTTGAGCGAGCCCCGGACGGCGATCCGATAGCGGCGCCGACCGAAGTCGAAGCTGCGGTTGAACCAGCCGAAGAACCCACCGGTGCTGTGAACGCGACCCTGTTCCACGGGTTTCAGGAGCGTGGCGCAAAGCGCCGGGGTCAGAACCAACGCGACCATCACCGACAGCACCATCGCCGAAACCATGGTCAGGGAAAACTGGCGATAGATCGCGCCGGTCGATCCGGTCATGAACGCCATCGGCACGAACACCGCCGACAGCACCAGCGCGATGCCGATCAACGCACCGGAAATCTGATCCATGGATTTGCGCGTTGCCGCGCGGGGAGGGAGGCCCTCTTCGGCCATGACCCGCTCGACGTTCTCGACGACGACGATGGCGTCGTCGACCAGGAGGCCAATGGCGAGCACCAGGCCGAACATCGTCAGGGTGTTGATGGTGAACCCCATCGCCGACATCACCCCGAAGGTGCCAAGCAGCACCACCGGCACCGCGATCGTCGGGATGATCGTCGCGCGGAAATTCTGGAGGAACAGATACATCACCGCGACCACGAGGAGAATCGCCTCGACCAGGGTTTTGGCGACTTCCTCGATCGAAATCCTGACGAAGGGCGTGGTGTCGTAGGGATAGCGGATTTCAAGCCCTGCCGGGAAGAACTTCTGGAGGTCCGAGAGCTTTTCGCGGACTGCCGTCGCGGTCGCCAGCGCGTTCGCGCCCGACGAGAGCTTGAGCGCCATGCCAGCCGACGGCATGCGGTTGAAGCGACTGTAGGTTTCGTAGCTTTCCGAGCCCAGTTCGATGCGCGCGACGTCCTTCAGCAAAAGCCGCGATCCGTCGGTATTCACCCGTATCAGGATCTCGCCGAACTCCTCGACGGTTTCGAGGCGCTGCTGCGCGACGATCGTCGCATTCAGCGGTTGTCCCTCCACCGCCGGAGCGCCGCCGAGCTGGCCGGCGGACACCGTGGCGTTCTCGGCTTCGATCGCGGCGGTGACCTCGGCGGTGGTGACGCCGAAGCTGTGGAGCTTGTTCGGGTCGATCCAGATCCGCATGGCGTGCTGGCGTCCGAACAGCGTGGTATCGCCGATGCCGTTGATCCGGCTGATCGGATCGAGAAGGTTGGACCCGACGTAATCCTCGATCTCGCCCTGAGTCATCGACCCATCGGTGGAAACGAACCCGACGACCATCAGGAAACTCTTTGCCGCCTTGGCGACCGTGATGCCCTGTTGCTGGACTTCCTGCGGCAACAGGGGGGTCGCCAGTTGCAGTTTGTTCTGTACCTGGACCTGGGCGATGTCGGGGTCCGCCTCGGGCTCGAAGGTGAGGGTGATGCTGACGTTGCCCGCCGAATCGCTGGTCGACGACATGTAGCGGAAATAATCCAATCCGCTCATTTTCTGCTCGATCACCTGGGTGACGGTGTCTTCCAGGGTTTTCGCCGAAGCGCCGGGGTAGCTCGCGGTGATCACCACCGAGGGCGGCGCGATCTTCGGATACTGTTCGATGGGCAGTTTGGCGATCGACAGGATGCCGGCGAGCATGATCGAGATCGCGATCACCCAGGCGAACACCGGGCGGTCGATGAAAAACTTCGAAATCATGTGCGGATACCTTACCGGGATACGAGTTTTGCGGCGGTCGGCGCTGCCGATACCGGAGCGACGGCGACACCGGGGCGCAGGCTCTGGATCCCGTCGACGATCACCCGATCGCCGGCATGGAGGCCGCCGGTGACGATCCACCGATCACCGACCATCCGGGAGACCTGGATCGGCTGGAGTTGGGCGCGGTTCTCGGGGCCGGGAACCCAGACGCTCGCCCCGCCTGAGGCATCGCGGACGATCGCCTTCTGCGGAACCGTGAGGGAATCCTTGTTCGTGCCCTGGGTGATCCGCGCGCGGACGAACATGCCTGGGAGAAGTTCGTGGTCGGGATTGGGGAAAATCGCCCGGACCGTCACCGTGCCGGTGGTCTGGTCGACCGTGACGTCGGAAAACTGCAGAACCCCGGAGAGCGGATAGGCTTGGGTATCCCCCTCGACCGTGAGCGTGACGGACAACTTGCGCGACTGGCCGCCGAATGCGCCGGCAGCGATCTCGCGGCGAAGCTGCATCAACGCGACGCTCGACTGGGTGAGGTCGACGTAGATCGGATCGAGCTGGGTGACGGTGGTGAGCGAGGTCTCCTGGTTGGCGGTGACCAACGCACCCTCGGTGACGTTGGATTTGCCGATGCGGCCGGAAATCGGCGCGTTCATCCTGGTGTAGACGAGGTCGATGGCGGCGAGGTCGAGGGTCGCCTTCGCCGACTTCACCTCGGCTTTCGCCTGGTCGAAGCTCGCAACGGCATCGTCGTAGTCCTGCTTGCTCACCGCGTTGATCCGCACCAGATCGGCATACCGCTGCGCTTTGGCCTGAACCGACTTCAGGGTAGCGTTGGCTTTCGCGAGATCGGCCTCGGCGCTGGCGAGCGAAGCGCCGTAGCGTTCCGGGTCGATCTGGTAGAGCTGCTGCCCCGCCTTGACCTCTGCGCCTTCTTCGAACAGGCGTTTCTTCAAGATGCCGGAGACCTGAGGACGGACCTCGGACACCCGGAAGGCGACGACCCGTCCGGGAAGCTCGCTGGTTACGTCGATATCGCTCGGCGTGACTTCGATCACGCCGACTGTCGCCGCCCGTTCCGGCGCGGCGGCGTGCTTTTCGTCGCAGCCTGCCAGGATCGCCAGGACGCAGGCGGTGCCCACGGTCCAAAGTCCGATTTTCCATAAACGCGTCATTGCACCCTCGCTCTTATTCCACGGCGCTCGCCACGCGCCCCGACAGGAAACTGGCCTCGCCAGAATGTGTACTGTATAGTACGGTACATTAAACCGGGCAACGCAAACTTCCTTCCGGAGCGTGGCGCACCTCACAGTTGGGTTATCGTGCCGCTACGTTGCGGGAAGCCGGGCGATGCCTTAGGGTTCGGATCAATCGACACACGAGGTGGACGTCGTCATGCAAGAAGAGGCCGATACCGCGCACGGAAATTCGCGCCGGGAAAAACGCCGCCGCGCGATTCTCGACGCTGCCGCGAAACTGTTCCTCGAAACCGGCTACGAGAGGACGACCCTGAGCGACGTGCTGGCGCTCTCCGGCGGATCGCGGAGCACGTTGGCGGATTTGTTCGGCGGCAAGGAAGGACTGTTCATCGAAGTCCTGCGCGAGACCAGCGCCCATGTGCAGGCGATCTTCGATACCCTCGACACCAACGACGCGCCGATCGAAACTGCGCTCAGGGACTTCGCGCGCCAATTCATCGAAGCGATCTTCCAGCCTCGCACCATCGCGATCCTGCGAATCCTGGCCGCCGAGGGATCGCGCATCCCCGAAATCGCGGAAGCGTTCTTCCGGATGGGGCCGGACATGGGCGACCAGAAATTGGCGGCATTCCTCCAGCGGGGCATCGACGCCGGGACGTTGCGTTCCTTCGACCCGGTCGCGATGTCGCGTGCGTTTCGCAGCATGGTTATCGGCGACACCGGCATGCGCGTCGCGGCAGGGGCGCCGATACCGGGTCAACTTGCCGAGGCGCTCGCCCAAGTCGATCCTGCCGTCGAGATTTTTCTCTCGGGCGTACGGGTTCCGGCGTAGCCCGGGTCGGTATCCTGGTTCCGGTTTGCGCATGGCGGGGTTTCGCACTTCGGATTCGCGCGAGGCCGATGAAGCGTTTAGAACCTATGGCCGTAGGAATTCCCGGGCCGGATGGCCCTCTCCGAGGATTGTGCATATGACGTTCGGTCGGACTCTTCCCGTCCTCGCCACGCATGGCGGGAAATTTCATTGCGACGACGTGTTCGCCTATACGGCGCTTCGTCTCGCGTTGGACCTCCGTGAGGTGGGAGGGGACCACGTCCTGGTCCGGACCCGCGATCCCGGGCAACTCGGGGCGGCCGATATCGTTTGGGACGTGGGGAGCATCTTCGACGCGAGCGCGAATCGCTTCGATCACCATCAGCGCGGCGCTCCGGCACGTGCGGATGGAACGCCCTTTTCGTCGGCGGGACTGATCTGGCAGGTGTATGGCGAACGCGCGGTCGCCGCGACGTTGCGCGGGAGTGGGTTCGAGGACTTGGCGGCGGCGATCGCGGCGGAGTTGGATATCGACGTGGTGCGTCGCATCGACGAGATCGACAACGGCGTTTCGATCGATGGGCCGGTGGTGCGCGAGACTCTCGGTCTCGCGGCGCTCGTCGGCGATTTCAATCCGAATTGGGACCATCCCGCAGCCGACGGTCCGGGCGCTGGAGACGCGGCGTTCGCTGCTGCCGCGTCCTTCGTCGAGGGCGTGTTGCGTCGGCGCATCGACGAGATGCGGGCGCGGCTCCAAGCGGAAAGCATCGTGCTTGCGGCACATCGGAACGGCGAGGATCCGCGCATCCTCGTGCTGGAGCGCGGCATGCCTTGGAAGTCGGTCGTGTTCGTTCACGATCTCCCGGTTCTGTTCACGGTGTCGCCGGCTTCGAACGGAAACTGGATGGTGGACACGGTGCCGCCCGAGCCGGATTCGTTCGCGCAACGCCTGTCCCTGCCGGAGGCGTGGGCGGGATTGCAAGACCAGGACCTGGCGGACGCGAGCGGCGTGCCCGACGCCGTGTTCGTTCACCTGCGGCGCTTCGTCGGCGGCGCAAGGTCGCGGGCAGGGGCGGTGGCCCTCGCCCGGCAGGCGTTGAGCGTCGCGGCCGCGACGTCATCGGGAAAAATTCTCGAACGTGGTTAATCTTGTGGCGATACGAAGCGGATGCTGCAAAGTATCGCCATACGCGGGCTGCGGCGGCCGCCCCGCCGGCCGAAATCATCAAGGATAGGAAAATGAGTCGGATAGTCTATTTGAACGGCCAGTGGTTGCCTGAAGCGGAGGCCAAGGTCTCGATTTTCGATCGTGGGTATGTCTTCGGCGACGCCATCTACGAGGTCACCGCGGTGGCCGACGGCAAGCTCATGGACTACGCCGGTCACGCCGCGCGCCTGATGCGCTCGATCGGCGAGATCGCCTTGGAGTGCCCGGTGAGCGCCGACGAGCTGCTCGCGATTCATCGCGAGATCGTCGTTCGCAACAATCTCGTTGAAGGCCTGATCTACCTGCAGATCTCGCGCGGTCCGGACGATCGCGATTTCCACTTCCCGAAATCGCCGAAGCCGACCCTGTCGCTGTTCACCCAGGCGAAGAAGTTCATCGCGGACGGCCCGAACGTCGTCAACGGCATCCCGGTGATCTCGCTGCCCGACCTGCGCTGGGCGCGCCGCGACATCAAGACGGTGCAGCTGCTCTATCCGTCGATGGCGAAGATGGAAGCGGAAAAGCACGGTGCCGCCGATGCCTGGCTGTATGAAGACGGCTTCGTCACCGAGGCGACCTCGTCGACGGCGCTGATCGTCACCCGGGACGGCCACCTGATCACGCGCCAACTGAGCCATGCGATCCTGCCCGGCATCACCCGTGGTTCCATCCTGTCGCTTGCGCGCGATGCCGGAATCCCGGTGGAAGAGCGTCCGTTCACCCTCGATGAGGCGAAGTCTGCGGCCGAGGCGATGATCACCTCCGCGACCCAGATGGTCCAGCCGGTGGTGAAGATCGACGGCGACGTGATCGGCGACGGCAAGCCCGGCCCGGTGACCAAGCGCCTGCGTAAGCTCTACATCGACTACCACCTGTCCAACCTGATTTGATCGGGCCGGACGGCAACGCAAAAGGGGCGCAGGCTTGGACCTGCGCCCCTTCTTTGTTTTTGCCGCGCAGCTCAGCGAGGTTCGATGACCCCGGTCTGCGCGGTGATCCGGCCATAGTGCTCGATCCGCCGATGGCGGGCGAAGTCGAAGATCGTGCTCTTGCCGAACGCGCAGAGGTCGAAATCGCAGTCGGCGGTGATCAGTTCGTCGCCCTCGGTTTCCGCCTTGGCGATGATGAACCCGTTCGGGTCGACGATCACGCTGCCTCCCATCAACGGATTGCCGTCTTCGACGCCCGCCTTGGCGATGCCCGCGACGAACGTCGCGTTCTGATACGCGCCCACCTGGAGCGACAGCTCGGAGTGGAACAGGCGTTCCTTCAGTCCTTCCCCGCCGTTCTGGCTGTTCACCGACGGCGTGTTGTAGCCGATGGTGACGAGCTGCACCCCCTGGAGGCCCATGCAGCGGAAGGTTTCCGGCCAGCGGCGGTCGTTGCAGATCGCCATGCCCATCAGCACGCCTTCGTTGCGCCAGACGTTGAAGCCGAGGTCGCCCGGTTCGAAATAGCGTTTTTCGAGATGCTGATGGGTGCGCTCGGGATCGTATTCGACATGCCCCGGAAGGTGGATCTTGCGGTATTTGCCGACGATCTCGCCCTTGCGATTGGTGAGGATCGAGGTATTGAAGTGGTGTCCGTCCGGCGTCAGCTCGGCGTAGCCGAAGGTCATCGCGATGCCGAGTTCGGCGGCGAGGTCGAACAGCGGACGGGTCGCACCGTTCGGCATTTCCCGTTCGAACCAGAAGTCCGCTTCCGCGCGGTCCTCCATGTACCAGCGCGGGAAGAAGGTGGTCAGCGCAAGTTCCGGGTAAACCAGCATGCCGACACCTTTCGCGGATGCCTCGCGCATCAGGTCCATCATCCGCGCCACGACGGTTTCGCGGCTGTCCGCCTTCTGAGCCGGGCCCATCTGGGCGCCGCCGACAATGAGTCTGGTCATGCTTGCCTGTCCTTATCACGGCCTATGGTGAACCTTGTCCATACGGCGCGAAGGGCGGGCGGGGGAAATCAGTATTGCTCGGGAAGGATAACCCCGGCTTATACCTGCGGCAGCGGCGCGGGGTGGGAATCGGGGCTGGCCCGACGTTTGCCGCGCGTCGGCGCCGAGCCGGGGTTTCGCTCGGTTTTGCCCGCGTCGTCGCGTGCGCCGAGCCCGGCTTCGGTCATTACCGTGCGGATCGCGCGGATGAACGCCTTCGCCGGTTTCGAAAGCGGTGCGTAGCGGGAATAGATGACTTCGGCGGCGATGTCGATGTGCTCGATCCCGGCCACCGCGCGGACCCGAAGGCCCGGAGGTTCCTTCTTCCCGGTGGCGAATTCGTCCACCAGGGCGATCCCGGCGCCGGCCTGGACCATCGGGTACGCGTGCGCGGGCGAGAGAACCTCGATCATCGGGCGGAGCGGCGCGCCGGCCTTGGCCCATAGGGTTTCAAGGATCGAGCCCAGCGGACTTTCGGGCGGATAGCCGATCAACGGGTAGCGCATCAGGTCTTCGAGCGAGATCTGTTCGAGGCGTTCGAGCGGGTGGCCGGGCGGGCAGATGCAGACCAGTCCAGCACATCCGACGACGCGGGATTCAAGGCTGGGATGGTCGCTGCGCATGATCTGGAAGCCGAGCTGGTGGGTCTGGTCCAGGACCGACTGCACCAGCAGGCTGCGCGGCAACTTGTGGAGGAAGACCTTCACCGACGGGAATTGCTCGCGGAAGCGCGCGATCGCCCGGGGAATGAGCACTTCACCGGTCGACGGGCTGGTGACGATCTGGAGATACTGGTCGGTCTTGAGCGCGAGCTTGCCCGCCAGATCGTTGATTCGCGAAATCCCGACGTACGCGGCGTTGATTTCGCGTTGCAACTCCCGGGCTTCGTGGGTGGGGTGGAGGCGGCCGCGCACGCGCAGGAACAGCGCATAGCCGAGGCGGGTCTCCATGTAGGCGAGCGACTGGCTTATGGCGGGCTGGGACACGCACAAGATCCGCGCCGCGCCGCTGATGGATCCGGCCTCGGCGATCGCCTTGAGAACTTCGATTTGGCGCAAACTGAGAAGCATGGACAGCGTAAAGCAATATGCGGACCATCGTGCGGAATGAAAAAAATATCAATTTTATCAGTATGTTGAAGCTGAGATTTCGGGTGTGAATGGGTGGTGCCGGCAGGTTCTTAGCCCGAAATTTATGCAACAGCCTTGGCGTGATCGCTTTCGCAGCAGATTCCATAACCGGCCATTATGGTCCGCGACTTTTTCTGATGACCAGCCTGGGGAATGCCGGTGTTAGCGTTTTTACTCCATTCCGAATGACTCCAGATTCCGGGGGATGACATGCATCGTCGATCGTTTCTAAAGAATCTCGCAAGTGCCGGCGTGGTCGCAGGGGCGGGCGTGTTCGCCAAGCCCGCATTGCTGCGCGCCGCAACGCCGAAGGTGTTGCGCTTCGTGCCGCAGGCCGATCTTGCCAACTTCGACCCGATCTGGGGCACGCAACTTGTCGTGCGCAACGCGTCGGCGATGGTGTGGGACACGCTCTACGGTTTCGACGCGAAATTCCAGATCCAGAAGCAGATGCTGGAGTCCGACGACGTCTCCGCCGACGGATTGGTCTGGACCTTCAAGCTGCGGCCGGGGCTCAAGTTCCACGATGGCGAAGCGGTGCGCGCGAAGGACGTGGTGGCCAGCCTCGATCGCTGGAGCCAGCGCGACAACATGGGCGCGATGGTG
Source organism: Rhodospirillum sp. UBA1311 (assembly GCA_002307145.1). GTDB lineage: Bacteria > Pseudomonadota > Alphaproteobacteria > Rhodospirillales > Rhodospirillaceae > Oleispirillum. The sequence goes on along the minus strand of DBTR01000013.1, from coordinate 76,428 downwards.
CGGGCGTTGCAGAAGGAACTGGTGGCGCTCGACGACCGCACCTTCCGCTGGACGCTTGGCAAGCCTTTCCCGAAGCTGCGCTTCGTTCTCGGCAAGATGAACACGCCGGTTGCGTTCATCATGCCCGAGCGCATCGCCAAGACCGATCCGTTCAAGAAGATTTCCGAGTACGTCGGCTCGGGGCCGTTCCGCTTCGTCGCCAACGAGTGGGTGCCGGGATCGCAGGCGGTGTTCGAGCGCTTCGCCGATTACCTGCCGCGCGAGGAACCCCCGTCTTGGATGGCGGGCGGCAAGCGCGTGCTTCTCGACCGCGTCGAGTGGGTGACGATGCCCGACCCCTCCACCGCCGCCGCGGCGCTCCAGAACGGTGAGATCGACTGGTGGGAAAATCCGTTGCCCGACCTCGTGCCGTTGTTCCGCAACGCGCCGGGCGTGGTCGTCGACATTGCCGATCCGATGGGCAACGTCGGGTCGTTCCGCATGAACCATCTCCAGCCGCCGTTCAACAACGTCAAGGTTCGGCGCGCCGTCCTCACCGCGATGAGCCAGGCGGACTACATGCAGGCGGTGGTGGGTGACGACCCGAAGCTGTGGAAGCCGTTGCCCGGGTTCTTCACGCCCGACACCCCCTGGTACACCGAGGAAGGCGGCGAGATCCTCAAGAAGGGCGGCGACCTCGCCCTGGCGAAGAAGATGCTTGCCGAAAGCGGCTACGCTGGCGAGCCGGTGGTTTGCCTGATCGCGCAGAACCAGTCGATCGTGAAGGCGATGGGCGACGTCACCGTCGACCTGCTCAAGCGCCTCGGCATGAACGTCGATTTCGTCGCCACCGACTGGGCCACCGTGGGCTCGCGCCGGGCCAGCAAGGCGCCGATCGCCGAGGGCGGTTGGAGCATGTTCCACTCCTGGCACATGGGCGCGGACTGCATCGGTCCGTACACCGGCGCGCGCGCCAGCGGCGACCATGCCTGGTTCGGCTGGCCGACCGACGCCAACGTCGAGAAGGCGTTCGACGACTGGTTCGCCGCGACCGATCTTGCCGGCGAGCAGGAAGCCTTGCGCCGCGTCAACCGCTTCGGTCTGGAGTCGGTGGTCTATGCGCCGACCGGCTTCTTCCTCACCTACGCGGCGTGGCGCAACTCCGTCGTCGGTATCGCCAAGGGACCGTTGCCGTTCTTCTGGGGCGTCAACAAGACCGCGTGATCGGAGAACGGAAAGAGCATGTACGGCTATATCGCGCGTCGCATCCTGTCCACGATCCCGGTGGTTCTCATCGTCGGCGTGATCGTCTTCAGTCTTCTGTTCGTCGCTCCGGGCGATCCGGCGGCGATCATCGCGGGCGATCAGGCGTCGCCTGCGGATGTCGAGCGGATTCGCCGCACCCTCGGGCTGGACCAGAGTTTTCTGGTCCAGTTCGGGCACTGGTTCGGCCGGGTGATGGTCGGAGACCTCGGGACGTCGATTTTCAGCGGCAAGCCGGTCACCGAACTGATCGCACTGCGCTTCGGCCCGACGGTGTCGCTGATGCTGGTGACCTTGACGTTCTCGGTCCTGGTGGCGGTTCCGCTCGGCGTGCTCGCCGCGGCACGTCGGGGCACCTGGGTGGACAGCGCGGTGATGGTGATGGCGGTCCTCGGGTTTTCGCTCCCGGTTTTCGTCGTCGGGTATCTCGTTACCTATATCTTCGCGCTCCAGCTTCACGCGTTTCCGGTGCAGGGCTACAAGCCCCTGGACGAAGGCGTGGGGCCCTGGCTTCACGGTCTGGTGCTTCCGGCGCTTTCCTTGGGCGGCGTCTACATCGCGCTGATCGCCCGCGTCACCCGCGCGGCGATGCTCGAAGTTCTCGGGCAGGATTACATCCGCACCGCCCGGGCCAAGGGCCTCGGCCTCGGCCGAGTTCTCTTCCTGCATGCGTTGAAGAACGCGTCGGTGCCGGTGGTGACCTCCATCGGCCTCGGCCTGGCGCTCCTGATCGGCGGGGCGGTAGTGACCGAGAGCGTCTTCGCCATCCCGGGGGTCGGGAGATTGACCGTGGATGCCATCCTCCAGCGCGATTATCCGGTGATCCAGGGAGTCGTGCTGGTGTTCAGCTTCGTCTATGTCGGCATCAACCTGATGCTCGATCTGGTTTACACGCTTCTTGATCCGAGGATCGCCTATTGAACCGCGAACCAACCCGTCCCCCGGATCGCGTCGGTGCGGTGATCGCCGCCCCCGAAATGCCGGAGATCATGCCGGAATTCAGTCCGCGCGCCGGGGTGATCGGTTTCCTCCGCCGCAATCCGAAGATTGCCGTGGGTGGGACGATTCTCCTGCTCCTGCTGTTTTGCGCGGTGTTCGCGGGTTTTCTCGGGACCGTGGACCCGGGGGCGATCGCGCCGTCCCGCCGTGCCCGTCCGCCGTCGCCCGAACACTGGTTCGGCACCGACATGATCGGGCGCGACCTTTATTCCCGAGTGGTTTACGGCACGCGCGTGTCGCTGTTCGTCGGGTTCTCGGTTGCGCTGGTCGCGTCGTTCACGGGGCTTGCGATCGGGCTCGTGGCGGGCTTCCTCAAATGGGTCGACGGTCCGGTGATGCGGGTGATGGACGGACTGATGTCGATTCCGCCGATCCTCCTGGCGGTGGCGTTGATGGCGCTGACCCGGGGCAGCGTCGGCAACGTCGTGATCGCGATCGCGATCGCCGACGTGCCGCGCGTCTGCCGCCTGGTGCGGAGTTCGGTGCTGTCGCTGCGCGAGTTGCCGTTCATCGAAGGGGCGGTGACGGCGGGAAGTTCCACGCCGCGCATCATCCTCCGCCACGTCCTGCCCAACGCGCTCGCACCGCTCACCGTGCAGGCCACGTACATCTGCGCCAGCGCGATGATCACCGAGGCGATCCTCTCGTTCATCGGCGCGGGGTCGCCGCCCGATATCCCGTCATGGGGAAACATCATGGCCGAGGGACGGGTGCTCTGGCAGGTCAAGCCGTTCATCATCGCGTTCCCCGCCGTGTCGTTGTCGATCACGGTTCTCGCGGTGAACCTCCTCGGCGACGGTCTGCGCGATCTTCTCGATCCCCGTTCCGCGACGAAGGCGTGATGGCCATGGCATTGCTCGAAGTCAGCGATTTGCAGATTCATTTCCGCACCCAGGGCGGCGGGGTCAACCGTTCGGTCGACGGCCTGTCGTTCGAGGTCGCGGAGGGCGAGACCCTCGCGATCGTCGGGGAATCCGGGTGCGGCAAGTCGATCACCTCGATGTCGATCCTGGGGTTGGTGCCGCAGCCGCCCGGCAAGATCGCGGGCAACATCCGCTTCGGCGAGCGCGACCTCCTCAAGCTGTCCGACGACGAGATGCGCAAGCTCCGTGGCAACGAGATCTCGATGATCTTCCAGGAGCCGATGACCAGCCTCAATCCGGTGCTGACCATTGGCCGCCAGATCGCCGAGGTCTTACGCCTCCATCGAGGTCTCGACGGCGCGGCGGCGACGGCGCGTGCCGTCGAATTGTTGACCCAGGTGGGAATTCCCGAGCCCGAGCGGCGGGTGCGCGAGTATCCGCATCAGCTTTCCGGCGG
>DBTR01000013.1:63697-72520 GCA_002307145.1 Rhodospirillum sp. UBA1311 | reverse complement strand
ACCACCGCGCTCGACGTCACGATCCAGGCGCAGATCCTCGACCTGATGCGCAATCTCAAGACCCGGACCGGTGCGGCGATCATCCTGATCACCCATGATCTCGGCGTGGTCGCCGAAGTCGCCGAGCGGGTGATGGTGATGTATGCCGGGCGCAAGGTCGAGGAAGCGCCGGTGCGCGAGCTGTTCCGCGACATGCGGCATCCCTACACCCGGGGGCTTTTGGGCGCGGTGCCGCGCCTCGGCGGTTCGGTCTCGGGTGCGACGGATCGCCTCGCGGAGATTCCCGGCACGGTTCCGAGCCTCACGCGGCGGATCGCCGGTTGCGTGTTCGCCGACCGGTGTTCCGAGGTGCGCGATGTGTGTCGCACCGTCGCGCCCGGCTTGCGTCGCACCGCGCCCCGGCATGTCGTCGCATGTCACCTTTGCGAGGGAGAACCGGTATGAGCATTCCGATTCTCGAACTGAACGACGTCCGCAAGCACTACCCGGTGGGCTCGCGGCTGCCGGGGCAGGAGCGACGCTACGTCCACGCGGTGGATGGCGTGTCGTTCAGCATTGCGCGGGGTGAGACGTTGTCGCTGGTCGGTGAATCCGGATGCGGCAAGTCGACCGTCGGGCGCACCATCCTGCGCCTCACCGACGTCACCTCGGGACAGGTGGTGCTGAACGGCATGCGCATCGACGGCTTGTCGCCGCGCGGCCTGCGTCCGTACCGGAGTTCGGTGCAGATCGTGTTCCAGGACCCGTTCTCCAGCCTCAACCCTCGCATGCGGGTGCGCGACATTCTCGCCGAGCCGATCCGGAATTTCGGTCTTGCGGCGTCGGCCGCGGACCTCGAAGCCCAGCTCGTCGACCTGATCACCAAGGTCGGCCTGCGGGAAGAGGCGCTCGACCGCCGTCCGCACGAGTTCTCGGGCGGGCAGCGCCAGCGCATCGGCATCGCCAAGGCCCTGGCGACGCGCCCGGATCTGATCATCTGCGACGAGGCGGTCTCGGCGCTCGACGTTTCGGTGAAGTCGCAGATCGTCAATCTCCTCTCCGACCTGCAGCGCGACATGGGGCTGGCGTTGTTGTTCATCAGCCACGATCTCGCGATCGTCGAGTACCTCACCCATCGCGTCGCGGTGATGTACCTCGGCAAGATCATGGAGATCGGCAGCCGCAAGCAGATCTTCGGCGCGCCGCGCCACCCATACACCAAGGCGCTGCTTTCGGCGGTGCCGGTGCCCGATCCGGAAGCCAGGCGCAACCGGATCGTGCTGGAGGGCGACATTCCGAGCCCGATCTCGCCGCCGCGCGGTTGCCGGTTCCATACCCGTTGCCCGCTCGCGTTCGCGCGATGCCGCGAGGAAGAACCTACCCTCGCGGTGTTGGCGGAAGGCCATTCGGCGGCCTGCCATCTGACCGAAGCGGGGATCTGAGGAGGTTTGGGCATGTACGATTTCGCGATCCTGGGAGCACGGTTGATCGACGGCAGCGGCGCCCCCGGGGCGGAGGCCGACCTCGCGGTGAGCGACGGGCGGATCGCGCGGATCGGCAGCGTCGCGGCCGGTACGGCTCGGCGCGTGGTGCGGGCGGAGGGGCGGGTTCTCGCGCCCGGCTTCATCGATTCCCACACCCACGACGACGGCTATCTGCTCACCAATCCGACGATGACGCCCAAGGTCTCGCAGGGCGTGACCACCGTGGTTACCGGAAATTGCGGCATCAGCCTCGCGCCGCTGGTGCGCGAAACCGTGCCGCAGCCCTTGGACCTGCTGGGCCCCGACCGCCTGTTCCGGTTCGCACGCTTCGCCGATTGGGTACAGGCGGTGGACAACGTCGGTCCGGCCACCAACGTCGTTCCCCTGGTTGGGCACACCACCCTCCGCGTCGCCGCGATGACGGATACCGCGCGCCCCGCCGAGGCGGGCGAAATCGCGGAAATGTGTGCGCTCGTGAGCGAGGCGATGGAGGCGGGTGCGTTCGGGATCTCCACCGGCACCTTCTATCCGCCTGCCGCCGCCGCGCCGCTCGCGGAAATCGTCGCGGTGTGCGCGCCGCTCGCGGGGCGGCGCGCGATCTATGCCACCCATCTGCGCGACGAGGCCGACGGGATCGTTCCAGCGATGGAGGAGGCGTTGGCGGCGGGCCGCTCGTGCGGCGCGACGGTGGTGTTTTCGCATCACAAGCTCGCCGGAGCCGCCAACCATGGCCGGTCGCGCGAGACCCTGGCGATGATCGACCGCGCCGCCGCGACCCAATCCGTATGCATCGACTGCCATCCCTATCCGGCGACGTCGACGATGTTGCGCCTCGACCGCGCGCGGCTGGCGAGCCGGACCCTGATCACCTGGTCGAAGGGCTATCCCGAGGCTTCGGGGCGGGAGTTCGCCGAGGTCTGCGCAGAACTCGGGCTCGACGATGCGGCGGCGGTGGCGCGCCTCGCGCCCGCCGGGGCGATCTATTTCCTCATGGACGAGGCGGATGTGCGGCGGATCTTCCGCCATCCCCGCACCATGGTCGGCTCCGACGGCCTGCCCTTCGATCCCCATCCGCACCCGCGCCAGTGGGGGACGTTCCCCCGCGTCCTCGGCGCGTTCGTTCGCGAGCAGGGGCTCCTTGGCCTGGAAGATGCGGTACATCGGATGACCGGACTCGCGGCGGCGAACTATGGCCTGGCCGAGCGTGGCCTGCTCAAGGAAGGCTATTGGGCGGATCTGGTGCTGTTCGACCCGGATGCGGTCGGCGACCGCGCCACCTTCGCCCAGCCGATCCAGACCAGCGCGGGGATCTCCGGCGTGTGGGTGAACGGCGAGATGGTCTGGAACGGCAGCGCGGCGGTGACGACCGGATCCGCGCGCGGAAGGGTTCTGCGTCCGGCGGCCTGAGCCGTCGGCGTGCTTCAGGGAGAGTCAGCAGATGGTGGGTGAGTACGACCTCGTCGTTCGCGGCGGCATGGTGATCGACGGGACCAACCGGCCGCGCTTTCGCGCCGATATCGGCGTCCAGGCGGGACGGATCGCCACCGTCGGCGATCTCGGCGGGGCGACGGCGCGGGAAATCCTCGACGCGGGCGGACGGATCGTCGCGCCCGGCTTCATCGATTCCCACACCCACGACGATCAGGCCCTGTTCGTCAATCCCGGGATGATGCCGAAGGTTTCTCAGGGCGTGACCACCGTCGTCACCGGCAATTGCGGCATCAGCTCCGCGCCGATGACCACGGCGCGTCCTCTCCCGCCGCCGTTCAATCTTCTCGACCTGCCCGACGACCGGAGCTTCACCGCGTTTGCCGACTATTTCAGCGCTCTCGCCGACGCGCCGCCTGCGGTGAACGTGGTCGGGTTGGTGGGGCACGCCTCGCTGCGGGTGCGGGCGATGGGCCTCGACCTCGACCGTGCCGCGACCGACGCGGAAATCGCCGAGATGCGCGCGACGCTGCGGCAATGCCTGGCCGAGGGGGCGGTGGGGTTGTCCTCCGGCTTGGTGTATCCGCCCGCCGCCGCCGCGCCGACGGCGGAGTTGATCGAGATCGGCCGTCCGCTCTCCGAGTTCGGCGGCATCTACGTCACCCACATGCGCAACGAAGAGGACTTCGTCTTCGACGCGCTCGACGAAACCTTCGCGATCGGCCGCGCGCTCGAAATCGCGGTGGTGATCTCGCACCACAAGGTGATGTATCCGCGCAACTTCGGCCGCTCCGCCGCGACCTTGCCACGCATCCGCGAGGCGATGGCGAACCAGCGGGTCGGCCTCGACTGCTATCCCTATCACGCGAGTTCGACGATGATCCGCAGCGATCCCGCGCTCGACGACGTGCGGGTGATCATCGCCGAGAGCGGACCGCACCCGGAGTGCGACGGTCGCGAGCTTGCCGAGATCGCAGCCGAGTGGGGGGTGAAGCCTCACGAGGCGGCGCGCCGCCTGCAGCCGGGCACCGCCGTCTACTTCACCATGGACGAAAACGACGTGCGGCGGATCCTGGCGTTCCCCGAGACGATGGTCGGTTCCGACGGAATCTGCGTCGGCAAGCGGCCGCATCCGCGCCTTTGGGGAACCTTCCCCCGCGTTCTCGGGCACTACAGCCGCGACGTCGGCCTGTTCCCGCTCGAAACCGCGGTGTGGAAGATGACCGGACTCACCGCCGCGACTTTCGGCCTGAAGGACCGGGGTACGCTGCGCGTCGGCGCGGCGGCGGACATCACCGTGTTCGATGCCGCAACCGTCCGCGACACCGCGAGCTTCGAAACCCCCACCGAGGCGGCCGAGGGGATCGCGGCGGTGGTGGTCAACGGCGCGGTCACTCTGCGCGACGGCGTACACACCGGCGCGCGCGCGGGCGTACCCCTGCGCCGCGCCTGAGCTTCAATACCCGCGTGCGACGTCCACCGTGACCGGAAGCGTATGCTTGCGCCGGTACTGGCGGATGTTGCGCGCGACGGTTTCGGCGGCGCTTTCGCGCGGCGTCGGCGCGGAAATGTGCGGCAGGACGCTGACCCGTGGGTGCGACCAGAAGCGCGAGTCCCGGGGCAGGGGCTCGACGTCGAACACATCGAGTACGGCGTGGTAGAGGTTTCCCGCGTCGAGAGCCTTGAGGAGATCGTCGGCGACGATCAGCGGGCCGCGCGCGAAGTTGATGATTCCTGCGTCGCGCGGCAGCAGCGCGAGCCGCTCCGCATTCAGCAATCCCCGGGTTTCCGGCGTCAGCGGTAGCAGGCAGACGAGGATTTCGGAACGCGTCAGTACGGTTTCGAGGCCATCCATGCCGTGATGGGTTTCGATGTCGTGGGCCGTCTTCGGCGAACGGCTCCAGCCGAGGACGTCGAATCCGGCGCTCCTCAGCAGCTTGGCGGCGGTGAGGCCGAGTTCGCCCAGTCCGAGCACGCCGACGGTGACGTCTTCCGCCGGGCGATAGGGCAACTGCTCCCAGCGCCGTTCGCGCTGGAACGTGGCGTAGGTCGGCATCTGGCGAAACAGGTAATAGGTCCAGGCGAGGGCGGATTCCGCCATCGTCTTGCTCATCCGCGGGTCGACGAGGCGGACGATCGGGATTCCGGCGTTGCCGTATTCCGCCACCAGGCGCTCGACCCCGGCCCACAGGCTGTGGACCCATTTGAGGTTGGGGAGCTTGGCGAGGTTGTCCGGGTTGGGGCCCGCGACGATGGCGATGTCGATGTCGGCGTAAGACTCCGCCGTCAATCGGCGAAACGACACCACCGGCTCCTGCCGGAGCGCATCGCCGAGCACCTGGAGCCAGAGGGCTTCGTCGGTGTCGGTCATTTCCGAGACGAGGGCGATATGCGGGCGCATGGCGGAGCCTTCCTGAAGGGCGCGCCGCTCCGGCAAGGGAGCGGCGCAGGAGAGATGGGGGGTTACTGCGCGGCCTTGAAGGCTTCGTAGCGCGCCTTGTTGTCCTCGTTCGGCGGATAGAGGCCGGGCAGGGGGGTGCCCTTCTCGACTTCGCTCATGATCCAGCCTTCGAGGCGTTCCTGCTCGACCGCGACCGGCACGACCTCGTCGACCAGCGCCTGCGGGATCACCACCGCGCCATCGTCGTCGACCACGATCGCGTCGCCCGGGAACACCGCGACGCCGCCGCAGCCCACCGGCTCCTGCCAGTTGACGAAGGTGAGACCGGCCACCGACGGCGGCGCGGCGACGCCGTCGCACCAGACCGAAAGGCCGGAAGCGAGCACGCCCGCGACGTCGCGGACCACGCCGTCGGTCACCAGGCCGGCGACGCCGCGCTTCGCCATGCGCGAGCAGAGGATGTCGCCGAAGATGCCCGCGTCGGTGATGCCCATCGCGTCGACCACCGCGATGCAGCCTTCCGGCATCGCCTCGATCGCGGCGCGGGTGGAGATCGGCGACGACCACGAGGCGGGGGTTGCGAGGTCTTCGCGGGCGGGGACGAAGCGCAGCGTGAACGCCTCGCCGACGATCCGGCCCTGGCCTTCGCGCAGCGGCTTGGTGCCGCGCAACCAGACGTTGCGCAGGCCCTTTTTAAGCAGGACGGTGGTCAGGGTCGCGGTCGAGACGTGCTTCAGCGCCGCGACGATCTCGGAGGAGAGAGCCATGTTCGAGGTTCCTTATTTGAGGGCCGCGCACGCCGCCGCGATGCGCTCGCAGGCGGTGCGGAGGCGTTCGGTGGCGGTGGCGAAGGAAATCCGGAAATAGGGCGCGAGGCCGAATGCGGTGCCCGGCACCACCGCGACGTTCGCGGCTTCCATCAGGTAGGTGGAAAAGTCGATGTCGGTGGCGATGGTGCGTCCGTCAGGGGTCTTGCGCCCGAGCAGCCCGGCGCACGACGGGAACAGGTAGAACGCGCCGTCGGGCACGCGGCAGGTGATGCCGTCGATGGCATTGAGCTTTTCGAGGCAGAGGTCGCGGCGTTCGAGGAACGCGGCGTTGCGCTCGGCGAGGAAGTCGAGCGGCATGTCGAGCGCAACGGTGGCGGCGGCCTGGGAGACCGAGCTCGGGTTGCTGGTGCTCTGCGACTGCACCGTCGCCATCGCGCGGATCAGTTCCACCGGGCCGCCAGCGTAGCCGATGCGCCAGCCGGTCATGGCGTAGGCCTTCGACACGCCGTTGACGGTGAGGATGCGCGGCATCAGCTTCGGCTCGACCGCGCCGATGGTGGCGAATTCGAAGCCGTCGTAACGGATGTGCTCGTACATGTCGTCGGTGAGGACGTAGACGTGCGGGTGGTCCAGCAGCACGTCGGCGAGGGCGCGCAGGTGCGCCGCGGTGTAGCCCGCGCCGGTCGGGTTCGAGGGCGAATTGAGGATCAGCCACTTGGTGCGCGGCGAGATCGCGGCGCGCAGGCGCTCGGCGTCGAGGAGGAAGTTCTGTTCCTCGGGGCAGGGCACGATCACCGGCACGCCGCCGACGAGGCGGACCATGTCGGGGTACGACACCCAGTACGGCGCGGGGATGATCACCTCTTCGCCGACGTCGATGGAGGCGTAGAGCGCGTTGAACAGCACCTGCTTGCCGCCGGTGCCGACGCTGATCTGCGAGGTTTCGTAGGCGAGGCCGTTGTCGCGGGCGAACTTGCGTACGATCGCGGCCTTGAGGGCGGGCGTGCCGTCCACGTCGGTGTACTTGGTTTCGCCGCGCGCGATCGCGGCGACGGCGGCATCCTTGACCAACTGCGGCGTGTCGAAATCGGGCTCGCCCTGCGACAAGCCGATGATGTCGCGGCCCTGGCGGCGCAACTCGCCGGCCATGCGGGTGATCGCGATCGTCGGGGAGGCTTGAACCACGCCGAGTTTGACGGAAATGAGACCCATTCTGAAACCTCTGCCAAGCTGAATTCGTCCCCGAGTATGGGCAGAGGAGTCAGTGTAAAAAATCTATATAATCGTGAATTCAGACGATATAAAATCTATCGTTATGGATACCCGCTTCCTTGAGAGCTTCGTGATGGTGGTCGAAACCGGTTCGATCGCCGAAACCGCGCGCCGCCTGTACCTGACCCCGGCGGCGGTGGCGCAGCGCCTGCGCGCCCTGGAGGCGGAGATCGGCAAGCCGCTGGTGTCGCGGGTCGGTCGTACGGTACGCCCGACCGAGACCGGCATGGCGATTCTCGATCGTGCGCAACTGTTACTTCGCACCGCCCGGGAACTGCGCGCGATCGACGTCGAGGGCGTGCTGAGCGGGTCGCTGCGCCTCGGCGCGACCTCGACCGCGCTGACCGGGTTGATGCCGGGGATTCTCTCGGGGCTGATGGGGCGACACCCGCAGATCGAGCTCTACATCGTGCCGGGCACATCGGTGGATCTCTATCACCAGGTGTTGCGAGGCGAACTCGACGCTGCGGTGATCGTGCAGCCGCAGTTCGCGATTCCGAAAGCCTGCGACTGGCAGTTGCTGCACGAGGAGCCGATGGTGGTGCTCGCGCCCGAAGCGCTGCGCGGCGAGGATCCGCACCGCCTGCTCGCGACCCAGCCGTTCATGCGCTACGACCGCAATCACTGGGGCGGGCAGATCGTCGACCGCTACCTGCGCTATGCGGGACTCCGCCCGCGCGAGCGCTTCGAGATGGATGCGCTCGACGCGATCGCGGCGATGGTGGATCGGGGGCTCGGGGTGTCGTTGGTGCCGGATTGGGCGCCGCCGTGGCCGGAGGGCTTGCGAATCGCCAAGCTGCCGTTGCCGATTCCCGGCTGGGTGCGCAGCGTCGGGTTGTTCTGGGTGCGGATGACGCCCGCCGCACGGCTGGTGCGCGCGCTGCGCGAGGTCGCGGTGGATGCGATGGCGGAGTGGAAAGGCCGGGGATGACCCCGGCCTTTCGTGGTTTTCAGACCGACTTGATCGAGCCGCCGTCGCAGCGGATCACCGAACCGGTGACGTAGCCCGCCGGATCGCTGCAGAGGAACGCGGCGACCGCGCCGAACTCGGCGACCTTGCCGTAGCGGCCCGCCGGAATCGTCGCGCGCGAGGCGGCGCGGACTTCGTCGATGGTCTTGCCGGTGCGCTTCGCCGCCGCTGCGTCGAGCTGGTCGGTACGTGCGGTGTGGATGCGGCCGGGGAGCAGCATGTTGCAGGTGACGCCATTCGCCGCGACCTCGTTGGCGAGGGTTTTGTTCCAGCCGACCAGCGCGCTGCGCAGGGTGTTGGACATCGCGAGGTTGGGAATCGGTTGGAGTACGCCCGACGATGCGCAGGTGAGCACCCGGCCCCAGCCCGCCGCGACCATCGCCGGAAGCAGGCGGTTGGTGAGGGCGATGACGCGGAACACCATCGCCTGCGCCTGCGCGGTCAGGGTTTCCTCGTCCATCATCGTGCTGGTGCCCGGCGCGGGGCCGCCGGTATTGTTGACCAGGATGTCGACCCGGC
>DBTR01000013.1:62882-63451 GCA_002307145.1 Rhodospirillum sp. UBA1311 | reverse complement strand
TGACCAGGATGTCGACCCGGCCGAGGCGGGCTTCCGCTTCTCCCGCCAGGGTGTCGACGAAGGCCGGGTTTGCGAGGTCCGAGGCGACCCACTGCGCCTTGCCCGCGCCGCGCGCGTTGATCGCGTCGGTAGCGGCGACGAGGGCGGCCTCGTCGCGGCCGGTGAGGAGAACGCTGGCGCCTTCCGCCGCGAGCGCTTCGGCGGTGCCGAGGCCGAGGCCCTTCGACGACGCCAGGACCAGCGCGGTCTTGCCCTTCAATCCAAAGTCCATGTTCAGAGATCCTTGAGTTTGCGTTCGGTGCGCGCCATCAGGCGGTCGATTTCGGCGACGTCCACCGCCGAAAGTTTCGGTCCCGGCGCGCGCAGGGCGGACTCGGCGATCACGCCGCGCCGCATCAGGATGTGCTTGCGGATCGCCAGCCCGAGGCCGAGCTGCTGTTCGAGGCGCAGGATCGGCAGGTAGCAATCGTAGAGGTCTTCGGCTGCGTCGTCCTTGCCTTCCGCATGGAGGCGAACGGTGCCGACCAGGGCCTCGGGATAGGCAAAGCCGGTCATCGCGCCGTCGGCGC
>DBTR01000013.1:6984-62636 GCA_002307145.1 Rhodospirillum sp. UBA1311 | reverse complement strand
AGCCGGTCATCGCGCCGTCGGCGCCGCGCATCAGTTCCTGCGGCAGGTAGAGGCCGCCGTTGCCGCAGAGGATCGAGAGGCGCGGCGAACCGGTTTTTTCGGCTTGGCGGATCGCGGTGATCTTAGCCAGCGCCGGGCTTTCCTCGTGCTTCAGCATGGCGATCTGCGGCAGGTCGCGGGTGAGTTCGAGGATGCCGCGCGCCGAGATCGGCACGCCGGTGGTCTGGGGGAAGTCCTGGTAGACCACCGGAACGTCCGGGCCGATCGCGGCGCAGACCTGGTGGAAGTAGGCGAGCACGCGGTCTTCGCGCGGCGTGCCCCGGCTCGGCGCGACCATCACGCCCGCCGCGCCCTTGTCCATCGCGAACTTGGTGATGTCGGCGAGGTTGCCCATGCCGGCGTCGGAAACGCCCGCGATCACCGGAATCCGGCCGTCGAGGCGGGTCATCACGCGGTCGAACACCGCACGGCGCTCGTCGGGAGTGAGCTTGTCCGCCTCGCCCATGATGCCGAGGACGGTGATGCCGTTAACGCCCGAGTCCACGTAGAACTCCAGGAGGCGGTCGAGGCTGGGGAGGTCGATGGCGCCGTTCGCGGTGAACGGCGTCGCGCAGATGATGTAGACGCCGCGCGTGTTGCGGTCGATCAGGGTCGTCATGAACGGAATCCTCAGGCGTTTGCGGTGGGGAGGGCGAACGGCGCGAAGCGGATGCCTTCGGCCGCCATGGTGGCGCGCAGGGCGGCGGCGGTGGCGACCGCGCCGGGGGTGTCGCCGTGAATGCACAAGGTGGCGGCGTCGACTTCGAGCTTGCGCCCGCCGACGGTCGGGATGAAGCCGTCGCGCACCATGCACAGCACCTGCTCGACGCTTTTTTGCGGATCGTGGATTACCGCGTCGGGGCGCTGGCGCGAGGTGAGCATGCCGTTGTCGTCGTAGGTGCGGTCGGCGTAGACCTCGCAGGCGACGCACAAACCGGCGCGTTCCGCCGCTTTCATGGTTTCCGAGTAGGGCAGGGTGATGAAGGCGAGACTCGGGTCGACCGCCTTGATCGCGCGCACGCAGAGCGCCGCGAGGTCGGCGTCCTCGGCGGCGATGTTGCCGAGCGCGCCGTGGGTCTTGACGTGGGTGATCGGCCAGTCGAGGGCGTGCGCCATGCCCTGGATCGCGGCGATCTGATAGATCAGCTGGGCTTCGAGGTCTTCCGGCCGGTCGCCGAAAATCCTGCGCCGTCCAAAGCCGTAGAGGTCCATGAACGACGGATGCGCGCCGATCGCGACGCCCTTCGCCTTGGCGGCGAGGATCGTGCGCCGCATCACCGCCGGGTCGCCCGCATGGAAGCCGCACGCGATGTTGGCGGTGGTGATCAACTCCATCATCGCGGCGTCGTCACCGATGGTGTAGGCGCCGAACCCTTCTCCCATGTCGCAGTTCAAATCCACCGAAGTGGCCATTGCAACCTCCTGTCAAGCCTCGGGAATCGCGTCGAATTTTCGAGTTTTAGCACAAATTTGCATCATGGCGTTGATTTGCGCAAAAAAGCATCATACGATCCCTCCCCACGGACATACAGGTGGTATACCGAAATGGCAAGCCATTTGCGCTCCGCTTTTCCGAGCCGCTGCTCCTATTCGACAAGAGGGATTATGACGATGAAGACACTCGGTATCCGCGCCGCACTGGTGGCGGCGATTGCCCTGGCCGCCACTCCCGCACTGGCGGAAACCCGCTGGGATATGTCCGTGGTCTGGCCGGAAGGAAACTTCCACACCCAGGACGCCAAGGCCTTCGCCGACGAGGTGAAGAAGGTGACCAAGGGCGACGTGGTCATCACCGTGCATTCGGGCGGCGCGCTTGGGATCAAGGGCCCGGAAGGCATGGCGGCGGTGCGCGACGGTCTGGTGCCGGTCGCGGACATCCTGATGAACCAGCAGGTCGGTGAGGCGCCGGTGCTGGGTATCGAGACCCTGCCGTTCCTGGCGCCGACGATGCAGGACCTTGCGTTGCTGCATAAGTTCTTCCGCCCCAAGGTGGAGGAAGTCGCCGCGAAGATGAATCAGAAGCTGCTCTACATGGTGCCGTGGCCGGGCCAGGCGGTGTACTCGAAGCAGCCGATCAAGACCATCGGCGATCTTGCCGGTCTCAAGCTCCGTGTCGTCGACGCGAACGGGCACGACTTCTTCACGCGCCTTGGCGCCTCGCCGTTGCAGATGCCCTGGGGCGAAGTGGTTCCTTCCCTTGCCGCGGGCACGATCACCGGCGTGACCACCTCGTCGTCCTCGGGCGTCGACGGCGCCTTCTGGGAATTCCTGTCCAACATGAACACCTTCAACTGGCAGGCCTCCAGCAACATCGTGACCGTCAATCTCGATGCCTGGAAGGCGCTCTCGCCGAAGGACCAGATCGCAATCGAGGATGCCGCGAAGCGCCTCGAAGGCCAGTTCTGGCTGGTCAGCCGGGCCGAGGATGCGAAGAAGCTGGAAATCCTGAAGTCGCACGGCGTCAACATCACCGAACCTTCGCCGGAATTGAAGGCTGAGCTGATGAAGCGCGCCCAGCCGATGTGGGACGCGTTCAAGGCTCGCGTGCCGGAATCCGCCCCGTATATCGACGCCTACCTCAAGGCCCGCAACTGATGGCTTGAGGGGCGCCTTCGGGCGCCCCATCGCCTTGGAGGTTTCCCGACCATGACCAATGCCGAAAGCGGCCGCTTCGAGGCCGTGATTTCGAAGATCGACGCACTGACGTTCGGCGCGTGCGTCGGCGGCAGCATCTGCCTCGCGGGGATATTCGTCCTCGTCGCGCTGGAGGTGTTGAGCCGCAACATTCTCGGTACCAGCATTTCGTTCAGCTGGGATTTCTCGGCGTACATGATGGGCGGGTGCTTCCTGCTGTCGTCGGGCAACGCGCTCAAGAGCGGCAGCCACGTGCGGGTCACCGCCCTGTTCGACGTGCTGCCGCCTCGCGGCGTGATCCTGCTCAATCTCGCGGCATGCGCCGTAGGCTTTGCGATCGCCTGCGGGCTCACCTATGCGCTTGGCAACATGGCCTACCTGTCGTTCGTGCGCGGCTCGGTGGCGGCGTCCGTGGTGAAGACGCCGCTCTGGATTCCCCAGGGCGTGATGACGGTCGGCTCGGCGATCTTCGTCCTCCAGTTGGTGGCGCAGTTCCTGCGCGCATTGCGCGGCGAAATGCCGGTGGCGCAAACTTCGATCGAGGAAGCAGTGTAATGGGTAAAATCGGTTTGACCCTTATCGGTCTGATGACCTTGCTCCTCGGCGCCGGGGTGTGGGTCGGCCTCGGCCTGATCGGGACCGGGATCGGCACCATCGCCATCTTCCGCCCGAGCATGCCGGTGGAAAAGCTCCTTGCCCAGCAGGCTTGGAATTCCTCGGTAAGCATGGAAATGCTGGCCTTGCCGCTGTTCATCCTGATGGCGGAACTGCTGTTCCACACCCGGGTTTCGGAGGCCCTGTTCACCGGCCTCGCACCCTGGACGCGCCGCCTTCCCGGGCGCATGGCGCACGTTACCGTCCTCGCGTCGACGCTCTTCGCGGCGGTGTCCGGCTCTTCCGCCGCGACCACCGCGACGGTGGGGCGGATCACCGCGAAGGAACTGATCGCCAAGGGTTACGACCGCGATCTCGTCACCGGCAGTTTGGCCGGTGCGGGAACGCTCGGTTTCCTCATCCCGCCCTCCACGATCATGATCATCTACGGCGTGCTTGCCGAGGAATCGATCCTCAAGCTGTTCATGGCAGGGATCGTGCCGGGAATCCTGCTCGCGTCGTCGTACATGATCTATATCGGCGTGCGCGCGGTCCTGAACCCGTCTCTGGTCGGTGCCGCGCCCGACCGCATGACCTTCCGCGAGAAGCTCGCGACCCTGCATCGCGAAGGCCTGGGGCCGCTGTTTCTGCTGATCTTCGCGGTGATCGGCTCGATGTATGGCGGTCTCGCGTCGCCGACCGAGGCGGCGTCCGTCGGCGTCGCGGGCTCGCTCGCCCTCGGGGTTTGGCAGAAGGCGCTTTCGTGGCGGATTCTCGGCGAATCGTTGTACCACGCGTCGCAGACCTGCGCGATGATCGGGCTGATCATCGTCGGCGCGATGTTCCTCTCGGTCGGTCTGGGATACCTCGGCCTGCCGCGCTTCATCGCGGGCGAAATCCAGGGACTCGGGCTTTCGCCGATCGCCTTGGTGGTCGTGCTGCTGGTGTTCTACACCATCCTCGGCTGCTTCATGGAAGGCATGTCCTGCATCGTCATGACCTTGCCGATCACCCTGCCGCTGGTGCTGGCCGCCGGGTACAACAAGATCTGGTTCGGCATCTTCCTCGTCCTGGTCGTCGAGATGGCGCAGATCACCCCGCCGGTGGGCTTCAACCTGATCGTGATCCAGCGGTTGGTCGGCGGCAAGATCGGGACCGTCGCGCGCGCCGCCTTGCCGTTCTTCCTGATCACGGCGGCGTTCACGATCGTGATCGCCTGCTTCCCGGGCGTGATCGACTGGCTGCCCAATCTCCTGGCGTCGAGGAACGTCTGATGACGCCGAAAGTGTTGTGCGCCGGAGACCAGGCGCTTGCGGTTGAGTTCTCCAGCCGCATCGACGCTTCGGTCAACGCGCGGGTGATCGCGTTGGCCAAATCCCTCGGCGACGATCCGTTGCCGGGGGTGCGCGAGACGGTGCCGAGTTATCGCTCGCTCCTGGTCTGCTACGACCCGGAAGCGGTGCGCGGCGCGGCTCTGGCCGAGGCCGTGCAGCGCCGCGCCGCAGCGATTTCCGACGCGGCGTCGGCGTCGCGGTTGTGGCGCGTGCCGTTGCTGTTCGGCGGCAGCGCCGGGCTCGACCTCGAAGACCTGGCGCGGATGAAGTCGCTCTCGGTGGAGGAACTGATCGCGCTGTTCGTCTCGCCCGAGTACCGCGTCTACATGATCGGCTTCGCGCCGGGGTTCGCCTATCTCGGCGGCCTGCCCGCTCTTTTGCACACGCCGCGCCTGCCGACGCCGCGCCAGCGCCTCGAAGCCGGGGCGGTGGGGATCGGCGGCGAACAGGCCAACATCAACTCGGTCGCGGGGCCGAGCGGCTGGCGCTTCGTCGGGCGCACGCCGTTGCGGCTGTTCGACCCGGCGCGACCCGAGCCGTTTCTGCTCGCGGCGGGCGACGCGGTGCGCTTCGTGCCGGTGAGCGCGGCGGAGGCCGCTGACCTCGATGCCGCCGTCGCCGCCGGAGAGACCATCGTGGAGTCCGAAATCCGATGAGCACAACGTTTTCAGTTTTGCGCAGCGGGCCGATGACCACGGTGCAGGACGCCGGGCGTCCGGGGCTGCTGCACGCCGGGGTTTCCGGCTCGGGGCCGATGGACCCGCCGCTGTTCGCCATCGCCAACGCCCTGGTCGGCAACGCGGACGCCGCCGCCGGTCTGGAGTTCGCCGGGATGGGGGGCGAGTTTTCGGTATCGGCTCCGGTGCGGGTCGCCGTCACCGGCGACGCCGACGTCCGCATCGCGGGCGAGCCGGTCGCGGCCTGGGAAAGCCACGATCTTCTGTCCGGCCAAACCCTGCGCGTCGGCGCGTTGCAGCGCGGCGTCTGGGGGTATCTCGCGGTTTCGGGCGGGATCGCCACGCCCCCCGTGCTCGGGTCGCGCGCGACCCATCTGCGCACCGGCATCGGTGGGCACGAAGGCCGCACCCTCAAGGCCGGAGACACCCTGCCGCTCGGTGAGACCGTCGCCGCGCCGTGCTTGCGGATGGCGGAGCCGTTCGTGCGGGAGGAAGGGCCGATACGCGTGGTGCCCGGCCCGCAGGACGACTATTTCGACGAGAGCGCGTGGGATCTCCTCGCCGGAGACGGCTACACCGTCTCGCCGACCCGCGACCGCATGGCGCAAGCCCTGGAAGGTCCGAAGATCGCGGCGGTGCGCGGCCACGACATCGTCTCCGACGGAACGCCGCTCGGTTCGTTGCAGGTTCCGGGGTCCGGGCGTCCCATGGTATTGATGGCCGAGCGTCAGACCACCGGCGGCTATCCCAAGATCGGCGCCGTCGCTTCGGTCGACCTGCCGCGCCTCGGTCAGATTTCCACGGGCCAGCCGGTGCGGTTCGTACGCATATCGCGGGAAGACGCCGAGAACCTGCTGATCGACGCGCGACGGGCGCTGCGGTCGCGGCTCGCGGACCTCATGCCCAAGGCGGGCCTGGTCTGCGATTCCGGCTTTCTTCTCGACGTCAATTTGATCGACGGCGTGGCTGCCGTCGCGGAGAACGAATGACCCAATCCTTGATGCATCAGGCGCGCGCCAGGATCATCGAAATGATCTTCTCGGGCGACCTCAAGTCCGGCGACGCGCTCCACGAGGCCGAACTCAGCGAGCGCCTGTCGATGTCGCGCACGCCGGTGCGCGAGGCGTTCAAGCGCATGGAGTGCGAAGGCATGCTCGCCCGCGAGGGGCGCTTCCTTCGCCTCCGCATGGTCGACGCCGCCGAGGTCGAGGAGATCTTCTTGCTCCGTGCTGCGATCGAGACCGAAACCGCCCGCGCCGCAGTACATCTGCCGCGTTCGGTATTCGAGGACATGACCGCGCGGATCCGCGCGTTCATGGCGTCCGGACCGGGCGAGGGGGAAGACGAGTGGAGCATCGACGATGCATTTCATCGGATGATGGCTCGCGCCACCAACAATCCGATCCTGTTGCACACCCTCGATGGCCTGCGCCTGCGGACGTACGTGTTCGACCGCTCCCGGGTTCCGGAGCGTTTTCTGCTCGGGTGCGAGGAACACCTGACGATTCTCGACGCGCTGCGCGACGGCGACGGCGACAAGGCCGCGCACCTGATGCTGATGCATCTCGCCCACGCGCGGGATGCCATTCTCTCGTGTCTCGAACGCACCCCCGGAGCGGAGAAGATCTCGTGAAGTGCCTCGTTATCCAACCCATCCATGAGGAGGGTTTGCAGACTCTCCGGACCGGCGGCGTCGAGCCGGTTATGTGCCCGGCGCCCGACATGCGGACCGTAGCCGCGCACGTCGGCGATTGCGATGCGGTGATTACCCGCGATGCGGGGTTCTCGGCTGCGGCGCTCGCGGCGGCGCCCCGACTTCGCGCCATCGTCGTGCATGGTACGGGCACCGATCCGGTCGATATCGACGCGGCGACCGCGCGGGGCGTGCTGGTCTGCAATACGCCGGGAGCCAACGCCCAGTCGGTGGCGGAGATGACCCTCGGCCTCGCGCTTTCCGCCGCGCGCGGCATTCCCGCCGGGGATCGCCGCGAGCGCGCCGGGCAGAAAGGCTACCGGGAAAGCGGGCGGTTCACTGAACTCCACGGCAAGACCGCTCTGGTCGTCGGCTGGGGCAGCATCGGCGCGCGAGTGGGGCGGTTGCTGCACGCCGCGCTCGGCATGGAAATCCTGATCCATTCCCCGGTCTGCGACGACGATTTCGGCTTCGCCCGGATCGCATCGCTGGACGAGGGACTGGCGCGCGCCGACCTCGTCAGCCTGCATGCGCCGCTCACCGCGCAGACCCGGGGAATGATCTCCGGCCCGAGCCTCGCCGCGATCAAGCCCGGCGCGATCCTCGTCAATACCGCGCGCGCCGGATTGGTCGACGAGGCCGCATTGGCCCGTGCGCTGGCCGACGGCCGGGTGCGCGCCGCCGCGCTCGACGTTTATTCGGCGGAAGCTCCGACCGGCCAGCTCGCGGCGTTTCCCGATCGGGTGATCTTCACGCCGCATCTCGGCGGGACGACCGAGGACTCCCTCGCCCGGGTCGCGATCGCGGCGGCAGGCCACGTTCTCACCGCGTGCGCCGGAGGCATTCCGGCGACGACCATCAACCGTCCGCAGGAAAGGGTCATGCCGTGATTCCGGTGATAGAGGAAACCATCGAGCGATTGCTCGCAGGGATCAACGCGATCAGCCTGCCCGGCCCGGGCGTGACCCGACCGTCGTACAGCGACCTGGAAAGCCAGGCGCACGCCCTGGTCGCACGCGAGGCGCAGCGCCTCGGCATGACCGTCACCCGCGATGCCGCGCTCAATCTTTTCGCGCGGTTGCCGGGGCGCGACCGCACGGCCAAGCCGCTGTTCATCGGCTCCCACCTCGATACCGTGGCGATGGGCGGACGCTATGACGGGCAGGCGGGCGTGGTGGGCGGCATGGCGTTGGCGGCGGCTTTCGCCGCCGCCGGGACGCCGCCGCCGATGGATCTCGTCGTGACCATAACCCGGGCTGAGGAAAGCGTGTGGTTCCCGGTGTCCTACATCGGCTCGCGCAGTGCCCTCGGGCGGCTCTCGACCGAGGATTTGCATGCCGTGCGCTCCGATACCGGACGCACGCTTGCCGACCACATGCGCGAACAGGGCGGCGACCCGGACGCGGTGCTGAACGGTCCGGGTCTCGCTCCCGCGACGTTCGTCGAGATTCATATCGAGCAGGGGCCGATCCTGCATCGCGCAGGCGAACCGTACGCGTTGGTCTCCGGCATTCGCGGCGGGTTGCGGTATCGGAACGCGCGGATCGTCGGCGAGTGGGCGCATTCGGGCGGAGCGCCGCGCGAGGGCCGGGCGGATACGGTGTTCGCGCTGGCTGACGTCGTCACCGCGCTCGACCGGCACTGGGCTGTGCTGCTTGACGAGGGCGCGGACATCGCCGTGACCTTCGGCCGTGTCGACGCGGCAAGCCCCGAACATGCGTTTGCCAAGGTCCCGGGCCGGCTCGATTTCTGTGTCGATTTCCGCAGCAACGACGTGGCGACGCTCGATCGCATCGATGCGATCTTCAGGGACGAGATCGCCAAGGTCGAGGCAGCGCGCGGCGTTCGCTTCGAGCTTGGCGCTGTTTCGCGCAGCACGCCTGCGATGCTTTCGGGCGCGCTCGCCGACGAGATCGCCGCCGGAGCGGCGCGTATCGGCGAGAGTCCGCGCCGGATGGCTTCGGGCGGTGGCCACGACGCCTCCGCATTCGCCCAGGCCGGATGGGAGTCGGTGATGGTGTTCGTCCGGAATTGGAACGGCAGCCACAATCCCGACGAGGCGATGGACGTCGCCGATCTCGCGGCGGCCGTCGGCGCGCTGTACGCAACCTGGCGGGAGTAGGTCGCAATGCCGGTCGCCGACAATCTTTCGCAACACGCCTATCAAGTTCTCAAGCGCAGCATTCTCGATGGCGCCTACACCTCCGAGGACGTGTTGAGCGAGCGCGTGCTGGCCGGGGTCTGCGGCGTTTCCCGTTCGCCGTTGCGCGCGGCGATATCCCGCCTGGTGAACGAGGGGGTAATCACCCGGTTGGCGAACGGCGCGCTGGTGATTCGGCCCGTGACGGTGATCCAACTGCTGGAAATCGTGCAGACCCGGCGGATGCTGGAAGGCCTGGCGGCGGAGCGCGCGGCGGAACTCGGACCCGCTCCCAGCCTGCTGCAATCGCGCGAGACGATGAGAATGCTGATCGAGCGCACCGACGTGCCGTTCGACAGCTTCTGGGATAGCGACCGATCGTTTCACCACGCGGTCGCGGATTCGGCGCGGTTCCGGCTTTTGCCGGGAATCCTCGACGAACTTCGCGTGGCGGCGCGCCGCTGCACCATCGTTCGCACCCACGACAGCTTCGTGCAGCAGGCGAAGGAGCATCTCGCGGTGATTGAACGGATCGAAGCCGGCGATCCGGCCGGTGCGCGCAAGGCGATGGAAAATCATTTCGACAACACGCGAACGCGCTTCCTGGAGTGGGTGGCGCGGTCGTAGGCGAGGACAGGAAATTGAGTTGTTTTGCTGAGCTGCGCGGACGGGAAGCCGCTTTTCCCGCCGCGGAATTCGAAGCGCGCCAGGCGCAGTTGCGGGCGTCCATGGTGGCGCGGGACATCGATGCCCTCGTCGTGACCGGGCCGGAGAACATCTACTGGCTCTGCGGTCGCCAGACCGCCGGATATTTCGCTTTCCAGGCGCTGGTGATGACGGCCGAGGGCGCACCTACCCTCCTGGTGCGTCAGTTGGAGCTTCCCGGTTCGGCGGCCAACACCTGGATCGACACCATCGTCGCCTATCAGGACGGCGAGCCTCCGGCGGCGGCGCTTGCCGCGGTATTGCGGAATCTGGGCGCGGACCGGGTCGCGCTTGAAACCGACGGCTGGTTCGTTTCGCCGCGTCTGTATGCCGAGGTCTGCGCCGGCCTGGCGCGGCCGCCGATCGACGGCTCGGGTCTGGTCGCGGCCCTGCGCGTGGTCAAGTCTCCCGCCGAGCTTGCCGCGATCCGCAAGGCGGCGAGCTATGCCAACGCGGGCATGGTGGCCGGGATCGCGGCGTGTGCCGAAGCCACGGACGAAAACCAGGTGGCGGCGGCGATGCTTGCCGCCGCGGTCTCGACGGGCTCGGAGGCGATGGCGATGGAGCCGCTGGTCTCCTCCGGCGGGCGAAGCGGCCTGCCGCACATGACTTGGCGGCGGCGGGTTCTCGCCAAGGGCGACCCGGTGTTCCTCGAACTTGCGGGGAGCCACGCGCGCTACCACGGCGCCGTGATGCGCACGGTCTGGATCGGCGAGCCGCCCGCCGAGGCGCGCCGGATGATGGATTGCGCCGAGCGTGCCCTCGACGCGGCGCTCGCGGCGATCCGCCCCGGAGCGCCATGCTCCGCGCCGCATCAGGCAGCCCAGGCGGTGATCGACGCAGGCGGCTATACCGAGGCGTTCCGCAAGCGGATCGGCTATTCCATGGGCGTGGCGTTCGCGCCGGATTGGGGCGAGGGCGGGATTCTCAGCCTGTTTACCGGAGTTTCCGAAATTCTCCGGCCTGGCATGGTATTCCATCTCCCGGCGACGTTGCGGGCCTATGGCGAGTGGACGGTCGGAGCATCCGAAACCGTGATCGTGACCGAGAGCGGCGCGGACGTCCTGTCGGACCTGCCGCGTGGAATTGCCGTGCGATGATCGGCCCCGATGAAAGCAGGTTGAAGGCCCGGCTTGCGCGGTTGGTCGGCCTGAATACCGAAAACCCGCCGGGGCGCGAAATCGAGGCGGCGGGTTTTGTCGCCGATGAACTCACTGCATGGGGGTGCGAGGTCCGCGTCGACGCCTTCGAAGATGGCCGCGCCAACGTCATCGGCGTTCTCCGCAACGGCGCGGGGCCGACGCTGGCATTCAACTCCCACCTCGACGTGGTGCCTGCCGGAAAGGGCTGGTCCCGCGATCCGTTCGTGCTGGTCGAGGAGAACGGGCGTTTGTTCGGGCGTGGCGCGTGCGACGCCAAGGGACCGATTGCCGCGATGATCGAGGCGGTGGCGATGCTCGCCGCCGATCGTGGGGGATGGAGCGGGACCGTCGTCGCCGCGTTCGTTGCCGACGAGGAGGTCGGCAGTCGCGGCGCGCGCCGGTTGGCTCGCGAACTTCCGGGCATCGATTTCGTCGTCGTCGGCGAGCCGACCGGCAATGCGCCGGTGATCGCGCACAAGGGGAGCCTGCGACCGATCGTGCGGGTCGCGGGGCGCATGGCACATTCGGGAACGCCCGATCTCGGCGTCAACGCGATCTTCGGCGCGGCGCGCGTGCTCGATCGGGTCGCCGCCGCGCATCGCGAAATCCGTTCCCGGCGTCATCCGTTGGTCGGTTCGGCCAGCCTCACGGTGACGCGGATTTTGGGCGGAGTCGCCGACAATGTCGTGCCCGACGCCTGCGAAATCATGCTGGATCGCCGGATGATCCCCGGAGAGCGCGAGGCCGATGCGATCGGCGAAATCGAAGCGTTGTTGCGCGCGGCGGAGCTCGACGACGGAGTGCGCGCCGCGATCGTGCGGTTCCAGGAAACCACCGGCGGTGCGACCGAGACGGCGGCGGATCATCCGATCGTGCGCGCGGCCTTGGCGGCGTGCGTGGCGAACGGGGTTTCCGACCCGAAGCTCGGCGGGTTCGGCGGAGGATGCGATCTCGTGCATTTCCGCGAGATCGGCGCGCATGGCGTGGTCGTCGGGCCGGGCGACCTTGCGGTCGCGCATCAGTCCGATGAATTCGTGCCGATCGCCGAACTGGTGCAAGCGCCGTCGATCTACCGGGATATCGCGTTGCGGATGCTGCCTCCGGGCCGCCCCGCCGCGCAGCCGTGATGATTGGTTCTCGGGCGCCATTGCGGGGGATTAAATGTTTCGAATCCCACAGTCTTGCAGGATCGTTCCTACGTTATGATGTGTGGAAGCGTGGTTGCGCTGTTCACGGGAACTCAGGAGAACGCGAGATGATCAAGTTCTGGCTTACCGGTATGGTAGCGTTCGCGATTCTGGTTGGGGGCGGGGCCCTGCCGATCGTCGGTACGGCGTATGCCGACGACATGCCCGCATTGCGGTGCGGCGCGGACGAAAAGATCGACGGCTCGACCGCGGCCGACGCGAAAAAGAAGATCACCGCAGCCGGGTACACGCAAGTGACCGGACTGAAGAAAGGCTGCGACAACTTCTGGCACGGCCGCGCGATCAAGGACGGCGTTCCGACCGAGGTCATGCTCGCGCCGGATGGCCGGGTGCAGTCGGAAGGCAAGGGCGAGTAGGGTTTTGGACGTGCGTGATGGCGAAGCCGCTTTGGAGTGTTCCAAGGCGGCTTTGGCGTTTCAGGGAAGGCGAGCGAGGAGTCCGGCCGCGAAGGTGGACAGCGTGTCGTCGCGCGCGCCCATCACGATGATCCGGTCCCCCGTGCGGGCGAGACCAAGGAGATGCTCGCCGCAGGCCGCGCGGTCGGGGAAGAACCGCGCCTGGCGTCCCCGCGCGTCGACGCCGTCGACGATGTCGACGCTGGTGACGCTGCGCTCGACCGTGCCGCCGAAATAGACCGGGTCGGGCATCGTCAGGATGTCTTCGGCGCGCATCCAGGTCGCGAAGGTGTCGACGAAGCCTTCTCGCATCAGCCGGAGCGGACCGAAGCCATGGGGCTGGAACAGGATCAGCAGGCGGCCCGGGAACTCGTGCATCGCGGCGAGCGTGGCGGCGATCTTGTCCGGATTGTGGGCGAAGTCGTCGATCACCGTGATCCCGCCCCGGGTTCCCACGGTTTCTAGGCGGCGGCGGATGCCGGTGAACCCCGCGAGCGCAGCGGCCGCACGGTCGAGGGGGATGCCGCAGGCACGGGCGGCGGCGAGCGCGGCGAGCGCGTTGGCGACATTGTGCCGACCCGGCACCCGCAGGCGCAAGGAGAGCGTTGCGCCGCCCGATTGCCGAACGCTGAAGCCGACGCCGTCCGCATGCGGCGCGATATCCCCGGCCAAAAGGTCGGCGGCGGTGTCGGAGAGCGAATAGGTGATGCGCCGTGCCGCCGGGATTTCGGCGGCCAACAGTGCGGTCTCGGCGTTGTCGAGGTTGAGAACCGCGACCTCTGCCTTGGCGACGAATTCGCGGAACAGCGCGCGCAGTTCGTCCATCGATTTGTGGTCTAAGGCGATATTGTTGAGAACCGCGACCTGCGGCGTGTAGTGCGCGATCGAGCCGTCGCTCTCGTCGACTTCGGCGACGAACAGGTTGCCGTCGCCGACCAGGAAACTGGCGAACGGGGTCTCGGCGGTGACGAAGTTGCGCATCACCGCGCCGTTCATCACCGTGGGCTGCCGCCCGGCTTGCTGCATCAGCCAAGCGATCATGCCGGTGGTGGTGGACTTGCCGCTGGTTCCCGCGACGCCGATCGATTTCGGCGCGGCGTTGAAGAGTTCGGCGAGCAACTCGGCGCGGGTCGCCATCGTCGCGTGTTGGCGCCGCGCCGCCTGGACATCGGGGATGGTTTCCTCAACCGCCGCCGAGGTGACGCATACGGTGTTCGGACCGACGCCGCTGCCGTCCTGCGGGAACAGGCCGATGCCCTGCGCGCGCAGGAAAGCGAACTTCTCGGGCAGTTGACCCTGGTCGAGCGCGCGATCCGATCCGGCGACCGCATGGCCGCGCCGCTGCACGATCAGCGCCAGGGGCAACATGCCGCTGCCACCGATGCCGCAGAAAAAATAGGTCCTGTTGTCTTGCATGGCTGGAGGCTACAATTTGCCCGCCGGCGCGGCAAGCGGGAATGGGGGAAATGGCGGCAATTTCAAGTTCATCGGTGCGGGTCGGCGTGGTCGCTCCGGGTGGCCGGATCACGCCCGAACTCGCCGACCGGGTCCTGGCGTTCGCCGCCGGTCTCGACCTTGCGCGGGCGGTGGATCTGCGCTTCCATCCGCAGTGCTTCGCGTCGTGCGGCCACTTCGCCGGGAGCGATGCCGAGCGCGCCGACGCGCTGGTCTCGGTCGCCAACGATCCGGACTTCGACGCGGTGTGGTTCGCGCGCGGCGGCTACGGCTCGTTCCGTCTGGTCGAGGCGGTTCTGCCCCGCCTGAACGCGGTCGCGCGCGCGAAAACCTACCTCGGCTACAGCGATACCGGCGCGTTGCTCGGCGCGTTCTACGGCGCGAGAATCGGCACGTCTGCGCATGGGCCGATGCCTTCCGACCTCAATCGTCCGGGCGGCGAGGCGGCGGTGCTGCGCGCGCTCGCCTTCCTCGTCGCGGGCGAAGCGGCGGCCAATCCGGCGCCTGCCGCCGCCTTCAACATCACCATCCTCGCCCACCTGATCGGCACGCCCTACATGCCCGACCTCGCGGGCCACGTGTTGATGCTGGAGGACGTCTCCGAGCCGCTCTACCGCATCGACCGTGCCTTCGGGCAGATCACCAGCGCGCCCGCGATCCGCCGCGTCGCCGGGATCATGCTCGGGCGTTGCAGCGCGATCGTGGCCAACGAACCCGAGTTCGGCCAGACCGAGGTCGAGATCGCGCGCTATTGGTGCGAACGTGCGGGCATTCCCTACCTCGGCCGCGCCGACATCGGCCACGACGCCGACAACACGGTGGTTCCGTTCGGTCAAGAGCCCTACCGCTTCAAATAGAATTGAATCGGCACCACCAGTTCGATCCGTTCGCCCGGAATGTTTTCGGGCGGCGGCGGCAATGGCTGGGCACGGTCGAGGAGATCGAGCGCCTCGGTGTCGAGGTCGTCGTGGCCGGACGAGCGATTGAGGCGCTTCGCCAGCAAGCGGCCATCCCGGTCGATGGTGAAGGCGACGATGGCGGCACCCTGGCGGCGCTTGGCCTGCGCCGAGCGGGGGTAGCGTTTGAACTGTTCGAGGCGGCCGAGAAGTTCGCCCTGCCATGAGGTGGCGCGCGCCAGCGCCGCCTGGGCGTTCGCACCGGGGGCGGGCGCGGCGGTCGTCTTCGCTTCCGGTTCGGGCGCGGGCGCGGCGCTCGGCGCGGGAGAAGGAGCGGGCGTGGCTGCGGCGACCGGCTTGGGCTGAGGTTTCGGCGCGGGTGGCTTCGGGCGCGGCACCGGCAGTTCGGCGGGTACCGGCTTCGGCGGTTCGGGTTTGACCTCGGGTGGCGATGGCGGCGCGGCCTTGGTTTCGGGCGCGGGGGCCGGGGGTGCGGCCGCGATCTCCACCGCGAACACCGGCGCGCCGGAGGCGTTCGGCGGGCTCGCCGCCCAACTCAGACCCGCGAGCAGAAGCGCGCCGTGGCCGATCGACGCAATCCCAAGGCTCGCCAGCCAGCGTCCGGAGGGTGTCTCCCGGTTCACCGCGCGTCCTCCGCCACCAGCGCCACCTTGACGTATCCGGCATCGCGCAGGGCGTTCATCACCGTCATCAGGCGCCCGTAGGGAATGGCTTTGTCGGCGCGCAGAAACACCCGGGCGTCATGATCGCCGCCAGTCGCCGCATCGAGGGCGGATCCGAGGTCTTCGAAAGGCGTCGGGGCGTCGCCCACCAGCACGGCGTCATCCGGCTTGATCGAGACGTAGAGCGGGGTGTCGGGGCGCTTGAGCGGCTGGGCGTTGGCGGCGGGCAGGTCGACCGGAACGTCCACGGTGGCCAAGGGTGCTGCGACCATGAAGATGATCAGCAGCACCAGCATCACGTCGATGAACGGCGTGACGTTGATCTCATGGATTTCGTCGGCGTCGGTGTCGTGGAGGGAAAACGCCATCCGTCTTACTCCGCCGCGAGCTTGCTGGATTCACGATCGGCGACGCCGCGCCCGAGCAGACGCAGGGTGAGCGCGGCGAGGTCTTCGAGTTCGGCGCGATAGGCGGCGGTGGCGCGGGCGAAGAGGTTGTAGATCACCACCGCCGGAATCGCCGCGATCAGGCCCATCGCGGTGGCGAGCAAGGCTTCGGCGATGCCCGGCGCGACCACCGCGAGGTTGGTGGTGTGGCTCTCGGCGATGCCGACGAAGCTGTTCATGATGCCCCAGACCGTGCCGAACAGGCCGACGAACGGCGCCGTCGCGCCGATCGTGGCGAGGATGCCGGTGCCGCCGCGCACCCGCCGCACGCAACGGGCCGCGATCCGGCCGACGCCAAGTTCTACGCGATCCCGCAGGCCGGTCGCGCCGTGGTCGCGTTCCTGCCATGCGAGCGCGACGATCTCGGCTTCGGGCGCGTTGCCCAGGGTTTCGGGCAGGCGGTCGTGGCGGCCGAGTTCCCGCAGCAGCCCGCCCAGCCGGGCGCGCGCGGCATGGATCGCCCAGCCCTTGGCGAGCGCGATCGTCCAGGTGGCGAGCGATGCGGCGAACAGGCCGATCATGACCGCCTGCACCACGATGTCGGCATTGCGGAACATCTCCCACGGCGACAGCGCGGCGAGTTCGGGCACCAGCGGCGTCATCGCACGGCCTCCCAGGTGATTGTGGTGGGGGTGCGCCAGAGGAAGCGTTCGAGGTGGCCGCCGACGATCCCTTCGATGCGGCGCAGGTCGGCTTCGCTTTCGGCCGTGCAGGCGAGGTCGAGAGTTTCGCCCACGACCATCCGGCATTCGCCGCCGGGGAAGGTGGCGCGGGCTTCGGTTTCGGAAATCTCGACCGCGATCTTGTGGGCGAAATGCTTGGCGAGTTGGGTCATCGCTTGCGCGGGCTTGGGTGCGGCGACGTGGGCCTGGGATCGGAACATGGGTACCTCCTTTACGAAACGGCGAGGGCGCGGTCGGCGATGACGATGGAATAGCCGTGCGAACAGCTCTCCACCCGCGCCGCAACGCCGTAGGCCTGACCGAGAATGTCCGGGGTGAGCGCAGTGCGGGCCGGGCCGAAGGCGAGAACCTCGCCCTGTTTCAGCACCGCGACGGCGTCGGCGAAGCGCAGCGCGAGATTGATGTCGTGGATTGCCACGATGGCGACGCTGCCGTCGCGCCGCGCCGCCTCGCGCACCGCTTCGAGAACGAAGATCTGCCAGCGCAGGTCGAGCGCGCTGGTGGGTTCGTCGAGCAGCATCAGGCGCGGCGCGCGGGCGAGAACCTGCGCCAAGGCGACCAATTGGCGCTGGCCGCCGGAAAGGGAGTCGAGGCGACGCAGCGCCAACTCGCCGACGCCGAGGCGGGCGAAGGTGGCTTCAAGGCGGGCGTCGCGGTCGCGCCCGACCAATTCGGGCAAGGCCGCGCGAAGCGCCGCCGACACCACTTCGTAGGCGACCAGGGAACTCCCCGAAGGCAACGTCTGCGGCAGATAGCCGATTACGCCCGCCCGCGCGCGCTGCGGCATCTCCATCACGTCCGTGTCGTCGAGAGAGACCCGGCCTTCGGCGCGATGCACGCCCGCGAGGCTTTTCAGCAGCGTGGACTTGCCCGCGCCGTTCGCGCCGAGCAGCGCGGTGACGGAGCCGGGGCTCAGTGTCGGCAGGCGGAGCCCGTCGAGAATACGCTTGCGCCCATAGGCGGCGGTGAGGGTTTCGATCATCAGGCCGGTCATTTTGCGCGCCCCTGGGAGAGCAGCAGGCCGAGGAACATCGGGATGCCGACGATGGCGGTGACGATGCCGACCGGCAGAATCGTGCCGGGCGCGATGGTCTTGCTCGCGAGCGAGGCGAGGCAGAGCATCAGCCCTCCCGCGAGCGCCGAGGCGGGCAGGGAGAAGCGGTGATCCTCGCCGACGAGAATCCGCGCGATATGCGGCGCGACCAGCCCGACGAAGCCGATGGTGCCGACGAACGCCACCGCCACCGCCGCCATCAGGCTGACGCGGGTGAGGGTGAGGAGGCGCAGGCGCTCGACGCCGATGCCGATGGCGCGGGCGTGTTCCTCGCCCGCCCGCAGCGCGGTGAGCGACCACGCGCGGGAGAGGGCGAGCGGCAGGCAAACCGTGAACACCGCCGCGACGATGCCGACCTGGGTCCAGGTGGCGCGGATCAGGCTGCCCATGCTCCAGAACACGATCTGCTGCACCGCGTCGGCGGAGGCGACGTATTGCACCAGCCAGACCAGCGCATTGGCGGCGAAGCCGAGGGCGATGCCGAACAGCACCACGGTCTGCGCGCCCGCGCCCTGGTGCGCGGCCAGCGCCTGAATCAAAAGCGTTGCGGCGAGGGCGAAGGCGAACGCCGCCGCCGGGATCGCCCACGCGCCGCCGAGGCCGGGAACGCTCAGGCCGAAGACGATGGCGAGCGACGCGCCGAGGGTGGCGGCGTGGGAGACGCCGAGGGTGAACGGGCTGGCGAGCGGATTGGCGAGCACGGTCTGCATTTCCGCGCCCGCAAGTCCCAAACCCGCCCCCACCGCGAGGGCCATGCAGGCGGTGGGCAGGCGGATGTCCCAGAGCACGACGCGCTGCGCCCGGTCGAGATGGCCGGGGTCGAGGAGGCCCTTGACCACATCGGCGAGGGGCAGGCCCGACGCGCCGGTGGCGATATCGGCGAGGAACGCCGCAGCCGCGGCAACGGCCAACGCCGCGACCAGAAGGACGCGGCGGTTGACGAACCGGGCATAGGCTGCGGCGAGCGGAAGCTCGGCGGTACTCTCGGTCATCGTGAGCCTGTCCAATACGCGCCCTCCGAGACGAAGGGCTGGAAGCGGGTCATGAAATCCCGCCACGTCGCCTCGGGATCGACGTCGGCGAATTCCTGCGGATGGAACCACTTCGCCATTGCCTGCACCGCGACGACGTTGAACGGCGAATGGAAGAAGTGATGCCAGATCGCGTAGGCGCGGCCGTCCCGCACCGCGTCGAGTTGGGAAATCCCGTTGCGCGCGAGACTGCTGCGGAGGCTGGCTTTCGCGTCGTCGGGCGAGACGCCGGGGCCCGCCTGGATCCGTGCGGGTTGGCTGGCGCGGTTGAGCGGATTGCCGATCGCGGTGCCGACGTAGACGTCGGGCTGGTGGCTGAGCAGGTATTCGAGGCCGATCAGGCCGGAGTTGCCGGGAATCAAGCCGGTGCCGAGGTTGCGCCCGCCGGCGCGGTCGATGAGGTTGCCGATCACCGCGTTGCCGACGGTGGCGCAGCAATCCGCGCCGAGGCCGACGCGGTTTTCGAGGAACACCAGGGGGCGGCCGGGGGCCTTGGCGACGCGCGTGTCCACCGCCGCGAGCGCGGCGTCGTAGGCCTTGGCGAAGGCGTCGGCGCGGTCGGCGTGGCCGAGGACTTCGCCGAGCAGGCGCATGCTCCGGGTGGTGTCGGCGAGCGGGTCGTGGAAGAAGTCGACGAAGATCACCGCGACGCCCGCCGCTTCGAGCCGCTCCACCAGCGCTTCCGCCTTCGGGCTCGGGCCGTGCCCGGCGAGGCCGAAGATCGCGAGATCGGGCTTGAGTGCGATCGCGGCCTCGGCGTTGAAGGTGTCGCCGGAGGCCTTGCCGACCAGCGGGATCGCGTTCACGGCGGGGAAATGCTTCTGCCACAGCGCGAACCCGGCGGGGTCGAGGAGCGGGTATTCGCCCATCATCCCGACCACGTCTTGAAGCGGGTTTTCGGGGCGGAGAATGCCCAACGCGATCAGCATCCGGCCTTCGCCGAGGACGACGCGCGCGACCTTGTCCGGTACCGTGACGTGACGCCCCGCGAGGTCGACGACGTCGCGTGCATGGGCGAGGGGAAGCAGCGCGAACATCGCGACCGCGAAGGCAAGCAGGCGCTTCATAGGTTGGAACTCCGGAATTCGTGGGAAATCACCCGCACCGCGCGGGCGATCGCGGCGGGGATCACCGAGCCGTGGGTCTCGCCGGGGAAGATCACCGCGTCGGCGGGCAGCCCGGCCTCGGTCAGGCGGGCGGCGAAGGCCTGGGCGTTGTCGACCATGCGGCGCTTGGCCTGGACGTCGGCGTGCGCGCCGCGATCGGTGAACGGGTCGTCCGCCTGATCGTATTCGGCGACGGTGATCAACACCTTGGGATGCGCCGCCACGAGCGGGCGGAGGTCGGCGCGCATCGTCGCCTCGCCGTTCCACCATAGCGACGGGCTGGCGGCGGCGTAGGCGGCGTAGCTGTTGGGGTGGGCGGTGGCGACATGGAGGGCAAACAGGCCGCCGTAGGAGTGGCCGAACAGCGCCTGGCGCTTGGGGTCGATGGGGGCGATGCGCTCGACCGTCGGCTTCACCGTCGCCTCGATGAACGCGAAGAACGCTTCCGCGCCGCCCTCGCCCGGGGCGGGGTTGGCGGAGGGCGGGGTGAAATCGCGGGCGCGGCGGGTCTTGCCGTCCTTCGCCGCCTCGATCCCCACCACCACCATCGGCAGCACGCCGGTGCTTTCCGGCGTGCCGCCCTGGCTGCGGACGAACTCCGCCATGATGGCAAAGGTGCGGTCGGCGTCGAGGGTATAGATCGCGGGCCAGCCTGCCGGAGGCGGAACGCCTTCGGGGCGATAGACGAGAATGCGGTAATCTTCGCCCTGCGTGATCGGCAGCAGGAATTCCAGCGCGCCCGGAATGGTGACCGGGCGCGTGGCGTCCGCCATCGCCGGGGAGGAGATCCCCGGCGACAGCAGCGAGAGCCAAAGTGCCAGCGTCGCGTGGCGCGTCATCAGAACCTCGCCGTGAGTTTCAGCATCGCGTTGCGCGGATCGCCGTAGTAGTTGAACACCGAACCGTTGCTGCCGGTGCGGGCGTAGTAGGTCTTGTCGAAGATGTTGTTGACGGTCAGCGTGACATCGACGTTCTCGGTGATCGCGTAGCCCGCCTGCGCGTCGAACAGCGCGTAGCCGTCCTGCACCCAGCGGGTGCCGGTGGTGTTCTGGCCGTAGTAGCTCGACACATAGCGCGCGCCGCCCGCGACCCAGAAGTCCTTCAGCTCGTCGTCGAAGCTGTAGCGGGCGCGGAGGTTGGCGGTGTGCTTGGGCGTCCAGTTGCTGAACGTCGCGCCGGTGCCGCTGGCCGCTTCGAGGGTTTCCGAGAGGACGTAAGCGTAACCCGCGAAGACTTCGAGGTTCTCGGTGACCGAGCCGCTCACCTCGGCGTCGATGCCCTTGACCACGACCTTGCCGGTGGAGAGATACGCGCCGGAGTTGTCCGGATCGGCCATCGAGCGGTTGCTGTCGACGAGGCGATAGACGCCGACCTGGCCGAACAGGCGGTCGTCCATGAACTGGCCTTTGAGGCCCACCTCGACCTGCTTGCTCTCGCGCGGGTCGATGATGTCGCCCGCGACCGTGAGGTCGGTTTGCGGCTGGAAGGTCTCGGCGTAGCTGATGTAGGCCGAAAGGTTGTCGGTAAGGTCGTAGACCGCCGCGGTGAACGGCGTGAATACCCCGGTTTCGCTCTTGCTGGTGTGCACGCCCGTGATCGCGTTGGTGGCGTCGAGATCGTAGGCCGAGAACCTGCCGCCGAAGATCAGGGTCAGCGGCGTGACCGGCTTGATCCGCGCCTCGGTGTAGAGACCCGCCTGGTTGAGCTCGCTTTCGAGGTTGGAGGTCATGCTCACGTTCGGCTCGGCGTAGTAGCCCGGGTTGGTCGGGTCGATGGTGCCGAGGGCGCGCGCACCGCGCTGGGTGCGGCTGTCGGTGCGGCGATAGTCGACGCCGACGGTGACGGTGTGGGTCTGGCCGAACGCCTGGATCGGCTGGGCGTAATGCAGGTCGCTGGCGATGCCCTGTTCCTGGTAATGCAGTTCCAGCGCCTGGACCGACGACAGGCCGGTGGTGGTGTTCACCGTCGAGCTGGAGAGCGCGTACTTCATGTCGGAGTCACGGTCGGTGACGCGCACCGCGCCCTTGATCTCGCCGCCGGAGGCGAGGCGATGCTCCAGTTCCACCAGGCCCTGGTCGTCCGAGCTGTTGAAGCGGTTCCAATCCGCGCCGACGAAAGTGGAGCGCGAGACGTCGAGGAAGGTGCCGTTGGCGTAGGCGGGCAGGCCGGAGTTGGGCACCTTGTCCTTTTCGTCGTGAGACGCCGCGAGCGAAAGAGTGGTGTCCGGCGTCAGGTCGACCTCGACCGTGCCGTAGGCCATCTTGGATTCGGATTCCACTTCGTCGATGAAGCTCTGGCGGGTGTCGTAGGCGGCGACGAGGCGGCCACGCACGGTCTTGTTCTCGTTGAGCGCCGAGGTCACGTCCATCTCGCCGCGATACGCATCCCACGAGCCGATGCTGAGGCTTGCCGTGCCGCCCGGCTCGGCGAGCGCGCGCTTGCGCGCGAGGTTCACCGTCGCGCCCGGCTCGGTGGTGCCGCCGAACACGCCCGACGGGCCGCGCAGCACTTCCACGCGGTCGAACATGAACATGTCGGGCTGCGATCCGGCGATGCTCGACACCGACGACGGCAAGCCGTCGACGAGGTAGGTGTCGAGTTCGAAGCCGCGCACGAAGATCGCGCCGCGTCCCGCGTCGGTGGGCAGGACGGTCACGCCGGTGGTGGTCTTCATCACGTCTTCGAGGCGGGTGAGGTTCTGCTCCTCGATCCGCGCGTGGGTGGTCACCGAGACCTGCTGCGGGATTTCCTTCATCTCGACCGGGAGCTTGGAACCGACGCGGGCGCGCTTGACAGCGTAGTCGCGCGAGCCCTCGGTGGCGTCGGGATCGGAGGAGGCGACCGCCTGACCCTGCACCGAGACCGCGCCGAGCTGCATCGCGCCGCCCGCGTTCACTGCCTCGATCACCACGCTGGTGTCATCGGTCTTGCGCCAGACCAGGCCGCTGCCGTCGAGAATTTGCGAGAGCGCGGCCTCCGCTCCGACGGCACCGTTGACGCCGGGCGTGGTGCGGCCCGAAACCAAGGCCGGGTTGACCGAAACCTGCCAGCCGGATTGCCGTCCGAACGCGATCAGCGCATCCCCCAACGGTTGCCCGGCGATGATCGCAAAACTCTGGCTTTGCGTCGTGGCAGGCGCGGTGGCCTGGGCGAAGGCGGGCGTCGCGCCCGCGATCAGGGTCGCGCAGCTTGCGAGAAGCCAGGCGCGCGCGGGCGCGGATGCGCGGCGATACCGCGTTGAAGTCGAACGAACGTGCATGAAGTGTCCCCTTGAACGTCTCCGAAACTGCGACGCATTCGCAGTTCGTGCCGTATAGACGTACGGGGTCGGGGAATTTCTCAGCATCGGGATGATTTTTTCTACGACGCAGGCGTGGACCGTTCGCGCAGCCACCAGACGCCGCCGAGTTGGTGGGCGGAAGCGCCCTGCGGCGCAAGCAGCGCGCCGAGCGCACGCGCCGGATTGCCGAGGTCGAACACGCCGGTGACCCGCCGTGCGCGCAATTCGTCGGAGGCGACGATGTAACCGCCGTTGCGGCGGACGAGGGCGTCGAGCACTTCGCCGAGGGGCGTGTCGGAGACCGCCAGGCGGTCTTGCCGCCAGAGCGCGACATCGTCGGGTGCGACCGGCGCGACGGTGAAAGCATGGTCGGCCTTGCGGTAGTCGAGGCGGTCGCCGGCGTGGAGCACGGCTTCCGCCGCGCCCGCCGCGACGGCGACGGTGCCGCGCGACACGCTGACCGCAATGCTGTCCGAACCCAGCGCGACGTCGAAGGCGGTGCCGCGCACCGTCACCGTCAGATCGTCCGCCGCGACGACGAAGGGTCGGTCGGGGTCGCGGCGGACGTCGAAATAGGCCGCGCCGCGCAGCAAGGCGACACGCCGCGCGTCCGCGCCGAAGCGCGCGTCGATCGCCGACGCACCCGCCAGAGTCACCTCGGAGCCGTCGGCGAGGGTGCTGCGGGCGATCTCGCCGCTGCGGGTGAGGACGTCGGCGCGGAGCGTGTCGACGATGCGCGGCGTGGCGACCGCCGCGACGAGGCACGCGGCGACGGCGGCGACGCGGACCACGACGCGATTGCGGTTGGCGGCGCGCGGCGGCGCGGCGAGGGCTTCGCCCGAAGCGATCCATGCGCGTTCGGCGAGGGCCCAGGCGCGGCGGTGGCGCTCGTCGGCGTCGATCCAGGCGCGGGTGCGGGCGTCGAGCGCGGCGTCTGCGGGGGCTGCGCGAACCGCGAGCATGCGCTCCGTCGCTTCGGCGAGGAGTTGGTGCGGCAGCGCGGGTTTTCGGGTACCGGAGGGAGCGTGGCTCATGAATCCTGGTCCTCCAGCGAGGCCATCACCTGGGTCAGGGCATCGCGGGTGAGGCGGTGGGCGGTGGCGGTGGAAACCCCGATCTGCTCGCCGATTTCGCGGAAGGTCAGGCCGTAGATGCGGTGCAGGACGAAGGCGCGGCGCTGCCGCGGCGGCATCGCCCCGATCGCCGAACACGCGGCGCGGAGGTCCTGGCGGCAGAGGGTGAGGTCTTCCGGAGTGTGGGTCGGCGGGTGCAGCAGGCAGGCGGCGGCGCAACCGGAGACGGCACGGCTCTCGGCACCGCGCCGCCGTACGTAGTCGAAGGCGAGGTTGCGCACCATGCGCTGGAGATAGGCGGCGGGGTTGAGCGCATCCGTCGCCGCCGCTTCGTCGCAGACGAAGCGCATGCAGGAATCCTGCACCACGTCCTCGGCGCGGATGCGGCAGCCGACGATCGCCGCCGCCAACCGCACGAGTGCGGGGCGATGGACGAGAAATATCGTAAGCCGGCATTCGCGGGCGTCGGTCAACGGTCGCTTCCCCTGATGCACCGGAACCCCCATCCCGGCATCGCCGCAACGTGTGCGGCTACGCCAGCGATAGCGCGATTGCGAACCGTTTGCAACAACTCCGGTCGCATGGGGCGCAAACGTAAACCCCGGCTTGCGCCGGGGTTTTGTCTATTTCGAGAGGGCGAACAGGGTTCGGCCGATCCAGTCGTCGATCGCACCGGGCGGCAGGGGGATATAGAACACCGTGGCGCAGAGCACCGCGCAACCCAAGGAGAAAAGCGCTGCACCGACGATGCCGTAGCCAGGGCGCCCGAACTTCAGCAGCCAGAACGAGGCCGAGATCGTGATCGTCGTTGCAACGACGAAGCCGACGGAAACGAGCAGCCAGGGGAAGGCGAGCCAGACCAGCACGAACCCCGCGAATCGCGCCCGCGACGATGGCGGCGAGGCGATGATCTTGGCGACGTCCTGCGATACCGGCGTCGCCAGGACCTTGCGCCCCAGGAATTCCTTGGTTGCGAGCGCGAGGGTGCCCACGATCACCGCGAAGATCAGGATGCTGGGATAGGTGCGCGCCATTCCGGTGATTTGGGTGGAGCGCGATGCCAACAGCGCGGCGAAGGCGATGATCACTGCGAACGAAGCAAAACGAAAATAGAGCATCTCGGGATAGTCTCCTGTTACCGCGCGATTGAACCGCAAGCGAGCGCCGCTCATGCGTCGTCGATCTGCTCCATTCCTTCGAGGGCCTTGATCCGCGCGCCCTTTTTTCGCATCCGCCCGATCACGCCGAATACGATGATGAGGAATGAGGCGAGCAGGAAGCAATCGGCGATCGGTCGTTGGAGAATGTCGAAGACCGAATTCTGGGTCTTGGTCAGCACCACAACCTGCTGCTCGAACAGCGGCCCCAGAATCACCGCCATTACGACGGGCAGGATCGAGAAGCGCAGGACCTGGAACCACAGCGCGAAGGCGGTCGCGCCGAACATCACCACGACATCGAAGATGCTGTTGTTGATCGCATACGAGCCGAGGATCGAGAAGATCGCGATGAAGGTCGCGAGGACGCTTTGCGGAATCTTGAGGACGAAGGCGCAGTAGCGCGCGCCGATCAGGCCGAACAGCAACACGAAGATGTAGACCGCCAGGAAACCCCAGAAGAACGTGTAGATCACCTCGGGCGAGTTGGCGAACAGCAGCGGGCCGGGCTGCAAACCGTGCAGCGTCAGTGAACCGATGAATACCGCCGCCGCGCCGCTGCCGGGGATGCCGAGCGAGATCAAGGGAATCAGGGAGCCGCCGACGTTCGCGCTGATCGAGGCTTCGGAGGCGATCAGACCGGAAACCGACCCGTTGCCGAAGTCTTCGCCCTTGCGGTTGAAGCGGCGCTCGATGGCATGGGCGATGAACGGCGTCTCGACCGGGCCGAGCGCCGGGAGGATGCCGAGGAAAATGCCGATCACCGTCGAGCGCAGGTGGGTGACGATGCGGCTTCCGAGCGCGCCCAGCATTTCCCTCAACGAGGTCTCGCCGGAGAAGTCGACGAGGTTTTCGGTGTGCTTCTGCAAGCTGTCGAGCGCGAGCCGCACTGCCTGGGTCATGCAGAAGAAGCCGATCAGCACGGCGACGAGGTTGAAGCCCGACATCAGGTCGATCACGCCGAAGGTGAAGCGGGGCGTGCCCTCGACCGGGTCGAGGCCGATGGTCACCAGCATCAGGCCGATGCAGCAACTCAGAAGGTTGCTGGTCATCGGGGTTTCGAGCATGACGATGACGATGGTGAGACTGAAGATCAGGAGCGAGCAATATTCGGCGGATCCGAAGCGCAGCGCGAGGGTCGAGAGCACAGGAGTGAG
Organism: Rhodospirillum sp. UBA1311; assembly: GCA_002307145.1. Taxonomy (GTDB): domain Bacteria; phylum Pseudomonadota; class Alphaproteobacteria; order Rhodospirillales; family Rhodospirillaceae; genus Oleispirillum. Next base: position 36,054 of record DBTR01000013.1, on the reverse strand, counting down.
AAAGAGTACCGCGATCGCCGAGATGAAACCGCCGGTCCCCGAGGCGAGTGCCGACATCCCGAGGGCGAAGCGCGCCTTACCCTGGCGGGCGAGGGCGTGGCCTTCCCAACTCGTAACGATCGACGCCGGGGTTCCGGGAACGTTGATCAGCACTGCCGAGATGCTGCCGCCGTAGATCCCCCCGGCGTAGATGCCGCCGAGCATGATCATGCCGTGTTCGGCGGTCATCAGGAACGTCACCGGTACGAACAGCGCGATGCCGAGCGTCGCGGTCAGCCCAGGAATGGCTCCAAAGATGATGCCGATCACCACGCCGAGCATTTCGACGAACAGGCTCGTCGGCGTCAGGGCATTCAGGAAACCCTCAAGCATCACGCACTTCCCCCTAATTCAGGCGTTTTGTTTCCCAGGCCGGGCATGGCGGCGCCCTCACGGCGGCGACGGTACCGGACCTGGTCCGGGACACCGTCGCCCTTCGGCGCCAACGATGCGTCCGTGCCGGGGTTACTTCTTCGCTGCGGCGTGTGCCTCTGCGAAATACTCGCTTACGGCGGAGTAGGCCTCGTCGTAGAGGGCCTTCTCCTGCTTGGCGGTCTGCGGAATCAGGACGATGCCGACCTTCTCGAAGGCCTTGCGGGTGTCCTCGTCCTTCAGGGTCTTCTCGATCATGTCGGCGAGATAGGTTTTGATCTCTTCGCTGACGTTCGCGTTGATGCCGACGAAGCGGTCCGCACCCCAGGTGGCTGCGGCCATCTTGACTCCGATGTCTTTCATCGTGGGCACGCCGGGAAGCTGCGGCATGGGCGTGTCGTCGCTGATCGCGAGGGCCTTCATCTTGCCGGTGTCGATGTACTGGGCGACTTCGTCGTAATAGTTGGCGGCGAGGTCGATGTGCTCGCCGAGCAGCGCAACCGCGGCGGGCTTGCCGCCTTGGAACGGCACGATGGTGAATTCCACGCCCTTCTGCTTCGCGAGGATGCGGGTGGCGATGTCGAACGCGCCGTTCGGAATTACGCCGACCTTCAACTCGCCCGGATGCGCCTTGGCGTAGGCGATGATCTGGTTGAAGTCCATCTTGCCGATTTTCGATTCCGTGTTGGACAGCCAGACCACGGGAGCGAAGGTGATCCCGCCGATCGGCTGGATATCGTCCTTGGTGAACGGTGCGCCCTGGTCGACGATGGTGATCGACATGGTCGGGTTGGAAACCAGACCAAGGGTATAGCCGTCGGGCTTCGCCTGCTTCGCGAGGTAAGTGTTGCCCACTACGGTGCCGCCGCCGGGACGGTTCTCGACGCGGAATTGCAAGCCGGTGATCCGCTCCATCTGCGTCGCCAGAGTGCGCGCGGTGAGGTCGATACCGCCACCCGGCGGATAGGCGACGACGATGTTGATCGGGCGATTGGGATAGTCCGCCGGTTTCTCCGGAGAGGCGGCGTAAGCCGATGCGCCGGCGACGAGCAGCGTCAGGCACGCGGCGGGGATCAAAGTGGACTTCAACATGCAAGTACCTCCCTTGGTTACCTAGACATCTGCCAACAGGTTGTTGTTATGTTTGGCGTCTAAAGTTGAAGTGGTCTTCGGGTAAGGCGTATGGCCTCCTTGGTTGAGGTTCGGCATAGCGCCCCGTTCGGGTGGGGCCGGGGCGATCTCCTGTGTCTCTTGTCGGTCATTCGAGAGCCTGCGCCCAATTCAAACCGCCGGTAGTCGCATAAGATTTTGCTATAGCGTTTCCGGTCGGGGCGCAGCGGAGTGAAGACATTCAAGCATCAACCGCTGCGCTGCCGTGGGTTCCCAGTGATGTCGAACCGTCAGCCCAATGGTTCGGTCGGGGCTATCGACGATGTAGTCGAGGGCAATGAGGTGGCCGCGCGAGATTTCGGCCTCCGCTTGGAGCAGCGAGATGCAGCCGAGGTGGTCGCTGATATCGAGGAGTTCGCGCATCAAGAGGATCGATCCGGATTCGATGATGCTCGCAGGGGTGCCGGGGCCGAGCGACGCAAACAACGCGTTGAATTGCTGCCGCGTCGGCGTGCCGATGCGCGGGACTACCCATGGGTAGTTTACCAGCCGTTCGAGAGTGAGGTCGTGGGCGTCGGCGAGCGGATGTTTGCGTCCGCTCACGATCACCAGCCGGTCATCGAACAAGGGCACTTGCTCGACGTCCCCGATCGGCGCGGGATTGCGCAGCGCGCCGACCAGGAAGTCGATTTCGCCGCGTCGCAGTCCCGTGAGCAGATCGGTGTAGGGGCCGTCGAGGACCGTCACCGGCAACGTCGGGCGCGCTGCGCGAAACCGGGCGAGGGCGCGCGGCAATATCACCGAGCGCGACAGCGGCATCGCGCCGATGACGATGCGGCCGACCTCGCGTCCGTCGAAGTCCGCAAGGTCGGCGTCGGCCTGGTCGAGTTCATAAAACGCGAGGCGTACCGCATGGGTGAGGGTTTGGCACTGACGGGTCGCCACGATGCCGAACGAGGTGCGCTCGAACAATGGCCGAGCGACCTCCTGTTCGAGCTGGGTCACGGCGCGATGCACGGTCGGCTGGGCGATGCCGAGGCGTGCGGCGGCAAGAGTGAAGTTTTCCGTTTCGTGGACCGCGATCAGGGCGCGGAGCTGCGCGACGGTCGCGGTGATGCGAAGGTGCGGCGAAATCTCGCCGAACGCACGGTCGAGAATTTCGAAGGCGCGGCGCACCCGCGCCAGTAGGAGTCCGCCTCGCTCGGTGAGGAAGAATCCCTGGCGGCTGCGTTCGAACAGCGCGCCGTCGACCGAGCGTTCGAGCTTGCCGATCGCCTGGGTGACGGCGGGCTGGGAGACGGCGCAACGATCCGAGGCGAGAGTGAGCGAGCGCAGCTCCGCTACCGCGAGGAATACCCGGAGATGACGGAGATTTCGGCAGATCATCGCTGCGCCAGGCGCGCGAGAATGCAGTCGGCACGAGGGGCCAGAGCGTCGTCCCCGGCGTCCAGCCCAAGGGCGGCGATTTCGTCCTGCCAGAACGCCGCCGCTTCGCTCATCCGGCTGGGTAAGCCAAGCTCGCGCACCGTCGCCGCCACTTCGCGCATTTCGGCGGCGCGCCGTGCGCCGTGGGCCATCATCCGTTCGAGGTGGTAGGCGGAGCGCACCGGCCAGTCGATTTCGGGGTTGGACGCCTGCAACGAGGCCAGTACCGTCGCGTCCACGCCGGCGCGCCGCGCCGCGAGCACACACTCGGCGCTCAGCGCCTCCATGCCCTTGATCATGATCGAGCGGATCATCTTCACAGCCGAAGCCTCGCCAACGGCGTCGCCGCCGAAGGTCGGGCGCATGTCGAGGGTTTTCAGGCGTGCGATCGCCGCTTCGGCATGAGGTCCGGAAACCAGCAGTGGCGTGCGGTGGCGGGCGGGATAAACCGGGGCCATCACTGCGACGTCGACATAACGCCCGCCGCCCGTCTCGATCGCCGTGGCGGCACGGCGCTTGGTTTCGGGCGAGCAGGAATTGCAGTCGAGCCAAAGCGCTCCGGTGGAAAGCGCGCCCGCCGCCGATTCTGCCGCAACCAGAGCCTGGTCGGCGGTGACGAGGCTGAAGATCACTGTCGCACCGTCGAGGGCGTCGGCGAGGGTCTCGCATCCGGAGATTTGCGCCGCGCGGTAACGGCTGCGCATCGCGTCGGCATGCGCAGCGGAGAGGGTTTTGACGTCGAATGCGCGGACGGTCGTCGGGTCGGCCAGTTCCCAGCCGGAGAAGATGGTGCTGGCGGCCTCGCCGAAGCCGACGAGCGCGATCCGAGGGGAGTTAGTCTTCAGGTTCAGCATGCTGCGGCTCCAATCCATCACCGCTCATACTCTTGCACACCCCTGTGCCCGAGTTCCACACGGTATAGCCAAAACTTATGATCCGAACGCTGCTTTCGATTTGTCTCGAAACGCGTCTCCAGCCATTTCCAATACAAGCGAGACCGAACAACCCCAGGGGGAACAGCCGATGGCCGAGACAAAAACCGCATTGGTGATCAGCGCGCACGCTGCCGATTTTGTCTGGCGCTGCGGCGGGGCGATCGCCCTGCATGCCGAACTCGGATACGAGGTCACCGTGGTCTGCCTCTCGTTCGGCGAACGCGGCGAAAGCGCCAAGCTCTGGAAGCAGCCGGGCATGACTCTCCAGCGGGTCAAGGACGCCCGGCGCGAGGAGGCCGAGCATGCCGCCAAAGCTCTTGGCGTTCACGACTTGGTGTGCATGGATCTTGGCGATTATCCGCTCGAAATGGGGCGCCCGGAAAAGGACCGCCTCGTGGACGTGATCCGCAAGGTGCAGCCGAGCTTCATGCTCAGCCACTCCCAATACGATCCCTACAATACCGACCACATGTACGCGACCCAGGTCGCCATCGAGTGCCGGATGATCGCCCAGGCCTGGGGACACAATCCCGGCGAGACGGTTCTCGGCGCTCCGCAGCTCTATCTCTTCGAGCCGCACCAGACCGAACAGATGGGCTGGAAGCCGGATACCTTCCTCGACATCACCTCGGTTTGGGAGAAAAAGCGCGCTGCGATCGAGTGCATGAAGGGGCAGGAACACCTTTGGGAGTTCTACACCCGTGTCGCTCAGAACCGGGCCAACCATTTCACCCGCAATTCCGGGGGACAAGCAAGCGGTCGCGCCTGTAAATATGCGGAAGGATTCCAGTCGATCTTCCCGCGCACCGTCGACGAACTTTAAACGGGAGCCAGGATTATGGCCGTTGTCGTTCAGGAAGTTCCCCGCGTTTCCGCCGAAGTGATCGCGGGTCTCGCCAATGCGGGTGTCGCCACCGTCCACGAGGCGCAGGGCCGCAAAGGCATGCTCGCGAGCTACATGCGTCCGATTTATTCGGGCGTGCGGATCGCTGGCTCGGCGGTGACGATCTCAGCCCCGCCTGGCGACAATTGGATGCTCCACGTCGCGATCGAACAGCTGACACAGGGTGACTTACTGGTCCTCGCGCCGACCTCGCCCTGCGACAACGGCTACTTCGGCGACCTGCTCGCGACCTCGGCGATGGCGCGCGGCTGTTGCGGATTGATCATCGACGCTGGGGTGCGCGACATCCGCGACCTTACGGCGATGGGATTTCCAGTGTGGTCGAAGGCGATCTCGGCGCAGGGCACGGTGAAGGAAACCCTGGGCTCGGTGAACGTGCCGATCGTCTGCGCGGGCGCGCTGATCGAAGCGGGCGACGTGATCGTCGCCGACGATGACGGCGTCTGCGTGGTCAAGCACGCGGAAGCGGCCGAGGTTCTCGCCGCTGCCGACAAGCGCCTCGCTTTGGAGGAGGCCAAGCGCAAGCGGTTGGCCTCGGGCGAACTCGGGCTCGACATTTATGCGATGCGGCCGAAGCTGGCCGAGAAGGGCCTGAAATATGTCTGACGCGGGCATCCCCTGCCTATGGATGCGTGGCGGCACGTCGAAGGGCGCGTATTTCCTCGCCTCCGACCTTCCTGCCACCGCCGCCGCGCGTGACGACCTGCTGCTGCGGATCATGGGCAGTCCGGACCCGCGCCAGATCGACGGCATCGGCGGCGCCGATCCGCTGACTTCCAAGGTGGCGGTACTCTCTCCGTCGAGCCGCCCGGATGCCGACGTCGACTATCTTTTCCTTCAGGTGTTCGTCGATCAGGCGCTGGTGTCGGATGCGCAGGGCTGCGGCAACATTCTCGCGGGCGTCGGCCCGGCGGCGATCGAGCGCGGCATGATCGCCGCGACCGGCGACGAGACCGAAGTGCGCATCCACATGGTCAACACCGGCGAGATCGCCACCGCGCGGATCGTCACGCCGGGTGGCCGGGTGAGCTACGCGGGCAACGCCGCCATCGACGGCGTGCCCGGCAGTCACGCGGCTGTGCCGCTGATGTTCGCCGACGTTGCGGGCTCGATGTGTGGCGCGCTGCTGCCGAGCGGCCACGCGGTCGACGTGATCGACGGCGTCGCCTGCACCCTGATCGACAACGGCATGCCCTGCGTGGTGATGCGTGCCGAGGATTTCGGAATTTCGGGAACCGAAAGCCGGGACGACCTGGACGCGGATATTGCGCTCAGGGCCAGGATCGAGGCGATCCGGCTCCAGGCAGGGCCGATGATGAACCTTGGCGACGTCGCGGAAAAATCGGTGCCGAAGATGACCTTGGTCTCGGCGGCAAAGGCGGGCGGGACGATCTCGACCCGCAGCTTCATTCCGCATCGGTGCCACGCCACCATCGGCGTGTTCGCGGCGGTCAGTGTCGCCACCGCGTGCACGCTTGCAGGCTCTCCCGCCGCTGCGCTCGCGGTGCTCCCTGCCGACGGGCGCTTCGCCATCGAGCATCCCACCGGCTCCACCGAAGTGCTGATCGAACGCGATACCTCGGGGACGGTGGTCGGCGCAGGAATTCTCCGCACCGCGCGCAAGCTCTTCGACGGGCGGGTGTTTCCCCGTTAGGCCAACGGCCCGGTGAGGTAGAGGTTGACCCGGATGCCGCCGTGCAGGACCGGCGGCAGCGGCTTACCGAAGGGCAGGCCGGTCGCCTGCGCGAGGATGACTTCGTTGGTGATCACGCCGACGCGCCAGCCGGAAAAGCGCGCGCTTAAGGTCTGGCCGAGGGCATGATAGAGCGCCGTCAGTTCCTTGCGGTCGCCGATGCGTTGACCGTAGGGCGGGTTGACGATCACCAGTCCGGGCGGCCCTTCGGGCGCGGGCAAATCGCTAATCGCGTGCAGCTGGAAATCGGTGGCTTCGGCCACGCCCGCGCGCCCCGCGTTGGCGCGGCTCATCTCGATCGCACCCGCGTCGCGGTCGCTGCCGTGGAAGGTGACGGCCGGAACGTGCGGCGGGTTCGTGTTGCGCATCGCCTGCCATGTGGCGGCGTCGAAGGTCGCGAGTTTTTCGAACGCGAAGGCGCGTGCGCGGCCGGGGTTGAGGCCCGCCGCGATTTCCGCCGCCTCGATCACGAAGGTGCCCGAGCCACACATCGGGTCGACCACCGGCTCGCTGCCGTCGAAGCCGCACTGGCGCAGGAACAGCGCGGCGAGGGTTTCGCGCATCGGCGCCTTGTTCACCGCTTCCTTGTAGCCGCGCTTGTGCAGCGGCTCGCCCGAGGTGTCGATGCTGATGGTGCAGAGGTCGTCGTCGATGCGCGCCTTGACCACGATCTCGGCGTCGTCGGAGATCGGGGCGCCGAGCTCCTCGCGGATCGCGCGTTCGATCCGCTCGGCCACTGCGCCGCCGTGGTAGATGCGCGAGTTCTTCGCCGCCGAGGCCTCGATCTTCACCGGCACGTCGGGGCGGAGGATTTCGCCCCAGGAGACCTTGCGCGCACGCTTGTCGAGCTGGGCGAGGTGGAAGGCGCGGAACGCCGCGATCCGCGCCAGAACCCGGCTCGCGCCGCGCAGTTCGAGATTGGCGCGCCAGACCTCCGTCCAGCCGCCGGTGACGGTGACGCCGCCGGTGACGGTGCGCGGATTGACGAAGCCCCGGGCCTCGACTTCCGCGCAAAGCGCGGCTTCGAGGCCCGGGGCGGTGACGATGAAAATCTCGAAATCGGTGTCGCTCATCCGGCCTACATATCGCGAAGTCCAGCGGCTTGTCGATTCCCGCCTAGGGCTTGGGTGCGAGTTCGACGCCGAATTGGATCGCGGCGATCAGGCTGTCGTGGCTCGCGATGTTTTTCCCGGCGATGTCGAAGGCGGTGCCGTGGTCGACCGAGGTGCGGACGATGCCGCCGTTCAGTCCGACGGTGATGTTCACGCCCGCGTCGATCGAGAGCAGCTTCACCGGAATGTGGCCCTGGTCGTGATAGCAGGCGACGACGACGTCGAAGTCGCCCCGCATCGCGCGGAAGAACACCGTGTCGCCCGGCCACGGGCCGGTGACGTCGATGCCCTCGGCGCTGGCGCGTTCGATCCCGGGGACGAGCTTTTCCTCTTCCTCGTGATGGCCGAACAGGCCGTGCTCGCCCGCGTGCGGATTGATGCCGCAGACCGCGATGCGCGGCGCCTTCATCCCGGCGCGGGTGAGGGTGTCGTGGGCGAGGCGGATCACCTGGTAGGTGCGCTCCGGCGTGATCTTCGCCACCGCGTCGACCAAGCCGATATGGGTGGTGAGGTGGATCACCTTGAGCTTCGGCGCGGCCAGCATCATCGCGTAGCCGGTGGTGTCGGTGAGGGTGGCGAGGATCTCGGTGTGGCCGGGATACATGTGACCGCCCTTGTGCATCGCTTCCTTGTTCAAGGGGGCGGTAACGATGGCGACGATCTTGCCCGCCTGGGCGAGCTCCACCGCGAGCTTGACGAACTGGAACGAGGCGTTGCCGGCGCGGGCGTCGACCTTGCCGTAGGGCAGGTCGCCGACGTCGAGGCCGGGATCGATGCAGTATACAGCTTTCGGCGAAGGCTTGCCTTCGAGCGCCGCGCCGGGGTCGAGGCGGGTGATGCTGAAGTCCGCGCCGACGACCTTGCGGGCGCGTTCGAGCGCACCGGCATCGCCGATCACGAACGGGCGGCAGAGATCGTAGACTTCGGGCGCGACGAGGCTCTTGGCGACGATTTCCGGCCCGATGCCGCAAACGTCGCCCATGGTGATGCCGATCGACGGTTTCATGCGGGCAGTCTCCCTTCGACGAGGAAGGCCATGGAGCGGATCAACGCCTCGGGCGTGCCGAATCCTCCGGCCTTGGTGATAATATGGCGACGCGGACCGTCGCAGGTGGTGACCAGCGGAATGCCGGGAGCGATCGCGCCATCCACCTGCATCGCCGCGATACCGTCCTGGTTCATGATCGCGCAACTGGTGTCGCCGCCGGTGGTGACGAGGCGGTTGACCGCGCCTTCGTCGAGCAGCGTGCACGTGACGGCGGCAAGCCCGGTGGCGATCTTGCGCCCTGCCTGGCCTCGGGTCATGCCGCGCGAGGCCGCCAACGCGACGATCCGGTCGACGTCGGCGGGCGCGTGGGCGGTGGTGAGGATCAAGGTTTGGCTGCCCGACGCGATATTGGCGCGCAGAGCTTCCGCACCGCGCGCGATCTCGGCGCCACGCATCGCCGCGTCGCCCAGGAGCAGATCGGGCGAGAGACTGACCGGGTTGGCGCAGATCTCGGCCATGGCGGCGTCGGTCTGGGCGACCGAAACCGGGTTGACCGAGCCGACGACAAGGAGCGGCGGACGACTGGCGGGATTGAGCGCGGGCGGGGCGGGAGGCTTGGTCGCGAGGCCCCAGGCGGCGGGCAGTTTCGCCGCGAGACCGGCGGAGCCCGCCCACAGCGGCTTGACCTGGAGGCGTGACGCGGCGCGCACGCCGAAGGCCGCGATCGCGACGAGGTCGGCGTCGGTGGCCGCGTCGAAGATCGCGCACGCCGCCGCGCCTTCCATCGCCGCGCCGAGGCGGGCGATCAGCGCATCGGGCTGGGCGAGTTCGTCGAGCGAGACATTGAGGCAGTGCACCCCCGGCATGTGGGGCGCGATCAGGGCGGTGACGTCGCCGGTTTTCACCGGCGATCCGGGGTCGCGTCCGATCGCGGTCTTGTCGACCGAAATCCCGTCGACCAGCAACCGGCCGTTCTCGACGGTGCGCTTCATCGCCGGATAGGCGGGGGTAACGAGAATAAGGCGGGAACCGAGCGCCTTGGCGGTGCCGAACAGTTCGAGGCCGACATGGCCGCGCAGGGTGGAATCGAGTTTCTTGTAGACTTGGTCCACGCCGATCGTGCGCACCCGCGCCGCAACCGTCGCAATTATGGTTTCGACCTCGGCGGCTTCGAGACCGCGGGTTTCGGTGTCGATCACGGCAACCGGAACCCCCCGCATCAGCGCCTCGGGCGGATCGCCGAGGAAGACCTTGGTGAGGAGGCCGTAGGAGGCGAACTGCAGGCCGCTATCGTTTGCGCCGGTCAGGTCGTCGGCGATGATGGCGATGGTCATGACACCCTCGAAAAAAAACGGCACCTGGGCCGGATGGTGAGATTTCGCAATCAGCGAGTGTCGCTTTCCGGCGCCGAATCGGCAACGCATGAAATATGACAAAAAGAATGTTTCATATTGAACTAGGCGTCGCCTTGGAGTTTCCGCCAGATCGTGCTGCGCCCAATGCCGAGCCGCGCGGCGGCAGCGCTGCGGTTTCCACGTTCCTCTTCCAGGACCCGGGCAATCACCCGTGCCTCGATCTCATGCAGCGGCAAGGTCAGGTCGACGGTGAAGTCGCTCTTGTCCTGTTTTGAAACGTCTGGCGATGGCGGGTCGGGGATTTCGTCGATCAATCGTGCATCGTCGAAGCTGTCGTGGACCAGCCGATCGACGAAGGCCGCGAGGTCGGCGTAGTTGTTCGGCCAGCGTCTCCGCCGCAAGGCGTCGATCGCGGCGGGGGAAAATCCGCGCAGATGCTTGCCGTGCCGGGCGTTCGCTTCCATCAGGTGATAGAGCGCCGTCGCCTCGAAGATCCGGGCGTCGTCGCCCACCGCGGGGAGATCGATGCGGCGATCCTGGACGAGGCGGACGAGTTCAGGTGCGAGGCGGCCTTGCGCCGCGAGGTCGGCGGGAGCGGCGGCGAACATCAGGACGACGCCCTGGCCGTAGTTCTCCAGGTCGCGCGCCAATTGGACTTGATCAACGCGCTTCAGGATTTCGACGCCGGTGATCGCGACGAGCCTGCCAGCGGTTGCGGCGAGCGCGTCGAGGGTTTGGCGCAAGGCTTCGCGGGAGGTGTGGCGGATCTCGATGCCGAGCAGCAACGCGGTTTCGGGTCCGTGGAGGGCGGTCTGGATCGCCCGCAGCATCCGCGTCCGCCCGGTGCCGGGCTCGCCCACCAGCGCAAGCGGCCCGGGTGCGCGCAACAGCTCGCGTGCGCGCTCGGCCGCGTGGCTCAGGTGGTGGCGGTCGGCAGTGAGTTGGCCGAGGGCGGTCGGCGGGGTGTGGGTCAGGTGGAGCCGGGTGGCGCGGTCGCCGACTACGTCCGCGCCGTGGAACAGCAGGAAGCGCCGCCCGCTTCGGAGCGGCGCGAGGACCGCCTGGGGGTCCGGCGCGTCGGACAGCACGCCATTGCGCAACGTATACGGCCCCTCGGGCAAGGTGCGGTGGGCGGCGAACACCGGCACGAGCAAATCCCGCCAGCGGGCATGCGATCCGGCGAGCGGCGGCGATTGGAGTAGCGGCACCTGGGCGCCGTCGCCGTCCAACAGCACGGTTTCGCGCCCCAGAGCGTGGAGGCTGTATTCGACGATTTCCTGGCGCTCACGCGTCCGCTGGATGCCGCGCAGCAGGTTGGCCGCGATGTCGAAGGCGAGGGAGACCGATTCCGGACCCGAGGTGATCAACAAACCCTTGAGGCCCGCGTCCTCGGCGAGACGCACCGTCACGGTGTCGCCGATGATCATCCGGCCGTCGTCGCGGGCGCGGCGGATCGCCTCGGCGACGTCGTCCGGGCAGTGGACGACGGTGTAGGGTATCTCGACGTTGAGGTATTCGGAAAACGTCGCGACTCCGGCGCAGACGTTGGGGAAGCCGATCAGGCTGACGCGCCCCGAATAGTCCTTGATGAACGAGGTGAGGCGGAACAGGTCGTAACCCGACACCGGAATTTCCACCACCGGCAGGGTGCCGCCGGCTTCGAGCAGTTCGGCGGTGCCGCCGCGGCTGATGATCAGGTCGAAGCCCTTGCCATGCGCCCAATCCAGCAGCGGCGCGGCGGCGGCGAGGTCGGCGGTGCGCACGGTGACGTCGAGGTCGCGGCGGCGGCGCGCCATTCGCGCGGCAAGCGTGGCGAGGCCCTTGTAGGGTGCGATCAGAAGCACTTTTCCGAGCATGCGAACCGTTCCCGCGATTGTTTCATTTCGAAACATTGCGCGACTTTGCGCGGCGAGGCAATCGCCGCGATGCAACCGAAGCGGCGCGCCGCCGTTTGGTCCCGACGCCCGCCATAACGGGATGAAAGCCTTGGACCTCTACACGCTCGCTTTGCTCGGGTTCGGCGCGCTGGTGCTGCTTACCGCGTGGCTGCCGATGGCGCTCAAGACCGCGCCGCTCTCGCTGCCGATCGTTTGCATCGCCATCGGCGCGGCGGCGGCGGCGGTGCCGGGCATTCGCGAGGCGGTGCCGCGTCCGGAAAACCATATCGACCTGGTGATGCGGCTGACCGAATTTCTGGTGGTGATCTCGTTGATGGGTGCGGGGTTGAAGCTCGACCGTCCCCTCGGCTTTCGCGCGTGGCGGGTCACCTGGCGGCTGCTCGGGCTCGCTATGCCGCTTACCATCCTGGGTCTTGCCTGCGCCGCGCAGTGGATGCTGGGGATGAGCGTGGCCGCGGCGCTGCTGCTTGCCGCCGCGCTCGCGCCCACCGACCCGGTGCTGGCGAGCGACATCCAGGTGGGCCCGCCCGACAGCGGCGAGGAGGACGAAATTCGTTTCGCGCTCACCTCGGAGGCGGGGCTCAACGACGGCCTCGCGTTTCCGTTCGTGTTCGCCGCGATCGCGATGTCCGCCACCGGGCCGGATGATATGCCGTGGTTCGGGGCGTGGCTCGCGGTGGACGTTGCGTGGCGGATCGCGGCTGGCGTGGCGTTAGGCTACGGAGCGGGGCGGGCGCTCGCCTGGCTGTTGTTCCACATGCCTTATCGCGCCCGGCTCTCCCACTCCGGCGACGGCTTCGTCGCGCTCGGGATCACCTGCGTCGCCTATGGCTTCGCCGAGCTCGCACACGGCTATGGCTTCGTCGCGGTGTTCGTGGCGGCGCTTGCGCTGCGGGCTGCGGAACGCTACCACGAATATCAGCGCAAGCTCCATGACTTCGCCGAGGAACTGGAGCGTGTGATGATGATGCTGCTGCTCGTCGGTTTCGGCGCGGCGATGACCGGCGGCAGCCTGTTCGGCGGGCTGACCTGGGCGGGCGTGGGGTTCGCTGTGCTGGTGCTGTTCGTCATCCGGCCGCTCTCCGCATGGCTGGGGCTCGCCGGGATGGGGCTTCCTGCCGCCGAGCGCGGCGTGATCAGCTTCTACGGCATCCGGGGCATCGGCGCGATGTACTATCTCACCTATGCGCTTGAAGCCGGGACCTTCGCCGAGCCGGCTCAACTCTGGAGCACGCTCGCCTTCACCGTGTTGCTGTCGATCATTCTCCACGGCACCACGGTGACGCCGGTGATGCGCTGGCTCGATCAAAAATCCAGGGCCGGAGGTTGATTTTCGGCATCCGAATTTCCAGATTTTATACAAGAGAGCGCCCCATTCTCGGTTCCACCGTCTGCTTTTCCATGCAGGGTCGGCACGGGCCGATGAAGATATCCGCGATCCCGAGAAATCTGGAAAGTTGGAGGGACGTGTCTCGAAGAGGGCCCGTCGGGAGAATGCAAATTCAACCGGCGGGCCTTTTCATGTGCGCGGCGTCGCCTCCGCGATCCCGGTCTTGACGGAATAGATGATATCCGTCATGAAAGATTGACGGGTAGGTCGGTCGCCCGGAGCGTTTCAGCAGGAGCCGGGTATGGGCCAGCGCGTGCATTACGGGTGGATCGTCGCCGCGATCACCTTCGTCGTGTTGATGGTGGGCGCGGGGGTGCGGGCGACGCCCGGCGTCCTGATCGTGCCGCTCCAGCGCGAGTTCGGCTGGTCTACCGCGACGATCAGCCTCTCCATCGCGGTCACGATCTTCCTTTATGGGCTCTGCGGCCCGTTCGCTGCCGCGATCTTCGAACGCTTCGGCTTGCGCCGCAGCGTTTGCGGGGCGCTGCTGATTCTGGCCATCGGCGTCACCGCGACGACGCGGATGGAGGAACCCTGGCAGATGACCGGGCTCTGGGGTGTGCTCGTCGGCGCGGGCACTGGGATGATCGCCATGGTCTTCGGCGCGACCGTCGCTAACCGTTGGTTCGTCAAGAGTCGGGGACTGGTGCTCGGCATGCTCACCGCGTCGAGCGCGACCGGTCAGCTGGTCTTCCTGCCGTTGCTCGCCTCGATCAGCACCACTTACGGCTGGCGTACCGTCGCCTACGTCGTCGCCGCCGCGAGCCTGCTGCTGATCCCGTTCGCGGCGTTGCTGTTGCGCAATCATCCCGCCGACCTCGGTCTGCCACGCTACGGCGAAATCGAGATCCATCATCCGGCGGTCTCCCGCGTCAACCCGGCGCGGCGGGCGCTGATCGCGCTCGGGGTTGGCGTGCGGTCGAAGGACTTCTGGCTGCTCTCGGGCACGTTCTTCATCTGCGGGGCGTCCACCAACGGCCTGGTCGGCACGCACCTGATCCCGCTTTGCGTCGACTTCGGCTACACCGAGGTGGTGGGGGCGAGCCTCTTGGCTGCGATGGGGGTGTTCGACATGATCGGCACCACCGCGTCGGGCTGGCTCAGCGACCGCTACGACAGCCGCAAGCTGCTGGCGTGGTATTACGGCCTGCGCGGCCTGTCGTTGATGTTCGTGCCGTTCGCGTTCGGCTACGACACGTTGGGGCTTTCGGTGTTCGCGGTATTCTACGGCCTCGACTGGATCGCGACGGTGCCGCCGACGGTGCGGCTCGCGGGGAAATCCTTCGGCGAGGACAACGCCGCGCTGATGTTCGGCTGGATCGCGGTGGCGCACCAGATCGGCGCGGCGTTCGCGGCCTGGACCGCGGGCTTCATCCGCACCGCTTACGGCGACTACTTCACCGCGTTCTTCGGCGCGGGTGTGCTCTGCTTGCTGGCGGTAGTGATGGCGCTTTCGATCGGGCGACGGCCGGAGCCGCGCCCGAGCCTCCAGGCGGCCTGACGGCCCGGGGCGATTTATTCGCCCCGAATCGCCGAAAGGATGCCGTCCACCGCGACCTTGAGGTCGGTGGTTTGGCGCAGCAGGCTCTTGCACTCGTCGGAAAGCTTTTCCGACGCGGTCTGGGCTTCCGCCGCCGTCTCCACCACCGAGGCGATGGACTCGGACACGGTCTTGGTGCCGTGCGCGGCTTCCTGCACGCTGCGGCTGATTTCCGAGGTTGCGGCGGTCTGTTCCTCGATGGCGGCGGCGATCGACGCGGTGACGTTGTCGATTCCGGCGATGCGCTGCGACACCGTGGCGATCGCCGACACCACCTGACGGGTTTCCCCCTGGATGCTGTTGATCTGCTCGGTGATTTCCTGGGTCGCCTTGGCGGTCTGGTTCGCGAGGGTCTTGACCTCGCCCGCAACCACAGCGAAGCCCTTGCCCGCTTCTCCCGCGCGGGCCGCTTCGATCGTCGCGTTGAGGGCGAGGAGGTTGGTCTGGCTGGCGATATCGTTGATCAGGCTGATCACCTCGCCGATGCGCTGCGCTGCGTTGGCGAGCAGGCCGACGCGGGAATTGGCGTTTTCCGCGTCCGCAGCGGTCTCCCGCGCGTTCGACGATGCATCCTGGACTTGCGAGGCGATCTCGCGGATCGAAGCGGAGAGTTCCTCCGAGGCGGAGGCGACGGTTTCGACGTTGCGCGACGCCATGTCGGAGGCGTCGCTCACCGTACGCGCTTCCGAAGAGGTGCGCTCGGCGTTGTTGCTCATGATCCGAGCGAGTTCGGTGAGGTTGCGCGCGGTGGAGGACGTGCCGCGCAGAACGTCGCCGATGGCGGCCTCGAAGTCGTCGGCGAGCTTCATCATCAGTTCCTGGCGCTCGGCGGCCTGTTGCGCCTCGCGGGCGCTGACGTCGGATTCCAGGCGGTGGCGTTCGCGGGCGTTCTGCTTGAACACGTCGACCGCTTTCGCCATCTCGCCGATCTCGTCGGTGCGGTCGCGGTAGCCGATCTCGGCGTCGAGGTCGCCTTCGGCAAGGCGTTTCATGCTCGCGGTCATCGCGCTGATCGGGCGGGCGATCTGGCGGCCCACCCAGGCCGAGGGCAGCACGATGAGAAGCAGGAACAGACCTGAGACGATCAGCAGCTTCCACGTGACCTTGGCGGTTTCGACGTTGATGTCGTCGATGTAGATCCCCGTCCCGATCATCCAGCCCCAGGGCTGGAAGCCGATGGTGTACCCGACCTTGGGTTCGGGCGTGGGCGAACCAGGCTTTTCCCACATGTAGTGGGTGACGGCATAACCCTGGCGGCCGATCTGGTCGATGAAGTCGCGCACGATGGCAAACCCATTGGCGTCTTTCATGTCGATCAGGCTTTGGCCTTCGAGCGCCGGCTTCGGCGGCACCATCACCGCTTTCCCGTCCATGGTGTAGATGTAGATATAGCCGTTGGCGCCGTCGTAGCGGAAATCCCGCAACGCGGCGACTGCGGTCGTCTTTGCGTCGTCGAGGGACATCCGCCCTGCGGCGACCTCCTGGTTGAGGCGAGCGGCGACACCGGTGGCGCCCTCGGCGAGTGCGTGGATTTTGGCGATCCGGTCGTCGCGCATCTGCGACGCGATCATCATGCGGGAGAAGCCGACCACCGCGGCGAGCCCGACCGCGGCAATGATGATCGGAAGCCAGACTTTTTTCGACACGCTGAGATTGAGCGCCATGGATGATGACCCTTGAACAGTGGATTGCGCCGACAACGGGTCGCTACCAAACCCGCAACAAGTTTATCACGAACGCTTGGTTTGGGAGGAAAGTATTTTCCGGACTCGAAACATTATTATTGCATTGGGATCAATACCTAAGACGACTTATGATGGATGTGGGGCAAGTCTCCGAACCGGCCGGAGGCGCTTTTAGCGGGTGGCATATCCAAGTTTCTCCGGCAACCATAGCGCGATTCCGGGCACCGCGATCACAAGGCCGATCGCAAGCGCCATCGACAGCACGAACCAGATCACCCAGCGCGCCGTCGCCTCGATGCTGACGTCGCCGATCTTGGCGGTGACCATTAGGTTGACCGCGACCGGGGGCGTGAACTGCCCGATCGCGATATTCATCGCCATCAGGATGCCGAACCACGTCGGATTCCAGCCGAACCGATTCATCAGCGGGATCAGGAGAGGCAGGGTGATCAGGTAGATCGAGATGCCGTCCAGCACCATGCCCGCGAGCAGCAGGACCACCATCACCAGCAGCAGCACCGTGGTGCCGTTGTCGGACAGCGAGAACAGCAGGTGCGCGCCCTCGTCGAAGGCGCCGAGCGTGCTGCCCGCCCAGGCGAAGATTCCGGCGAGCGACATGATGATCAGGATCACCGCCGAAGTCTGGGCGGAATCGACGAGCGCGCGGTAGATGTCGTTCCAGGTGAGGGTGCGGTAGATCAAGAGGCCGACGACGAGGCCGTAGGCGACAGCGACCACCGCCGCTTCGGTCGGGGTGAACGCGCCGGTGCGCAGCCCGCCGAGGATGATCACCGGGGCCATCAGGCCGGGGATCGCCGCGACGAAACTCTTGCCGAGCGGCGGCCGATCGCCGGATTCGAGATGGCCGAAGTCGTTGCGGCGGCTGATCCAGAGCGTCGGCAGGATCACCGAGAATCCCGCGAGGAACCCGGGCACCACGCCTGCCGCGAACAGCGCGCGCAGGTCGAGGCCGGGTACCATGATCGAATAGACGATCAATGCGATCGACGGCGGGATCAGGATCGCGGTGGAGGCGGAGGCGGCGATCACCCCGGCCGAGAACGCGCGGGGGTAGCCCGCCTTGGCCATGCTCGGGATCATCACCGTGGCGACGGCGGCGGCGTCCGCCGGGCCCGAGCCCGACATCCCGCCCATCAGCATGCAGACCAGCACCGCGACCACGGCGAGGCCGCCGCGCCGGGGGCCGACCAGGGCGGAGGCGAATTCGACCAGCCTTCCCGCGACGCCGGAGCGCTCGAAGATCATTCCGGTGAGGATGAACAGGGGGATTGCGATCAGCGGATACTTGGCGATGCCGTTGTAGGTGTTGGTGCCGATCGTGCCGAGAGCGTAGGTGTCGAGACCGGCGACGATGCCGGCCACGCCCGCGAGGCCGAGCGCCACCGCGATCGGTAGGCCGGCGAGCAGCAGCACGACGAAGCTCGCGAGCAGCGCGAACGAGGCGTCCATCAGGCGTCTCCGTCGTGGCGGAACAGGCGTTGCAGGCGTCCCGCGATGCTCACCAAAATCCAGCCGCACAGCAGCGGCAGCCAGACCGTATAGATCCAGTTGGGATAACCGAGGCCGGGCGAGGTTTCCTCGTATTGCCATTCGTCGAAGGCGAACAGCGCGCCGTAGTAGAGCACCATCGTGAACAGGAGCGCCGAGAGCAGGAGCGCCAGCGCGTCGGCGAGGCGCTGGTGGCGCACGGGTAGGAGATTGCGGAGGAAGACGATGCGGATGTGCCCATCGGTTGCGAACGCCGCCGCCGAACCGATCAGGGTCATGAACACCAGGAGGAAAACCGAATATTCCTCGGTGAAGGCGAACGATACATCGGTGAGGTAACGCACGACCACGTTGGCGAGGCTGATGACGCAGATCAGCGCCATGGCCGCGGCGCAGAGCGCCTCGTCGAAACGGAAAGGCCGGCCCCCTTGCGGGGGCTGGCCAGCGGATGCCTTGAAAGACAAAGGAAGCTCCCAGACTGACTTATTTCTGCGCGACGCTCTTTTCCGCCGCCTTGACCAGGTCCGGACCGATCTTCTTGGTCCAGTCGGCATACACGGCGCGGGTCTTGGCGACGAATGCGGCCCGTTCCGCCGGGGTAAGTTCGGTGACCGTCACGCCCTCGGCCTTGATTTCCTGGAGCGCGGTGTCGTCGCCGTCGCGCGAGGCCTTGATCCCGACCTTGCCTGCCTCGATCGCGGTTTCTCGCAGGATCTTCTGGTCTTCGGGGGTGAAGCTCTTCCACACTCGCTGGTTGACCGCGAAAATCAGGGGATCGTTCACGTAGTTCCAGTGGGTCATGTAGATCTGGCCGACGGTCTGGATCTTGGCGATCTTGAACACCGTCACCGGATTTTCCTGGCCGTCCACCGCCTTGGTGGTGAGCGCGGGCTTGGCGTCGGCCCAGCTCATCTGCGTCGGATTGGCGCCGAGCGCGGTGAAGATATCGTTGTAAAGCGGCGAACCGACGACGCGGATCTTGAGGCCCACGAGGTCTTCCGGGGTGTGGATCTCGTGCTTCGAGTTGGTCACCTGGCGGAAGCCGTTTTCCGCCCAGCCGAGGGGCTCGACGCCCTTCTTGCGCAACACCTCGAAGAGTTCCTTGCCCACCGGACCCTCGGTCAGGCGGTCCATCGCCGCGTGATCGGGCAGCAGGAAGGGCAGGGAGAAAAGGTTGAGTTCCTTGACCTGCGGCGACCAGTTGATCGTCGAGCCGATCGCCATGTCGATGATCCCCTGGCGCATCGCCGGGAATTCCTTGGTCTGGTCGCCGGAAACCAGCTGGGAATTGGAGTAGACCTTGAGGTTGATCCGACCGTTGGTGCGTTCCTTGACCAGCTCGACCCACTTGTCGGCCGCAATACCCCACGGAAACGGCGCGGGCAGGACCGTGGAGACGGTGTATTCGGATTTGTAGTCGGCCGCGAACGCGATCGGCGACGCCAGCAGGGGGGCCACGATCGCGGCGGCGAGCGTCGCGATGGCGAGCTTGCGGGGATGGTGCATTCCGGGGTGTCCTCCTGAGTGGCGGTTTCGTATCGCGAGCGCGTCGACCGCCTTGATGAACGTCTCTGCCGCATGCGCTCGCACCAATGAAACCTGCGCGATCGCACGAAGCGGATGTTCTTTTTTGCCCCAGGAAAAAGAAATATTCAACCGTGCTTTGGTCTGGAATTATCAAAATATTTCCGGACCCTCAGCCGGACACCACCTCCAGGCGGTTGCGGCCGTTGGCTTTGGCTGCATAGAGGGCGGCGTCGGCGCGTTTCATCATCGCGGTTTCGTCGTCGTCGCCGTCGACCGCAGCGGAAATTCCGATGCTGAGAGTCGCCCCGGCGGTGCCGTGAGGCAGGACAAGGCGCAACTCCTGGGCGGCTTCGCGAACCCGCGACAGCACCGGGATCGCCGCCGCGATCGCCGTGGCGGGGAGGATCACGCCGAATTCCTCGCCGCCCAGGCGGCCGAAGCAGTCCGAATCCCGGATCATCTTGGCGCAGCTCTTGGCGAGGGCTTTCAGGACCATATCTCCGGCGGGGTGGCCGAAGGTGTCGTTGACGGTCTTGAAGTGGTCGAGATCCACCATCGCGAACGTGAGCGGCATGCGGTTGCGCCGCGACTGGCGGAACTCGTGGCGGAGGATGGTGAGAAAGCGCCTACGGTTGCAGCATCCAGTGAGGGAATCGGTGCTTGCCATCGCCTTCAGCTTGCGTTCGAGCGATTTTCGTCGCGTCGCATCGTGAATGAACGAGATCAGAGCGACGTTGCCATTGTAGAAGATCGGCCCGGAGTAGACGTCGACCTCCTGTACCGAGCCGTCGCGCAGGCGGTGGGAGAACTCGAAGTGGTTGCGGCGCGCGGCGACCGCCTGTTGGATGCGCTGCGCGATCTCCGGCTTGGTAAGGGTGTTGATCTCGCCGATGTGGCGGGTCAGGAGTTGGGTGCGGCTGTAGGCGTAGCGCCGCACTGCGGCGTCGTTGGCGTCGAGGATGGTGCCGGTTTCCGGATCGATGATCAGGATTGCAGCGTGGTGGACGTTCATCAATGCGTCGACGCGGTCGGCGAGGAATCGGTTGGCGCGAATCAGGCCCTGGCGCTCGGCCAGCAATGCGGCGAGGTCCGGGTTCGGTGGAGTCGCTAGGATTGTGGGGATCTCCGTCTCAAACTCGCTCATCGCCTCACCTGCAAATCGAGGAATACGGGCACATGATCGAGATTAGCACGTATAACTTGTCGTGAAACCCATGTCTGGCGGCTTGCGAGGCGAATGTAATCCGGCATGCAGCGCGGCCAAATCCTCGCCCTCAGATGCGTATAAAACGCACTCTGAAGGGTGTTGACGCGGATACCCAAGTAGCGCATAGGGATAATACCCATAAGATTTGTTGGGTTTTAAGTCAACCAACCAAGTACTCCAAGGGGTGATCCCATGAGCTCATTTGTGAGAGGTTTTAGGGTTCTGGCGTTGGGTTTGGTGGCGGCGGGATATGCGGCCGTGACGGAGGCGGCGTATGCCGAAGATGGTTTGGGCGCGGGAGACTGGCTTTTTCGTGTGCGCGGGCTCGCCGTCGTTCCCGATGAAAAAGGCCATGACGATCAACTGAATGGAAGCATCGCCCTCGGCAATTCCTACGTGCCGGAAGTGGACATGACCTACTTCTTCACGGACTACGTTTCGGCCGAGCTGATTGCGGCGACGACGCGTCACTCGGTGAAGGACAAGGGCAGTGCGGCCGGTGATCTCAATCTCGGTCATGTCTGGTTGTTGCCGCCGACGCTTACGGCGCAGGTTCATCCTCTCGGGCGCAGCCGTTTCGACCCCTATCTCGGGGCAGGCGTCAACTATACGATTTTCTACGGTTCGGGCGGGACGCAGGACATCGGCGGGCAAAAAGCGAAGGTCAATTACGACAACCGCTTTGGCTATGCGTTCCAGGCAGGCGTCAATTACCAGATCGACGATTCCTGGTTCCTCAACCTCGATGTGAAGAAGCTCTACCTGTCTACCTCGGCCCATGTGGTGGTCGAGGGAACGGGCGAGGCGACCCGGGCATCGGTCGATATCGACCCATGGTTGGTGGCTGTCGGCATCGGTTATCGTTTCTGACCGACGATCGATACAGAGCTCCGGCGGTATCCGCTGCCGGAGCTTCGGCGCTCACGCCAGGAGGTTGTCGCCGCGAATCGCGGCGAGCATTGCGTCGGTGACTTGCCGGGTCGTGGCCGATCCGCCGAGATCGGGGGTGTGGAGCGCGGAATCGGCGGTGACCCGTTCGATCGCCCGCATCAGCTGACCGGCAGCGGCGTTCTCCCCGAGATGTTCAAGCATCATGACCGCGGTCCAGAAGGTCGCGACCGGGTTGGCGATGCCCTTGCCTGCGATGTCGAAGGCGGAGCCGTGGATCGGCTCGAACATCGATGGCGCGGTGCGTTCCGGATTGATATTGGCGGTGGGGGCGATGCCGAGCGAACCCGCGAGCGCCGCCGCGAGGTCGGAAAGGATGTCGGCGTGGAGATTGGTGGCGACGATGGTGTCGAGGGTCGCAGGCTTCAGCACCATCCGCATCGTCATCGCGTCGACCAGCATCTTGTCCCAGGTGACGTCGGGGAATTCCTTCGCGACCTCGGCGGCGATCTCGTCCCACATCACCATCCCGTTGCGCTGGGCGTTGGATTTTGTGACGACGGTGAGGTGCTTCCTCGGCCGCGCGCGGGCGATCTCGAAGGCGTAGCGGAGAATCCGGGTCACGCCTGCACGGGTGAAGATCGAAACTTCGGTGGCGACTTCGATCGGCAGGCCGACATGGCTGCGGCCGCCCTGGCCCGCGTACTCGCCCTCCGAGTTTTCCCGTACGATCACCCAGTCGAGGTCGCCTGGGCCGATCCCCTTGAGCGGGCTTTCGATTCCCGCCAGAATTCGCGTTGGCCGGACGTTGGCGTATTGGTCGAAGGGTTGGCAGATCGCGAGGCGCAGGCCCCAGAGGGAGACGTGATCGGGAACGTCGGGCGCGCCGACCGCACCGAAAAAGATCGCGTCGAAATCCCGGATCTGCGCCCGCCCGTTGGCGGGCATCATCACGCCGTGGCGTTTGTAGTGGTCCGAGCCCCAGGCGAAGGTTTTGAAGTCGAGGTGGAAGTCGCCGGCACGGGCGGCGAGGGCGGACAGAACCTCGATGCCCGCCGGAATCACTTCCTGGCCGATTCCATCTCCGGGGATGGCGGCAATCCGGTACTGGCGCATGGAACGATCCTTCGAAATTTCGGAAGCGGGCGAGACTCCCAAGATAAGCGCGCCCGCTTGCGGTTGCGAGGCGCCGGGAGTGACGAACTCCCGGTGCTTGTGTCCACTCGCCGTCTTGTCGCGGCCCGGTCAAACCCCCATTCTCCGGGGAACGAAACGAACAACGGGGAAACGCGCGTGGGCATCGACGGCGAAAAACTGAGAGACATCGGCTTCATCGGCACCGGCATCATGGGCAAGAGCATGGCCGGGCATCTGATCGACGCGGGATTCACCCTGCATCTCTTCAATCGCACCCCCGACAAGGCGGCGGACCTGATCGCGCGCGGCGCGATCTGGCACCCCGATGTCGCCTCTCTGGCGGGGGTGTGCGACGCGGTGATCACCATCGTCGGTTATCCGGTCGACGTGCGCCAGGTCTACCTCGGCGAGACCGGTTTGATCGCCAATGCACGTCCCGGCGCGATCCTGATCGACATGACCACCTCAAATCCCTCGCTGGCGCGGTTGATCGCCGACACCGCCCGGCCCCGGGGCATCCATACGCTCGACGCGCCGGTTTCGGGCGGCGACACCGGCGCGCGCGACGGTACGCTTGCGATCATGGTGGGGGGCGAGGCGGAGACCTTCCATCGCGCCATGCCGCTGTTCGCCGCGCTTGGCAAGATGGTGCGCCTGCTCGGCGGCGCGGGTGCCGGCCAGCATGCGAAAATGGTCAACCAGATCGTGATCGCGGGCACGATCATGGGCGTCGCCGAGGGCATGGCCTACGCGCGGCGCTGCGGCCTCGATGCCGAGGCGGTGCTGGAGGTGATCGGCACCGGTGCGGCGGGCGGCGCGCAACTCCGTGCCCAGGCGCCGAAAATGCTCGGCGGCGATTTCGCCCCCGGCTTCTACATCCATCATTTCCTCAAGGACATGGGCATCGCGCTGGAGGAAGCGCAGGCGATGGGGCTGGAACTGCCGTCGCTGGCGTTGTCGAAGAGCCGTTACGAGGAACTTGCCGCGCTCGGCTACGGGTCGGACGGCACCCAGGCGCTGCTTCGCCTGTACGAGGACGATCCGGGTGTCTGACCGTTCTGCGCCGCTGCTCGCGTTGTTCTCCGATTTCGGCGTCGGCGGGCCTTATGTCGGGCAGGTGATGGCGGCGTGGGCGAGCGCCGCGCCCGCGATTCCCCGGATCGAACTGTTTTCCGGCGCGCCTGCGTTCGATGTCGAAGCGGGCGCGCACCTGCTCTTCGCATACAGCCGCACGCTGTCCGAGGGCAGTGTCGTCGAGGCGGTGGTCGATCCGGGTGTCGGCGGGCCGCGCGCGGCGGTGGTGGTGCGGGCCGACGGACTGTGGTTCTGCGGCCCCGATAACGGCCTTTTCGGCGTGATCGTCGGTCGCGCCCAAAGCTGCGCCGCATGGCGGGTGGAATGGCGGCCGGAAGTTCTCTCGCAGACCTTTCACGGGCGCGACCTGTTCGCGCCGGTCGCCGCGCACATCGCGGTCCACGGTTCCCCGCCCCAACCTTCGGCGGCCACCGACCCGCAGCGCCTGATCGGCGAGATCGCCGACCCGGCGGTGCGAGTGATCCTTGTCGACGGATTCGGCAACCTCGTTACCGGCATACCCGCGTCGGCGGTCGAGCATCGCGACCGCATCGGCATCGCGGGGGAACGCGTGGGCTTTGCGCCGCGCTTCGGCGAGTGCGTACCAGGATCTGCATTCTGGTACGAAAATGCGAACGGATTGATCGAAGTAGCGGTCAATCGCGGCAGCGCCGCCGAACACTTCGGCGCATGCGTCGGTACGCCGGTTTGCATCGTAACTTAATTTGGCCAAATATTTCTGGAAGTGATCGCGGTTATAGGCGAAGAACGGCAATTCATGTGCTTTCTACGCCGGTCCCATCGTGGGAAACTTCTAACCGAGGATGTCGAGTATGGGTTGGTTCGCAAACCTGCGCTTATCGCGCAAACTACTGAGTGTGTTTAGCGTTATTATTCTACTTGTGGTGTCTCTCGGTGGTATTTCTCTCCTGGAGATTTCCAAGTTGGGTCAGGCGACCGACGATCTCGCCAAGAACTGGATGCCGAGCGTCAACGCGGCGCGCAAGGCGCAATACGAGATGCAGGCGCAGCGCACCGTTCTCTATCAGTTGATCACGTCGGATTCCGCCGAGGACATCGCGAAGTTCGCGGAACGGATCGAGATGTACGACAAGCGCATCGCCGCATCCCTTGCGGAATCGAAGCAGCTCTCGTCCTCGCCCGCCGAAGCCCAGCTGGTTGCCGACGTCGTCGCGATGCGCGGCGACTTCGACAAGTTGATGGTGCAAATTCTGGCTCTCGCAAAGGCCAACAAGGATGCGGAAGCCCTGGTGATCACCAGTGGCCCGGCGCGCGAACTGGCGCTCAAGATCGCAGGCGGCATGGACAAGCTCGTCGAGCAGAACGAAAAGGGCGCGGATGCGTCGACCGCCCAGGCTGACGCGGTGCGCGGCTCTGCGGGAATGGTGGTGTTCGGGCTCCTGGCGCTGGTGGCGCTGCTTGCGGTCGTGGGCGGGCTGATGCTGCAGCGTGGCATCGGCGGGCCGGTGATCGCGATGACCGACGCGATGCGTCGCCTCGCGGGGGGCGACAAGACCGTCGATATCCCGGCCACCGGACGCTCCGACGAAGTCGGCCAAATGGCGGATGCGGTCGAGGTGTTCAAGCAGACCGCGATCGAGCAGGATCGCCTCGCTGCGGAGCAGGAAGCCGCGCGAGCCGAGCGCGAACGCCGCGCCGCCGCGATCGAGGCCCTGACCCGGAACTTCGACGCCAAGGTCTCGGGCGTCCTCGAAATCGTCACTGCGGCTTGCACCGAGATGGATGCGACCGCGCAGGCGCTCTCGGCGAATGCCGAGCAGACCAGCCGCCAATCGGCAGTGGTGGCGGCGGCGACCGAGGAGGCGTCTGCGAGCGTGCAGACCGTCGCTTCGGCGGCGGAGGAACTTGCGGCCTCGGTCAATGAGATCGGGCGTCAGGTGGCGCACGCGAGCGAAGTCAGCATCCGGACCGAGGCCGAAGCCGAGCGGGCAGAAACCACGGTCAAGGGCCTGGCCGCGAACTCCGCGCGGATCGGAGAAATCGTAAATTTGATCAACGACATCGCGAGCCAGACCAACCTCCTCGCGCTCAACGCCACGATCGAGGCGGCGCGCGCGGGCGATGCGGGCAAGGGCTTCGCGGTGGTGGCGGGGGAGGTCAAGAACCTCGCCAGCCAGACCGGTCGCGCCACCGGCGAAATCGGTGCGCAGATCGGCGCGGTGCAGTCGGCGACCCAGGAAGTGGTGTCGGCGATCGCGGGCGTGGTGGCCAGCATCGGCGAGATCCGCGAGGTCTCGACGGCGATCGCGGCCGCGGTCGAGCAGCAGGCGGCGGCGGCGGCGGAAATCGCCCGCAACGTCCAGCAGGCGGCTGCGGGCACGCAAGAGGTCGCGAGCAATATCGAGGGGGTCAACCAGGCCGCCGGCGAGACCGGCTCGGCGTCGCAGCAGGTGCTTGAGGCGTCGCGCTCGCTCTCGACCGAGGCGGTCGAACTCAAGACCGTGGTGCAGGACTTCCTCGTTGGGGTCCGCACCGCCTGATATCATCGTCAGGCATGCCGGATAGTACCGACTACGCGACCGGCGACGCGCACCCCCGGGGTGCGCGTCGCCTCGATCGTCCAGGCGCGGTATACCGGATTATCGGCGAGGACGATCAACGCCGAGCCGCTGCGTTGCACACGGTTTAAATGTATCGTCCCTTCGAAAGTCAGCACGTAGATGTCGTCGCGGGCGATGCTGTCGATCGACAGATCGACAAGGGCGAGATCGCCCTGGCATAACGTGGGCGCCATCGCATCTCCCACCACTTCCGTCGCCGCGAGCCGTCCTTCTCCGCACCCAAGATGGTTGCGGACGAACTCGGCGGGCAATTCGATCGCGTCGGAAGGCGGAGACGCCGCGACCAAGGCGTCGAGCGCCTCGTAGAACGGAATGCTGGCGCTGGTCGAGAGGTGGGTTCGGCCGGGCTCACTTCCGGTGGCGAGCCATTCGATGCTGACTCCGAGCGCGCGCGCGAGCGCGACGAGGTTGTCGACGGTCGGGCGCGACCCTGAGAGGATGCTCCGCAAGGTGCTGTCGCTGATCCCTGCTTTTCGAGCGATGGATCGCGCACTGTGGTCGCCCATCGCTTCTCTGATTCGCTTGTCCAGGCGGTCGTGGTCCATTTTACTCTTACCCCGTGATACTTTTATGTCGAAATTCTCGACCGCGCCGATGCCCGAAGGGCTCGCGGGTCGTGGAAAACCGCTCCTTTTGCGTCACGTGCGTTTAAAACCGCTCATAGTTAGCGAAAAAATACGCAATTTGGCTTGATCCATTCCCGGCGAATCGCTAGCGTTGGTTGGGATGCGGATGAAATTTTCCTACCTCTCTGTGTCGATTGCCAGAGTGGCGCGGATCGCGCCATAGCGTCCCATGCGGACGGTTCGACGTGCGGATGATCGTGCACGCTAGGTGCTCCGGATCCGCCGGGTGGGGCGTCCGCAGTGTTGAAAGTCACTTTCGGCGCAGCCTCCGCATACGGGGGCGCGGTCAGTAGAGTCGTCTACCGCGCGCAATACGGGTAGATCGTCGCATTTCGCAGAACTCCAGAAAGGCTGGAGGTGCCGGAGTCGACAGGTGGCAAAAAAAACGTGTCGCATCGCTACCCTCTGGGTCTCGGCGGCATGGATGCAACAATGCCAAGCCCCGGGGCGGATTACTACCGAAAATCAACCCGCGGGCTGTGTCGGAAAGCTGCGGCGCTTTAGGCGTGTATGGATTGGTTTCTTACGATCACGGTCGGTACCCGGGGTCGAGGAAAGCGTGGAAATTCGAGCGAACGGGAACTCCTGGAACAGCCAGGCTCCACGATAACGCGTTCGTGCCGGGTTTCTCGCGCAGTCAGTTCCGGCGGTCTCGGGAGACGAGGCCGAACCACCCCCGTCGAGACGGTGGAGCCGGAATTTTCCAGCGATTCCGCCGTGCTCGGGGCGGATCGCGCATCCACCTCCGCGTGCCAGCGCGGCAGGGCAAGGGGGCTCGCATGCTATCTATCAAGAATATAAGAATTTCGGGGAAGATCGGCATCGTCATCGGCGTGTTGGCGCTTGCCGCCGCGACGATCAGCGCGGTTGGATACTATGGTCTTTCCGCTCTTTCCGCGGCGGCGGAAAGAATCAACGACTATGGCGATATGACGCGCATCGGCGCGCGGATGACCGACAACCTCACGTCGATGAACCGCGCGGAGTATCGCTTCGCGGCAAATCCTACCGAAGCCGAGGACATCATCAAGTCGATGCGAGATGGGGAGCAGAAGTTCCTTGAGCGTCTCGACCGGTTGAGCAAGATGGTCGATCCGGAACGGCGATCGGACCTCGAACGCATCCGCAAGGATTTTCAGGCCTATCAAGGCGAACTTCAGGGCACCATCGACGTGGCGCGCAAACACTCCGGTGCGGAACTGAGCGTCGCCCAGCGGGAAGTCTATGCTTCTGTCCAGGATTCGGTGAAGGTCCTGCGGCCGCTCTCGCAGGAGGTCGCCAGGTTCGTCGACGACATGGACAAGGTGGGGAACGAGGTCGTGGACGCCTCGGCGGCGGAAGCGACCTGGTTGTCCCGTTTGATGATCGGCGTCGCGGTCGTCGGCACGTTATTCGGGGTCGGGCTCGGCCTTGCAATTGCCCGGGTGGGATTGGTCAATCCGATTTCCGCGGTGATCGGCGTTCTCAAGCACCTCGCGACCGGCAATCTCGGCTGCACGATCGACGGTGTCGAGCGGAAGGACGAGATCGGCGACATCGCGCGCGCCGCCCTGGTGTTCCGCGATAACGCCCGGGAAGCGGAGGCGATGCGTGCGGAGCAGGAAGTCGAGCGTCAAAAGCGCGAGGCCCGCGCCGCCGCGATCGAGGAGCTTACCCAGGCTTTCGACCGCAAGGTCTCGGGCATGCTCGAAATCGTCACGGCCGCTTGCACCGAAATGGACGCGACCGCGCAAAGTCTCTCGGCCAATGCGGAGCAAACCTCGCGGCAGTCCGCCGTGGTTGCGTCGGCTACGGAAGAAGCCTCGGCCAGCGTGCAGACGGTGGCAACGGCAGCGGAGGAACTTGCCGCGTCGGTCGGCGAGATCGGCCGCCAGGTAGAGCATGCGAGTACGGTCAGCCGCCGAGCCACCGAGGAAGCCGGCCGTACCAACGCGCAGGTGCGCGGTCTTGCCGAGATATCGACCCGGATCGGCGAGGTGATCAAGTTGATCAACGATATCGCCAGCCAGACCAACCTCCTCGCGCTCAATGCGACGATCGAAGCGGCGCGCGC
>DBTR01000013.1:455-6731 GCA_002307145.1 Rhodospirillum sp. UBA1311 | reverse complement strand
GCGACGATCGAAGCGGCGCGCGCGGGGGATGCGGGCAAGGGCTTCGCGGTGGTGGCGGGGGAGGTGAAGAATCTCGCCAACCAGACCGCCAAGGCGACCGACGAGATCAGTCAGCAGATCGGCGGCGTGCAGAGTGCAACCGAGGATGTGGTTGCTGCGATCGGCGAGATTTCCACGCGGATTTCCGAAATCAACGAGATTTCCGCGGCGATCGCTTCGGCTGTCGAACAGCAGGCCGCAGCGGCGTCGGAGATCGCCCGAAACGTCCAGCAAGCTGCGGCAGGCACCCAGGAAATCGCCAGCAATATCGAAGGCGTCAACCAAGCCGCCGGGGAGACCGGCGCCGCGTCGCAGCAGGTCCTTGCCGCGTCCCAGTCGCTGTCGACCGAAGCGGTGGGGTTGAAAGGGGTTGTGCAGGACTTCCTCGCGGGCGTTCGCGCCGCCTGAATTTCCGGTGTGCGTCAAACATAAGCAAAGACCCGCTTCGGCGGGTCTTTTTTATTGTCTTAGAGGCGGTTGGGATTGACGCGGATGACGATGCGGCGGTTGATCTCGCGGTTGTTCGGCATTGGATTGCCGAACGGGTCGAGGTTCGGCACCTTGGGTGCGACGTCGGCGAGGCCGACCGCGCGCAGCCGTGTCGGGGCCATCTGCTGCTCGATGAAGAAGCGCACCACGCCGGTCGCCCGCGCCGCCGAAAGCTCCCAGTTGGAGGGGAACTGCGTCGAGCGGATCGGGGTGTCGTCGGTGTGGCCCTGGACCTCGACCTGGAAGTTCTTGTAGATGTCGGCATCGAGGGTGTCGGCGACGCGCCGGAGGATCGGCTGCGCATCGCTGCGGAGCGTCGCGGAACCGGGGTCGAAGAACGAGGACGACGCGAATTCGATGATCACGCCCGCGGAATCCGAGCCGATGCTCGATGTTTCCTGGACGTTCATGTCGACCAGGATTTCCTTCACCTCGCGCTTGAGGTTTTCGAGCGGGGTTTCGATGTCGCGCTTGCCGACACCTTTGGCCATGCCCGCCTGGACTTGTTCGAACATCGCCATGTCGACCTTCGAGATCGAGGCGAGCAGGATGAAGAACCCGAGCAACAAGGTAGACATGTCGGCGAAGGTGCCGACCCAGTCGTCCTCTCCACCCGAAGACTTGCGCGGGGGCTTCCTTGGGATCATGTCGGGCGAACCTTCAGGTGCCGGTCGATGTTGAAGTGAATCGACGGGTCGAGGAAGGAGTTCATCTTGTCCTGGATGTAGCGCGGGCTCTTGCGTTCGGCAAGCAGGGCCATCCCTTCGGCGAGGAGGTAGTTGCGGAACTGCACGATCTCTTCGCGCTGCTGGATCTTGCTCGCGGCGGGGAGGAATACCAGGCGCGCCGCCAGGACGCCATAGAGCGTGGTGATCAGCGCCACCGACATGCCGGGCCCGAGCTGGGAGGGGTCGGTCGCCATGCTGTCGAGCATGATGATCAGGCCGACCAGGGTGCCGATCATGCCGAACGCGGGCGCGGTGTTGCCCATGCTGCGGAGAATGTCGGCATTGATCACCGAGCGCTCGAACGTGGTTTCGACGGTGTTGCGCAGGATCTCGCGAATTTCGTTGCCGTTATAGCCCGAGACCACGAGGTCGATGGCGAAGCCGAGGAAGCGATCCTGGCGCGCGAGGTTGCGCGCATCCGATTCGAGGCCCGGCAAGCCGCCTTTCTGGACGATGTAGCCCCAGCGGATCACCCGGCCCACCTCGTTGGTGAGGATGCTGCGGGAGAAGCGGTGGACGAACATGATCGACGCGGTAACGCGCAACGCGTTCAACACGTAGCGGGATTCGAAGGCGATGAAGGTCGCCGCGAACGTACCGCCGATCACCATGATGAAGCTGGGAAAGTCCAGGAACAGCATGTAATTGGAAGTCGAGAGGACGATCGAGCCGACGAACAGGCCGAACCCCAGAAGAATCCCCAGCACCGTGGTCAGCGACATCCGGTAAGGCTCCGCATGATGATCCCCTTGAAGACCCGCACTCTAAATCATTCCTGGAACTAAATCATCACCGTATCCGTGATGGTGCGGAGTTCGCCGTTCATATGACCGGCGCGGCGCGTAGGCCCGTATGACGGCAGTCACTCGAACGACGGATTTCCGATCTTGTCGCAGCGATGCAACGCGCGGGACGGGCGCGGCGCAACAAAAAACCGCGCCGAAGCGCGGTTTTGGTTCGCCCGGAGGCGAAGGAAGTGGAGGCCGGAGCCGGAATCGAACCGGCGTGCGAGGATTTGCAGTCCTCTGCATGACCACTCTGCCATCCGGCCACACGATCGGCAGAACCTCGTCCCGGCATGCCGGGCGAGAGGGCGCCACTATACGGATGCGGCGTTCCCGATCAAGAGGTTTTTTCAGATGCTTCGGGGGAAATTCTTGATTTTGCGGCGACGCCGCCGCGCTGGCTCCGGAGGAGGGATTCGAACCCCCGACCAGCCGGTTAACAGCCGGCTGCTCTACCGCTGAGCTACTCCGGAACGTGCGCTGCGGGCGGCGGTTTCGCCTGCATCGTGCCGGGTTGCCCCGGCGAGGTGGCGATCTATAAGGGATGGTCGGGCAGGGGTCAAGGGGCTTTTTTTCAGCAATCCGCCCAGTCGTGTGGCCCTCTCCGAGTTTGTTCTGTTTGTCTGTCGCGGGGGTGGGGCTATATAAAGACGGCATGGGCGAGACGGGGACCAATCCCGCTCCCCGCACGATGAACAGCCGAGGAACATCGCGATGGATTTCGAACTGGCGCGCCGCAACATGGTGGACAATCAGGTCCGCACCAACCGCGTCACCGACTCGTTGGTGATCTCGGCCCTGCGCGCGATTCCCCGCGAGTTGTTCGTGCCCGCCGACGAAAAAGGCGTCGCCTATGTCGACGACGATCTCGCGGTCGCGCCGGGCCGGTACCTGATGGAACCGATGATCCTCGCGCGCCTGTTGCAGTTGGCCGAGGTGCAGCGCACCGACGCGGTCCTCGATGTCGGTTGCGCCACCGGCTATTCCTCGGCGGTGCTCGCCAAGATGGCGTCGAGCGTGGTTGCGCTGGAAGAGGATGCGGATCTCGTCAACTGGGCGTCCGAAACCCTCCTCGGACTCGGCATCGACAACGCGGTGGTGGTTCAGGGCAAACTTCCCGAAGGCCTCGCCGACCAGGGCCCGTATGACGTGATCTTCGTCAACGGCGCGGTCGACCGGGTGCCGGAAGGCCTGCGCGAACAGCTTGCCGACGGCGGCCGCCTGGTGGCGGTGGTGCGCGGCGAGAAGGGCGTGGGTCATGCGACTCTCGTCACCCGCAGCGGCAATGCCTTCGGCCATCGCACCGACTTCGACGCCAACGCCCGCATCCTCCCCGGTTTCGCCCGTCTGCCGACCTTCGTATTTTGATGCTTTCGCGGCAGTTCGCGCCAGCCGTGCGCTAGCGCTGGACTTTACCGCATCGGACGCATATCTCTCAGGCGTCGGGACCTGCATCGCGCGGGAGAGGGGGCTTTTGCCATCCTTGGGCTGTCCACGGGAAGGGCGGCCGAATCGTCGAATATGGAGTTACTTCATGGCGAGTCTGAGCCATCGTCTGTCCGGCGGCATCGCCCTGGTCGCGATCATTTGCGCGCTTTCCGGCCCCGCCCGGGCGGAAACCTTGAACGAAGCGATGGCCATGGCCTACGCCTCCAACCCCCAGCTTCTCGAACAGCGCGCGTATTTGCGCTCGGTGGACCAGGGCGTGGCCCAGGCGTTGAGCGGCTGGCGCCCGAAAGTGACGGTCAACGCCGACGCCTCGCGGGTCAGCCGCGACGGGTATCGCGTCAATGGCGGGGATATGAATTCCAGTCTTCGCCAGGAACGCAGCGCCTCGGTCACGGTTAGCCAGCCGGTGTTCCAGGGCTTCGGTACGGTGAACGCGGTCGGCGAAGCCGACAACCAGGTTCTCGCCGAACGCGAACGACTGCGTTCGGTTGAGCAGACGGTTCTCCTGGGCGCGGTGAATGCGTACATTGACGTGTGGCGCGACATGGCTGTGGTCGAACTCAACGCCAACAACGAGCAGGTGCTGCAACGCCAGCTCGATGCTTCGCGCGATCGCTTCGACGTCGGCGAGATTACCCGTACCGACGTGGCCCAGTCCGAGGCGCGGCTCTCCCAGGCGCGTGCCTCGCGCGTCGCCGCCGAGGCCAATCTCCAGGTTTCCCGCGCCACCTACCAGCGCGTCGTCGGCAAGATGCCGGATGGCGTCACCCGGGTGCCGCCGACCGAGGCCTTGCCCGCCGACATCCGCGGGCTGATCACCGAAGCGGTGTCGGCCAATCCCGACGTCCGCGCCGCCGACTTCACCGTGCAGCAGCGCGAGAACACGGTGGGCGTGGTGCGGGCCGAGCTTCTGCCCGACGTGCGCCTCGTCGCGAGCGCTGGCCAGTATTACGACCAGACCTATCCGGACGACGAATCGACGGTGTATTCGGTCGGTGCGCAGATGTCGGTGCCGCTTTACGAATCGGGCAGCGTCTACGCGCGGATGCGCGCCGCCAAGGATCTCGTGGCGCAGAGTCGCAAGACCCAGGAGCGGGTGCAGCGCCAGGTGGTCGAGAACGCCACCAGCGCCTGGGAATCGCTGTCCGCCGCGCGGGCGCAGATCATCGCCTACCGGGAGGAAGTCCGCGCGTCCGAAATCGCCCTCGAAGGCGTGCGCCGGGAATCGGAAGTCGGCTCGCGCACAGTGCTCGACGTGCTCGACGCCGAGCAGGAACTCCTGACCGCACGGGTCAATCTCGTCCAGGCAGAACGCAACGAAGCCTTGGCCTCGTACCAGGCCCTCGTCGCGCTGGGGCGCCTGACCGCAGCCGACATGGGTCTTGATACCCCATTCTACGATCCCAAGGTTCATTATGACGAGGCCGCCAACAAATGGATTGGCGGTGGCGTCTATTCCGATAACGGCACCGAGGCGTTGCGCCCGGCGAAGTGACCGAGAATCCGTTCAGCCGCCGCGACGCCCGGTTGCGGCGGCGACCAAATCCAGGTTAAGTTTTTACAAGACCTGTGTTATGGGTTGTTCTGTATGGGCTTGTTCGCCACGGTGGCAGCAGGCTTTCGGATTTTCGCGTGCAGAGGGCTGGGACATCCATGAGCGAGGATAAGGGCCAGCAAGAGCCGTCGATGGAGGACATTCTCGCCTCCATTCGCCGGATTTTGTCCGAGGACGACGGGAAGAAGGGCGGCGAGATCGCGCCTGCAGCCGAGCCGGCCCCCGTCAAGGCCGCACCCAAACCCGCGCCGGTCGCC
Source organism: Rhodospirillum sp. UBA1311 (assembly GCA_002307145.1). GTDB lineage: Bacteria > Pseudomonadota > Alphaproteobacteria > Rhodospirillales > Rhodospirillaceae > Oleispirillum. The sequence continues at coordinate 1,429 of DBTR01000013.1, read as the reverse complement.
GCCGAGCCGCCGCCGCGTCCTGCGCCACCACCACCACCACCACCACCACCGCCGCCGCCGAAACCCGAGCCCGAGCCCGAGCCGTTCGTTCCCGAGCCCGAACCCTATGTTCCCGAGCCCGAACCCGAGCCGGAACCCGAGCCTCTGGCGCTGCTGCCCGAGGACATGCTTGAGGACGAGCCGGAGGAGGAGATGGACGAGGAAGACGACGACGTTCTCGATCTTACCGATGCCATGGCGTTCGCAAAGCCCGAGCCGGTCTCGATGGCCGATCCGTTCGAGGATTTCCCGCCGCTGCCGCCCGAGCCCGAGGCCCGGCCGATGTTCGAGATGGACTCCGAGCCCGAGGCTCCGAGCCTTTCCTCGGAAGAACTGTTGGAGCGTACCACCCAGGACGTCTCCGAGCAGGCCTTCGCCAGCCTCGCAAGCGTGCTGGCGCGTCGCAACCTCGGCGTCGGCCAGTTGGGCGTGACGCTGGAGGAATTGGTGCGCGAACTGCTGCGGCCGATCCTCAAGGCGTGGCTTGACGAAAACCTGCCGAACATCGTCGAGCGGATCGTCGAGCGCGAAGTGGAGCGCATCGTCAACCGCGTCGGCCCGATGAAGTAAGTTCCCGGGGATTTGAATTTCGCATCATCCGACGGCGGGCGCTTGCGCCCGCCGTAATCTTTTTCTACACAATGTGCCTGCCCGAGCGCTCAAGCCTTGCGCGACCCATCCGATGAGGTTTCCGAACATGCTGGATAAGACCTACGCCCCCGCCGAGATCGAAGATCGCCTTTATCGGCAGTGGGAAAACTCGGGCGTATTCGCCTGCGACCCGTCCAGCACGGAAACGCCGTACACTATCATGATCCCGCCGCCGAACGTCACCGGCAGCCTGCACATGGGCCACGCCCTGACCTTCACGGTGCAGGACACGCTGATCCGCTGGCGGCGGATGCAGGGGCGCGACGTGCTGTGGCAGCCCGGCA
>DBTR01000013.1:0-132 GCA_002307145.1 Rhodospirillum sp. UBA1311 | reverse complement strand
GGGGCTGGAGCCGGGCCGAGCTTGGTCGCGAGGGCTTCGTCGAGCGGGTGTGGCAGTGGAAGGCGGAAAGCGGCGGCACCATCACCCGCCAGTTGCGCCGGCTCGGGGCCTCGCTCGACTGGCCGCGCGAAC
>DBTR01000011.1:11003-72350 GCA_002307145.1 Rhodospirillum sp. UBA1311 | reverse complement strand
GAGGTGCGTGGGACAATGCCAAGAAGTACATCGAAGACGGCCATTACGGCGGCAAGGGCTCCGACGCCCACAAGGCCGCTGTGACGGGCGATCCCGTCGGCGATCCCTACAAGGATACCGCCGGTCCGGCGATCAACCCGATGATCAAGATCATCAACATCGTGGCGCTGCTGCTGCTCGCGATGATCGCCTGATCCGAAGGATCCCGATCCAACGAAAACGCCCCCGGAAATTCCGGGGGCGTTTTTCATGTGGGGCAGGGGGGAACCGACGCGGGCCGGTTCACTGCATGCCGCCACCCTTCTTGGTCTCGCCGGCGTTGAAGCGGCCGATGTTGCCGACCATCTGCTCGATGATCGTCATGTTGTGGCCGGCGGTCGGGGTGGACTTCTCGGAGAAGGCGACGGTCTCGCCGTCGTCGAGGCCAAGTTGCCGAACGTCCTTCACCACGCCCTGTTGATCGAAGGAGATCGCGGTGACGTTGCGCTCGGTTTCCTCGGGCGCGAAGAACGCCACGACTTCCTGCGTTTCGCTGATGTAGAACCATACCTCTTCGCCATAAAGCGAGCGCGAGGACGGCGAGCCGAGCGCCTGCTGCACCTGCGAGCGGGTCTGCTCGCCAGGCTTGATCTTCGCAATATCGCTCGCAAGCGGCTTGTTGCCCCCGGCATAGACGCGTGGACCGCAGGCCGAGAGCGCGGTGCCCAGGGCGACAATCGCGGCCGCGGCCAAAATTCGGGATTTCAGGAAGTCGCGGTTCATGCTAGGTCGTCTCCATCGGCGTCTGACGACCCTATATAGAACAGGTGGCGCAAGGACGGAAGACCGCTTTGCGCTTCCATCGCGAGGAGGGCGGCAATGGGGATTTTCCGGAGGTCCACGAGCGTTGCGCCCGAGCATGCGATGCAAGTTTACGGCGAAATCCTGAAGGCGACGCGGCGCGAGGGCTTCTTCCGTGATTGTCGCGTGCCCGATTCCCTCGACGGGCGCTTCGACGTGCTCTGCATCCACGCGTTTCTCGCGATGCGACGGTTGAAGGCGATCGGCACGGCCGAATCCGCCCAGCTCGGCCAGGCGCTGTTCGACACGATGTTCCAGGACCTCGATGCGGCGCTGCGCCAGATCGGCGTCAGCGACGTTCGGATCGGCAAGGAAGTCAAGAAGATGGCCAAGGCGTTTCTCGGCCGGGTGCAGGCCTACGACGCCGCCATGATGGCCGGCGATGCCGAAGCCCTCGATGCCGCGCTCGCGCGCAACGTTTACCGGGGCGAGGCCGATAACGCTTGTGGCGACGACGACAAGGCGCTAGTGGTCTTGCGCTTGCGGCGCTATATGGTGCGCGCGGACGCCGCGCTCGCACGCCAGGGCGACGCTGCGGTGCTCGCCGGGGATCTCGGGTTCCCCGAATTGGAAGACGAAGAGACACGGTTGGAGCCATGACGGTACAGGAAGAATTCTCGCGCATTTTCCAGGTGCGGAAGATCCCCACGGACGGGTTGACCGCGACATTGGTCGCGACGCCCGAGGAGTGCGTCGCGCTTGCCCGGCGCATGGGAGTGCTCGCCTGCGAGAACGTGCGCGCCGAGTTGACCCTGGCCAAGAGCGACCAGGATCGCCGCGTCGATGCCACCGGGCGCCTCACCGCGAACGTGGTGCAGGCATGCGTGGTCACTCTCGAACCGGTGTCGGAGTCGATCGACGAGCCGCTCGAACTGCTGTTCTTGGAAGAGTCGCTGATCGAGAACGTCCCGGATGCGGAGATCACCGTCGAGGATCTCCTCGACGATGCGCCGATCCCCGATCCGATCGTGCGCGGCTATTTTGATATCGGCGCGGTGATCGCGGAGCATCTCGCGCTCGCGCTCGATCCCTATCCGCGCCGTGCCGACGCGATTTTCAACGCGCCGGAAACCCCGGATGACGAACCCAAGCGCGCCAACCCGTTTGCCGCCTTGCGGGTTTTGCAAGGGGGCGGGAGCGTGGATACGGACGGTAACGAAACGTGATCCGTCGAATCTGCGTATAACGCTTGCTCTGGGGCCGGATTTCGTCTAATTAATCCGGCCTTCTATGGAACCATTTAAGAACGAAAAGAGAGAGAGACTATGGCCGTTCCAAAGAAAAAGACCTCCAAGTCGAAGCGCAACATGCGTCGTTCGCATCATGCTCTTCCGGCTTCGAGCTACGTCGAATGCCCGAGCTGCGGCGAGTTGAAGCGTCCGCACCACGTTTGCGCCTCGTGCGGTCAGTACGACGGTCGCGAAGTCGTGACGCAGGCCGCGTAAGCGGTCGTGCGTCTTGTCGAGGGGGGCAGTGTCAGTGGCTAAATCCATCACGCTCTCGCTGGATGGAATGGGCGGTGATGACGCACCGGACATCGTTCTGGACGGCATCGCCCTGGCACGTAAACGCCACCCCGACGTGCGCTACCTGCTGTTCGGCGACGAAGCGATCCTGACGCCGCTGCTCGAAAAGCGTTACAAGACGCTTCGCGACATCGTCACGCTGTGTCATGCCCCGGATGTCGTTACCAATAACGACAAGCCGTCCGTTGCCCTGCGCACCGGGCGGAATTCGAGCATGTCCCAGGCGATCCGGGCGGTGAAGGACCAGCGCGCCGACGGCGTGGTTTCCGCCGGCAACACCGGTGCGCTGATGGCGATGGCGAAGGTCGCGCTTCGGACCCTGCCCGGGATCGACCGGCCGGCGATCGCCGCCTTGATGCCCACCCAGCGCGGCGAGAGCGTGGTCCTGGATCTCGGTGCCAACACCGAGTGCAACGCCAACAACCTCGTCGAATTCGCGCTGATGGGAACGTTGTTCGCGCGCAGCCTGCTCGACCTCGAAAACCCGACCGTCGGCCTTCTCAATATCGGCGAGGAGGAACAGAAGGGCCGGAACGAGGTCAAGGAAGCCGCCGCGATCCTGCGCGACACCGTGGGTGTGGTGAACTTCGCCGGGTTCGTCGAAGGCGACGACATCGGCATCGGCACCGTCGATGTGGTGGTGACCGATGGCTTCACCGGCAACGTCGCCCTGAAGACGATGGAGGGCACTGCGAAGGTGATGAGCCGCTTCCTCAAGGAGGCGTTCAAAAGCTCGCTGCTCGCCCAGATCGGCTACCTGCTTGCGCGTCCCGCGATGAATCGCGTGCGCCACCGTACCGACCCCCGCCGCTACAACGGCGCAATGTTCCTCGGCCTCAATGGTATCGTCGTGAAGAGTCACGGCGGGACCGACGGTTTGGGCTTTGCCAACGCCATCGGGGTGGCGGTCGACATGGTCCGGCACGGGTTCAACGAGCGGATCAACACCGAACTGAACAAGCTCCACGCGCAATCCGTTTCTTCCGAGGTACACGCCATATGAGCATTATCCGTTCGCGCTTGGCGGGCGTTGGGGCCTATTTGCCCGAACGCATCGTCACCAACGACGACCTTGCCAAGATCGTTGATACCTCGGACGACTGGATCGTCGAGCGCAGCGGCATCCGCCAGCGCCATATCGCTGCGGATGGCGAACTCACCTCCGACCTCGCCACCGCCGCCGCGCGCGAGGCGATGGAAGATGCGGGCGTGACCGCCGCCGACATCGACCTGATCGTCATCGGCACCACCACGCCCGACGACACCTTCCCCGCGACCGCGGTCAAGGTGCAGGCGAACCTCGGCGTTCACCAGGGCTTCGCGTTCGACGTCCAGGCGGTGTGCTCGGGCTTCCTCTATGCGCTTGCGACCGCCGACAAGTTCATTCGTTCCGGCGACGTCAAGACCGCGCTGGTGATCGGCGCGGAGACCTTCTCGCGCATCCTCGACTGGACCGATCGCGATACCTGCGTGCTGTTCGGCGACGGCGCGGGCGCCGTGGTGCTGAAAGCTGCGGAAAGCGAAGGCAAGAACACCGACGTCGGGATTCTCTCGACCCACCTCCATGCCGACGGCCGCCACCGCGACCTCCTGTATGTCGATGGCGGGCCGTCCAGCACCCAGACCGTCGGCCACGTGCGTATGGAAGGCAAGGAAGTCTTCCGCCATGCGGTGACCAAGCTCGCGGGCGTGGTTGACGAGGCGCTTTCCGCCAACGGTCTCAGCAGCGCCGATCTCGACTGGATGGTGCCGCATCAGGCCAACCGCCGGATTCTCGCAATGACCGCGAAGAAAGTGGGAATGAGCGAGGCCAACGTCGTTGTCACCCTCGACAAGCACGCCAATACCTCCGCCGCCTCGATCCCGCTCGCCTTGCACACCGCGGTGCGCGATGGCCGGATCAAGCCGGGCCACCTCGTCCTGATCGAGGCGATGGGGGGTGGCTTTGCGTGGGGCTCGGCCCTGGTGCGGATGTAAAATTCGAAGCGTTGCAGGCCATTTGCGGCCGCAGCCCCAAACCAACCACCGGCCCTCGCGGGCCGGTTTTTTTATCGCTTCCCCTTTGGAATTCCGGGGTCGCGCCACTATTTTGATATTGCCGCATTTTTTCGCGGTTGGTATGGTTTCCGGATGGCTGGAAGAGGAGGCTTCGGATGAGTGAGCAAACGGTTACCCGCGCGCACCTGAGCGAAGCGGTCTACCAGGAAGTCGGATTGTCGCGAAACGAATCCGCCGATCTCTTGGAAATGGTTCTGGACGAGATTTCCACCGCATTGTCCGAGGGCGACGTGGTCAAGATTTCTTCGTTCGGCAGTTTCTCGGTTCGCAGCAAGGGCGAGCGTATCGGCCGCAATCCCAAGACCGGCGAGGAGGTTCCGATCCTGCCGCGCAAGGTCTTGGTGTTCCGTCCGTCGCAGCTCTTGAAGGCGCGCATCAACGAAGGCGCGTAACACCTTCGCCCGGTTGGAGCACGACATGACCACGGACCCGGAAGGCGAGGGCAGGGAGACCGCTGTCCATCGCACGCACAAGTCCGAGGCGGCGTTTCGCACGATCAGCGAAGTCGCGGCGGAGCTCGACGTTCAGCAGCATGTCCTGAGGTTCTGGGAAACCCGGTTCCCGGTGATCCAGCCGCTCAAGCGCGGCGGCGGTCGCCGCTATTACCGGCCCGAGGACGTGGCGCTGCTCCGCGCGATCCGCGACCGGCTCTATGGCGACGGCTTCACGATCAAGGGCGTGCGCAAGCTGCTCGCGGAGAACGGGGTCGAGGGCCTGATTGCGGGCGGCGCGGCGGCGGAAACGCCGAAGCCGCGCGAGCGCACCGTGCGGGAGCCCGACCTGCCATTCGAAATTCCCGCGGATGGAGCTTCGCCGAAACTCCTCACACCGATGCAGTCGACCGCGATCGCGGCTGCGATCGGGCGGCTTGGGCGACTAAAAACCCACCTGGATCAAGTTGTTGAGGGAAATCTCTCGGGTAATCCGGTGGCATCTCCGGAGTGACGCGAAAGGCAGCATTGGCTGCTTGCGCGGCGTGGGATGGCGGTCTATAGTGCGCCTCCTTGATCGAACCGGCGGCAATTTCAGGCGGTTCGCGAGTGTCGGAGCGTGGCGCAGTTTGGTAGCGCACCAGCATGGGGTGCTGGGGGTCGTGGGTTCGAATCCCGCCGCTCCGACCATTTTTCCCCAAATCGATAAAATAATCACCGGCGCGTGACGTGATCGTTACGCGAGCGGGCTTTGTCGTGCCAAATCCCGGGGGCGATACTACAAAAGCAGTTGCGGTTCGGCGCTCTGCGCGATGGGCTCCGGCTTGGGGCGCGCGGCGAAAAGCGCGCGTCCGGCGGCAGTCAGGCGGCAGACTTGCCACGCCGGCATCAGGGGATTGGCGAACCACGGTTCCGCCCAGCCATGCTCGATGCAGGTCTGCACCATGCGCTGGCTGACCCGCCGCCCGGTCTCGTCGAACAGCGGCAGCTTGCCGCCGGGCTGCGACAGGCCCCGGGCGAGCCATTTCCGCTGCGCGGACGTCGGGTGTGCGGCTTCGGTGGCGTCGGTTTCTGTGGTCATCGTCGAACATCCCTCGCGCGACGCGCGGTTGGCGGGCTCAGTCGGGGCATGGTAAACGGGGGGGATGGCGCTTGTCCATGCGCCATCCGCGCAATCGTTTGGAGGCTATGCCAATGACTGCCGACGAGTTTTGCCTGGTCTACGTCACGGCCCGGAACCGCGCCGAGGCGGAGCGCCTCGCGCGCGTCGCGGTGGGGGCCAGGCTCGCCGCCTGTGCCAACATCCTCGGCGAGATCCGGTCGTTCTACTGGTGGGATGGCGCGGTCCAGGACGAGCCGGAGTGCGCGCTCGTGCTCAAGACTCGCCGCGACCTGTTCGATGCGCTGGCGGCGGCGATCAAGGCCGAGCATAGCTATGACTGCCCGTGCGTCGTTGCGCTGCCGCTGGCGAGCGGCGCGCCCGACTATCTCGCATGGCTGGCGGCCGAAACCGCCACCGGGTGAGGCTTACGGCAGGCCCGCAGGGCACTGCACCGAGACCACGGCATGGGCCGCCAGGCCTTCGCGGCGGCCGATGAAGCCGAGCTGTTCGGTGGTGGTGGCCTTGATTCCGACGCGACCGTTGTCGATGCCGAGGATGGAGGCGACCCGGGTGGTCATCATCCGCCGATGCGGGCCGATGCGCGGCGCCTCCCCGAGGATGGTGATGTCGGCGTTGACGATCCGCGCGCCGCGTGCCCGCAGCAACGCGACGGCGCGGTTGACGAATAGCACCGAGGCAGCGCCCCGCCACTTGTCGTCGGTCGGCGGGAAGTGGCGGCCGATGTCGCCCGCCGAGATGGTGCCGAGCAGGGCGTCGGTCAGCGCGTGCAACGCGACGTCGGCATCCGAGTGGCCCTCAAGCCCCTGGTCGTGAGGAATTAACACGCCGCAAAGGGTTACCGAGTTTCCCTCGCCGAGCTTGTGGACGTCGACGCCGTGGCCGACGCGAGTTTCGAGCGCGCCATGGAGCAAACTGCTGGCGTGCTGGAAGTCGGCGCGGGTGGTGATCTTGAAGTTGCGTTCATCGCCGTCGACCATCGCAACGGTGAGCCCGCCGAACTCGGCGACGCTCGAATCGTCGGTGAGAACCTGCCCGGCGGCTTCGCGGTGCGCCTGGAGAATCGCCGAGAAGCGGAATCCCTGCGGCGTCTGCGCACGCCAGATCTTGCTGCGGTCGACGCTGGCGCTGTGGCCGTCCTCGCCGATCTGCTTCAGGGTGTCGGGGACGGTGAGTGCGGGGATCGCCGCGTCGGAATGTTCGAGGGCGTCGAGAACCCGGTCGATCACGCCCGCGCCGACGAAGGGACGTGCGCCGTCGTGGATCAGCACCAGGTCCGGCGGGTCCGCGGCGATCGCTTCAAGGCCGAGACGTACCGAATCCTGGCGTTCCTGGCCGCCGAAGATCGGCGATGCCAGGCCGAGACCCTTGGCGGCGGATTCATATTGGGAGACGTCATTGGGATGGATCACCGCCCGCACTTCGTCGATGTCGGGATGTGCGGAGAGTCGCCCAAGCGTATGCCGAAGCATGGCGGCGTCGCCGAGAACCTTGTATTGTTTGGGGATATCGCCGCCGAAACGCTGACCACGCCCTGCCGCGACAACCAAAGCTACGCACCGTTTCATTCCGCTTCCCCCGAAGACATACTTGAAGACCGATGGCTTCACGGTATCGCGGTTTGCGCGCAGGTGCCATGGAATCCTGAACAAACGGCATACGGTTGCACGAGACTCGGGCAGCCGTTCTATGAGCAAATGGCTAGGGTCTAGGCACGGCCAATTATTTGTTCACTTCCGCCGAATTTGCTTGTATTTAAGGCAGGCATTGGGTGTGATACCCCCGTTTTCAGGTGTTTGGAACCCTATCGTTGTCCAGTGGCTCGCTGACTTTCTCGCCTTCTGTTGTTCTCGCGCCGATGTCCGGCGTGACCGACGCTCCGTTCCGGCGGTTGGCGCGACGTTTTGGCGCACCTGCGGTGGTTTCGGAGATGTTCGCGAGTTCTCTACTGGCCCACGGCGGCAAGTCGAACCAGCGCCGCCTCGATTTCGCGGCGGAAGCGCCGTTGATCGTGCAGTTGGTCGGTGGCGACGTTGCGATGATGGCCGAAGCCGCGCGCATCGCCGCCGACGCGGGCGCGGCGGCGCTCGACATCAACATGGGCTGCCCGGCGAAGAAGATCGCGAAGGCCGGCGGCGGAGCGATCCTGATGCAGGATGCCGAGACCGCCGCCCGACTCGTGAACGCTGTCGCCGATGCGACCGAACTCCAGGTGTCGGTGAAGATCCGCCTCGGCTGGGACGCCGACTCCCGCAATGCTCCCGCGTTCGCGGCGGCGATGGAAGCGGCGGGGGCGCGCGCGATCACCGTACATGGCCGCACCCGCGACCAGATGTATTCGGGTGTCGCCGACTGGCGTGCGGTCGGCGAGGTGGTGGACGCGGTGACGGTGCCGGTGATCGTCAACGGCGACGTGTGCGATCTCGACACCGCGCGAGCGGCGCTCGCCCAATCCGGCGCCGCCGGAGTGATGGTCGGACGGGCCGCCTGCGGTCGCCCGTGGCTGGTCGGCCAGATCGCCGAGGGCCTGCGCGACGGCGCGATGCCGCCGCCGCCCGATCTCGATGCGCGGGAAGCGATCCTGGTCGAGCACGTCGAGTTGATGCTCGGCGAGTTCGGCGGGTTGCGCACCGCGCGCAAGCATATCGCCTGGGCCCTCGGCGGCCTGGAAGGCGCGGCGAACGCGCGCGAACGGGTATTCGCGGCGGAAACCGCATCCGAGACTTTTGCGGCGATCGCCGCGGTGTTCAGTGAAAATCGTCGGGAAAGAGGGAGTTTGGCCGCCTGATGTCGATGTTCAGCAAATTTCATGCGACCAAGGCCGGCAAGGGGAAGACTCCCGCCGGGCCCGCATCTACCGAGGACATGCTGAGCGTGCTCAATGCACTGCCCGAGGCGGTGATCGCCATCGACAGCGAAAATCGGATCACCTACGTCAACGCGGCGGCAGAATCCCTGTTCGAGACCGGCGGCTCCCACATGGTGGGCTTGCCGCTGTCCGAATTCGTGCCGCCCGACAGCCCGGCGGTCGCGTTGCTCGACCAGTGCCGCGCCGATCACGGCCGCTATTCGGAGCATGGAGTCGAACTCGACACGCCGCGCACCGGGCCGCGCACGATGACGGTGCAGGTCGCGCCGGTCTACGACGACGCCCGCTGCGTCGTGCTCTCCATGCACGAGCACTCGATCGCGAAGAAGATCGGCCAACAACTCAGCCACCGCAACGTCGCTCGTTCGGTTACTGCGATGGCGCGGCTCCTCGCGCACGAGGTGAAGAACCCACTCTCCGGCATTCGCGGCGCGGCGCAGCTCCTCGAACAGAACGCCAGCGAGGACGATCGCACGCTCACTCGCCTGATCTGCGACGAAGCCGACCGCATCGTTGCGCTGGTGGACCGGATGGAGGCGTTTTCCGACAAGCCGCAACTGCTGCGCCAGCCGGTCAACATCCACCAAGTCCTGGAACACGTCCGCCGCGTCGCCGAGAACGGCTTCGCCAAGGGCATCCGCATCGTCGAGATGTACGATCCGTCTCTGCCGCCGGTGCTGGGCGACCGCGACCAGTTGATCCAGGTATTCCTCAATCTGGTGAAGAACGCCGCCGAGGCCGCGCCGCAAGACGGCGGCGAGATCGTCATCAGCACCAACTACCAGCACGGCATCCGCCTTGCGGTGGGCGGCGGCGCGAGCAACCGCCAGCACGTGCCCCTGGTGGTGACGGTGCAGGACAACGGCTCGGGCATCCCGAAGGAACTCCGCCAGAATCTCTTCGACCCGTTCGTCACGACCAAGTCCAGCGGCAGCGGCCTCGGCCTTTCGCTGGTGGCCAAGATCGTCGACGATCACGGCGGGATCATCGAGTTCGATTGCCAGCCGAAAAAGACGATTTTCCGGGTGATGTTGCCCGTTGCGTAACCGAGTCGCGAAAGAAAGACGCTTCCCATGACGCCATCCACGATTCTCGTCGCCGACGACGACCGCAGCATTCGCACCGTGCTTTCCCAGGCACTGGCGCGTGCGGGCTTTGAAGTCCGCACCACCGGCAACGCCGCGACGCTGTGGCGATGGGTGCAGGACGGCGAGGGCGATCTGGTGATCACCGACGTGATCATGCCCGACGAGAATGGTCTCGACCTGATTCCCCGGATCAAGAAGCTCCGCCCCGAAATGCGGATCATCGTGATGAGCGCGCAGAACACGCTGCTCACCGCGGTCAAGGCGACCGAGCGCGGCGCGTTCGAATACCTGCCGAAGCCCTTCGACATCAAGGAACTGGTGAGCGTGGTCCAGCGCGCGCTCTCGACGCCCAAAGCCAACGTCGACAAGGTCGTCGCCGACGACGGCGACTACGACCGCCTGCCGCTGATCGGCCGCTCGCCCGCGATGCAGGAAATCTATCGCACCTTGGCGCGGCTGATGAACACCGACCTCACGGTGATGATCAACGGCGAGTCCGGCACCGGCAAGGAGCTTGTGGCGCGCGCCCTGCACGAATATGGCAAGCGCCGTAACGGTCCGTTCGTCGCGATCAACATGGCGGCAATTCCGCGCGAGCTGATCGAAAGCGAACTCTTCGGCCACGAGAAGGGCGCGTTCACCGGCGCAACGACGCGCTCGGCGGGCCGCTTCGAGCAGGCCGAAGGCGGCACGTTGTTCCTCGACGAAATCGGAGACATGCCGCCCGAGGCGCAGACCCGCCTGCTGCGCGTATTGCAGGAAGGCGAGTACACCACCGTCGGTGGCCGCACGCCGATCCGCGCCAACGTGCGGATCATCGCCGCGACCCACCGCGACCTTTCGGTGCAGATCCGCCAGGGCCTGTTCCGCGAGGATCTCTACTACCGCCTCAACGTCGTGCCGATCCGCCTGCCGCCGTTGCGCGAGCGCACCGAAGACATTCCGGAACTGGTCAATCACTTCCTCAACGTCGCGGCGCAGGAAGGCCTGCCGAACAAGTCGCTCGACGCCAAGGCGATCGAGCGGCTGAAGCAGCACCGCTGGCCCGGCAACGTGCGCGAGCTGGAAAACCTGATCCGCCGCCTCGCGGCGCTCTATTCGCAGGAGTTGATCGAGGTCGACGCGATCGAGGCCGAACTGTCGTCGTCGATGTCGCCGGTGGCCTCCAACGGCCAGCCGGAGAACGAGGGCCTTTCGGGCATGATCGAGCGCCACCTGCGCGAATACTTCCTCGCCCACAACGACGGCCTTCCCGCGCCGGGCTTGCACGAGCGCATTCTCCGCGAAGTCGAGCGACCGCTGATTTCGCTTTGCCTCGATGCGACACGCGGCAACCAGATCAAGGCGGCCCATGTCCTCGGACTCAACCGCAACACCCTGCGCAAGAAGATCCGCGAACTCGACATCCACGTGATCCGCGGCGTCAAGTGAGCGTTCCCGTCGGACGCGAAGGAAAACCGGTGGAATGAAGGCGCCGTCGAAGTCGAAGCATCGTCTCGGGATGCGCATCGGGCTCTGGGCGCGGCGTGTCCGGCTCGGCCGCAAGTTCGCGGTCGTGCTGGCGCTCGGCGCGATGATCTCCGGCATGCTGACGATGGCGGCGCTGTTCGAGGCCGGGCCATTCCGCCATTCGCCCGACCTCGCCTTCATCTACCTCAATCTCGACCTCGCCTTCCTCCTCGCGCTCGGCGTCATCGTGGTGCGGCGGATGGTGCAGATCTACGCCGAGCGGCGGCGGGGCGCGGCGGGCTCGCGACTGCAAAGTCGGTTGGTGTTGTCGTTCGCGCTACTCTCGGTGGTGCCGACGGTGCTGGTCGGCACGTTCTCGGCAGTCTTCTTCCACACTGGCCTGCAAGGCTGGTTCAGCGAGAAGGTCGGCACGGCGGTCCATGAATCCCTGGTGGTCGCCGAGGCCTACCTCAAGGAACACCAGCAAGCGGTCGCGGCGGACGTGCTCAGCATGGGCCAGGACGTCACTCGCAACTGGGACAGCCTCTACGTTTCGCAGACGCGGATGGACGCCTTCCTCCGCCAGCAGACCCTGCAGCGCGGCCTTTCCGAGGCGGTGATCTTCTCCGAGACCGGCGACGTGCTGGCGCGCGCCGGGTTCACCTTCTCGCTGCAGTACGAAGACGTGCCGATGTGGGCGCTCGAAAAGGCTCGGCGCGGCGAGGTCGCGTTGCTCACCAGCGGCAGCGACGACCGAGTGCGCGCGCTGCTCCGCCTCGACGTGCTCGCGCCGGGCGAGAACTTTCTCTACGTCGGGCGTTTCGTCGACGCCACGGTGATCGGCCACATCGACCAGGCGCAGGAGGCGGTGCAGGCATACCAGGCGCTCGAAATCGAGCGTTGGGACTTCGAACTGACGTTCACCCTGGTCTACATCCTGGTCTCCCTGCTGTTGCTACTGGTCGCGATGTGGCTCGGCCTGACGCTCTCCAACAAACTGGTGCAGCCGGTCAGCGAGTTGATCGGCGCGGCGGAGCGGGTGGGAGAGGGCGACCTCTCGGCCAAGGTGCGGGAATCCGCCTACGCCGACGAACTGAGCGTGCTCTCGCGCACCTTCAACCGCATGCTCACCCAACTGGGCGACCAGCGCGAACGGTTGCTCGAAGCCAACGAGCAGCTCGACGTGCGGCGACGGTTCACCGAGGCGGTGCTGACCGGGGTTTCCGCAGGCGTCCTCGGCCTCGATCCGGTCGGACGGATTCGCGCGGTCAATCCTTCCGCCGCGATGTTGCTCGGCTTCGACGCCGCGACCGCGGTCGGCAAGACCCTGAGCGACCTCGCCCCCGATCTCGATTCAGCTTTTACCGAAATGCGCCATGCGACCGGACGCTCGACGCAGAAGCCGGTGACGATTCGTCGCGAAGGGCACGAGCGGGTGCTGTTGGTGCGGGTCGGCACCGACTACGCCGGCCTCGACGTGATCGGCTACGTGCTGACCTTCGACGACGTAACCGAGCTCCAGGCCGCGCAGCGCGCGGCCGCGTGGTCCGACGTGGCGCGACGGATCGCCCATGAAATCAAAAATCCGCTGACGCCGATCCAGCTCTCCGCCGAGCGGTTGCAGCATAAGTACGCGCCCCAGATTGCCGAAGGTGGCGACACCTTCCGTGCGCTCACCGATACCATCGTGCGCCAAGTCGGCGACATCCGCCGTCTCGTCGACGAGTTCTCGTCGTTTGCACGGATGCCGACGCCCGAGATGGCGCGCGAGAACTTGCCGCTGCTGGTGCAGCAGGCGGCGGTGTTGCAGCGCGCCGCCTATCCCCAGATCGCGATCACTACCGAGTTGCCGGGCAAGGTCGTGACGATCGATTGCGATCGCGGTCTGGTTGCCCAGTGCCTCACAAACGTCCTCAAGAATGCAATAGAATCTATTGAAGAACGCCAGAAATTTCGCGCCGACCCGCCCGGCGCGGTGCGGATCTCGGTGCAGGCAGAGGACGGCATGGCGCGCGTCGCCATCGCCGACAACGGCATCGGCCTGCCTCAGTCGGGTCGCGAGAAGCTGATCGAGCCCTACGTCACCACCCGTAGCAAGGGCACCGGACTGGGGCTCGCCATCGTCCAGAAGATCATGGAAGATCATGGTGGACGATTGCGGCTCGAAGACAACCGGGGCGAGGCTGGGGGCAGGAACGACGAAAGCAGCCTTGACACGACTGCCGTCTTGCAGCCCACTCAGGGCGCACGAATCATATTGGAGTTTCCCGTGGCCACGGCCGGGGAATCCGCGTCGCTTGGCGACGCAACGACTTGAAGGCGTGTGAAAAAGAGTGTCCATGGATATCCTGATCGTCGATGACGAAGCCGACATCCGCATGTTGGTGGCCGGCATTTTGGAAGACGAAGGCTACTCGCCCCGCGAAGCCGCCGATGCGGATGCGGCGCTCGCGGCGATGAAGGAACGCCGTCCGCATCTGGTGATTCTCGATGTGTGGCTGGAGAACAGCCGTCTCGATGGTCTTGGCATTCTGCGCGAGATCCGCAAACGCGATCCGGACGTACCGGTGGTGATGATTTCCGGCCACGGCACCGTCGAGACCGCCGTCGCAGCGCTGAAGGAAGGCGCCTACGATTTCATCGAGAAGCCGTTCAAGATGCAGCGCCTGCTCCTCGTGGTGGAGCGCGCTCTCGAAGCCAGCTCGCTCCGGGTCGAGAACCGCAATCTTCGCGCATTGGCCGGATCGTCGCCTGACCTGATCGGCTCCTCGGCTGCGGTGCAGCAGATCCGCCAGGTGGTGGAACGGGTCGCGCCGACCAACTCGCGCGTCCTGATCACCGGACCGGCGGGTGCGGGCAAGGAAGTCGTGGCGCGGCAGATCCACATGCAGTCGAAGCGCGCCAACGGCCCGTTCGTCGTGGTCAACTGCGCCGCGATGCACCCAGACCGGATGGAACGCGAACTCTTCGGTACCGAGCCGGGCTACGCGGGAACGGACACGCCCGGGCATCCGGGGATGTTCGAGCGGGCCCACGGCGGCACCCTGCTGCTCGACGAAATCGCCGACATGCCGCTCGAAACCCAGGGTAAGATCGTCCGGGTGTTGCAGGACCAGAGCTTCGAGCGCCTCGGCGGCCACGGCCGGGTCAAGGTCGACGTGCGGGTGATTTCGACCACCAACAAGGATCTCACCAAGGCGATTTCCGACAGTCT
This sequence comes from Rhodospirillum sp. UBA1311, assembly GCA_002307145.1. Classification (GTDB taxonomy): domain Bacteria; phylum Pseudomonadota; class Alphaproteobacteria; order Rhodospirillales; family Rhodospirillaceae; genus Oleispirillum. The sequence goes on along the minus strand of DBTR01000011.1, from coordinate 57,755 downwards.
GTTCCGCGAGGACCTCTATTATCGCCTCGCCGTGGTGCCGGTGGCGATGCCGCCCTTGCGCGAGCGCCGCGAGGACATCGCCGACCTTGCTGCGGTGTTTCTCGCCGCCGCCGCCGCCAATGCCGGGGCGAGCCCCCGCACTCTCGGCGAGGATGCGCTCGCGGCGTTGCGCGCCTACGAGTGGCCGGGTAACGTGCGGCAACTGCGCAACGCGATGGACTGGGCGACGATCATGGCCGCGGGCGACGCCCGGGTGCCGATCTCGGCGGAAATGCTGCCGCCGGAAATCGGTGCGACCGCGCCGGTCACGCTGCACAGCGCCTATTCGGCGGAGATCATGGGGTTGCCGCTACGCGAAGCGCGCGAGTTGTTCGAGCGCGATTACCTCAGCAGCCAGTTGGCGCGCTTTGGCGGTAACATTTCGCGGACCGCCGGGTTCGTCGGGATGGAACGCTCCGCCCTGCATCGCAAGTTGAAATCCCTCGGCATCTTCGCCGACGAGCATTCTCGCTGACATAAGGATCGGTTCATCATGCGGGTTTTGATTTGCGGCGCCGGACAGGTGGGGTTCAACATCGCCCGCTACCTCGCGGCCGAGGACGCCGACATCACGGTCGTCGACCGGCGGCCCGACCTGATCCGGAAGATTCAGGACCAGCTCGACGTCCAGGCCGTGGTCGGCCATGCCGCCCATCCGCAAACCCTGGAACAGGCGGGTGCGGCAACCGCCGACATGATGATCGCGGTGACGCCCACCGATGAAGTCAACATGGTTGCCTGCCAGGTCGCCCATTCGTTGTTCAAGGTGCCGACCAAGATCGCGCGGGTGCGCTCGCAGAGCTACCTCTCGCCGATCTGGGCCAATCTCTACAGCCGCGAAAACATGCCGATCGACGTGATCATCTCGCCCGAATACGAGGTGGCGCAGTCGGTGACGCGCCTGCTCGAAGTGCCGGGCGCGCTCGACGTGATCCCGCTCTGCAACGACAAGGTCCGCCTGGTCGGCGCACGCACTACGGTCAACTGCCCGATCCTCAACACGCCGCTGCGCCAGCTCTCCCAATTGTTCCCCGAGCTTTCGATCGTGATCCTCGGCATCGTGCGCAACGAACGCGCCTGGGTGCCGACCGGCGACGACGTGATGCAACCCGGCGACGACGTCTATTTCATCACCGAAACCGCGAAGACCCAGCGCGCGCTCGCAGTGTTCGGTCACGAGGAGCATCTTTCCAACCGCGTGGTGATCTTCGGTGGCGGCAACATTGGGCTCGCGCTGGCGCAGAACCTTGAAAACCATCCGCTGAGCTTCAACTGCAAACTCATCGAGATGGACGAGGGACGCGCCGAATTCGCCGCCAAGACGCTTTCGTCCACCGTGGTGATCCACGGCGATGCGCTCGACGCCGACATTCTCGAAGAGGCGGGAGTAAAGACCTCGGACACCGTGGTCGCGATCACCGACAGCGACGAGACCAACATCCTCGCCTCGCTGCTTGCCAAGCGCCACGGGGTTTCCCGTGCCATCACCCTGACGAACAAGCCGGATTTCGCGCACTTGGTCAACCATCTGGGCATCGACACGGCGATCAACCCGCGCGATATTACCGTCTCGACGATCCTTCACCACGTTCGGCGCGGCCGCATCCACTCCGTTCACGCGATCCACGACGGCTTCGGCGAACTGATCGAGGCCGATGCGCTCGAAACTTCCGAACTCGTCGGCAAGTCGATCCGCAGCGCCAGCCTGCCGCATGGTGTTCTCCTGGGGGCGATCGTGCGCGACGGCAAGGTGATCATCCCGCGCGGCAACACCACCGTCCACGCGGGGGATCGCGTGGTGCTGTTCGCGGATGCGGATTCCATCCGCAAGGCGGAAAAGCTGTTTGCTGTCCGCCTGACGTATATCTGAGTTCTATCCGAGAGGTTGGAAGTCCATGTCGCGCATTGCCTACGTCAATGGCCAGTACGTCCTCCACGGCGAGGCCGTCGTTCACGTCGAGGATCGCGGCTACCAGTTCGCCGACGGCGTCTATGAGGTGATCAATATCGACGCCGGTCAATTCGTCGACGAGGAACCCCATCTCGATCGTCTCGACCGCTCGCTCGACGAGCTCCGCATCGCCTGGCCGATGTCGCGCCGCGCGATGAAACTGGTGATGCGCCAGGTGATCCGCCGCAACATGATCACGGATGGCCTGATCTACATCCAGATCACCCGGGGCGTCGCGCCGCGCGACCATGGCTTCCCCGAGGGCGTGCCGTCGTCGATCGTGATGACCGCGAAGACGATGAAGCAGCCGTCGGCGGAACAGCCGGACGACAAGGGCGTCGCGGCGATCAGCCTCCCGGACATCCGCTGGAGCCGCCCGGACATCAAGTCGGTTGCGCTCCTGCCCAACGTGATTTGCAAGCAGAAGGCGCGCGAGGCCGGAGCCTACGAAGCCTTGCTGGTCGACGCGCAGGGCTTCGTTACCGAGGGCTCCTCGACCAACGCCTGGATCGTCACCAAGAACAACGAAGTCGTTACCCGCGCCACCGAAGGCAATGCGATCCTGAACGGCATCACCCGTCAGGCGTTCATCAAGCTGATGGCGGCGGAAGGCTTGGTCTTCGTCGAGCGCAAGTTCACCATTGCGGAGGCTATCGACGCCAAGGAGTGCTTCGTCACCGCGTCCTCCACCCGGATCAAGGCGGTGGTCAGCATCGACGGCAAGCCGGTGGGCAACGGCCACCCGGGCGAAACCGTGGCCCGGCTGCGTCGCCTCTATTGGCAGGCCATGAAAGTCGGCGGCGTCCTTCCCAAGGTGCCGACCAACATCCGCGAGATGCACTGATGGCCGAACCGAAGGCAGCGGACGGGACGGAAGCCTCCTTGACGCCACCGCGCGCGATCGTCTTCGACTGGGACAACACCCTCGTCGACACTTGGCCCAACATCGTCCACACGATGAACGTGACGCTCGTCGCAATGGGGCAGGCGCCCTGGACGGCGGCGGAGGCGAAGCGACGCATCGCCCGGTCGCTGCGCGAGAGCTTCCCGGAACTCTTCGGCGATCGCTGGGAGCATGCGCGCGACGTGTTCTATGCCGAGTTGGAACGCGCGCATCTCGCAATGCTGTCGCCGCTGCCCGGATCGGCAGAGATCCTAGCCCACTTCACGGCACGCGGCATGCCGATGGCGGTGGTCAGCAACAAGACCTCGATCTACCTCCATCGGGAAGTCGAACATCTCGGATGGAGCAAGTATTTCAAGGCGGTGTTCGGCGCGGGCGACATGCCGCACGACAAACCCGCGCCGGATGCGGTTTTCCGGTTTCTTGATCTGGCGGGACTTGCTCCGGGAAACGATATCTGGTTTGTTGGTGACAGCCCGGTCGACGTGGAAGCCGCCCACGCGGCGGGTTGCGCGCCGGTTTTCGTGCGTGGAGCAGAAACGGAATTGCCGTCCTTCGCCATGGCGCCCCTCGCCGTAATCGATGACTGCAGCGCGCTGTCGCGCATCGGATGCATCGACATTACGGGGCACAATCACTAAGTCCAATACGGGGACCGGATCGGCATCCGGAACTCGAATAATAACAACAAAGGGGACCAAAAAAATGTCGTCCGAACGCAGTCAGAACGTCCAGGACGTTTTCCTCAATCACATCCGTAAGAACAAGGCCCCGGTTACGGTATTCCTTGTGAACGGTGTGAAGCTCCAGGGTATCGTCACTTGGTTCGACAATTTCTCCATGCTGTTGCGGCGCGACGGACACACGCAGCTCGTCTACAAGCATGCGATCTCGACGGTGATGCCGTCGCAGCCGATCCAGCTGTTTGAACCCGGAAAGGAAGAAGAGGGCGCCTAAGCCTTAGGTAAACCTCAAAAACCATGACCCAAATTGAACAGGCCGTTGCGCCAGCACGGACCATCGTCGTCACGCCGTTTTTCAAGACGGCGCGCGGCAAGTTGCGCGACGCCAACGCCAACGCACGCCAGCCTGCGGCTCGTCTCGACGAGGCCGTGGGCCTGACCCGTGCGATGTCGGTCGAGGTCGTCGGCGCGGAAATCGTTCCAGTGTCCCGCGTGCGCCCCGCCACCCTAATCGGGGAGGGCGCGATCGAGACCCTCAAGATCATGATCGAGGCGAACCAGGCCGACCTGGTGGTATTCGACACACATCTCACCCCAATCCAGCAACGCAATCTAGAGAAAGCCTTAGATTCCAAGGTGATCGACCGGACCGCTCTGATTTTGGAAATCTTCGGCGAGCGGGCGCGGACGCGTGAAGGCGCGCTCCAGGTCGAGCTTGCGCATCTTTCATATCAGCGCAGCCGACTGGTGCGGAGCTGGACTCACCTTGAGCGTCAGCGTGGCGGATTGGGCTTTGTCGGCGGTCCCGGCGAAACCCAGATCGAGCTTGACCGGCGCTTGATCGGCGACCGCATCACGCGGTTGAAAGCCGAGCTGGAAGACGTCAAGCGCACCCGCAATCTTCACCGCGCGGCGCGTAAACGCGTGCCTTTCCCGGTGGTTGCGCTTGTCGGTTACACCAACGCCGGAAAATCGACGCTGTTCAACCGTCTCGCCGGATCGGACGTCTTCGCCGAGGACATGCTGTTCGCGACTCTCGATCCGACGATGCGGCGCGTCGACATGCCCTCCGGCCGCACGATCATCCTCTCCGACACCGTGGGGTTCATCTCCGACCTGCCGACAGAACTCATCGCCGCCTTCCGTGCGACGCTGGAAGAGGTGCTGGAGGCGGACCTGATCGTCCACGTACGCGACGTGTCGCACCCCGATACCGACGCCCAGCGCGACGACGTGCTGAAGGTGCTGACCGACCTCGGGCTCGACGAGACCCTGCGCCAGTCCGGCCTCGAAGTCGCCAACAAGATCGACTGCCTGGACGGCGAGGCGCTTGCGTTCTGGGAGGCGCGGGCTGCCCGCAACGACGGCCTGTTGGCAATTTCGGCGCAGCGCGGCGATGGCATCGAAAGTCTCCTCGACGCGATCGATGCGGCGCTGAGCGCGGCGCATCGCGAGATCACCGTGCTTCTCGACCACGACGACGGCAAGCGCATGGCCTGGCTCTACGCCCATGGCGACGTCGTCGCGCGGGAAGATGGCGACGAGGGCTCCCGTCTGACCGTGCGTCTTTCCGCTGACGATCTCGCGCGCTGGGACGACCAGGAACGGAAGAACGGACGGTAGGATGCGGGGAACCTTGGATTTCGATCGGGTCGGGGACATTCTGCGCGAGGCGGCGGATACCCTGGTCTGCCCGCGCTTTCGTTGCCTGGAAAACGATGCGATCGCAACCAAGACCCACGCCAACGACCTCGTGACCATCGCCGATCTCGAAGCCGAGATCTTCCTCACCCGGGAACTGAAGGCGCTCCTGCCCGGGTCGGTGGCGCTCGGCGAAGAGGCGGTCTACCAGGACCCTTCGGTCAAGGCGATGCTCGATACCGATGCGCCGGTGTGGATTATCGATCCGGTGGACGGCACGGCCAACTTCGCACGCGGCAACACCGCATTCGGGATCATCGTCGCCCTGATCAAGAACCGCCGCACCGTCGCGGGATGGATCTACGACCCGCTGAAACGCCGCCTGTTCACTGCCGAGGTGGGCGAGGGGACGTGGAGCGAAGGGCGGCGGTTGAGTGTCATGCCGCGCGGCGAACGCGGGCTCTGCGGCCTGTCGGGCTGCATCAGCCGACGCATGGCCGATCGCCATCGCGACAGCTTCCGCACCATCACCCAGCAAGGCAGCGCGGCCCACGACTACATGTCGCTGGTCGACGGACGGCTGGACTTCCGCCTGTTTCGCCTGCTCAATCCCTGGGACCATGCGGCGGGGGTTTTGATGGTGGAGGAGGCGGGGGGATATGTCCGCCTGCTTTCCGGCCCGGTCTACACCCCGGTGTTCCACGCCAACGACGGCCTTCTGATCGCGCCCGATGCCGAAACCTGGGCCGAAATCCGCACCACGCTTTCGGTCTGACCCCTCAGCGGTGGAAGACGATCTGAGGATAGATCGGCTTGGTGCCGTCGAGAATCCAGTCGTAGACCTTCCAGTCGCTATCCTTGTCGGAATAGACCGCCGTGGGGTTGCCGGGGTCGACCACCCGCATGTCCGAGATCACCCGCAGGGTGCCGCGCACCAGGAGCCCGGCCTCGGCCATCGGCCGAGCCTTGTCGATGTTGGGGGTCTCGGCGTAGACGGTGACGGTGCCGTCGGCGCGGGCGTCGATGTTGAAGATCTTTGCGTTGCGACGGACGAAGGTGACCATCCCGGGATTGGCGACGAGGTTGCCGGTGCGCTTGTACGACACCGCGAACTGGCCCCGGCCCATAGAGCGAACGTTGGTGAACTGCGGGTCGCGCTTGATGTCGTGGCGGATCGCCTCGATCTTTTCCTGCACGGCGTCGCCGGTGACTTCGCCGCGCACGATCTGCATGTAAAGCGGTGCCCAGGTCAAAATGCCGGTGTAGGTAAGGGAGTAATCACCGTTTCGCGCGACCCGGATCTCGGCGGCGAATTCGTCCGGCACGTAGCACGACGACAAAATCGGCAGCACCGCGACGAGGAGCGCAAGTCCGAGAGCCCGTAGCGGGCGGGGCAGGCGGAGGATCATTTCGTGCTCTCCGCGCGTTCCTTCTGCTTGGCCAGGCACCACAGCGCCTCCATCTCGTCCAGCGAAGTTTCCTTGATTACTTTACCATCGTTTTCAAGCGACTGCTCGATGAAGTGGAAGCGACGTTCAAATTTATCGTTGGTGCGTCGCAACGCGACCTCGGGGTCGATGTCGAGCTTGCGGGCGAGATTGGCGACCGCGAACAGCACGTCGCCGATCTCGTCTTCCAGCCGCTCGGCGGGAGCGTCGGCGACGACTTCGGCTTCGATCTCGCCGATTTCCTCGCGAATCTTGGCGAACACGTCCTTCGGGTCGGTCCAGTCGAAGCCGACGCGCGAAGCGCGCTTCTGCAGCTTCGCGGCACGCATCAGGGCGGGCAAGGCTTTCGCCACGCCGTCGAGCGCGGAAGCCTTGCCCTCGCCATTGCCCGCGCGTTCGCCTTCCTTGACGTTCTCCCAGTTGACCAACTGGTCGCTCGCGGTCTTGACCTGCTGCTCGCCGAAGACGTGGGGATGGCGGCGCACCAACTTGTCGCAGATCGCGCCGATCACGCCGTCGAGAGCGAACAGTCCGGCCTCCTCGGCGATGCGCGCGTGGAATACCACCTGAAGCAGGAGATCCCCGAGTTCATCCTGGATCGCAGCCGGATCGCCGTCGTCGATCGCGCTCAGAACCTCGTAGGCTTCCTCGACAGTGTGCGGTGCAATGCTCGCGAAGGTCTGCTCGACGTCCCACGGGCAGCCGCGCTCGCGATCGCGGAGCAGGGCCATGATGTCGGCGAGGTGATCGAGGGAGACCGGAGAAGACATGGAAATCGATCCTGAAAGCGAGGGAACGGGGACGCTCAGCCGCGCCAACGACCGTACAACCAACGCGCCACGGTCAAAAGCACAACCACGCCGACGACGCCGAGGAGGATGGTTTTTTCATACCCCTGAATGTCTTTCAGCACCACCTGGACGGTTTCCCCGAAGACGTAACCGAGGCTGGTGATCAGGGTCGCCCAGATCGCCGCGCCGATCATATTGAAGACCACGAAGCGCCATACCTTGACGTGGCTGGTGCCGATCAGGATCGGCCCCGCGATGCGCATGCCGTAGAGAAATCGCACGCCCATGATCAGCGGCACCTGGTGCCGGTGGATCAGGCGGTCGATCCTCGGCTTGTGGGCGGCGAGGCGGGGGAAGCGGTGGATCAGCCGGTTGCCGTAGCGGCGGCCGACGAAGAACGCGATCTGATCGCCGAGTGTGCCGCCGACGAAAGCGATGCCGATCACCAGGGGCAGCATCAGGTAACCCTGGTTCGCGGCGAACCCGGCAAGGAGGAGGACGGTTTCGCCCTCCATCAACGTGCCGATGAAAATGCCGGCATATCCGTATTGCGACAAGATTTCGGGGATGGACATCAAGATTCCTGAAACGTGGTCAGTGTCGCGTACGCGGCCCGCGAACCGATATCGGCCCAAGCGGCAACCGGATCAAGCGGGAAATTGCACGACGACGAGGGATGTTGCGGATCGTCGGCGGACTGGATATGCCGAATTCTTGCGGCGCTCGATCGAATGTGCGAGGGGTGCATGCAACGTCGTGAAAGGGGCGGAATTTTTGGGGTGCTCCGATGCGGCATATGTTTCGGCACCCCCATATCAATTTGTCGCATAATTTATATTATGAATAGTCGGAGACGGGAAAGCGCCGGAATGCTTTAGCCAGCCAGATCAACGACCAAGCCGTCGTAACCTGGCTCGACGCCGTGCGGCAACGCCGTTTTCAGGGTCTGGTAGTCGAGCCCCATCCCCATGTGGGTCAGGATCGTGCGCTCGGGCTGGATGCGTTCGACCCATTGTAGCACCGTCGAGACGTCGGCATGCGTCGTGTGCGGCCGTTCTGTCAGGCAGCCGACGATCCACACCTTTACGCCTTTGAGGATTTCCATTGCGGTTTCATCGAGTTTGGTGACGTCGGTCGAATATGCAAAATCGCCGAACCGGAAACCCAGCGATGGCTCCCAACCGTGCTCCTGGACGAATGGCATTACCGGCAGTTCCGCAATCGAAAACCGCGTCGGCCGTTCGACGTCGATCACGTGCGGAATCAACCATGGACGATAGATCACGGTTTCCGGTGAGGAAATATTCTCGAAGCCGATGAAGGCATAGCCGAAGCGCAGTTTGAGATCGTCGAGAGTGCGCGCCATGCCCCAGGTCGGGATTCCCGCGCGCATGAAGCGGTTCAGCTCCCGCACCTCATCGAGGCCATGGGTATGGTCGGCGTGGCCGTGGGTGTAGAGGATCCCGTCGACGCGGCGTACGCGCGCGCGGATCAGCTGTTCGCGCAAGTCCGGCCCGGTATCGACGAGAACCGTGGTCGCGCCTTTCTCGATCAGGATCGAGGTGCGCAGGCGACGGTTCTTCGGCTCGTCCGGGTCGCATTTGCCCCATCCCGCAGAGATCGTCGGCACGCCCGGCGCCGCGCCGCAGCCGAGCATGGTGATCTTCATGCCGCGTCTCCGGCGAGTGCGGACTTAGGGACTTTATCGAATAATTTCATGAAGTTATCAGTCGTAATTCGCGCGATTTCAGCTTCCGAAACGCCTTTGATATCGGCCAGCATCTTGGCGGTGTGCGCAACGTAGGCGGGCTCGTTGCGCTTGCCGCGCTTCGGCACCGGCGCAAGGTACGGGCTGTCGGTCTCCACCAACAGGCGGTCTAGAGGCACGTTGCGGAAGATCTCGCGCAGATCCTCGTTTTTCTTGAACGTGATCACTCCGGAGGCGGAAACGTAGAGGCCGAGTTCCAGGGCTCCTTCAGCGAGTTCGCGGCCGGAGCTGAAGCAGTGCATCAACGCTTTGAACGGCCCTGCCGCCATTTCTTCGCGCAGAATTCTGAGCGTGTCGGCCTCGGCATCGCGTGAATGGATCACCAACGGCAGGTCGAGCTCGCGCGCCACGCCGATGTGGGTGCGGAACGCCGCTTCCTGCAGCGGACGCGGGCTGAAGTCGTAGAAGAAATCAAGTCCGCTCTCGCCGATGCCGACGACGCGCGGATGCTTGGCGAGGTTGAGCAGGGCCTCGCGCGAGAAGGCCCCCTCCTCTTCCGCTACATGATGCGGATGCACGCCGACCGTCGCGAAGACTTGCGGATACGCCTCGGCGAGCGCGAGCGCGGCATGCGCTTTCGCCAGCCGCGTGCCGATGGTCAGCATCAGCCCCACGCCGGCGTTGCGCGCATGCGCCAGGATGTCGTCGATTTCCTCGGCGAAGTCGGGGAAATCCAGATGACAGTGGCTGTCCACCAGCATCAGGGAGCGACCTCCTCGGTTTCGATGTGGCGCGGGAACACGCCCTGCGGCGCGGGCAGCGGCGTTCCCGCCACCAGCATTGCGTCGAGATCGGCGAAGTTGCGCTTGTCTGCAGCCACCGCGACTTGATCGAGGATTGCGGCGGAGGCGTCGGGCATGAACGGCTGGGTGAGCATCGCAATGCGGCGGATCACCTCGGCGAGGACGTAGAGGACGGTTTCCATGCGTGCCGGGTCGGTCTTGCGCAGGGTCCAGGGCGCCTGGTGGTCGACATAGCCGTTGGCGGCGCGGATCACCACCCAGATCTGCTCCAGCGCGTCGTTGAACGCCTGGTTGTCCATCGTCGTGCGGACCTCGGCGATCAACCCCTGCGCCTTGGCCAGGATCGCATCGTCGTCTTCGGAGAACGCGCCCGGCGTCGGCACTTTGCCGTCGCAGTTCTTCGCGATCATCGACAGTACGCGTTGGCAGAGGTTGCCGTAGTCGTTGGCGAGTTCGCTGTTCTTGCGTTGAGTGATGGCGCGGCGGGAGAAATCGCCGTCCGAGCCGAATGGCACTTCGCGCAAGAGGAAATAGCGGGTCTGATCGAGACCGAAGGTCTCGATCAGTTCGTACGGGTCGATGACGTTGCCGAGCGACTTCGAGATCTTCTGGCCTTCGTTGGTCCACCAACCGTGGGCGAATACCCGCTTCGGCGGTTCGAGGCCCGCTGCCATCAGGAACGCCGGCCAATAGACCGCGTGGAAGCGCAGGATGTCCTTGCCGACCATGTGGACATCGGCGGGCCAGAAGCTCTTGTAGAGGTCGGCCTCGGTATCGGGGAAGCCGAGCGCGGTGATATAGTTGGTGAGCGCGTCGAGCCAGACGTACATGATGTGATCGGAATTGCCGGGAACCGGAATCCCCCACGAGAAACTGGTGCGCGAAATCGAAAGATCCTGGAGGCCGCCCCTGACGAAGCTCAGGACTTCGTTGCGGCGTGCGGTCGGCATGATGAAGCCGGGGTTCTCCTCATAGAACTTCAGCAACGGCTCCTGCCAGTCGGAGAGGCGGAAGAAGTAGCTCGGCTCCTCGACCCATTCCACCGGCGCGCCGGTCGGCGCAAGCTTTTCGCCCTTCGGCCCCTTGGTGAGTTCGCTTTCGGCGAAGAAGGCTTCGTCGCGCACCGAATACCAGCCCTGGTATCCGCCGAGGTAGATTTGCCCCCGCTCCTCCAGGCGCTTCCACAGTTCCTGGGTTGCGGCGGTGTGACGCGGTTCGGTGGTACGGATGAAATCGTCGTTGGTGACCTTCATCGCCTTGGCGAGATCGCGGAAGTTCTGAGAAACCCCATCGCAGAAGTCGAGCGGCGCGACCCCCGCATTCATCGCCGACTTCTCTACCTTCTGCCCGTGTTCGTCGGTACCGGTGAGGAACCGCACCGAGAAGCCGTCGAGGCGCTTGAACCGCGCCAGGGCGTCGCACGCCAGCGTGGTGTAGGCATGCCCGATATGCGGCTTGTCGTTCACGTAATAGATCGGGGTGGTGATGTAGAAGGTTTTGGTCTCGGGCATTCTCAAGGTCTCTCCTGGGAGATCGGAATTCGGCGCACCGCCGGGCCCCAGGTTCAGGGCAGCAGGGCGGCGGGCGAAAGCAAGGCGTGAAACGCCGAAAGCACGACGTGCCGACGGTCGAGATTGACGGCTTCGGCCTTGCGGAACAGGTCGTTGACCTTTTCCCATACCTCCGCCCATTGATCAAGCGGCACCGCCAGAGCCGCTCCTTCCGCTCCGCCGTTCACCGCAACGCCCGCGCCGCGCCGGAGCGTCGCACCGATCCAGTCGCCGAGCAGCGCCGCGAACAGGCGGAATTTCTCCTCGTCCGCAGCGGCCTTCGCCGCAAAGCCATATATGGCGGCGAAGTCGAGGCGCGGCCACCCTTGCAGCAACGCGGCGATTTCCGCCGCCATCGCGTCGCCGCCCGCGCGTGCGAGGGCCATCGCTCCGCCGAGGCTGCCCGCCGCCATCCGCGCGAGTTCGGCGCGGCGCTCCGGGGATTCTTCCGGCAACAGGTGCTGGAGCCCGGCATCCATATCCGCGTCGTCGAGCGGCGCGAGGCCGAGGCGGCGGCAACGCGAGCGGATCGTCGGCAACAGCCGACCGGGGTTATGGCATACCAGCAATAGCACGGTGCGCTTTGGCGGCTCTTCAAGACTTTTCAACAATGCATTGGCGGCATTGCGATTCATCTCGTCGACGGCATCGATCACCACGACCCGCCAGCCGCCCTCCGCCGGGGTCATCGAGAGGAACGTGCCGACCGCGCGCACGTCGTCGATGACGATCTCGGTGCGCCGCTTGGTCATCTTGTCGTCGGTCCAGCCGATCTCGACGGTGAGCATGTCGGCATGCGCGCCACTTTCGATGCGGGAGAGAGCCGGATGGGTTTCATCGAGTTGGCGGGTGAGCGGCGGCGTTGCCACCGGCACCAAGAGTCCCCCCTCCCCGCCTTTTGGCGCAGTGAGGATTGCCTTGGCGAGGAGGTAGGCGAAGCTCGCCTTGCCGATGCCGCACGGCCCGGTGATCAGCCAGGCATGCGCGAAGCGGCCGCTTTGCCAGGCCTCGGAGGCTTCTCTCCAGGCGGCTTCGTGGCCGATCAGACGGCGGATCAGGCGGGGCGCGGCGTCGCTCATGCGAAAGCCGCCCGGGGCCAGCGCGCGTCGATCTCGCCGAGGATCGCGGCATGGATCGCCGCAATCGGTTGGGTTGCGTCGATCACCTTGCAGCGTTCCGGTTCCTGTGCCGCTATCTCGCGAAAGCCCTGGCGCAGGCGCTGGTGGAAGGCGTCGCCCATGCGTTCGAAGCGGTCCTCGCGGCCCGCCTCCCGTTCCTTTGCGCGCGCAAGGCCGACATCCACCGGAAGATCGAGAATGAAGGTGAGGTCGGGCTTCACCTGTCCGATCGCGATTTTGGCGAGCGCCGCGATCGTGTCTGCGCCGAGGCCATGGGCGTAGCCCTGATAGGCCACAGTGGAATCGCCGAAGCGGTCGCACACCACCCAGGAACCCGCACCGAGCGCGGGTTCGATGGTGCGGCGCAGATGGTCGCGCCGCGCCGCGAACAGCAGCAGTGCCTCGCTCATCGGGTCCCAGCGGTCGGTTGCGCCTTCGATCAGCAAGGTGCGGATCGCTTCGGCCTCCGGTGAGCCGCCGGGTTCGCGGGTCTGCACCACCGCGACGCCCCGCGCGGCCAAGGCCGAGCAGAGCAATCGCGATTGGGTGGATTTGCCGCTGCCCTCGCCGCCTTCCAGAGTGATGAAGACGCCACGAGAGCTGGCGGAGGTGGCGGGTTGCGCGTTCATTTTAGCGCGAATAGCCCCAGAACAGGTACTTCGCGGCGGCGACGATCCGGCCGGTGAAGCCGAGACGGTCGATGCTCTCCGCCGCGAGCAGCGGCCGCTCGATCGGGTCCATGCCCGGGGCGGAGACCTTGAGCGTCGCGACCTTCTGCCCCGCCTTGATCGGCGCGGCGACCGGCTGGTCGACGACGACGCTGACCTTCATGTCGCGGCGCGCGGCGCGCGGCATGGTGAAGGTCATGTCGTCCGGAGCCTGGAGCGAGACCGTGGTCTTGGCGCCCAGCCAGACTTCCGCCGAATCCACGGTTTCGCCGCGCTTGAACAGCGTGACGTTGGTGAACTCGCTGAAGCCCCAGTTGAGCAGGCGTTCGGACTCTTCCGAACGGTCCTTGTTGGTGGCGAGGCCGTTGACGACCAGGATCAGGCGGCGGTCGTTGACCTTGGCCGAGCCGACGAGGCCGTAGCCGGACTCGTCGGTATGGCCGGTCTTGAGCCCGTCTGCGCCGGGGAAGCGATAGAGCAGCGGGTTGCGGTTGCCCTGCTTGATGCCGTTGTGGACGAACTGCTTTTCGCTGAAGACTTCATAGAAGGTGGGGAACCGGGTGATCAGTTCGCGGGCCAGTCGCGCGAGGTCGCGCGCGCTCATCTTTTGCTCGGGCGAGGGCCAGCCGGTCGCGTTGGCGAAGGTGCTGTCGGTCAGGCCGATCTCGCGGGCCCGCTTGGTCATCTTCTGGGCGAACTCGGCCTCGGTGACGCCGAGGTTTTCCGCGACCACGATGCAGGCGTCGTTACCCGACTGGATGATGATGCCGCGCAGCAGGTCCTCGACCTTTACCTGTTCGTGGGGCTTCAGGAACATCGTCGAGCTGCCGCTCGCCGCACCGCCATGCTGCCACGCGTATTCGCTCACCGAGAACATCGAATCCAGAGAAACCCGACCTTCCTTCAGCGCTTCGAGCAGCATGAACACGGTCATCAGCTTGCTCATCGACGCCGGGGCCATGGGCGCGTCGCCCTCCTTGTCGAGGAGCACCGCGCCGGTTTGCGCATCCATGAGGAAGGCATGCGGCGCCTTGGTTGCCACCGCCGCCATCGCGGGCGAACCCGCGACGAGGATCAGGCCGAAGGCGATGACACCGGACCTGAGCCCGGAGAGGATTGGAGAAATCGGAGTCATCAAGCGGATCATGTCTACAACAGTTTTTCAAATGATGGGGTCGGCTCCCACCGTGGGGGCCGGATCACGATACACCCGCCCCCGCGGCGCGGCGGCGGAATTTTTCAAGCGTCAGGGATAAACCAGACGCGCTTCGGGAAAGCCGTTGCGTTGCGCGTTGGCGAGCGCTGCTTGCGCGCCCATCGGATCGGTAAACGGACCGAGCCGAACCTTGTTCAAAGTCGTACCCGAGGCAGTTCGGACCTGGGCGACGCTCACCGGCCCGAACACCGAAAGCTGGGTGCGCAAACGCTCGGCGTTGGCCGGATCGCTGAACGCGCCGATCTGGACGAATTGACCGCCCGCTGCCGACGGAGCGTAGGGTGCGCCGGTGCTTGCCTGGATCGCCACGGCGGGTGGCGCCGCCGCCAGCACTCCGGCGGGTGCGGACGATGCGCCGGTACGCGACGGTGCGGCGGCAGGCGGCGGCAGTTCGGAGGCGGTGACCTGGCTTGAAGGGCCGAGGGCGGCGAGCGGTGCGACCGGCGTTGGCGCGGTGGCGAAATCGCTTTCGCCGCGCAACAGGCGGGTTTTGAGTGCGATGCTCTCCTCGGCGAGGATCTCGACCCGAACCGTCGCGGTACCCTGGCCGATGAACCCCAATGCATCCGCCGCGCGCTTCGAGACATCCAGGACGCGGCTGCGCGCGAACGGGCCGCGATCGTTGACCCGGAGGATCGCCGAGCGGCCGTTGTCGACGTTGGTGACGCGCACCAGGGATGGCATCGGCAGGGTGCGGTGCGCTGCGGTCATCGCGTTCATGTCGTACTTCTCGCCATTCGCGGTGCGCTTGCCGTGGAAGTCCTTGCCATACCAAGAGGCGAGCCCAACCTCTTGATAGGAATAATCTTCTTTCGGCGTATACCAGGTTCCTTCGATCTGGTACGGCGTGCCGACCTTGTAGCCGCCTTGTTCCTGGTCCTCGGGAAACATCGACTTCGCGGTATGTCCGACGAGCGTGCTCTCGGCGCATCCGCTCAAAGCGAGCGCAAGGAGCATGGCGCTCAGTCCGGCGACGAACGGCATTTTCGTGCTGCGGGCTCTCGCCATGTCTCCTCCTTGAGAACGTTCAGGTGGTCAGGCTAACGCTTCGCCAATGCATCCGCAAGTTGCCCAACCGCGAGAGCATAAAACGTCGAGCGATTCCATTTGAGTATGGTGAAATAGTTGTCTGTGACAAGGAAAGCCGCAGTCTCGTCGATATCGGGGATGATCAGGGCGGCGGATTGGTCACTGGGCGGCAGCGGCTTGCCCTGCGCATCGCGGACGCCCAGGGCAGCCCAGGTCTTGAAGGTGCGCCGTGCGTCGCCGCCGAGCTTGCGGTCGAAGGTCTTCGGCAGGGTCACCGCGCGCCCCCAGGATTCCGATCCTTTCCAGCCCGACTGGCCGAGGTAGTTGGCGGCCGATGCGAACACGTCGCCCTTGTCGGTCCAGAGGTCCTTGCGGCCGTCGCCGTTGGCGTCGACGGCGAAGCGGACGAAGCTCGACGGCATGAACTGGCACTGGCCCATCGCCCCCGCCCATGATCCCGTCATCTTGTCGGGCGTTACGTTGCCTTCGTCCACGATCTGAAGCGCGAACATCAACTCCTTGCGAAAGAACGCACTTCTTCTTCCGTCGTGCGCCAGGGTGGCGAGTGCGGGAATCACCTGGAAACCGCCGGTGACCCGACCGAAATCGGTTTCCACGCCCCAGAACGCGACCAGGTAGTTCGCCGGAACGCCGTACTTCCGGGCGATCGGCTCGATCAGCGCGCGGTTCTCGGCGAGCATCTTCCGCCCCTTCTCGACCCGCGCTTGGGGTACCACCCGCTCCATGTATTGGCGGTAGGTGAGCTTGAATTCCGGTTGGTTGCGGTCGAGTTCGAGAACTCGGGGGATGGGTTGAAGATTATTGAACGCCTTCTCCAGCGTCGTCTCGCGGATGCCGTTGCGGCGGGCTTCGTCGCGGACTTCCCGCAGCCATGCGGAAAAATCCGGGTTCGGCGGCACGTCGAGCGAGCCGAGGTTTTCCGCGGCGACTTTGATCGCCGGCTGTCCTGGGGCGATGGGGGCGTCGTCGAGGACGGCGGCTTCGGCTGCCGGTTGGCTGGCCGTCGCAGGCCGGGAGGCCACCGGGGCAGAGGTGCGGGTTTGGACGCATGCGCCGAGCGCAAACAACCCGAGGATCGCGAGCGGCTTGATCGTGAGATTTACGATACCGTCTTGCCGCCACACCATACGCATTTCGCACACTCCATGATCGGGAAAACCCGCGTGGCTCAACATCTGTGGGGATTCACCGTCCGCAGGCCATAGAGTTTGTGCCACACAGAAGGCTTGGCTGCAATCGTGGAGGCACTCGAAATGCTCAGAGGCGTGCGAGAAGGGCCCGCGCGCGAGCGCTGAGGCCGATCAGGGCGGGGTTCGGGTCGACGATCAGGCGCACCGGAATGCGCCTCATCCGTTCGCCATTGCGGCCCTTGTCGACGAAGGCTTCGAGCAGTGGCGACCAATCGACGGCCTGGGCGATCCGGGGCAGAATGCCGCCGCCGAGATAGACACCGGCGGTCGCGTTGACGGTGAGCGCGACATCGCCCGCGCACCGCCCCACGGCGACCAGGAATACCCGCATCGCTGCGGCGCACTGGGGCGAGACCCCTTGCACGGCCGCCGCGACGACTTCGGCGGGTGTAATGATGCCGGGATCCGCGCCGAGGATCGCCGCAACCTCGACCAGCCCCTGCCCGCACGCAATGCGTTCGGTGGAAACCCGGCCGTGACGCGCCTTCAGTTCCCGCGCGATCCGCCACTCGATTTCGGTTTCCGGCGCATATGTGACGTGTCCACCTTCGCCGCAGAGCGCCTGCCAGCCACCGCCCGGAAGCGCGACCATGCCCGCGACGCCGAGGCCGGTGCCCGGTCCGACGACGGCGAGGTTTCCGCCGGGCACCGGCACGCCAGGCTGGAGCACTTCCACGCGGCTGGCGTCGATATCGGGGAGTGCGAGGGCCAGGGCTTCAAAATCGTTGATCACCTCGACCGCGGCGACGCCGGTGGTGGCGGCGATCGCGGCGGTGTCGATGTGCCAGTCCGCATTGGTGAGCTTGACTCGGCCCGCGTCGATCGGCCCCGCTACGGCAAGCACCATGCCGCACAGGCCCGGCCGGTCGCGTAGCGACGCCAGGACCATCTCGTAGGCATCGAGAAAGGTGGGATGTCCCTTGGTCGGCAGGATCACCGGCGCACCGGCCACCCCTGTCGACCGGGAAACCGCGGCGAACCTGGCGTTGGTGCCGCCAATATCGGCGATCAGAACCCAGGGATCGTTCGCAAGCGTCATCTGTCTCTCTCCGCTCCAGGCCTTTAGGCTTCCAACTTAACGCAAAATCCGGCCGGTCGTCGCGCAACAAAAAAATGCCGCCCGTTTCCGGGCGGCATGGGATTGGGTTCGGATAGTGCCGATCAGCTGCCGTGGGTGTCGACCTGGGCCTTGATCGTGGCGGCATCGGTGTCCGTGGTGGTGTGCACGTCGATCGAGAACTCGGTATGCACAGCGACGTGGGTGGTCGCGTCGGCGAGACCGATGGTGAACTCGGTCGCGCTGCCGCTGACCGGAGTGACCGTAACCTCGGTGTTGGCCGCGCTCGCTCCCAGGGCGTCGAACAGCGCATCGAGGTCGATGGTGTCGCCGCCGGTGCCAACCTGGAAGTCGGTGATCGTGTCGTGACCATCCGCCACCGAGTTGAACTGGAAGGTGTCCGCTCCGCTGCCGCCGGCGAGGACGTCGTTGCCCGTGCCGCCGTTGAGGAGATCGTTGCCCGATCCACCGCTCAGGCTGTCATTTCCGGCACCGCCGATCAACTGGTCGTTGCCGGCATCGCCGTAGAGCGTGTCGTTGCCGTCGCCGCCGTTGAGGTAGTCGTCACCCGCGCCGCCGTGGAGAAGGTCGTTCCCCATGGTGCCGAAGATGTAGTCGGTGGCGGTGGTGTAGTTGGCGTCGGAGTGTCCGTCGCCGCTACCGTTCGAACCGCTCGCGGTCACCGCATAGACGTGGCTGCCCGACGGAATACCCTGGCTGACGTCGATGGTGAGGGATGCGATCGCGCTGTCGCCGTCGTTCTGCGCCACCGTGTAGGAGAAGGTATCGGTGGTCGCGGCAGCGTCGGTGCCGTGGAAGTCGTTGTCGGTGAAGTCGTGGGTAAGATCGTAGGTGTACGATCCATCGGCCGCGATGTGGAGATCGCCAAACGCACCGTGGATGATCGTCTCGCCGCTGTCGCTCACCGCGCTGCCGTTCACCGCGGCCACGTGTGCGCCTTCGGAGCCCAGGGCGTCGTTGGTCAGGACGTTGCCGGTAATCCCGGCGATTGCCGCTGCCGCAACCCAGTCGACATCGGCCACCGAATTGGTGACGGATTTGACGTAGTCGCTCAGATTGACCTTCACCGCCGAGGTGGAAACGTCGAGGCTGTACTTGTCCGACAAGCCCTGCCACGTGACCGTATCGTCATCCCCGTAGAGAACGACGCGATAGGTGCCCGGCTCCGAAACCGTCAGCGTCACGCTTTGATTGTTGCCGTTGACGGTGAATACCTGGCTCGATCCGGCGCCGGTGTAGGTATGCCAGTCGCCATTCGAGTCCTTGTATTCGATCAGGATCTTGACGGTATCGCCGGACTGATAGTCCGAGACGTTGACCTTGGTGGTGATCGTCGCGGTTTGGCCCGCGCTCACCGCGAAGCTACCGGTCTCGTCGGTCTGGATATCGTCGCCAAACCACGAGATCGACGAAGGATGCAGCGTGCCCAAGCCACCAAGAGAACTTTCGCCTCCGGTAACCAGCGACGTGGACTCCACTGTATCGGTGGTGAGAGACGCGCCGACGGTCAAGTGGTTGGTATCGTTGACGGCGGAAACCTCGCTCAGGTCGCTGAAGTTGAGCGTCAGATGGGCGGACGCCGTGTCGCCGTCGGCATCCTTCACGGTGTAGGTGATGTCGAAGTTGATGTTATTGACGTCGACGCCAGCAGCCGGAGTGAACAGATATTCGCCGGTCGTCGGGTTCACGGCAAGCGTACCGTAGGTAACGGTTTCACCGGTGACCGGGTTGACGTAGTTGATCGTCAGTTCGAGGTGTCCGCCCTCCATCGCAGACGTGACCGAGGCGCCGTTGTTCTGGGTGTAGTGCAGTTCGGTGATCGCGCCGCCATCGGCGCCTGGGTTGAACACCAGGGTGCCGCTGACCGAAGCGATGGCGCCGACCGCCGGGCCGGAGTGGTCGACAGTACCGGCCAAGTCGTTGTTGTCGATGATCTTGAACAGATGCGCACTGTCCGCATCCGGGCCGGAGCGCGACCAGGAAATCGCCTGGAGCCCGTCCGAATAGGTGATGTGGGAGTCGGTGCCGACGCCAACCGCATAGACGTTGGAGATTTCAGAGTGGCTCTGGAGGAAGTTCTGCCACGATGTCTTCTCGCTGCCGCTGATCGCATTGGAGTTGCCGCCGTCCGAACCCGTCGCTTCGCCGTCCGAGAGGAAGTAGACAACGGTCTCGGCACCGTTCGGATTGGCGGTGTAGTTGCTCTGGAGCGACGCCAGAGCGGAGTCGAAGTCGGTGTTGCCGTTCGCGTTGCTGACCGAGGCGAGCCAGGAGAGCGCGGCCGTCGCGGAGAGCCAACCAGTGGTGCTGGCGTTGTCGCTGAAGGTGGTGATCATCACGCCCGCCACCGCCGAGCCGTAGGAGGCGAGCAGGTTGCTGACCGACTGCTTGAGCAGGTCGAGGCGCGTGGTGTCCTTGGAGCCGTTGCCGTCGGTGTCGACCTTATCGGTCATGCTGCCCGAAAGGTCGAGCATCAGGACGACGTTGACCGGCGTCACGGATACGGTTTCGGTGATCGTGGCCGACGCGCCGCTGGCGCTCGGAAGATCGTCGAGAACCGCGACGTCGACCGTTGCCGAAACCGTGTCGGCGGTGGCTCCGCCACTCAAGGTGTCGCCATCGGTGCCGACGAGCTTGACGTCGTCGATGGTCAACGTGTTGGCGCCGTTGCCGGAGAGGTGATCGAAGGCGTCGCCCGCAGGCAGAGTGGCGGTGACGGTCGCGGTAACGTGGCCGTCGGCGTCCGCCGCGCCGAGAGAGATGGACATCGTCAACGTATTGCCGTGGCCGTCGCTCAGGGTCATCGAGGTGCCGTCGGCGGAGATGCTCTGTACCGTGAGGGATTCGCTCGCCGAAGCTCCGGTCAGGGTGACCGCGTCGCCGATGTGGTAGTCGAAGGCGACGGTCGCGCCGGCGGCATCGGTGCCGAAGGCGAAGGTGATCGCGCCGTGGTCGGCCGAGGCGACGTCGCCTTCCTCAACGTGCAAGGTCAGCCCGTTGCCCGAAACGATCGACGGCACGGCGTCGGTGACGGTGAAGCTGGTGCTCTGGGTGCTGGTGTCGTTGTCCTTGTCGGTTGCCGTGACAGCCACCGTTACCGCAGTGTCGGCTGCAAGGTTCGGCAGGTTGGACAACGTCCAGGTTCCGGTCGTCGGATTGAGCGTAAGCGTGCCGAAGGCGGAGGTGCCGGTGTAGGTGTCGCCCGTATGGGTGAGCACCACCGCAACGCCGTTGACCGTGGCGCTGATCGCCTGAAGCTCGTCCGCACCGGCGTCGACATGGAGCGCGCCGGAAGCCGAAGTGGTTTCGGCATAGGACGTCAGGGTCGAGCTGATCGTGAGCGTCGGCAGGTCGTCGGTGACCGCCACCGACACATGGCCGGTCACGCTGTCGGTGCCTTCGTTGTCGGTACCGGTAACGTTGATGCCCGAGATCGTGAGGACGCTCTCGGTGTTACCGTCCGACAGATGGTCGAAGGCATCGCCCGCCGGCAGGGTCGCGGTGATCGTCGCAACCACGAGACCGCAAGAGTTCGTCGCCGTGGTGATCTTCAGCGTGATGTCGTTGCCGTCCGCATCGGCCACCACCATGGTGCTGCCGGTGTTGGAAATCACCGTCACCTGCTCGGAGCCGTTGGCGCCGGTGAGGGTGAGAACCTGGCCTGCCGCGTTGGTGAACGCGACCGTCGAACCGGTGGTGTCGGCGCCGAAGTCGAAGGTGATCGCGCCGTGGTCGTTCGATGCCGTCGGGCCCTCGGCCACTGAAACCGTGATCGTGTCCGCGCCGACGATCGTCGGAAGCGTGTCGGCCACGTCGACGACGACGGTATTGCCCGCGACGATCGCGACGTTATCTCCGGTGCTGTTTTCGAGACCGCTCGAAGCCGGCACGGTTTCCACCGCCATGCCGTAGGTGTCGAGGCTATAGGAGGTGTTCTCGGTGACGTTGGGCGCGGTGAAGCTCACCTGCACGGTGGCGGAGGTGTCCCCCGCTCCAAGTTGATCGTTCACCAAGACCTGGACGTAGGTACCCGCCGCGACGCCCGGATATGCCGGATCGCCGCCCGCGCCGATGGTGAAGGTCACGACCGCCACGCCATCGGCGGTAACATTGGTGCTGCCCGCCGGAACCTCGACGAGAATGTAGTGGTCTTCCGATCCGTCGAGCACGTCGCCAAAGGTCGCGGACGCGGTGATCGTCACCGTCGCGGCTTCGGTGATCACGGTGTCGGTCGCCGGGGTGTAGCCTGCACCGGTGACGATGAAGTCGGAGTAGTTGGATTCACCGGCGGAATTGGTGGCGACGACGTAGACGGTGCTGATCGACGTCCCCTCCGGAGCATCGAGGGTGTAGCTGACCTTGCCGTCCTGGTCGCCGGTGACCGTACCGGTCGCGACGAGTTTGCCGTCGGCGTCGTAGGCGAGGATGATCGCCTTTTCGACGTTGGTGGATTCCGGGTGCCAATCCGAGCCCAGGCCACCGAAGAGCAGGCCGAAATTGACGGTGACGCTGCTCGCGGGGCTGTCGAAGGTCATCTTGATCGCTTCGGACACGGAATCCGTGGTGGAGGTCAAGCTGTCGACTTCATGGACGTTGGTGCCGCCCGCTTCGTTGACGCCCCAGCCGGTCGCATGGGAAACCGCAGTTTCGCCCTGCGCGGTGGTGAGAACCAGATTGCTCGCGGCATCGGCGGCGGTGCTGCCGAGCACCGTGGAATAGGTGACGACCACGCCCGCGACGTTGATCCCGACATCCTTCCAGTCGGAAACGTTGCGCACCTGGCACTCGCCTTCCGTGGTCGTAACCGAGAGGCTGGCGCTGGCGGTGACGTTGCTGGGTTCGTCGGCGTCGGCATCGACGATCACGGTATAGGTTGCGGTCGCCTCGGCGGTGACGAGCGCAGCCGCGCCGTCGAGGGTGGTCTCGGTGCTGATCGCAGTCAGGGTAAGGGTCGAATCCACGTCGGAATCGGTCGGCGGCTGGAGTTCCGGCCCTGCAACACTGACGTTTTCGCCGAGCGAGGTGACGTCCAGTTCATAGTTGCCGGTTTCGGAATTGAGCGTCCAGGCGCCCGCCGAGACCACAGTCCAGCCCACCGGAATGGTCAGGACCAAGGTGTGGACTTCGGAGCCGTCGTTGTCGGCGAAGTTGGCCGTGAAGGTGGGGGTGATGGTGTGGTCTTCGCTCACCACCAGGGCGGCGCCGGACATCGTCGCCGAGGCCGCGCCGAGATCGGTCGCGACGTCCGCCACCGCAAGCACCGCAACGTCGAAGCTATGCGTCTGGGTGGCGGTGTTGTTGTCGAGAGTCAGTTCGGTGTCGGTGAGGTTGGTTTCGCTCGTGGTCACCGAGGCGACGACATGGAAGTCGTCGTCGGAATGCTGCGGAAGCACGACTTGCAGCCCTGCGAGATCAACGGACAGAATCTGGGCGTCGTCCGCACCGCTCTCGTCGGAGGTCAGCGTGACGACCATCGAGCCGGTTTCCGGGTCGGTGGTGATCGTCACCAGCATCGAAACCGTTTCGCCGCCCACGCCGCCGTAGATCGACGCCGGAACGTCGATGTGGTCGCCGCTTGCGATCGCCGCGCCGTTCCACATGAAGCCGACGCCCTCGGTGGTCTGGAGCTGCGAAATCGTCATCGAAACGCTGACGATCTCTTCCGAGCCGTCGGTGTCCGTGGCGTTCGCTGCGAAGCCCACGTCGAAGCGCGGTTGACCGTCGGTGTAAAGGCCTTCGGTTGCGGTGGCGTTGTCCTCGTTGGCGGTGACGTTGCCGACTTCAAAGGCCGCCTGATCGGCCACCGCGTCGACGACGACGGTGCCGGTGACGGTGAGGGACGCGGTCTGGAGTCCGGTAGAGGTATCCTGGATCTCGACCACGGCGGTGACGTCGAAGTTGGCGTCGGAATTCGGCGGCAAGGCAGTGATCTGGATTCCGGTTTCGAGCCCGCCCGCGAGCACCACCTGCTGGTCCGGCGCGGTGATGTCGATCACCGTCCCGTCGGTCAGGGTCAGTTGCACGCCGACCGGGAAGCCCGAGAGCGTGGTTTGGGTGACGACTTCGTCGTCGGCCGGAGTGAAGACCACGTTCAGGACCGGAACCGCGACCGTCGAATCGCCGACGTTGCCGTGCGGCATGTTGTCTTCGAACGCGCCCGCGTAGGTGATTCCATCGACTTCAACGCTGGTGGTGATGTCTATCGACAGCGTCCCTTCGGCGAAGTCGATCAAGCCCGGGTCCTCCAGCGGCGGCGGCGGCGCAAAGGCGAGATCGAGATTGCCGAGAAGGTCGAGGGTCGAAAGGCCGGTGCCGATATCGCCGGGATCGTAGGCGGCGAACGCCGCGCCGCCGCCGTTCAGGCCGCCGGTGGCTCCCGCTCCCGCTCCCGGGCCCGCGGCGGGTTCGGCCGCGTTGAGGTCGGGGTTGCCCAACTCGGCCATGATCTGTTCCTGCGGGATCACTGCGCCGTCGGCCAGGGTCAGCGCCGGCGGGAGTTCGCTGGAGGCGAAGGTGAAGTAATCCTCGAACACGACGGTGCCGCCATCTGGCGCATGCGCTACGAGGTTGTTGCCGTCCTTGGCGAAGCTGACGTCCGGCGCTTCCATCTGGTATTCGGTGCCAGGGACCACGGCAATGGTGGTCGTCTCGCCCTGCGGAGGCATCTTCACGACGACGGCGTCGTATCCTTCCGGCGGAGCGGCGGGAGCTTGGACGGAAGTCGGAGTGGGCGTGTTCGGCGTGTTCTGCGTAGCCATGGAAGCCTCCGGAGCGGACGGGAAATGGATGGAACCCGATGTAGCCAATAGGTTAGGCACAGTTCGACCGGCTCCACATGACCCAAACGGGCTATGGCGACGAAAATTCCTACGATTTTTTTGGAGATTTCAATTCCCGGCCGCGCGCGGGGCGTGGCCGGGAGGCAATCAGACGGCTGGCGGCGTGCGGAAGTGAGCCCAACGCTCGGCACCGCCGCGATTGTCGATGATGTTGATCAGCGCGGAGACCGGACGACGGTCGAAGGCGGTTTCCTCCTTCGCGTGGAGCGCGTCGCAAGCCTCGTCGAATCCGAGCGCGTCGCGATAGGCGCGGGTGCTGACCATCGCGACGAAGGCGTTCGCGACCGCCACGATGCGCGCAGTGACGAGGATCGCCTCGCCTTCCAGCCCGAGCGGCCCGGTGCCATCCCAGTGTTCGGCGATCTGCCGGATGGTGTCCGCCACCGGACCTGGGAAAGGTACGTTCGCGATGATTTCGGCGCTGACGTTCAGGGAATTCGCCAGGGCTTCGCGCTCGGATTCGGTGAGCGGCCCGGTCTTGGTGAGAATTTCCGGAGGAACGGTGATCTTACCGACGTTCATCAGCTGTCCCGCGCGGCGCGCCGTCGCCACCATCGCCTCGTCGAGGCCCATTTCGGTGGCGATCGCGGCGCTTACTTCGGCGGCGCGGGCGGATTGCCGCGCCGCATAAGGATCGCGCCGGTCGACCAGACCGACGAGAGCCGCGATGAGTTCGGCGAACACGGCTTCGGAGCGCGACCGTGCGCGGTCGAGTTCGGTGACGTCGGTCATCACCACCAGCACCTCCGGTGCTCGACGCGGCCGGGCCGGGATCGGCACGTGTTCGCTGGAGAACACCAGCGCGTTGCCGTCGCGTTCGATGGTGTGGACGTGGGATTCCTTCGCTCCGGTGGCGAGGACGCGGCGGTTGATCTCCTCGATCGGGTTCGCCCGCGCCGGTCCGATGACGTCCGCCAGGGTCTTGCCCTTGGTCGCGGTGACCGCGATGCCCCAGGCCTCGGCGAACTGGCGATTGGCGAAGCTGATCCGCCCTGCCCCGTCGGAAACCACGATCTGCGAAGGCTGGCTGTCGGTGATCGTGCGCACGAACTGGAGCAGGCCCTCGAACAACTCGGAGGCGACCTTGTAGCGGATTGCCAGTCTGGACACCCGAATCGAGCTACCATGACGCCACAGTGCGATCGCCCCGGCGGCGATGCCGAGGATAGTGACGATGATCACCGTCAGCATGATCGACAGGCGGCGGTCGGTTTCGGCGAGCGCGGTGTCGCGGTCGACCTTGCGTTCCACCACCCACGGGGTTTGCGGCACCGCGCGGCCGGTGGCGAGCACGACGGTCCCGCGATAGTCGCGCCGTTCGGCGAAGTCGCCCGGATCCCGGATCGCGAATGCGGCGGAAAGATCGGGGGTATTGGCCGCGAGGCGGCGCTTCAACGGAGCGGTGCCGTCGGCGAGCGGCGAGATGTAGTCGATCATCCCTTCGGTTTCGCGCACCAGGAGATTCTCGGCGGTCGGAACCGTGTCGCCGGGCTGGCGTAGGCGTTCGAAGAAGGTGTCTCCCACCACCCGGAGGCCGACGACGAAACCGACCGCCGGGGAGACCCCGGGATCGCCCTGCACCGCGTAGACCGGCATCGCGAAGCCGATCACCGGCTTGCCGCCGGTACCGATGCGCATGTCCATCAATCCCGGATGGCCGGCGGCGGCCTGCGCGATCGCGCCCTGCATCGCGGGCGGGAGGTTCGGCATTCCGGGCGTCACCGCGAGCGGCTTGAGGTTGGCGTCGAGCAGCGCGAGTCCCGAATCACCGGTCGGTGCAACGTTGGCGTCCACCGCCGTCTGCCCTTGGGCAAGGAAGCCTTCGCGCATCGCGGTGGCGTTGATGAGGTTGCGCAGATATTGCCCCTCGACCGCGTCCGCGTCGGCCTGAGGCGCATTGAGTTCGAGATTGGTCATGTAGAGCTGGACGGAGAGGTTCTGCGCGATGTCGCGCAGCACCGCAAAGCGGTCGTCGACCCAGCGGCCGATATCGAGGGCGCGACTGTCCGCAACGATTCCCAGGCGAACCTGCCACTGCACGAGGTCGCGTTCCCGCTCCCGCTGTACGTAGACGAACGCAAGCCCGGCGAGCACCGCCGCAGCGAGCGCAACCGCACCCAGCGACAGAAGAGTGGAGCGCTTGGCGCGACGTTCCAGCGCCAGCTCTTCCGGCGACATCAGTTCCGGCGTCTCGTCCATGATCCCTCTCGCAGCCGTCCAAGCGGCATATGCGTTTGGAAGTATTGCCGATCCGGCGGTGAAAGCCAAGGGTGGCAGGGCGCCCGCTTTCGGCTATCATCGCGGCAGAACAGCGGTCGGGTTGGGAGTTTCCATGAGCGGAATGCGCATCCTGCGCGGAACGATCTTCGGCGCGACGGCGATTCTCGCGGTTACGGCGGCGAATACGCCGGCGCGGGCCGAACTGTTCGGCAAGGTCGACACTCCGTTCACCGACCTCCGGCCGTTTCCGAAGTGGACCGGCGTTCTTGAGCGGTATTTCGCCGAACTCGCCGCCGCCAACGGCAACTGTGCGACGACGAACTTCAACCGCTGCCATTATAAGGAGTGGAAGACGTTCACCGAGAGCGTGCGCGCGTTGCCGAAGGACCGCCAACTCGATGCGGTGAACACATTCTTCAATAACCATCGCTACATCGTCGACCCGATCAACTGGGGCGTCGCCGACTACTGGGAGACCCCCGGGCAATTTTTTGCCAGGAACGGCGATTGCGAGGACTACGCCATCGCCAAATACATGACATTGCGGGATCTCGGCTGGGACATCGCAAAAATGCGGGTGGTGGTGGTGCAGGACATGAACCTGAATCTCGTGCACGCGATTCTCGCGGTGGAAGCCGAACCTGCGAAGATGGTGATTCTCGACAACCAGCTGGCAGTGGTGATCGATCCGCGCCGGATCAAACACTACCGCCCGATCTACGCGGTCAACGAGGATGGCTGGTGGCGATTCCATTAAAACACCGCTGGCGTACCGGGATCGTCCTGCTGCTGGCGATGGCGGGACTTTGCGCTAGCGGCACGGCAGGCGCACTCGAACGCGGTCCGCTCGAAGCGACGGAACGGCCCTGGTCGGCGCTCGGCCGGGTAAACGCCGCCGGAACCTCATACTGCTCGGGCACGCTTGTCGGACCGGCACTGGTGTTGACCGCAGCCCATTGCGTCTTCGATTTCCGCAATCACCGATGGTGGCCGGTGGACGACATCAGCTTCGTCGCCGGGTATCTGCGCGGCAAATGGGTGGCGACGGCGCGGGCCAAGCGGGTGATCCGCAACCAGAGCATCCTGTTCGTCGATCGTCACCCCATCTTGAGCGCGGTGCCCGAGGACTGGGCATTGATCGAACTCGACGCACCGATCGGCAACGTCGCGGGGTGGCTGCCGCTCTCGCATGCGCCCCTGCCCCCGCCCGGAGATCTCAC
The DNA here is from genome assembly GCA_002307145.1 of Rhodospirillum sp. UBA1311. Classification (GTDB taxonomy): domain Bacteria; phylum Pseudomonadota; class Alphaproteobacteria; order Rhodospirillales; family Rhodospirillaceae; genus Oleispirillum. The sequence continues at coordinate 29,638 of DBTR01000011.1, read as the reverse complement.
GCTCCAGGCGGGATACCGTCGCGACCGGCCCTACGCGCCCGAGCTTTCGCCGCCTTGCCGAATCCTTGAAAGTTCCCCCGACGATCTCATCTTCCATGATTGCGTCGTGCCCGAAGGTGGATCGGGGTCGCCGTTGCTGGTGGTGGACGGCAGCGTCCTGCGAGTGATCGGTGTCCATAGCGCGCAAGTGCACCGCACCCGTGGGGAGAATGTCCAGGTATTCAGCGCGGTCGTGCCTGTCACCGCGTTTGCCGGAGAGGTTCCGGAAATGCCGTCGCCGAGCGCCTCGACGGAGGCGGCGCGCCGTGCGCTGCTTACCCTCGTACGTAACGGTTCCGCATTGTCCAGGCTCAATATCCAGCAGACGATGCAGCGAATTTACGCTTTGCGGGGAGAGGTATCGCAAAAATCGCCTTAAAGGCGAGAAAGTCGTCGAAATCCACATGACAATCGGGCCTTGTCGGTGCGATAACTGACGTAGGTTCAAATGTCTGCTAGCCGTAGACAATCGAGTTTCCTGCGAGATTTCGCGCGGCGCGACGCTGTGCCAACAAACCGATGTCCGAAACCTGGGGGGAATACAGTTATGATGTGTTCGATTCGTCGAGGCCGGAGCCGTTTTGCCGCGGTTTTGCTCGGTCTCACCGCGCTCGGTGGGATGACCGCTTCTCCGGCGTACGCCGTAACCCTGACCGAAGCGGTCAAGACCGCCGTTTCGACCTTCCCGTCGATCGACGAGGCCAAGGCCAACCGTCGCGCCCAGGAATACGAGCTGAAGCAACAGCGCGGTCTTTATCTTCCGAGCGTTGACCTCGCTGCTGGCGCGGGTCCGGAATGGAGCCGCAATTCGTCCGCGCCCGATGGCGAGACGATGCCGCGCTACGAAAGCTCCGCCAGCCTCTCCCTGGTGCTGTTCGATGGCTTCAACCGCGAGTCCGCAGTCGAGCGTTCGGCCGCCCGCGTCGACGCCGCCGCCAGTCGCGTGATGGAGCGCTCGGAAGCGATCGCCGCTAATGCGGCGGAAGCCTACCTCAACGTGCTGCGCAACATCGAACTGGTGAAACTCGCCGAAGACAACCTCGACACTCACCGGGGCCTCTCCGGCATGGTTCGCGACCGCGTTCGCGGCGGGCAGAGCGGTTCGGGCGATTTGCAACAGGCGACCTCGCGCTATTCCGCGTCCGAGGAAGCCCTGGTCCAGGCGCGCAAGGATCTCCGGGATTCGCACACCGTCTACATCCAGATCATCAATGAAATGCCGGAAGGCTTGGAGCACTCCAACCTGCCGGTCGACGCGCTGCCGCAGAACGTCAACGACGCAGTCCGCATCGCGCTTCACAGCAGCCCGACCCTCGAAGCCGCAGGCGCCGATCTCGACGAAGCCGAGGCCGTGCATCGCGGCGCGCAGGCCGGCTTCTGGCCGAAGGTTTCCCTGGTCGGCTCGACCTCGTGGAACCGTAACATCGACGGCGTTCGAGGCGAAGACAGCGACGCTTCGGCGATGGTGCAGATGCGCTACAACCTCTACCGCGGCAACATCGACCAGAACCTCCGCATGGAGACTGCCGAGCGGGTTTCGCAGGCGCGGTCGGCGGTCGTTCGTCTCGAACGTGCGGTCGCCAAGGAAGTTCGTGATTCCTGGTCTGCCATGGAAGCCGCGCAGATGCGCTCTGATGTGCTGAACCAGCAGGTCGTGGCGAATTCCCAGGTCGTTTCGTCCTACCGGCAGGAATTCTCGATCAATCAGCGTACCCTGCTCGATCTTCTCGATTCCGAGAACGAGCTGTTCACCGCGCGCACCCGCGCCGTGACCGCCCAGTACGCCTACGAATATTCAGTCTATCGCACCCTCGCGGCGATCGGCGACCTCAACAAGACCTTCGGCATCACTCCGCCGCAGGAAGCGACTGCGTCCGCGCGTACCGGCGCGGGTGTCGAACCCGAGCGCACCGCGCCCTTCGTCACCCGTCAGCCGGGCTACGAAATGGACAACGCCGGTCGCTGACGAGAACGGCTGACGACCGGCAGGCGGCCTCGTGCCGTCCGCCGGTCGGATTTGCGTCCCGGAGGCGATATGCGTGAAACCTCGCCATCGGTTGCGATGGTCTCACCGGTCAGTTTCGAGTTTCGCCCGCTTCTCGAAGAGCTGCGGGCGCGCAATTTCCACGTCTTCCCTCTTCCCGAAACCCACGAACCGCCGGTTTCCGCCGACGTTTTTCTGGGTTGGTTCTCGCCGCTCGATCGAGGCGCGATCGCGAGCCTGTCGCCATGGCTGGTCGCTCACGGCTCGCCGGTGGTGGTTGCCGCCAAGACGCCACCGAGCCAGATCGTCGAACTCGAACTCTTGCGGGGAGGTGTCGAGGAAGTGGTCGCGGTCGGCGATAGCCTCGCCTGCGATCCGCTTTGTGCAGCGATCCTGCGGTCTGTCGAGCGCCATCGCTATCGCAAGGCCCAGGCACAGCGCCCGATGGACGCCGCAGCGAGTCAGGCCCAGGCAGTGATCGACCTGTTTCCGGTCGCGGTGGTGATCGCCCACGAGGACGGTACGGTGCGTCTCAGCAACGACCGCGCGAGCACGCTCGTGGCCGAGCGCCAGGCGCTCTATGTTGACCCGCTTGGGCGCATCCGCCTCACCCATCGCCAGAGCGACGCCGACCTTTACGCCACGATCCACGCGCTGCAAAGCGGCGCCGACATCGACTGCGCTCTTGCCGCACCGCGCCGCGACGACGGTACGCCGCTTTCGGTGTTGGTGGTGCCGGTCGGCAGCGGCGCCAACGGCCAGGCCCGCGGCGTGACGCTGTTCATTTCCGATCCCGAGCAATCGCTCGCGATTCTTCCGGAAACCCTCGAAGGGCTCTACGGCTTCACCGTCGCCGAGGCACGACTGGTGATCGCGCTGGTTTCCGGCCACACCCTCGACATGGTCGCCGCGTCCACCGGCACCAGCCTGAACACCCTACGCAACCACCTGAAGGCGGTGTTCCGCAAGACCGGCACCAATCGCCAGGCGGAACTGATGAAGCGCATCCTTACCGGCCCGGCAGTGTTTCGACGGCCCCAGGCGGGTTAGACCACGCCCGGTTCCTCGACGCCGGCGGTCTTCGGCGCAATCCGCGCGAGCACGTCGACGACTTCGAGGTCGTATTTCTCCGGATGTTCGCGGAAGATTTCCAGCATCTTCTCGGACGATATCGCCTCGCGATAGGAGCGCGGCGCGGTGCGTGCGGCGAACACGTCGGCGACCGCGAGAATTCGCCCGAGACGGGTGATCTCGGCGCCGCTGCGGCCGCGCGGATATCCGCTGCCGTCGAGGCGTTCATGAATTTGCTCAAGGGTTTGCGGCACCGGCAGCTCAAAGGCGATCCCCCGTACCGCTTCGAGCGCGAGGTCGATATGGGCATTGAGCTTCTGGCGCTGGTCGGGAGTCAGGCGGGTTTCCTTGCGGATCAGTTCGCGCGGCAGGAAGATCTTGCCGATCTGCGACAGACTGGCGGCGGTGCCGATGGTGTCGATCTCGGCTGCCGTGCAACCCATTTCCCGTGCGATTTCCACGGCGAGTTCGCGCAGGCGATCGGCGTGGTTGGCGAGATACGGATCGGCTGCGGCGACCGAACGCGAAAGCACGCGGATCGTATCCTCCATGGTTTGGCGCTGGCGCTCGCGCACAATCTGCGCCTCGGTGACGTCGCGCACCAGGGTGACCACGCCTGATGCGGTACCGTCGGCGCCGGTGAACGGGACCTTCGAAATCGCGAGCCAGCGCGGTGTCGCACCTTCCCGGTCTTCGTAGAGCTGCCCCACCATGCTCTCGCCCTTCAACACCCGGGCATCCCATTCGGCAAAGCGCCGCGCGAGTTCGGGCGTGAGAAGATGATGGATGGCCTCGCCGGTGCAACCGCGCGGATCGCGGTCGACGTGCTCGGCAAACGCGGTGTTGGCGTAGACGATCCGGCGGTTGGCGTCGACCACGGTAATTTCTTCGGCGATGGTGTCGTTGATCGAGTTGAGCAGTTGATGCTGGGCTTCGAGCCGCGCCGCAAAGTCGCGATATTGTTCGGCAAGGGCGAGGCTGTTGTGCAGCGACTGCCGCCACCAGACCACCAGCACGCCCGCGCCGACGCAGCCGAGTGCGGCGAGGATCAGCAGGCTGACGACCAAGCGGGTGGCGACGATATCGCCACGTACGCTTGCCGCGTCGATATCGTAGAGCAATTGCCAGGCGGTTTGCGGGACCGGCTCGGAAAGCAGGTAGCGCTCGCGCCCCTGCAGCGTCGCGATGCCGAACTGGGAGGCGGAGGCAAGGATCGCTGGAGCGAGCGGGTTCAGGTTCTCGGCTTTTGCATTCGCCGCGACGCTACCACCTCCCGGAAGCGCCTGTAGGAGAACGAGATTTTCGTCGGCTTCAAGGGTGCGGCCGGGGGCGAGCGCTTCCGCCAGACCCGCTCCCGCCCGGATCATCAACATCAGCGTCGCAACCGGCCGTGCCGCTGCGGCGGGCGAGGTCGCCTGATCGGGGAACACCGGCATGAATACGTCGTAGACGAGGCCATCTTCAGAGGCCCGGAGCGCGCCGATGCGCGGCGTGCCGGTTCCGGTCACGTCCTGGGCTTGCCGACGCAGCGTTTCGTCGAGGTGGGGCCCGTGGGAGGACGCGAGGAACGCCCGGCCATCCGCATCGAGCATATAGGCGGCGGCAACTTCGACGCGGCGGCTGGCGAAATCGTCGAGAACTCCTTGGAGGTCGGCGATCAGATCCGGATCGACGGAGGAACCCAGGCCTTGCGACGTCGCGGTCGCCGCGAACACCCGGATCATCGGATTGCCGCGCAGCGGCGCGGTGGCGTCGAGCCAGCGCGGCAGCCATGCGCGGATGAGATCGGCACGGTTCTGCAGGATCACCTCGGCGCGGTGTCGCGCGGCGGCCAGGATCGTGTCGGCGCGCTGGCCGACGATCACTTCGCCGATGCCGAAGCCGACGACCGCGAGAACGACGAGCAGGCCGATCACGGAGCGGATGCCGTAGCGCCCGGTATTGCGCGACGGAAGGGGGCCGAGCAAACCGGATATCATGGCGAGATCTCCTGCCGCTGCGGCACGTGCATCCACAGCGTCGTTTCATTGAAGGAATAGAATGGCCTGAGATTGCGGGCCTGGGTGGCGTCGCGGACGGTGTCGGACCCGGACACGAGGATCAGGTCCTGCCCGCCCGTCCGCCCGAGCAGCAGGATCGTCGGGTTGCCGCGCAGGGTATCCTCGGCGATCACGATCCGCAGGGCGTTCGCCGGGAAGCCGACCTCGCGCAATGAGACATATTTCGCGACCACGGCGGCGACCCGCCCGCCCCGGCCCTGGAGCGCGTCGTCGAGCCCTGGCCATGGCACACCGGCTGGCGGCAGATCATCTTCGCGAGATTTGACAAGTGCGTTTACGAACCTATTGATTTCGAACAATTGACGATCGGGCGTCGCGTTCGTGGTAGCCGCGATTTCGGCGCACCACGCGGCGGCGGCGAGGCCCGTGCATCCGGGCCTGACGCCGTCGCCTCCCCGGAGGGCGGCGCTTGCCGCGCGCATCCGCGCCAAAGCATCGGTCCACTGCGGCAGGGCCGAAAGATCGCGAGAGGGATAGGAGACGCTACGGAATACGTCCTGCTCCTGTGCCGCCTCAACCGGCGCCGCGATCAATGTCGATCCGAGCAACAAGGCGACGAGGGCGAGTCTCATCGTTCCCTCAGCGCGCGTTCGCGGGTCTTGAGGATCGGCTTCATCAGGTAATCGAGGATGGTGCGGCTGCCCGTGAGAATATCGACGTTGGTGATCATTCCCGGCATGATCGGCAGGTGCTTGCCGTCGTGTTCGAGGTAGTTCTTATCCGTGCGCACGATGATCTTGAAATAGGTCGCGTTCTTCTCGTTCGGGTCGATGATCGCATCGGCGGAAATTCGTTCGAGCTTGCCCTTGAGGCCGCCGTAGATCGAGGAATCGTAGGCGGTGAACTTGACCATCGCATCCTGCCCGGGATGGAGGAAGGCGACGTCGCGCGGGGTGATCCGCGCCTCCACCAGGAGGGTGTCGTCGAGAGGCACGATTTCCGCCATGTCCATGCCCGGCTTGATCACTCCGCCGATGGTGGTGACGCTCAAGGTCTTGACCACGCCGCGCACCAGGGACCGGACCTCGGTGCGGGCGACCTTGTCGCGAGCACCCTTGAGGGATTCCTCGATTGCGTTCAACTGAGTCTGGGCCTCGACGAGTTCCTTGCCGGAATCGGCGCGGAACGAGCGGAATTTCTCGGCAATGCGTTGGTTCGCCTCACGGATCGCGGATTCCGCGCGCGGGATCGAGGCTTCGGTGTTGGCGATGTCGCCTCTGAGGGTCGCGATATCCCGGCGCAGGCGCAGCACCTGGACCTTCGACACCACGCCGGTGGCGGAGAGCGGTTCGGTGATATTGAGTTCCTGTTGCGCGAGGGCGAGATTGTTGCGCGACTGCTCGATTTTCACCCGCAACTCGCCCAATTCCTGCTGGCGCTGGTCGAGTTGCTGCCGGAGGATCGCGACCTGCGATTCGAGCGCATCCTCGCGGGCGTGCATCAAATCCGCTTCTGAGGTCGCCGCGTCGCGCGCCTCGGCGAGGAGATACGGCGGGAACGATACCGGCGTGCCCTGGGTTTCGGCGGTGAGACGCGCGATCTTGGCCTGCGCGCCGAAGAGCTTGGCGCGAACTTCGCCGAGGTTGGACGACAGGCCGGTGTCGTCGATCTCCATGATCACCTGGCCGACTTCGACGATATCGCCTTCGTGGACGTTGATCTTCTTGAGGATGCCGCCTTCGAGGTTCTGGATCACCTGGACCTGCGACGACGGGATCACGGTGCCGTCGCCGCGTGCCGCCTCGTCCACCCGAGAGAACGCGGCCCAGATCAAGGCAATGACGAAGAACAGCACGACGATGTAAAGCACCCAGCTCGCCACCGGGTACACCGACTGGGTCTCGGCCTGGACCAGATCGGAGGCGAAGTCCTTGTCGCTCCAGTCCTGGAGGGCGCCGCGGCGGCGCTTCGGCGGGGTCATCGGCGCGGCAGCGGTCGGAACCGGCCGGTCGATCGCGGGCGGCTTGTTCATTGTCCCCCCACCGGCTGCGGCGCGGGTCTGCGGTGCGCCATCTTGAGAATCTCGTCGCGCGGGCCGTCGGCGATCACCGCACCCTGCGACATGACGATCACCCGGCTGACCATGTTCAGCAACGATGGTCGATGGGTGATCAGGATCACGGTCTTATCCTTCAGTTCGGTTTCGAAACGCTTGAGCAGCGCCTGTTCCGCCGGAACGTCCATCATGCTCGTGGGTTCGTCGAGAACCAGGATCGGCGGGTCGGAGAGCAGCGCGCGGGCGATCGCGATGCATTGGCGCTGGCCGCCGGACAGGCTCTGGCCGCGCTCGCCGACGCGCCAGTCGTAGCCTTGCGGGTGGCGGCCGACGAAATCGTGGACGCCCGCGATCCGCGCGACGCGGAGGATCATCTCGTCGGTCGCCTCGGGCGCGGCGATCGCGATGTTCTCGCGGATCGTACCGTGGAACAGCACCGTGTCCTGGAGGACCGCGCCGATCGAGTGGCGCACGTCCGCAGGATCGATCTGGCGAATGTCGGTGCCGTCGACGAGAATTTCGCCGTCGTCGGGGTCGTAGAGACGCATCAGCATCCGCGCGAGCGTCGACTTGCCCGAGCCGACCGGGCCCATGATCGCGACCTTCTCCCCCGGATGAACCGCGAGGCTGATGTTGCGCAGCGCCGCGACCTCGGTGTTCGGATAGTGGAATGACACGCTGCGGAAGGCGATGTCGCCGGTGAGCTCGGGCCGCGAAAGATATTGCGCGCCCGGCGGCCGGTCGACCGGCAGCTTCATGATCTCGTCGATCGCGCGTCGCGCCGAAAGCGCCTGGTTGAGCCGCGACAGCAGGCTCGCGATAGTGCCGAGCGGCGCCATCACCCGCCCGGTGAGAATGGTGCAGGCGATCAGACCGCCGACGGTGAGGTTGTGGTCGTTGATTTCATAGACGCCGACGATCACCGCCAGCACCGTGACCATCTGCTGCACGAACACCGAGAACTGCACGCCGAGGCCGGAAAGGAACTTCACCCGGATGCCGGTTTTGGCGGACGTGCCGACGAAGGATTCCCATTCGCGCTGCATCTTGCTTTCCGCGCCGAGGCTCTTCACCGTGTCGAGCGCCGAGATTACCTCGACCAGGACGCCGTGCTTCTGCGCGTTTTCCTCGTTCGCCTGCTGCACCGCGCGGCGCAGCGGCACCTGCATCAGCAGGCCGACCGCCACCACCAGCGGCACGGCGAGCGCGGGGACGATCGCGACCCAGTTGCCGATCAGCGCGATCACTCCGACGAACACCAGGATGAACGGCAGGTCGACCAATGCCGTCACCGTCGCCGAGGTGAAGAACTCGCGGACGATCTCGAATTCCTTCAGGCGGCTCGCGAACACCCCGGCCGATCCCGGCCGCGCCTGCATCCGCACGTTCATCGCATGCTCGAAGATTCGCGCGCTCATCAGGATGTCGGCGCGCTTGCCCGCATGGTCGATGAGATAGGAGCGCAGTACCTTCAGCAGGAAGTCGAAGGCGTAGACGATGCCGATGCCGATCACCAGCACCCAAAGGGTTTCGATCGCGTTGTTGGGTACGACGCGGTCGTAGACGTTCATCGTGAACAACGGCCCTGCAAGGGAGAATAGGTTCACCACCAAGGCCGCCAGGGCCACCTGCCGGTAGACCGACTTGAACTTCCGCAGCGTGTCCCAGAACCACGAGCCGTATTCCTTCGCGGCATATTCGTCGTCCACCGCGCGCAGGCGGGCCCGGGGGCGGATGAACACCACGTGGCCGGTGTAGGAGGCCTCCAGTTCGGTCAGCGAAATCCAGGTCGCCCCCTGCCCGGTTTCCGGCAGCAGGACTTCCGCCTGGTCACCTTCGACCCGCCAGAGCACGCCGGCCGAGCGGCCGTGCAGCAGCAGCACGGCGGGAAGCGCGTGACGGGGAATTTCGGCAAGATGGCGCGACACCAGGCGCGAGGAAAGCCCGGCGCGCTCGGCGGCGCGGAGGAACAGCGCGGGCGTCAGGCGATTGTCTTCCAGCGGCAACCCGGAAACCAGCACGCTCGACGAAAGCGAGCGGCCGAAATGACGCACCATGATCATCAGGCAGCCGAGCAAGGGATCGGTGGCTTCGCGGGAAATCTGGGAGGCCTTGACCTGCCAGTCCTCGGCGCCGTCGGCCGCGGCGATGACAGGGTCTACGGTGGGATTATTGCGAGACTCTACGGACATGCATTGACCCCGGAACCGATGCCGCCGTATCGCGGCGGTCCACAATAAGTTCTATTCATATCATGCCGGGGCGCAGAAGTTACCCCCTATTGTCCGGTAAGGCTCCCGATGTTTCGCAATCCTACCGAAGCGATGGGTGACCGGGAGCCGCATGCCAAATTTCTTTTCAATCCAGCGTCGATAGGGTATTTCCTGCCGCACCGGAAGGGTTCGCGCACTCCGCGACAGCCCCGCCGGAACCGCCTGGCGGCGATGGAAGCGTGGCAGAGTGGTCGATTGCACTGGTCTTGAAAACCAGCAGCCTGCAAGGGCTCGTGGGTTCGAATCCCACCGCTTCCGCCAAATCGTTCGACAGAAACGACGCGCCGGAACAGGCGAGCCTTCCGCACTCCCTCTGCAACCGGCCGAGACGTCCCCAATCCCGTGATCCCGTCCTTTCCGCCCGGCAAAATGGGTTGTATCCTCAATGGACTTGGGGTTGCCACCAACTCGTAGATCCACCGGGTCCCGGCAGGCCGGACAAACTGCCGGATATGTCGCGTCCGCCGGTTTCGACGGCGCCCGATATTGAGTCGGAATCGATGGATAAAACCGGGCGCGCACAGGCGCGAGGCACGACGGATGGTCGCGAGCGCAAGGGAATCGCGCTGGTTCTCGCGGCCGTGCTCTGCTTCTCGATCATCGACGCCACGAGCAAGACCCTGGCGCACGATTATCCAGTCCTTCAGGTCGCCTGGGCCCGGTATTTCTTCCACTTCGTCGTGTTCACGCCGCCCACGTTGTGGTGTTTCCGCAGCGGGCTCTACCTGACGAAACGGCCGGGCCTGCACGTCGTCCGCGCGTTGCTGCTGGTCGGCGTCACCGCCCTCCTGATCGGCGGGTTGGCTTACTTGCCGCTCGCCGACGCGACGGCGTTGACGTTCGTGACGCCGCTGATCGTCACCGTCCTCTCCGCCGTGATCATGCGCGAGAAGATCGAGGCCCACCAACGCACGGCAGTCGGAATCGGCTTTCTCGGGGTGTTGATCATCGTCCGCCCCGGCGGCGAGTTGATGCACTGGGCCTCGTTCCTGGTTCTCGGCATGGCGTTCTGCTTCGCGGGCTACCACCTTACGACGCGGGTGCTCAATCGCACGGAAATGCCCGTGACCACCCTGTTCTATACCGCGACCGTGGGCACCCTGGTCAGCAGCGTGGCGCTCCCCTTCGTCTGGCAGTGGCCGACCCCAACCGGATGGGCGCTGATGCTGCTCCTCGGCACTCTGGGCGGCGGGGGGCATTATCTCCTCATCCTTGCCTTCCGCTATGTGTCGCCCGCGATCGCTGCACCGTTCATGTACATTCAACTGGTTTTCGCGACGATCCTCGGTTGGGCGATCTTCGACTATGTTCCCACCGCGTGGACGATTCTCGGCGCGATCCTGATCGTCGCGGGCGGCCTTTGGAGTTGGTGGCGCGAACGTCGCCTCCGCACCGGCGATCCGGCGAACACGATTTCAGCTGACGCCTGACGTACGCATTATCGAGCCGCTGCCGACTTGCGAATGCGTGTCGAAATCCTTTACACACGCCGAACGTGCATGTCGCAAAACTGTGTTTTCGTCATGCGTCCCGATGATCCTGTATATCTTCGGAAAACAGTATATTTCCCAATCATCTAATGGAAATCCGTGGAGTCGGGTGCGGGTTCGCTCGGCAGCCGAGCCCATAACCGGAATTTTCCGTAAATCCCCAAAACCTATACCGAAGCCGGTGTCAGAAAAATTTACACGAGGCCAACGCGGGTATTCCGGATACTTAGCTAACCCATTGATATTGAATTCCTGGTCCAGAACTTGCTTCGGTGCATTTACAATCTATAGGCGGCGAGGAATCCAACATGAAAATCAATAATTTGTCGCGCGCCGCCGGAGCTTTTCTGGCTCTCGGCGCGCTCGCCATCCCCTCCCAAGCTTCTGCCGATACCGTCGGCGACCTGATCAACACCTACAACGCCATCGTCTTCGGCAACATCACCAGCACGTCGGAAGTCGATGGCAATGTCCTCGCCGGAGGGGATGTCACTGGCGGAAATTACGCCATCCATTATCCTGCGATTCCGAACGCGACGGCGCTGACCGTCGGCGGCAACCTGCTCGGCAACGTCAACGTCAACGGCCCGGGCCTGAGCGTGGGCGGCAATATCGCCACCAGCAACCTCAACCTGAACAAGGGCGGCGACGTCCACGTCGGCGGCAACGTCGCCTCGAACTTCAACGCGAATTTCAACGGCAACGGCAGCCTTTACGTCGTCAACAACGTCAACAGCGGCGTCAATGTCAACGCCAATGGCGGCAGCGCCTACATTGGCGGCTCGGTGCTCGGCAACGTCAACGCCAATGGCGGCGGCACGCTCCATACCGGTTCATCGGTTCCCGCCGCGACCCAGCCCGACATCGCCGGCTTGATCGCCTCGGCGCGCGACACCTTGACCACCTATTCCGGTCAGCTTGCCGCGATGACCGCCGACAGCTCGATCACCCAGGTCGGCAACAAGCTGATCTTCGACGCGGCTGCGGGCAGCGACGGCGTCGCGGTGTTCGACATCACCGGCGCTTCCCTGCTCAATTCAGCCTCCGAATTCCAGTTCTCGTTGAACGGCGCGACTTCGGTGGTGATCAACGTCACCGGCATCGGTTCCAATCTGCTCAACATCGCCGCGAACTTCCTTGGCGGCATCGCCACCACGCTCGCGACCAACACGATCTGGAACTTCACCGATGCGGAGAACATCACCATCAGCAGCCAGTTTGGTGGGACCATCCTCGCCACGCTGGCCAACCTGACGACGTATGGCAACATCGAGGGCACGGTGATCGCCGCCAACCTCGTCCAGAACGCGGAAATCCACTACAACGGCCCGACCACGGTGGTCGCGACCACGCCCCTGCCCGCCGCCCTGCCCTTGTTCGGCGCCGCGCTGCTGGCGTTCGGGCTCAAGCGCCGACGCAGCGCAAAGCGCTGATCCACACGCATGCAGGCAAAAGAGGGCGGCTTCCAGCGCCCTCTTTTTTTGGGCGGTCAGCCGACGGCCGAGCAGAGGTATTTAATTTCGAGATATTCGTCGATGCCGTACTTCGAGCCTTCTCGCCCGATGCCCGACTGCTTCATTCCGCCGAATGGCGCGACTTCGTTGGAGACCATGCCGGTATTGTGGCCGACCATGCCGTATTCCAGAGCTTCCGCAACGCGCCAGGTGCGGCGGACATTCTCGGTGAAGAAGTAGGCAGCGAGGCCGAACTCGGTATCGTTGGCCATCTTCACCGCCTCGGCCTCGGTGTCGAAGCGGAACAGCGGCGCCACCGGCCCGAAGGTTTCCTCCCGCGCCACCAGCATCTCCGAAGTCACGCCGGTCAGCACCGTCGGTTCGTAGAACAGGCCGCCCCGTGCGTGGCGCTTGCCGCCAACCGCGACCTTGGCTCCCTTCGCCACCGCATCGGCGATGTGACGTTCGACCTTTTCGAGGCCATGCGCGTCGATCAATGGGCCGATGGTTACCCCCGCCTCGGTTCCCTCCCCCACCTTCATCTCGGCGACCTTCGCGGCAAGGCGTTGGGCGAAGGCGTCGTAGACCCCGTCCTGGACATAGATCCGGTTGGCGCAAACGCAGGTTTGCCCGGCGTTGCGGTACTTGGAGGCAAGCGCGCCGACGACGGCGGCATCGAGGTCGGCATCGTCGAAGACGATGAACGGCGCGTTGCCGCCAAGCTCGAACGATACCCGCTTGATCGTCGGCGCGCACTGCGCCATCAACACCCGGCCGGTTTCGGTCGATCCGGTAAACGAGAACTTCCGCACCGCGTCGCTGGCGGTGAGGACGCCGCCGACGGTCGACGATTTGCCGGTGACGATTTGCAGCACTCCGGAGGGAAGGCCGGCCTCAAGAGCAAGGACACCGAGAGCGAGCGCGGTGAGCGGCGTCTGGCTTGCGGGTTTGACGATCATCGTGCATCCCGCCGCCAACGCCGAGCCGACCTTGCGGGTGATCATCGCGGCGGGGAAATTCCAGGGCGTGATCGCGGCGCAGACCCCGACCGGCTGTTTCAGTACGATCAGGCGCTTGTCGTTCTGCGGCGCGGGAATTACGTCGCCGTACACCCGCTTGCCTTCCTCGGCGAACCATTCGATGAACGACGCGGCATAGGCGATCTCGCCCTTGGCTTCGGCAAGCGGCTTGCCCTGTTCGGCGGTCATCAGCGCGGCGAGATCGTCGGCATTGGCGAGGATGAGGGTGAACCACCTGCGCAGGATCGCCGCCCGGTCCCTGGCCGCGAGCTTGGCCCACGGGCCGAACGCGGCGCTGGCGGCGGCGATCGCCTCCGCAACCTCGGCTTCGGAGAGCGAGGGCACCGAGCCGACGGTGCTGCCGTCTGCGGGATTGGTGACGGCGATGGTATCGCCGCTCGATGCGTGACGCCAAATTCCGTCGATCAGGCACGCGTCGCAGATCAACGCGGGGTTCTTGAGCTTCGGCACGGATGTCCTCCCTCAGCTGTGATTTTGTCCAGATGAGGTGTAGCCCCGGCGCGCGGGAATCAACTCCCCGGCGAGAGGATCGCTGTCTTGTCAGCGGGTTGGGCGTGGCCTAGCATTGCGGCAGGCAACGGAGGACACGCGATGAAAACGGCGATCGTGACGGGTGCGGGAACGGGGATCGGACGCTCGGCGGCGCTCGCGCTGCTCGACGCGGGATGGCGCGTCGCGCTTGCCGGGCGCCGGATCGAGGGATTGGCGGAAACTGCCGCGATGGCGACGGCGGGCGAGGCCTTGCCGGTGATTGCCGACGTTACCGACCCGGCCTCGGTCGCCGCGCTGTTCGCGAGCGTCGAAAGCGCCTGGGGTCGGCTCGACCTCCTGTTCAACAACGCTGGGCGTGGCAGTCCGGCGTGCGAGATCGGCGACGTCACCGATGCCGACTGGTTCGGCGTCGTCGACGCCAACCTCAACGGCGCGTTTCTCTGCGCCCGTGCCGCGTTCCGGATGATGAAGGCGCAGTCGCCCCGAGGCGGCCGGATCATCAACAATGGCTCGATCAGCGCCTACGCCCCGCGCATCGGCAGCGCACCGTACTCCGCCAGTAAGCATGCGATCACCGGCCTGACCAAGACCATCAGCCTCGATGGACGCCCCTACGACATCGCGTGCAGCCAGATCGACATCGGCAACGCCGCGACGTCGATGACTGAGAAGATGAACGCGGGCGTTCCTCAAGCCAACGGCTCGATGATGGTGGAACCCCGGATGGACGTAGGCCACGTCGGGCGCGCGGTGTTGCACATGGCGAGCCTGCCGCTCGAAGCGAACATCCAGTTCATGACGATCATGGCGACCAAGATGCCGTACCTCGGTCGCGGCTGATCCCGGCACCCATCGGAATTTCAATTCCGGATTACCCAACCCGGCGTCATATCGCGCGGGCGTATCTGCCATGCAGAATCGGGGCGCGCACATGCCCGGAATGCTGTTGATATGAACGTTGCGTTCCTATACATCAGACGTTTCGAAACGTTTTAAAACCGTCGACATATGAGGAATAGTATGTCTGAAGCCCAGGCGCCGACTGCGCCGTCCAACTCAGCGGGCCGCGTCCTTTTTGCGAGCCTGATCGGGACCACGATCGAGTTCTTCGATTTCTACATTTATGCGACCGCCGCGGTAATCATCTTCCCGAAGATGTTCTTTCCCGCAGGCAACCCGACCACCGCAGTCCTCCAGTCGCTTGCCACCTTCTCCATCGCGTTCTTCGCGCGCCCGTTCGGCGCGGCGGTGTTCGGCCACTTTGGCGATCGCGTCGGCCGCAAGGCGACGCTCGTCGCGGCACTCATGACCATGGGGCTGTCCACCGTCGCCATCGGCCTGCTGCCCACCTACCATTCCGTCGGCCTGGTGGCGCCGCTGTTGCTCGCGCTCTGCCGCATGGGCCAGGGTCTCGGCCTCGGCGGCGAATGGGGCGGCGCGGTGCTGCTCGCCACCGAGAACGCCCCGAAAGGCAAGCGCGCCTGGTACGGCATGTTTCCGCAGTTGGGTGCGCCGGTCGGCTTCATCCTCGCAAACGGCAGCTTCATCATCCTCGCCGCCACCCTGAGCGACACCCAGTTCTTCGCCTGGGGCTGGCGGATTCCGTTCGTCGCGTCGTCGCTCCTGGTGTTCATGGGGCTCTGGGTGCGCCTTTCGCTTTCCGAAACCCCGGACTTCAAGCGCGCCATCGAGCGCCAGGAACGGGTCAAGGTTCCGATCGCCAAGGTCTTCCGCGAACAGAAGCTCCTCCTCCTCCTCGGCACCGTTGGCGCGATTTCGACGTTCGTGCTGTTCTACACCATGACCGTGTTCGCCCTGAACTGGGGCACCAGCGCGCTCGGCTACACCAAGTCCACCTTCCTGCCGTTGCAGATGGGCGGCGTGGTGTTCTTCGGCTTGATGATCCCGGTTTCGGCACTGTTCGCCGACAAGTTCGGCTACAACCGCACCCTGATCTGGACCACCGTCGGTATCGTGCTGTTCGGCTTCGTCCTCGCGCCGATCTTCGGCTCGGGCAACGAACTCGGCGTGTTCGCGTTCCTCGCGATCGGCTTCGCGCTGATGGGCTTCACTTATGGCCCGCTCGGCACCGCGCTCGCCGAGCCGTTCCCGACCTCGGTGCGCTACACCGGCGCGTCGATGACCTTCAACCTCGGCGGCATTTTCGGCGCGTCGCTCGCGCCCTACATCGCCACCACGCTCGCGACCACCTATGGTCTGGCGGCCGTCGGCTGGTATCTCTCGGGTGCCGCCGCGCTCACCCTGGTGGCATTGATCGCCCTCGACCGCAAGGTCAAGCGCAATGCCGCCATCGGCGACGCCTTGGCGCCCGAACCGGCGCTCTGAGGTTCTCCGCTTCACCGGAAAAGGCCCGCTTCACGCGGGCCTTTTTCATGGGGACTTGCGGTCGGTGTAAACCGGCAGGGAGAGATTGCGGCGGATCGCGATCAGGCGCAGCAACAGCGCGCCGAGGAACCCGGCAGCGAGCGCCATGGTGCGGTCGTGGGTGACGTGTTCGAGGCCGACGAACAGCCCCGCTCCCAACAGCGCCGCCGTGGCGTAGATGTCGCGACGGAGAATCAAGGGTTCCTCGCGGCAGAGGACATCGCGCAGGATGCCGCCGCCGCAGCCGGTGATCGTGCCCATCGCCACTGCGATCAATGGCTCGACGCCCAGCACCAGCGCCTTCTCCGCACCCACAACCGCAAACAGAGCGAGGCCGAAGGCGTCGGCGACAAGCAGCGCGGTCATGTAGCGTTCGAGAAACCGGGCAAGGAAGAAGGTCGCGCTGGCGACCGCGACGGTGACCAGCAGGTAGTTGGCGTCCTTCACCCAGAACACCGGCAATGCGCCGAGGGCGAGATCCCGCACCGTGCCGCCGCCGATCGCGGGCGCCATCGCGACGACGATGAAGCCGAAGATGTCATAGCGCTTGCGCGCCGCCATCAACGCGCCCGACACCGCGAAAACCGCGGTGCCGAGCATGTCCATGGCGTAGAGAACCGTCATCGGTGTCCTCGGATCAGCCCTCGAAGCCGAAACGCAGGTTGCGCGGGAATCCTGTCGGCACCGGCTTGCCCACCTGGGCGCGCTTGCCTTGCCACTGAACCATGTCGGGTATGGTGCGTACACCCGCTTCGGTGCGCCACTGCAATCCGGACGATGCCTCGAAGACCCGGATGTCGGCGAGGCCGCCATCCTTGAACAGACCGTCGTTCTTGAACTTTTGCAGGATTACGCCGCGACCGCGCGTCATCTCGGGAATTTCCGCCAGCGGATACACCAGCAGGCGGCGGTTCTGGCCGACCGAGGCGACGGTATCGCCCGAATCCGCCACCCGGCAAATCGCGGCGGTCTCTCCGTCGTTGAGGTTGAGAATTTGCTTGCCGCTGCGGGTTTGTGCCACCACGCCGTCCTCGGCGACGAGGAAGCCGTAAGCCGCCGAACTGGCGATCAGCAGCTTTCCGCCCGCACGGTGGACGCGCATCGCGACGATCTCGGTGTCGTTGGGCAGGTCGAGGTGCAGGCGCAATGGTTCGCCGAAACCTCGGCCGCGCGGAATTTTGTCGCCGACCAGCGTGTAGAAGCGGCCGTTGCTGGCGAAGAACAGGATCTTGTCGGTGGTCTGCGCCTGGAGCGTCAGCGCGAGTTCGTCGCCGTCCTTGAATTTGGTTTCGCCGTTGATCTCGGTGTGGCCCTTGATCGCGCGAATCCAGCCCTTTTGCGAGAGGACGACGGTGATCGGTTCCTTCTCGATGAAGGCTTCCACCGGCACCTCGACCCGCTCGCCGGCAGTGCCGAAGCTGGTGCGGCGCTTGCCGAGCGCGGTGTCCTCGCCGAACGTCACGCCGATCTCGGCGATTTCCGCATCGAGGCGCGCCCAGCGCAACGCCGGGTCGGCGAGCAGCGCTTCGAGGTCGCGGCTTTCGGCGGAGAGGCCTTCGTGTTCCTTGCGGAGCGCCATTTCCTCAAGGCGGCGCAGCGAGCGCAGGCGCATGTTGAGGATCGCCTCGGCCTGGACGTCGGTGAGGCCGAACGCCTTCATCAATTCGACCTTGGGCTCGTCTTCCTCGCGAATGATCCGGATCACTTCGTCGAGGTTGAGGAAGCAGATCAGGAAGCCATCGAGGATTTCCAGACGATGCTTGATCTTGCCGAGGCGATGCCGGGAACGGCGCTCCAGGACCTCGTGGCGATGGTCGAGGAAGTGACGCAGCACCTGCTTCAGGTTCAGCACCGCCGGGACGCCGTTGCCATCCAGCACGTTCATATTGAGCGAGAAGCGGATTTCCAGCTCGGAGAGGCGGAACAGCTGCTCCATCAGGAGTTCGGCGTCGACGGTGCGGTTGCGCGGCTCGATCACGAGGCGCACGTCCTCGGTGGATTCGTCGCGGATGTCGGCGAGGAGCGGCAGCTTCTTCATCGCCATCAGCTCGGCGATCCGCTCGATCAGCTTCGACTTCTGTACCTGATAGGGAATTTCGGTGATCACGATCTGGTAGAGACCGTGGCTCAGGTTTTCCTTCGCCCAGCGCGCCCGCAGGCGGAAGCCGCCGCGCCCGGTTTCGTAGGCGTCGCGGATCGAGGCCGGATCTTCCACCAGAACGCCGCCGGTGGGGAAATCCGGGCCGGGCACCAGATCGACGAGTTCGCCGACGGTCGCATCCGGCTGGGTGATCAGGTGGCGCAGCGCGCGGCACAACTCGGCGACGTTGTGCGGCGGGATGTTGGTCGCC
>DBTR01000011.1:1732-10756 GCA_002307145.1 Rhodospirillum sp. UBA1311 | reverse complement strand
GGGATGTTGGTCGCCATGCCCACCGCGATGCCCGAGGCGCCGTTGGCCAGAAGGTTGGGAAACGCGGACGGCAGGACGATCGGCTCTTCTTCCTCGCCGTCGTAGGTCTTGCGGAAGTCGACGCAATCTTCGTCAAGGCCGTCCATCAACGCCTGGGCGACTTCGGTGAGGCGGGATTCGGTGTATCGCATCGCCGCCGCGTTATCGCCGTCGATGTTGCCGAAGTTTCCCTGCCCCTCGATCAGCGGGTAGCGCACCGCGAAGTCCTGGGCCAGACGCACCAGAGCCTCGTAGACCGCCGTATCGCCATGGGGGTGATACTTACCGATCACGTCGCCAACGACGCGCGCGCACTTCTTGAACCCCGAGGCAGGATCGAGCTTGAGCAGTCGCATCGCGTAAAGCAGGCGACGATGCACCGGTTTCAAGCCGTCGCGCACATCGGGTAACGATCGCGAAACGATCGTCGAGAGCGCATACGCGAGATACCGATCGCCTAATGCATCGCTTAAAGGAACGTCGCGAACATCCTGAACTGCAACAGCCTTACTGGTCATATCCCCACCCTATACGCCCGCGTCGCCGTCGTTCATCCGACGCGACAATCTGTCGATCAACCGTGCCCGCGCCTCGGGGAACGGTTTGCCCTCCAGCACATGCCGCTGGAGAAAATAGCCGGTCACGTCCAACCCCGCCACCACATCCGCACCCGAACCGGGCTTGGTGCGCCGAAAGATTTCCGGGAATCGCAAAAGCCGGTCTGCGTAGGCCGCTCCCGCCGCGCCCGAGACCGCGCAGCCGCTCTTCGGCGAAACATAACGCAAATCTTCCGCCGTGCCGGTGGCGGCGCACACATCGAGGTGCAGGCCGAAGCCGAGCGCCTCCAGCACGCCGCGTTCGAAATCGGCGTAGCACGCCGCCCAGTCGTCGCCCGCGAGCCGGCCAAGCAGATCGGCGGTAAGGTCGTAGAGATCCGGGTGCGGCTCGCGCTCGGGCAGGACCATTTCCAAGAGGCCGCAGGTGGCCACCAGGCCCGCGAGCCGCCCCGCGTCCGCGATGATCTCGGGCGAAACCGAATGCCGCGCCTCGCAGGTGAAGCTGCCGAGATGGTCTTCGAGCCGCGCCCGCCAATTCGCCGTCACCACCGTGCCGGGCTCCAGGCCGCCGCGCTGCTTACGCGAGACCCCGCCCCGCACCAGCCCGGCGTGGCGGCCGTGCTCGCGGGTCAGGGCGGTGACGATGACGTCGGTTTCACCGTGGCGGCGTCGCCCGAGGAGGATCGCGGTGTCGCTCCACTCGATCATGCCGTGCCGGTCCGATCAGGCGTTGAAATCCAGGCCCCAGTCGCGGTAGCGCTCCGGATCGTCGAGCCAGTTGTCGCGCACCTTGACGAACAGGAACAGGTGGACCTTGCACTCCAGCAGCTCTTCGAGCTGGCGGCGCGAGGCCGAGCCGATTCCCTTGATCCGGCTGCCACCCTTGCCGAGCACGATCGACTTCTGGCCGTCGCGCTGGACGTAGACGGTCTGGTCGATGCGGACGCTGCCGTCCTCGCAATCTTCCCATTTTTCGGTTTCCACCGTCATCGCGTACGGGAGTTCCTGGTGGAGTTGCAGGAACACCTGTTCGCGGGTGATTTCGGCGGCGAGCAAGCGGTTCGGCATATCGGAGAGCTGGTCGTCGGCGAACAGCCATGGTCCTTCCGGCAGGACCTCGGCGATGGTGTCGAGGATGGTCTGGACGCCGTCGTTCTTGTCGGCGGAAATCATGAAGGTGCGGTCGAATTCGAGGATCGCGTTGACCTTCTGGGTGAGGTCGAGAAGGCTCTCGCGCGGCACCAGGTCGATCTTGTTGAGAACCAGGTAAAGATGGCGCGGGCGCGCCGCCTTGATCTTCTCGACGATCGCCAGAACGTCACCGGTGAAACCGCGCTGGCTGTCGATCAGGAGCATCACCACGTCGGCGTCCTGCGCCTCGCTCCAGGCGGCGGCGACCATGGCGCGGTCGAGGCGGCGGCGTGGCGCGAAGATGCCGGGAGTGTCGACGAAGACGATCTGGCTTTCGCCATGCAGGGCGATGCCCCGCACCCGCGCGCGGGTGGTCTGCACCTTGTGGGTGACGATCGAGACCTTGCTGCCGACGGCGGCATTCACCAGCGTCGACTTGCCCGCGTTGGGCGCTCCCAGAACCGCGACGAAGCCGCAGCGGGGCCTGGAGATTTCCGGATGGGTGTCTTCGGTCACTTAAGCCGTGTCCTTTGCTTCGATGTCGGCCAGGAGCGACGCGGCGGCCGCGCGCTCGGCATTGCGTTTGGAGGCACCCTCGGCCTCGGCCGATCCCGCTTCCGCGACGGAGACCCGAATGCGGAAGACCGGCGCGTGCGACGGCCCTTCCTGCGAGATCACCGAATATTCGGGCAGGGGCAGTCCCCTCCCCTGCGCCCATTCCTGCAACGCGGTTTTGGCGTCGCGCGGTGGGCAGGTCGTACGGTCGATCCTAGCCGACCACAGCCGTTCCACCAAGGCTCGCGCGGGGCCGAACCCGGCGTCCGCGAACACCGCACCGATCACCGCCTCGCACGCATCCGCGAGGATCGAGGGATTGGAGCGGCCGTTGTCCTTCTCGGTGCCGGCGCACAGCATCAGCGCGGAATCGAGGCCGAGTTCAAGGCCGATCTCGGCCATCGGTTCCTGGCTGACGAGTGCGGTGAAGCGCCGCGAGAGATCGCCTTCCGGCTCGTCGGGGAAACGCCGCCAGAGCATTTCCGCGACCGCGAGGCCGACCACCCGGTCGCCGAGGAATTCCAGGCGCTCGTAGGGCGATGCGCCGCTCGACTTGCGACGTCGGCCCGCCCCGGCGGAGAGGCTCGGGTGGGTGAGCGCATCGCGCAGCAAACCGCCGTCGGCGAAGGTGTAGCCAAGGCGGTCCTGCAACGCAGCGAGGCGCGGGTCGGTGTGCGGGTCGGTCATCGCGGGGCGCACCCCGCCGGGCAGAGGGTCATCAATCGACGGACTGCAACAGTCGTCCGTAGCGGATCGAAGTCGGCCATTTCCAGAACTCCCACCAACGCACGTCGGCCTCGTGAGAGAAGAATACCACGGTCGCCCGCCCGATCAGGTTTTCCTCGGGCACGTAACCCACCGCGCGGCGGCTATCCACCGAATTGTCGCGGTTATCGCCCATCATGAAGTAATGCCCGGGCGGAACCACGTACTCGCGGGTGTTGTCGAACGGCTTGTCGTCGGATTCTTCGAGAATCCGATGCTCGCGGCCGCCCGGCAGGGTTTCGATGTATTGCGGAATCCGGTGCGTGCTGCCGTCGGCGTCGACGTAGACGAAGTCCTCGATGCGGCGGCGCTGGACCGGCACGCCGTTGATGTTGAGGATGCCCTCGATCACCTGAATGCGGTCGCCGGGAAGACCGACGAGGCGCTTGATATAGTTGACGTCGGCTTCGCGCGGGTGGCGGAAGACCACCACGTCGCCACGCTCCGGGTCGCTGGAAAAGATCCTGCCCGAGAACAGCGGTATGGCATAGGGCAGCGAATAGCGGCTGTAACCATAGGACAATTTGGAAACGAACAAGTAGTCGCCGACCAGGACCGTCGGGAACATCGAACCGGACGGAATGTTGAACGGCTCGTACGCAAAGGTACGCACGCCGACGGCGATCAGAATTGCGTAGGCGACGGTCCGAAACGATTCCCAGAACCCGCCGGGCTTGCGGCTCTTGCTATAGCTTTTCAAACCGTCCTCGAATTCTTTCCGATAAAATAAACGGCAACCGCCGCCGCGATAAGACCGGGTCGCCGCTCCGCTGTCAAGTCGGCAAGCCCAAAACTTGGCGAAACCTACGTGCTCGGGCTTGATCCCGGCAACGCCTCGATGATCACCATCGCGTCGGCCCAGGGATAGTCGTCGGTCATCGTCAGATGGACCATCGCGACATGGCCCACGGGGGTCATCGCCGCCAGGCGTGCTGCCGCGCCGCCGGTGAGATGGAGCGTCGGTTGGCCCGAGGGCGCGTTGACCACGCCGATGTCGCGCCAGAAGATGCCGCGCCGGAAACCGGTTCCGAGCGCCTTGGAACACGCCTCCTTGGCGGCGAACCGCTTCGCCAGGGTCGCGGCATAGACCTGCGCCACGCCCTTGCGCCGCTCCGCCTTGGCGCGCTCGGTCGGCGTGAAGATCCGATCGAGGAAACGCTCGCCGAAACGGACGAGCGTCGCTTCGATGCGGGAAATGTTGGTGAGATCGTTGCCGATGCCGAGGATCACGCCGCCTGCCCCGCTCGCGCCCGATCCATGCGGCTGCGCATGCCGGCGATCGACGTTTCGAGGCCGACGAAGATCGCCTCGCCGATGAGGAAGTGGCCGATGTTGAGTTCGCGGATCGACGGGATTGCCGCGATCGCGCCGACGGTCTCGAAGTCGAGCCCATGACCGGCGTGGCATTCGAGGCCGATCGCCTCGGCGTGCGCCGCGGCTGCGACGATGCGCTGCAGCTCCGCCGCGCGCGCCGCGCCGGTCGCGTCGCAATACGCCCCTGTATGCATTTCCACCACCGGAGCGCCGAGCGCCCTGGCCGCGTCCAGCACCCTCGGGTCGGGCTCGATGAACAGCGAAACCCGGATGCCGCCCGCACCCAGTGCCGCGACCGCTTCCGCCAGATAGGCCGAGGCCGAAACCACGTTGAGTCCGCCCTCGGTGGTGCGCTCCTCGCGCTTCTCCGGCACCAGGCAGCACGCATGCGGCTTCAGTCCGAGGGCAATCTTCACCATCTCGGGGGTCGCCGCCATTTCCATGTTGAGGGGCGCTTCGATTTCCGCCATCAGCCGGATCATGTCTTCGTCGCGAACATGGCGGCGGTCTTCGCGCAGGTGCGCGGTGATGCCGTTCGCCCCCGCCGCGATCGCGAGCCTGGCAGCCCGCACCGGGTCCGGCAGCCCACCGCCGCGCGCGTTGCGCACCGTCGCGACGTGATCGATGTTGACGCCAAGACGGAGAGGTTCGGGGGTCTTCACGGTATCAGTCCTTCAGTTGCGCGCGCGTTCCACGGCGCTGATCACCGAGGTGGCGCGCAGGGCGGCGATGATGTTGGTCAAGTGCCGGACGTCGCGCACCTCGATGTCCACCATCACCTCGAAGAATGCCTTCGAGCGGTTGACGATCTTGAGGTTGACGATGTTGCCGTTATTCTGCGCGATCAGCATCGTCAGGGTGCCGAGCGCGGAGGGTTCGTTGGTGAGGATCAGCTTCACCCGACCGATATGGGTGTCGGCGACGCTGTCGTCGTCCCACGAAATGTCGAGCCAACGCTCCGGCTCCTCGGCGAGGCGCTCCAGCGTCGGGCAATCGATCGTATGCACCGAAACACCCTTGCCGGTGGAGACGATGCCGACGATGCGGTCGCCCGGCAACGGATGGCAACACTGCGCGAAATGGATCGCCATACCCGGGATCAGGCCCTTGATCGGCAAGGCTGTACCCGGCTTCGGCTTGGTGCGCGCGCGGGCCATCGGCACGATTTTGTCGGGCTTGGGCTGGTCCTTCAGCTCCGGATAGACCGCCTGCACCACTTCGCGGCCGGAGACGTTGCCTTCGCCGACCAGGGCGCGCAGATCGTCGACGCTGCCGACCTTGAACTGCTTCAGGCAGCCATCCAAGCCCTTCTCCGAAAGCTCGACGCCGGCTTGGCGGAAGGCGCGTTCGAGAATCTGGCGGCCGAGTTCGAGATACTGTTCGCGCTGCTGGGTACGCACGAACCGGCGAATCCGGGTGCGCGCCTTGGCGGTGACGACGAAGCGTTCCCATTCCTGCGAGGGATGCTGGGACTTCGAGGTGACGATTTCGACCTGGTCGCCGTTCTTCAGCTCGGCGCGGAGCGTGACGATGCGGCCGTTGACCTTCGCGCCGACGCAATGGTCGCCGACGGCGGTGTGCACCGCGTAGGCGAAGTCGACCGGCGTCGAACCGCTCGGTAGCGAGATCAGGTCGCCCTTCGGCGTGAAGCAGAACACCTGGTCGGCATACATTTCGAGCCGGGTGTTGTCGAGGAACTCCTCGGGGCTCGACGCATGATCCAAAGTCTCGACAAGTTCGCGCAACCAACGGAATTGCTTGCCGTCGTGGCTGTGGCCTTGCTTGTATTGCCAGTGCGCCGCCACGCCCAGTTCGTTGACCGCGTGCATCTCGCGGGTGCGGATTTGCACCTCGATGCGGTGCCGCTGCGGCCCGATCACGCCGGTATGCAAACACTGGTAGCCGTTCGGCTTCGGCGTCGAGATGTAGTCCTTGAACCGCCCCGGCACCATCGGGTACTGGCTGTGGATGATGCCGAGCGCGCGATAGCAGTCCTCCAGGTTATCGACGAGGATGCGGAATGCCATGATGTCGGACAACTGCTCGAAGCCGACGTCCTTGCGCTGCATCTTGCGCCAGATCGAATACGGCGTCTTTTCGCGCCCGGTGACGTTGGCGACCACGCCGCTCGATTCGAGGGTATTGCGCAGTTCCTGGATCACTGTATCGATCAGTGCCGTTCCCTGCTCGCGCAGGAATGACAGCCGCGTGATAATCGACTGGCGCGCCTCGGTATGGAGTTCGGCGAACGCCAAGTCCTCAAGCTCGGACTTGATCTCCTGCAAGCCGATGCGTTCGGCGAGCGGCGCATAGATCTCCATGGTTTCGAGGGCGATGCGGCGGCGCTTCTCCGGCGACTTGACGAAGTGCAGGGTGCGCATGTTGTGGGTGCGGTCGGCGAGCTTGACCAGGAGGACGCGGATGTCCTCGCTCATCGCCAGCACGAACTTGCGGAAGTTCTCGGCCTGCTTGGTCTGGTCGGACTGGAGCTGAATTCGGGTGAGCTTGGTCACGCCGTCGACGAGGTGTGCGACGTCGTCGCCGAACAGCTCCTTGATGTCGGCCATCGACGCCGGAGTGTCCTCGATGGTGTCGTGCAGCAGCCCGGTGATGATCGAGGCGGTGTCGAGGCGATACTTGGTGAGAATGCCCGCGACTTCGATCGGATGGGAGAAGTACGGGTCGCCGCTCTCGCGGATCTGACTGCCGTGCATCTTCATCGCATACACGTAGGCGCGATTGAGCGCATCCTCGTCCGCCGTCGGATCGTAGGATTTCACCCGTTCCACCAGTTCGTACTGGCGCATCACGCCCATGAAAGCTCCTCAAGGCTCCGAAGACGACAAAAGCGGCCTTAGCAGCCGCTTTTGGACGCAGGCGCATGTGTCACGCGCCATCCACGCACTCTCTGCCCCGAACGGCTTAGCGCCGCTCATCAGGCTCCTTAGAGGTCTTCCTCGGACTCGTCGGGAGCGATGAAATCGGTCTCATCCTGTTCAGTCAGCGAATCTTCGCGCATTTCCTGGGACAGGTCCAGATTCATCGACGCCTCGGCCAGCTCGATTTCGATCGCCGCCATTTCGGCATCGTCCTCGGGTTCGTCGAAGTCGACGGTCTTCTGCAGACCCTGGACCACGGCGGTGCGGAGTGCGTCGACCGCAACCGTCGCCTCGGCGATTTCGCGCAACGACACCACGGTGGTCTTATCGTTGTCCCGATCCACCGTCAGGGGAGCGCCCGCGCTGATATCCCGCGCACGCTGAGCGGTCAGAAGGACCAGCTCGAAGCGGTTCGGGATCTTGAGAATGCAGTCTTCGACCGTGACGCGCGCCATGGGATATCCTGATATCGCAAAAAAGGGAGAGTTCTTTTAGTCCCTCCATCAGATAAACGCAAGCCTTGCGCTCCGCAACCCCGTCCGCCGCCTGGGACTAACCTCCGATGCGACGGATCGCCTGTCCTCCGGGAAGCGCGGCGATCAGGGTCGCCACGTCGCGATCCAGTACCGGATGTCGCCACTCGGGCGCGACGTCCTTCAAGGGCACCAGCACGAACGCGCGTTCGTGCATCCTCGGGTGCGGCAGAATCGGTGCAGCCTCCCGAACCTCGCCATGGAAGTCGATCAGATCGAGGTCGACGACGCGCGCCGCGTTGCGCTCGGCGCGCACCCGACCGAAGTCGTCTTCCACTGCATGCAGAACCCGGAGCGTGCCCTCCGCGTCGTGGATGCTGTCGACCAAGGCGACGGCATTGACGTAGTTCGGCTGGTCGGAGGCCGGGACCGGTGCGGTTTCGTACCACGCCGAGCAGGCCAGCGGAAATACTCCGAGGCCCGGAAGGCGTTGCAACGCGGCTTCCAACATCGCCTGCGGGCTGCCGAAACGTCCGGGCAAATTCGCACCAAGGGCAATCAGGATCATCGCGTCTCTTCCCTTCCGGAATTCTGTGCCGAAAAACCGGCAAAAGCCGTTGACCGGCGGCGGGGGGCGACCTTACATACGGTATTCATGGGAACCCCCCGGATTATTCAAGGTGTAATTCTTAAAGGTTGCCTGATTTCGCGGTCGAGTGCGTGGTCCGACTGATTTCGACGAATGATTTATTCCTGAACTTTTTCGCCGCCATTGCCTCGTCCATTTTCCTCCGCTCCTGCAATATCAGGATTGAAGACGATGATTTTTTATTCACAAGAACGTATCGGGCTGTTCATCGACGGCTCGAATCTCTACGCCGCCGCCCGCGCACTCAGCTTTGACATCGACTACAAGCGCCTCCTCGAACTCTTCGCCGAGAAGGGCATCCTGGTGCGCGCCTTCTACTACACCGCGCTGATCGAGGACCAGGAATATTCCCCGATCCGGCCCCTGGTCGACTGGCTCGACTACAATGGCTACACCATGGTCACCAAGCCGACCAAGGAATTTACCGACGCCTCCGGCCGCCGCAAGATCAAGGGCAACATGGACATCGAGCTCGCCATCGACGTCATGGAAATGGCCGAGCACCTCGAACACATCGTGCTATTCTCCGGTGACGGCGACTTCCGCCGTCTGGTCGAGGCGGTGCAGCGCAAGGGGGTCCGCGTCACCGTGGTATCCACCGTGCGTTCCCAGCCGCCGATGGTCGCCGACGAACTCCGCCGCCAGGCCGACAACTTCATCGA
>DBTR01000011.1:1060-1484 GCA_002307145.1 Rhodospirillum sp. UBA1311 | reverse complement strand
CAGGCCGACAACTTCATCGAACTCGGCGATCTCCAGCCGATGATCTCGCGCGTTCCCGGCAACACCGGCAACCGCGACGAACTCCGCATGCCGATGAGTCGCGAAAATCCGGAACATGAACTCGCGGATATCCTCGACGATGAACACTGACGTTCCGATCGGGCGCGACCCCGCGCCCGATTGTCCCCTCTGCCCGCGCCTCGTCGGTTTCCGCGACCGCAACCGCCAGCTCTTTCCGGGCTATTTCAACGGTGCGGTGCCGGGCTTCGGCGACGATGCGCCGTGGCTGCTGATCGTGGGCCTTGCGCCCGGGCTCCACGGCGCGAACCGCACCGGCCGCCCATTTACCGGCGACTACGCGGGCGACCTGCTTTATGAAACCCTCGACGCCTTCGGACTCTCGCGCGGCACCTATGCAAAGGAA
>DBTR01000011.1:504-819 GCA_002307145.1 Rhodospirillum sp. UBA1311 | reverse complement strand
CTCGCGCGGCACCTATGCAAAGGAAGCCGACGACGGGCTCACCCTAGTCGGCTGCCGGATCTCGAATGCCGTTCACTGCGTCCCGCCGGAAAACAAACCCACCCCGGCGGAAGCCAACACCTGCCGCGTCTTCCTCAATCACGAAATCCGCAATACCCCGAGCATCACCGCGATGATCGCCCTCGGCACCATCGCCCACAATGCGGTCCTCACCATCCTCGGGATGAAAAAATCCGCATACCCCTTCGGCCACGGCAGGGTCCATCCCCTCCCCGGCCTGCCCACCCTGATCGACAGCTATCACTGCTCCCGCTA
>DBTR01000011.1:0-241 GCA_002307145.1 Rhodospirillum sp. UBA1311 | reverse complement strand
CGCTACAACACCAATACCCGCCGCCTCACGCCGGAGATGTTCCGAGACGTGTTCAGGACGGCGATGACGTTGAAGCCGGGGAAGTAAAGGCAGGGGCTCTGCCCTAGACCCCGCCGGAGGGATTCATCCCTCCGGGCCTCCCCCAAGTTTTTCGCGCGAAGCGCAATCAACCATCACGCCCCGTGATGATCCTATGGCGCTACACGCAAAAACCAATAACGGGATCAAAGGGCCCTCGGCC
>DBTR01000032.1:100566-101709 GCA_002307145.1 Rhodospirillum sp. UBA1311 | reverse complement strand
TGCGCGTAACGTCCGCCCTGGGCGCTAAGCAGCCGCGCGCCCCGTTGATATGAGATCGACGGGGCCTTGTTCCCGCGCGGAACCCCTGAGCCGCGCCGGTCTCGGGACATACCCGCTCCGCCCCGCATAAACACCCTGTAAATTCTCTCCCCCGCTTTCCGCATGGAAGCTTTACGCGGTTCGGCCGCAGCATTGGATCCTTGGTTCCCGTAACCGGAGGATTCCGATGTTCGACATCCTGTTTCTCGCCGCCCTCGCGGCAGCCTTCGCGGCGTGCGCCCTCCTGGTGCGCGCCTGCGAGCGGATGTGAGGTGGCCGCGATGACCCATTACGACCTTCTCGGCATGGCGATCGGCGCGCTCTTCGTCGCCGGCGTCGCCGGCTATCTTGCCTGGGTGCTGACCCACCCCGACCGGTTCTAGGGGGAGCGATCATGGACGCCTACGGCATCCTGCAAATCCTGCTGTATCTTGCGCTGATCGTCGCGATCACGCCGCTCGCGGGCGGCTACATGGCGCGGCTGTTCGAGGGCAAGCTCCGCTTCCTCGCCTGGATCGAGCGCCCGATTTATCGGCTCTGCGGCACCTCGCCCGAGCGCGAACAGCATTGGACGGCGTACGCGCTGTCGCTACTCGCGTTCAACATCCTCGGCATGGTGGCGCTCTATGGGCTGCAACGGCTCCAGGGAATCCTGCCCTTCGACCCGGCGGGAATGGCGGCGGTGCCGCCCGATCTCGCGTTCAACACCGCGGTCAGCTTCGTCACCAACACCAACTGGCAGGCCTACGGCGGCGAAACGACCCTGAGCTATTTCACCCAGATGTCCGGGATGACGGTGCAGAACTTCGTCTCCGCCGCCACCGGCATCGCCGTCGCGGCGGCGCTGATCCGGGGCTTCGCGCGGAAATCCGCCAAGACCGTCGGCAACTTCGCCGTCGACCTCACTCGCGTCGTCCTCTACCTGCTGCTGCCCGCGTGCGTCGTCGGCGCGCTGGTGTTGGTCTGGCTCGGCGTGCCGCAGAACCTCGGCGCCTACACCGAGGCGACCACCCTCGAAGGCGCGCGCCAGTTGATCGCGCAAGGGCCGGTGGCGAGCCAGATGATGATCAAGCACCTCGGCACCAACGGCGGCGGCTTCTTCAA
>DBTR01000032.1:100029-100218 GCA_002307145.1 Rhodospirillum sp. UBA1311 | reverse complement strand
CACCTTCGGCCGGATGGTCGGCGACCGGCGCCAGGGCTGGGCGATTTTGGCCGCGATGGGCATGCTGTTCGTCGCGGGCGTCGCCATCGTCTGGTGGGCGGATGCGGCAGGCAACCCGGCGCTTGCCGCACTCGGCGTCGACCAGTCGCTCTCGCCCTGGCAGGCGGGTGGCAACATGGAAGGCAAGGA
>DBTR01000032.1:98138-99772 GCA_002307145.1 Rhodospirillum sp. UBA1311 | reverse complement strand
GGAAGGCAAGGAGGTGCGCTTCGGCGTCGCGGTGTCCGCCCTGTTCGCGGCGATCACCACGGCGGCGAGCTGCGGCGCGGTGATCTCGATGCACGACAGCCTGATGCCGCTCGCCGGGCTGGTGCCGCTGGTCAACATCATGCTGGGTGAAGTGGTCGTCGGCGGCGTCGGCGCGGGGCTTTACGGCATGCTGGTGTTCGTCCTGATCGCGGTGTTCATCGCCGGGCTGATGGTCGGCCGCACTCCCGAATACCTCGGCAAGAAGATCGAGGCGAAGGAGATGAAACTCGCGGTGATCGCGATCCTGGTGTTCCCCATCGGCATCCTTGGCCTCGGCGCGGTGGGCCTGAGTTTCGGCGCGGCGGCGATCCCCGCCTCGGGCCCGCACGGCCTCACCGAACTCCTTTACGCCTATGCTTCGGCCACCGGCAACAACGGCTCGGCGTTCGCCGGGTTCGGCGCCAACACGCTGCTGCACAACGTCCTGCTCGCGGTGGCGATGCTGCTCGGCCGGTTTGCGGTGATCGTGCCGACCCTCGCCATCGCCGGATCGCTCGCGGCGAAAAAGACCGTGCCGCCCTCGTCCGGCACCTTCCCCACCCATGGGCGGATGTTCGTCGCCCTCTTGGTGGCGGTGGTGCTGGTGGTGGGGGGCCTCACCTTCTTCCCGGTTCTCGCTCTCGGTCCGGTGGTCGAGCATCTCGCGCTCGCCGCTGGAACCCTTTACTGAGGAGCCTTAAAGACTATGACCGTTCATCGTCCACGGGACATGGCGCTGCTGGATCGCGCCGCCCTGCGCGACGCCGCCATCGGCGCGGTGCGCAAGCTCGACCCGCGCGAACTCGTCCGCAACCCGGTGATGTTCGTCACCGCGCTGGTGGCGCTGGCCGCGAGCGGCCTCACCGCGCGCGGCGGCGACCACTTCGGCGCGATGGTGCAGATCAGCGCGTGGCTGTGGTTCACCGTTCTCTTCGCCAACTTCGCCGAGGCGATCGCCGAAGGGCGAGGCAAGGCCCAGGCCGCCAGCCTCCGCCGCACCAAGACCGACACCCTGGCGAAGCGCGTCGCCGCGATCGCCGACACCGCGTTCGAAACCGTCGCCGCGGCGGATTTGCGGGCGGGCGACCTGGTGGTCTGCGACGCGGGCGACGTGATCCCCGGCGACGGCGACGTCATCGCCGGCATCGCCACCGTCGACGAAAGCGCGATCACCGGCGAATCCGCCGCGGTGATCCGCGAATCCGGCGGCGACCGCTCGGCGGTCACCGGCGGCACGCGGGTGGTGTCCGACCGCATCGTGGTGCGGATCAGCGTCGATCCGGGCGAGAGCTTCCTCGACCGGATGATCTCGCTGGTCGAAGGCGCGAAGCGGCAGAAGACCCCCAACGAGATCGCGCTGACCATCCTCCTCGTCGGCATGACCCTGATCTTCCTGTTCGTCGTCGGCACCCTGCCGGTGTTCGCGTCGTGGTCGGGAACGGCGATCCCGGTGGTGTTCCTGTTCGCGCTGTTCGTCACCCTGATCCCGACCACCATCGGCGGCCTGCTCTCGGCGATCGGCATCGCCGGGATGGACCGGCTGGTGAAGTTCAACGTGATCGCGAAGTCGGGCCGCGCGGTCGAGGCGGCGGGCG
>DBTR01000032.1:97360-97890 GCA_002307145.1 Rhodospirillum sp. UBA1311 | reverse complement strand
CCGCGCGGTCGAGGCGGCGGGCGACATCGACGTGCTGCTCCTCGACAAGACCGGCACGATCACGCTGGGCGCGCGGCAGGCCTCCGAATTCCTGCCCCTGCCGATGGTCAACGAACGCGACCTCGCCGAGGCGGCGTTCCTCTCCTCGCTCGCCGACGACACGCCGGAAGGCAAGTCGATCGTCGCGCTCGCCCGCGCCCGCTTCGGCCTCGCCGAGCCGGACCAGGGCGGCATGCGCTTCGTGCCGTTCACCGCCCAGACCCGGATGAGCGGCGTCGACCATGACGGCGCGAGCATCCGCAAGGGCGCGGTCGACGCGATCCTCGCCCTACTCGGCGGCGGACGCGGCTCGCGCGATCTCTCGAACCTCGTCGAACGGGTGGCGAAGACCGGCGGCACGCCCCTGGTGGTGGCGAAGGACGGCCGCGCTCTCGGCGTCGTCCACCTCAAGGACATCGTCAAGCCCGGCATCCGCGAGCGCTTCGCCACCTTGCGGGCGATGGGGATCAAGACGGTGATGATCACCGGCG
>DBTR01000032.1:96922-97047 GCA_002307145.1 Rhodospirillum sp. UBA1311 | reverse complement strand
GTGGACGACTTCCTCGCCGAGGCGACGCCCGAGGCCAAGCTCGAACTGATCCGCGAATACCAGCAGGGCGGGCGGCTGGTGGCGATGTGCGGCGACGGCTCCAACGACGCGCCCGCGCTCGCCCA
>DBTR01000032.1:96457-96605 GCA_002307145.1 Rhodospirillum sp. UBA1311 | reverse complement strand
GCGAGGCGGGCAACATGGTCGACCTTGAAAGCGACCCGACCAAGCTGATCGAGATCGTGATGATCGGCAAGCAACTGCTGATGAGCCGGGGCGCGCTCACCACGTTCTCGATCGCCAACGACATCGCCAAGTACTTCGCGATCATCCC
>DBTR01000032.1:69897-96204 GCA_002307145.1 Rhodospirillum sp. UBA1311 | reverse complement strand
AAGTACTTCGCGATCATCCCGGCGCTGTTCCTCGCCTCCTACCCCGAGCTTCAGGCGCTCAACCTGATGGGGCTCGCGAGCCCGCAGTCGGCGGTATTGTCGGCGATCATCTTCAACGCGCTGATCATCGTCGCCCTGATCCCGCTCGCCTTGAAGGGCGTGCGCTATCGCCCGGCGGCGGCGGAAGTCCTGCTCAAGCGCAACCTTTTGATCTACGGCCTCGGCGGCCTCGTCGCCCCGTTCGCCGGAATCAAGCTGATCGACATGGCGGTGGCCGCCCTCGGCCTCGCCTGAAGGAGACATGAGAGATGCTTTCCCATTTCCGCTCCGCCCTGGTGCTGCTCGTGGTGATGACCGCGCTCACCGGCCTCGCCTATCCCTTGGGCGTCACCGCCGTCGCCCGCCTGGCCTTCCCCGAGCAGGCGGCGGGGAGTTTGATCGAACGCGACGGCCGGGTGATCGGCTCGGCCCTGATCGGCCAGGAATTCACCGCCCCCGGCTACTTCCATGGCCGCCCCTCGGCGGCGGGGACCGGCTACGATGCCGCCAACTCGGGCGGCAGCAACCTCGCGCCGTCGAGCGCCAAGCTCGCCGAAGCCGTCGCGGCGCGGGTCGCGGCGCTGAAAGCCGAGAACCCGGACGAGACCGGGCCGGTGCCCGCCGACCTCGTCACCGCCTCGGCCTCCGGCCTCGACCCCGACATCTCGCCCGCCGGAGCGGCCTGGCAGGTGAAGCGGGTGGCGGCGGCGCGCGGCGTGCCGACCTTCGACATCCAGGCTCTGGTGGTGCGCGAAACCCAGGGCCGGGAACTCGGCCTGCTCGGCGAACCCCGGGTCAACGTGTTGAAATTGAACCTCGCACTGGACGAACGCTTCCCGATGCGCTGAGGTGTTGCAATGACCGAAAGCGAAACCCGTCCGTCGCCCGATGCCCTTCTCGCGGAAGCCGCGCGAGAAGGGCGCGGGCGTTTGAAGATCTTCCTCGGCGCCGCGCCCGGCGTCGGCAAGACCTTCGCGATGCTGGAGGCCGCCCACGAGCGCCAGCGCGAAGGCCTCGACGTGGTCGCCGGGATCGTCGAGACCCACGGCCGCGAGGAAACCGAGGCGCTGCTGGCGGGGCTGGAAGTGGTGCCGTTCCGCCGCGTCGTCTATCGCGAGCGCGACTTCGCCGAGATGGACCTCGACGCGCTGCTGGAACGCCGCCCCAAGCTGGCGCTGGTCGACGAACTCGCCCATACCAACGTGCCGGGCTCGCGCCACGTCAAGCGCTGGCAGGACGTCGAGGAACTGCTGTTCGCCGGGATCGACGTCTACACCACGATCAACATCCAGCACCTCGAAGGCCTGAACGACGTCGTCGAGCAGATTTCCGGGGTCAAGGTGCGGGAAACCGTGCCCGACGCGCTGTTCGCGGCGGCCGACGAGATCGAGCTGATCGACCTGCCGCCCGAAGACCTGATCAAGCGATTGAACGAAGGCAAGGTCTACCTGCCCGAGCAGGCGCGCCGCGCCGTGCATCACTTCTTCTCGCCCGGCACGCTCACCGCGCTGCGTGAAATGGCGCTGCGCCACGCCGCCGAGCGGGTCGACCGGCAGATGGTCGACTTCATGCGCGCCCACGCCATCGCCGGGCCCTGGCCCGCGCGCGAGCGGGTGCTGGTCTGCATCGACGAGCGCGAGGACGCGGCGCGACTGGTGCGGGTGAGCAAGCGCGCGGCGGACCGGCGCGGCGCGTCGTGGATGGCGGTGACGGTGGAGACGCCCCACGCCTACGCGCTCAGCGAAGCCGAAAAGGACCGGATCGACGAGGCGATGCGGATCGCGGCCCGGCTCGGCGGCGAGACCGTCACCCTGCACGGCGACGACGTGGTCGACGCGGTGCTCGCCTGCGCCCGGGAGCGCAACGTCACCCAGATCGTCGTCGGCCGCACCCGCCGGGGGCGCTGGAGCCTCGGCAAGGCGGTGCCCGACCGGCTGATCGCGCGGGCCGGGCAGATCAACGTCCTGGTCGTCGGCGGCGGCGACGCACCCACGCCCAAGCCCGAAAAGCCGCGCGACAAGCAGGGCGTTCTGCCGCTGCTGTTCGCCGTGGTGGCGACGGCGATCGCCTCCGGCCTCGGCGTCGCGATCGACAGTTCGGGTCTGCCGATCGCCAACATTTCGCTCGCCTACCTGATGGCGGTGCTGGTGACGGCGATGCGCGCCGGGCTGAAGCCCGCGATCCTCGCTTCGGTGCTCGGATTCTTCGCCTTCAACTTCCTGTTCACCGAGCCGCGCTTCTCGTTCGCGATCACCGACACCCAGAACATCCTCACCGTGGTGTTCTTCCTCGTCGTCGCGGTGATCGTCAGCAACATGGCGGCGCGCCTGCGCGACCAGATCAAGACCACCCAGGAGAACGCCCGGCGCACCTCCAACCTCTACGAATTCGGCCGCAAGATCTCCGCCGCCGCCACCCTCGACGACGTCCTCTGGGCAGTGGTCCACCACGTCGCGACGACGATCCACGCGAAGTCGCTGGTGTTGATGCCGGGCGAGCAGGGCTTGGGCATCTCGGCGGGCTATCCGCCCGAGGACGAACTGGACGAGAAATCCGCCGCCGCCGCCGCGTGGACCTGGACCCACGGCAAAATCGCCGGGCGCGGCTCGACGACGCTGCCCGCCGCCGACTGGCTGTTCATTCCGATCAGCACCGCGCGCGGACCGATGGGAGTCCTCGGCGTGCAGATGACCGACGGCGGCGCGGTGCCGACGCCCGACCAGATGCGGCTTCTGGAAACCCTCGCCGACCAGGCGGCGGTGGCGATCGAACGCACGACGTTGGTCACCGACATCGAGGCGGCGAAGGTCGCCACCGAGCGCGAGCGCCTGCGCGCGGCGCTGCTGTCCTCGCTCTCCCACGACCTGCGCACGCCGCTGGTGTCGATTCTGGGCGCGTCGTCGAGCCTCGTCAGCTATGGCGACGTGCTGGACCCGGTGAACCGCGGCGACCTCGCCCAAACGATCCAGGACGAGGCCGAGCGCCTCAACCGTTTCGTCCAGAACCTCCTTGACATGACCCGCCTCGGCGCGGGCGCGCTCCAGCCCCGCGCCGATTGGGCGGATCTGCACGACATCGTGCGCGCGGCGGTGCAGCGCGCCGGGCGGCTGGCGGAGTTCCATACGGTTCGCATCGATATCGCCGCCGAGATGCCGCTGGTCTGGGTCGACGCGGTGCTGATGGAACAGGTGTTCTTCAATTTGATCGACAACGCCTGCAAGTATGCGCCGCGCGGCACGACGATCAAGCTCTGGGCGCACCCGACCGCGACCCACATCGCCATCGAGGTGGTCGACCAGGGGCCGGGAATTCCGCCCGAGGATTGGGAGAAGGTGTTCGAGATGTTCTACCGGGTGAAGCAGACCGACAGCCAGTCCGGCACCGGCCTCGGCCTCGCGATCTGCCGGGGCATCGTCGAGGCGCACGGCGGCACGATCCGGATCGCGGCGGGAATGAACGGCGTCGGCACCGCCGTGGTGATCCGCCTGCCCCTCAGCCCCGCGCCCACGTTGCCCGAGGCCGCGCCATGACCGCGCGCATCCTGGTGATCGACGACGAGCCGCAGATCCGCAAGTTCCTGCGGATTTCTCTCACCGCGAACGGCTACGCGGTGAACGAGGCGGCGAACGCGGCGGAGGGCATCGCCCGCGCGCGCGCCGAACTGCCCGATCTCGTCATCCTCGATCTCGGCTTGCCCGACATGGACGGCCAGGAGGTGATCAGCGCGGTGCGGGAATTCTCCGCCGCGCCGATCCTGGTGCTTTCGGTGCGCGCCGACGAGTTCGACAAGGTCGAGGCCCTCGACCGGGGCGCGGGCGACTACGTGGTCAAGCCGTTCGGCATCGCCGAGCTGATGGCGCGGGTGCGCGCCTGCCTGCGCGCGCAAGCACCGAAGGCGGCGGACGAGGTGATCGCCATCGGCGGCCTCGCCATCGACCTCGCCCGCCGCGTGGTGTCCCGCGATGGCGTCGAGGTGCATCTCTCGAAGAAGGAGTGGGAACTCCTGGCCGCATTCGCCAGCCGCCCCGACCACGTCCTCACCCACCGCCAAATCCTCAAGGAAGTCTGGGGCCCCGCCCATGTCGAGGACACCGCCTACCTGCGCGTCTACATCAACCAACTCCGCCAGAAGCTCGAAACCGATCCCTCCGACCCCAGAATCCTGGTCAACGACCCCGGCGTCGGCTACCGCCTCAAGCTGAGCGAGTGAGACGCCGGCCTCGCGCCTGCCGGAAACGAAATAAGCGCCCCAAGGGCGCTTATTTGCTGGAGATGCGGACGGAGGAGACTGTCTACAAGTCTTCCCCGGCGATCGCCCGGTCGAGCAGGGCGAGGCTGTCGGCCTGGCCGTAGAGGGCGAAGAAGCTGCCCATGCGCGGGCCGGTGTCCTGGCCGAGAAGAATCTGGTAGAGCGCCTTGAACCACGCCTTGAGGTCTTCGAAGCAGGGGTGGGTCTTGCCGACTTCGTAGACGATGGTCTGGAGTTCCTCGGGCGTCGCGGCGGCGGGCTGGGCGGCGATTTCGTCGCGCAGTTGCCGGAGCGCCGCCACTTCCTCCGGGGTCGCCTTGCGGAAATGTTTGTTGGCGAGAATGAAGTCGCGGTAGTAGGCGATCGCCACCTTCACCAGCTTGTCGAGGAAGGGCATCGCCTCGGGCTGCGCCGAGGGCGCGTAGCGGCTGATGTACTGCCAGATCACCGCCGGGTCTTCCGAATTGCAGACCGCGACGAGGTTCAACAGCATCGAGTACGACACCGCGACCGGCTCCATCGGCGGCGTGCCGTTGTGGATGTGCCAGGCCGGGTTGTTGAGACGGTCCTTCAATTCCTGGCGCGGGAACGCCTCGGTGAAGCTCTGGTATTCGTCCACCGCGCGCGGGATGACGTCGAAGAACAGGCGCTTCGCCGTCTTCGGCTTCTGATACATGAACAGCGAGAGGCTTTCCGGCGGGGCGTACTTCAGCCAGTCCTCGACCGCGAGGCCGTTGCCGCGCGACTTCGAGATCTTCTCGCCCTTGTCGTCGAGGAAAAGCTCGTAGGTGAGATTCTGCGGCGGCGCACCGCCCAAAATCCCGACGATCCGGGTGGCGAGCTTGACCGAATCGATCAAGTCCTTGCCCGACATTTCGTAGTCGACGCCGAGCGCTTCCCAGCGCATCGCCCAGTCCGCCTTCCACTGCAGCTTGACCGCGCCGCCGGTAACCGGGGTTTCGACCAGCTTGCCGTCTTCCCGCTTGTAGACGATCGTGCCTGCCGCGACGTTGGTCTCGACCACCGGAACCTGCAGCACGATGCCGGTTTCCGGGCAGATCGGCAGGAACGGCGAATAGGTGGCGCGGCGTTCCTCGCCGAGCGTCGGCAGGACGACGTCGCGCACCCGGTCGTGGTTGGCCAGCACCTTCAGCAGCGCGGCGTCGAAGCGGCCCGAGGTGTACCAGTCGGTCGAGCTCTGGAACTCGTACTCGAAGCCGAAGCTGTCGAGGAACGCGCGCAGTCGAGCGTTGTTGTGGTGGCCGAAGCTCTCGTGGGTGCCGAACGGGTCCGGGATGCGGGTGAGCGGCTTGCCGAGGTGCTGCGCGACCATCTCGCGGTTGGGCACGTTGTCGGGCACCTTGCGCAGGCCGTCCATGTCGTCGGAGAAGGCGAACAGCCGGGTCTTGACGTTGGGCAGCAGAACCTGCAGCGCGTTGCGCACCATGGTGGTGCGCACGACTTCGCCGAAGGTGCCGATGTGCGGCAGGCCGG
This sequence comes from Rhodospirillum sp. UBA1311, assembly GCA_002307145.1. GTDB lineage: Bacteria > Pseudomonadota > Alphaproteobacteria > Rhodospirillales > Rhodospirillaceae > Oleispirillum. The sequence goes on along the minus strand of DBTR01000032.1, from coordinate 90,422 downwards.
ACGGACCATAACCGGTCTCGAACAGCACGTAGCCCTTGTCGCCGCCTTCGTTCCCGGTCCCCCGTTTCGCCAGCCGTTTCTCCACCAGCGCGCGGGCTTCCTGGAACGGCCAGGCATTGGCGGCAAGGGCGGCTTCGACGAGATCGGACATCGGGGTTCCTCTAAAGAAAAACAGTCATGCGGCGGCGCACCCGCGCCTCGCGGAAGGCGAACCTACCCGAGTTTCCGGCCAAAGTCATCATTCCGGCGGGAGGGAGCGGATCAGGCCTTGGCGACGCCCAGCATCACCGCCGCCGCGTCCACCGCCGCCTTGGCGTGCGGCACGAGGCGCGGCGGGAAGTGCTCGGGATCGGCCTCGGGGCCGATGATGCCGATGCCGATCGGCTTCATGAATTCGAGCTGGAGGTTGACCAGCGCGCTTTCCACCGCCTCGCCCATCACCCGGCCGTGGGCGGTTTCGCCGCGCTCGATGATGCCGAGCACCACCACCGCGTCGATTTCGCTCTTCACCATGAAGCGCTTCACCGAGAGCGGCATTTCATAGGAGCCCGGCACCGCGACGACGCCGTCGAGGACCATGCCGAGTTCGGCGATCCGCTTTTCGGCGGTGGCGCGCATGATCGCCATTTCGGCGGTGTGGAAGGTGCTGGTGACGAGCCCGATCCGGAAGGCGGGTGTGGACATGGCGAGGGCGCTCCTGGTCAGGACGTGGACGGGGGAGTTTCGGAGGAGGTGGCTGTGAAGTCCATCACCAGGATTTCCTGGTCGTAGTACCGGCCGCCGACCTTGAGGTTCTTGGTTTCGATGCCGCTGAAGCCGAAGCCGAGGCGGGAGTAGAACTTCCGGGCGTGCACGTTGGTGGTGGTGACGTGGCCGGTGAGGACATCGACATGCTGCCGCGCGTGGCCGATCACGGTGCGGATCAGGCGCTCGGCGGTCTCGCCGCCGCGTTCCTCGGGCACGACGAAAACGCCCCAGAGGTCGCCGCGATGCCGCATCGTGCTGCTGCTCGACACCCGGTAGAACCCCGCGACACCCACCAGCCTTGCGCCGCGAAACGCGCCGAACACCGCCTCGCCCTCCTGGCTCCCGGCGATCCGCTTCTCGAACAGCGGCAGGCCGCCGGCTTCCTCGTCGGAGACGGAAGTGCCGAAATATTCGGGATGCTCGACGATGCCCGCGATCCGGAGGTCGCGGAAGGCGGCGGCGTCGTTCGCCACAAGGCGGCGGAAGCTCAAAGGCAGGGGAGACGGCATGCGGACAGCGCCTTGAAAACACGGGAAAGGAGAGGCTACGCCCGCGCGGCGCGATCTTGCAAGCCGGGAATCCGGACCCACGTTTGGTGGCGCGCCCCAACCTGGGACACCGCCCAACCGCAGGAGACGAGATCCGATGGAGGCACCCGCCCGTCCCGCGCCGTTCGCGCCGTTCCGCATCCGGATTTTCGCGCTGCTCTGGGTCGCGACCCTGGTCTCCAACATCGGCACCTGGATGCACGACGTCGGCGCGGGCTGGCTGATGACCACCCTCGACCCCGCACCGCTGACCGTCGCGCTGGTGCAGGCCGCGACCACCCTGCCGGTATTCCTCTTCGCCCTGCCCGCCGGGGCGATCGCCGACATCTTCGACCGCCGGGTCCTCCTGATCGGGGTCAACGCGGCGATGATGCTGCTCACCGCCGCCCTCGCCTTCCTCGTCGCGGCGGAGCGGGTCACGCCCGAGATGCTGATCGGCTTCACCTTCGCCCTCGGCACCGGCGCGGCGTTCCTCGCCCCGGCGTGGCAGGCGATCGTCCCCGCCCTGGTGCCGCGCGAAACCCTCCAGGCGGCGATCACCCTCAACTCGCTCGGCATCAACGTCAGCCGCGCAATCGGCCCGGCGCTCGCGGGGGCGCTGATCGTCGGCATCGGCCTCTACGCGCCGTTCGCGCTCAACGCCGCGAGTTTCGTCGGCATTCTCGCGGTGCTGGCGTCGTGGAAGCCGGAAACCCCGCCCGAGTCCCCGCTGCCGCGCGAGAAGGTCGGCACCGCGATCCTCGCCGGGCTGCGCTACGCCGCGTTCAGCGACCCGGTGCGCGCGATTCTCTGGCGCGCGGCGGCGTTCTTCGCCTTCGCCTCGGCGTTCTGGGCGCTACTGCCTTTGATTGCAAAAATCACGCTCGGCGGCGACGCGCGGCTCTACGGCATTCTCGTCGCCTGCGTCGGCGCGGGCGCGGTCGGCGGCGCGTTCCTGCTGCCCGCGATCCGCCGCCGCGCCGGGGGCGACTGGACCGTCGCCTACGGCACCGTCGGCATGGCGCTGGCGCTCGGGCTGCTCGCGATCACCCGCGAGCCGAGCCTCGCCGCCGTCGCCGCGCTGGTCGCAGGTGCGGCATGGATCGCGGTGCTCTCGACCCTAAACGCCTCGGCGCAGATGGCCCTGCCCGCCTGGGTCCGGGCGCGCGGGCTCTCGATCTTCCTCACCGTGTTCTTCGGCAGCATGGCGGCGGGCAGCGTCGCCTGGGGCGCGCTGGCGCAGCGCTTCGGCATCCCGCCGACCCTGGCGGCGGCGGCGGCGGGCGCGGTGCTGCTGATCCCCTTGACCGCGAAGGCAAGGCTCGGCGCTTCCGAAACCCTCGACCTCGCCGCCTCGATGCACTGGCCCGCGCCGGTGGTGCAGACCGCCGCCGCCGAGTCCCGCGCGCCGGTGATGACCCTCGTCACCTATCGCGTCGCCGCCGCCGAGCACGCCCGGTTCATCGCCGCGATGCAGGCATTGAAGCGGGCCAGACGGCGGTCGGGAGCCTACGACTGGGGCCTGATGCAGGACGGCGCGGACCCCGACCGCTTCGTCGAATACTTCTTCGACGCCACGTGGCTCGAACATCTCCGCCACCACCGCCGGGTTTCCGCCGCCGATCACGCGCTCCAGAACCGCATCGGCGCGCTCCTGGCGCCAGACACCAAGCCCGTGGTCGAACACCTGCTCAATGCGGCGCACGCGCCGCCGACAAAACCCTTGCGCGAATAGTTCGGGTCAACACCCTTTTCATGTGCAGACTCACGGAGGAGATTCGACGTATGGTGGAGGGGGTTGGTCACGACGTCAGCAACGGCGATTCCTCCATGCGCTGGTCACCGCACATCGACACATCGAGCCGTCGGCAGATTGCCGCGTTCGCACGCGTCTACGCTGCGGCGGCAGCGGTGTTCCTGTTGGTCCTGCATGGATTTTTCGTGATCCAGGCGCGCATCGACGACGAACGGGCGAAAGTGGCGATGCATGGCGCGGTCGATTATGCCGCCGACGTCCTCGCCGCCACGCTCGCGTCCTATGCCTCCGACATCAAGGTTCTCTCCCACCTCGGCAAGGTGCGCTCGCTCGCCGTCGGCGACCTTTCGGCGCGCGCCGAGGTGATCAACTATTTCCGGATCTTCGTCGGCGACAAGCCGATCACCGCCCAGCTTCGCTTCATCGACGCGACCGGGCGCGAACTGGTGCGGGTCGACCGCATCGGCGACGAAGCGGTCGTGATTCCCGACGAAGATCTCCAGGACAAATCGGACCGCTACTACTTCCAGAAGGCGATCGGTCTCCCCGAAACCGAAATCTACGTCTCGCCGGTCGACCTCAATATCGAGCACGATGCGATCGAAATACCGTGGAACCCGATGCTGCGCCTCGCCCGGGCGTTGCGCGACAGCAGCGGCGCCGCGCTCGGCATCGTCATCGTCAACATCAAGGCCGCCGAGATGATCGCCGGGATCGAACGCGTGCAGATTGCTGGCGCGCCGCCGGTGCAATGGTTGAACGGCGCCGGCTACTGGCTCGCGGGCGCATCCCCGGACCGGCTCTGGGGATTCATGTTCGGGCGCGAGACGACGATGGCGAAAACCGATCCCGCCGCGTGGGCGATCGTCGGCCCCGACCCCGCCGACGGCGCGTTCGAGATCGGCTCCACCGCCTACGTCTACCAGTCGATCGCTCCCACGACGCTGATTTCCGAAGCCCCCGACGCCGAACAGCGGGGCGTCGGCCTCGACGACTGGAAGGTGGTGGGCGAGATCCGCCTCGGCACCTTCGCGAAGATCTGGAACCTCCGCCATATCGGCCTCGCCGCCGCCGGTCTGCTCCTCGTCGGCGGAATTTGCTACGGCTGGAGCCGCGCGCACGCGGCGCGGCGAAGCGCCGAGGCGAACCAGCGCGCGGCGGAGGAAGAACTCGTCCGGGTCGAGCGCTTCGCCAGCCTCGGCAGCCTCGTCGCCGGAGTGGCGCACGAACTCAACACTCCGGTCGGCAGCGCGGTGACCGTCGCGAGCACGATGGCCGAGCGGGTTGCGGCCTTCCGCACCGAGGTCGAGGCCGGCCAGCTCCGCCGCGCCGCGCTCGGCGGCTTCCTCGACGACATGCGCGAGGGCACCGAGATCATGCTGCGCGGCCTCGAACGGACGGCGCGGCTGGTACAACAGTTCAAGCAAGTGGCGTTCGACCAGACCAGCCAGCAGCGGCGCGCGTTTTCCCTCGCCGAGGTCGTCGCCGACGTGGTCGGGACGATGCAGCCCCAGTTCAACCACGTGAACATCGACGTCAGAACGGCGATCGCAACCCAAACCCGCCTCGACAGCTATCCCGGCCCCTTGGGCCAGGTGCTGATCAACCTCATCTCCAATGCGCGGACCCATGCGTTCGACGACGGCGTCGCGGGCACGATCACGATTTCGGCCCGCGACACCGCCGCCGGCATGGTCGAAATCGCGGTTCGGGATACCGGCAAGGGAATGAGCGACGACGTGCGCAAGCGAATCTTCGAGCCGTTCTTCACCACCCGGCTAGGGCTGGGCGGCAGCGGCCTCGGGTTAAGCATCACCTTCAATATCGTCAGCGGCATTCTCGGCGGCACGATCCGCGCCGAGAGCGCCCCCGGCAAGGGCACCGCGATGATCGTCGAAATCCCCGCCGTCGCTCCGGCGGACTCCAGCATCGAGAGCGGGAGGATATACGATGTCGGTCGATGAGTTCGCGCCATCCGACGACCTGGTGAGCTTCGCCGACGACGCCGAAGCGCCGCCGCTGCCCGGAACCACGCCGCACTGCTGGCGAGTTCTCGTGGTCGACGACGACGACGACGTCCACCGCGCCACCGCCTTCGCCCTGCGCGGCGTGAAGATTTTCGAGCGCCCGCTCCAGCTTCTCCATGCCCGCTCCGGCGCCGAGGCCTGGGAGTTGGTGCGCGCGCATCCCGACATCGCGGTCGGGCTGATCGACGTGGTGATGGAGACCCCGGACGCCGGGCTCGAACTCGTGCGTGCGCTGCGCGAGAAGGGCTACCGCGAAATCCGCCTCGTGCTGCGCACCGGCCAGCCCGGCTATGCGCCCGAACTCGCGGTGATCTCGGCCTACGAGATCGACGACTACCGCACCAAGGACGAAATCACCCAGACCCGCCTGATCACGGTGCTGACCGGCGCGATCCGCAGCTTCGAGCACCTGCGCCGGATCAGCCACAACCGGGTCGGCCTGGAACTCATCGTGAAAAGCGCCAACCGGCTGTTCCAGCGCACCAATTTCGAGCTGTTCTGCCAGGGAGTGCTGACCCAGGTGGCGAGCCTCGTGGGAGTCGAGGCGCACGGACTGGTCTGCGCCAAGACGATGAACGCCGACGGCGTCGCCAACTGCCGCGTGGTGAGCGCGGTCGGCCGGCTTGCGCACACCCTCGGCAAGAGCATCGACGAAAGCCTCGATCCCGCCATCGCCGCACTCTGCCGCGATCCCAACCAGCCGAATCCGATCTTTCGCGACGGCGGCATCGCCTTCCACTTCACCAGCAGCGTCGAAGGCCAATTGTTCGTCTACGTCGAGGCGAAGTGCGAGGTCGCGGAGGAAGACGTGTCGCTGCTCGCGCTGTTTTCCACCAACATCGCGATTGCCTTCGAGAATCTTTCGCTGATCGCGCGCCTCGACCGCCTCGCCTACATCGATCCGATTCTCGAAATCCCCAACCTCAACGCCTTCGAGGCGGCGCTCGAAGTGCAGCGCGCCAAGCGCACGCCCGCCGCGCGGATGGCGCTGATGAGCGTCGATTCCTACGATTCGATCGTCGCGGTCCATGGCCCCCACACCGCCCATCTGCTGCTCCGCGCGGTCTATCGCACGCTGATGGAAGACGGCGGCGAGGGCTTGATCGCGGCGCGCATCGGCGACGACACCTTCGCGCTTCTCGGCGACCCCGAAAGCCTCGATGCCGGGCTGGTCGGCCGTGCGATCGCGAAGCCCTACACCATCGAGGGCATCGAGATCGCGGTCTCCGCCACCGCGACCCTGATCAACCTTGCCGACGTCGCCACCGACCCGGCCGAGGCGATGCGCTCGGCCAGTTCGGCATTGCTGCACGTCGAGCGCACCCATCGCGGCCAGGTACTGCCCTACAACACCTCGATGCGCGCCGACGTCGACCGCCGTTTCGGCCTCCTCACCGCACTCCGCCGCGTCGTCAACTCGGGCGAGGGGCTTTGGGTCGCGCTCCAGCCCAAGGTCCACCTCGGCACCCGGCGCGTCGTCGGCGCGGAGGCGCTGCTGCGCTGGACGCGCGACGGCGAGGCGATCTCGCCCGCCGAGTTCATCCCGATCGCCGAATCCGGCGGCCTCACCCAGGCGCTCACCGACTTCGTCGTCGACGCCGTCGGACGCTGGACCCGCGCGCGCACCGGCCAGATGCCGCTCCCCATCGCGATCAACCTCTCGATGGCCGACCTCAACAACCCGGGCTTCGCCCGGCGGCTGCTCACCCGCGTCGCCGATGCCGAACTCACCCCCGAAACCGTCGAGTTCGAGGTCACCGAGGGGGTGGTGATGCAGAACGCAATGTGGGCGATCAGCCAGCTCCAGGCGCTGAAGTCGGAGGGCTTCAAGATCGCGCTCGACGACTTCGGCTCGGGTTATTCCTCGCTCGGCTACTTCGACCGCCTGCCGATCGACACCCTCAAGATCGACCGCGTCTTCATCACTCCGCTCACCGTCGCCACCGCGCGCCACAGCCTCGCCGCGATCGCGGTCAACATGGCGAGCATCTACAACGTCGGCTGCGTCGCCGAAGGGGTCGAGACCGCCGAGCAATGCCAGATCCTCGAATTCCTCGGCTGCCCGGTGGCGCAAGGCTTCTTCCTCGGCCGACCCATTCCGATCGGCGAGTTCGCCGCGAAGTTCCTCGAAGCCTGACCAGAACATCGCGCGAACGCTTGCCGTGCGCACCGGTTTTGGGCATCATCGCGCGATGCGAATTCAGCCCCTCTCTCCCCGCCGGATCGCGCGATGACGCGCCGGGTCCTGCTGCCTCGCGCACCGGCCCTCGCCGTGTCGCTGAAGGGCTGCGCCTGGATCGACGCCGACGGCGAGATCGCGTCGCCGAAGCCGAACGAGGCGGCGCGGCTGTGGACGGACAGCCCGCCGCTGCTCTGCCACCGCGTCTGGACCGCCGAGCGTCTCGGCTGCAATCCCGCCGAGGCCTACGACATCCTCGAACTCTATGCCTTCGTCATGCCCGCGAAATTCGCGGTGCCGACGATCCCGGGCGTCGCCGACGCGCTCGACATGCCCTTCCCCGGCGACGAGCCCGAGGATCAGGCGATGGCGCTGCAGGACGCGGCGCGGATTCTCCTCGGCACTCTCGCGCGGCTCGACGAAAAGGATACCCGCCACGCCTTGGGCGTCGCCCGGCCGATGGCGAAAAGCGGCTGGCCCTGGGGCGCGGCGGTGCTTGCGGCCCTGGGCGACGACGGCTCGCAGGCCGCCGACCTCAATGGCCTCAAGGTCTGGAACCGGCTGAAGGAATGGGAGGACAGCGCGCCGCCGCCACCACCCGGCACCGCGCCGGTGGGCGAACTGGAAACCCGGGAGCGTCTGGCTGAGATCCTCGGACCGGGCGCGGAGCAGCGCCCGAGCCAGGCCGACTTCGCCGCCGGCCTCGCCTGGGGCTTCGCGCCGCGCGAGAGCAGCGATTCCCCGAACGCGGTGCTGGCCGAGGCGGGCACCGGCGTCGGCAAGACCCTCGCCTACATCGCCCCCGCCAGCCTGTGGGCGGAGAAGAACGGCGCGCCGGTTTGGATCAGCACCTTCACCCGCAACCTCCAGCGCCAATTGGACGGCGAACTCGACCGCCTCTACCCCGACCCGGTGGAAAAGGCGCGGCATGTGGTGGTGCGGCGCGGCCGGGAGAATATCCTCTGCCTCCTCAACCTCGAAGACTTCCTCGAACGCGCGATCCGCGAACCGCGCGGCATGACCGCCCTCGGCCTGATGTGCCGCTTCGCCGAGGCGACGCGCGACGGCGCGATGATCGGCGGCGACTTCCCCGGCTGGCTCGTGCACCTGCTCGGCCGCCCGCGCACCCTCGCCCTCACCGACCAGCGCGGCGAGTGCATCCACGCCGCCTGCGCCCACTACGGCCGCTGCTTCATCGAGAAGTCGGTCCGCCGCGCCCGCCACGCCCGCATCGTCGTCGCCAATCATGCGCTGGTGATGGCGCAAGCGGCCTTGGGCGGCCTCGACGACGCGTTCGTGCCGAGCCGCTACGTCTTCGACGAAGGCCATCATGTGTTCGACGCCGCCGACGCCGCGTTCTCCGCCCACCTCACCGGGCGCGAGGCGCAGGATCTGCGGCGCTGGCTGCTGGGCGGCGAGGAGGCCTCCAAGGGCGGGGTGAAATCCCGCGCGCGCGGCCTGCAACGCCGCGCCCAGGAACTCGTCGCCGGGCATGCGGAGGCGGAAGCCGCGCTCGACGCCCTCACCCGCGCCGCGCGCACGTTGCCTGCTTATGGATGGGAAAGCCGGCTCGGCGCGCGCACGCCGCACGGGCCGCTGGAGACCTTCTTCCTCGGTCTGCAAGATCAGGTGATCGCCCGCGCCGAAGAGCCGGACTCGCCCTACACCCTGGAAGTCGCGCCGCATCCGCCCACCGATGCGCTGCTCGCATCGCTGCCCGCCGTCGACCGCGCCCTCGAAGACATCCTCGGTCCGGCGCGCGGCCTCGCCGCGATCCTCAGGCGACGGCTCTCGGAGGAGACCGACACCCTCGACGCGACGCTGCGCCTGCGCATCGAGGCGATGGCGCGGACGCTGGACCAGCGGGCGTTGCAGCAGGTCGCGGCGTGGCGCGCGATGCTGAAGGATCTCTCGGGCGACACCCCGGCCGATTACGCCGACTGGTTCGGTATCGAGCGCGCCGACGGCCGCAACCTCGACCTCGGCTTCTACCGCCACTGGATCGACCCGACCCGGCCGCTCGCGCTGGCGCTCGGCGAGGTCGCGCACGGCGTCGCGGTGACCTCGGCGACGCTCAGGGATTCCGGCGACGCCGACGACTGGGACTCCGCCGCCCTGGTCGGCGGCACCAAGCATTTCGGGCGGCCCGCGCAGCGCACCGCGGTGCCCTCGCCGTTCGACTACGCGAAACAGACCCGGGTGTTCATCGTCCACGACCTCGGCCGCAACGCGCCCGAGCAACTCGCGGCGGCGATGCAGGCGCTGTTCCTCGCCTCGGGCGGCGGCGGCCTCGGCCTGTTCACCGCGATCCAGCGGCTGAAGGACGTGCATGCGCGGATCAAGAAGCCGCTCGCGGCGGAGGGCATCGACCTCCTCGCCCAGCACATGGACGGGCTCGACACCAGCACCCTGATCGACCTGTTCCGCGCCGAGGAGAACGCCTGCCTGCTCGGGACGGATGCGGTGCGCGACGGCGTCGACGTGCCGGGCCGCTCGCTGCGCCTGATCGCCTTCGACCGCGTGCCCTGGCCGCGCCCCGGCATCCTCTACCGCGCGCGGCGCGACGCCTTCGGCGGCACCGCCTACACCGACCGCCTGACGCGGATGAAGCTGCGCCAGGCGTTCGGGCGGCTGGTGCGGCGCGCCGACGACCACGGCGTGTTCGTGCTGCTCGCACCCTTGCCGTCGCGGCTCCTCACCGCGTTTCCCGAGGGGGTGACGCCCGAGCGCGTCGGGATCAAGGACGCGATCCTCCGCACCCGGGAATTCCTCGGGAATCCTTGACACTCGCGCCGCCCAGACCCGACACTTGCAGGGTTCGCCATCCCCGGCGACTGCAAAAGGAAGCTTCCCATGACATCCCTGTTGCCGGTCTTCGCGGTCGCCGTCGTCGTCCTGATGTTCGTGTTCGTCGTCCTCGGCGTGAAGGTGGTCTCCCAGGGATGGGAATATACCGTCGAGCGCTTCGGCCAATATACCAGCACCCTGCCGCCGGGCCTGCACGTGATCGTGCCGTTCGTCGACCGCATCGGCGCCAAGCTCAACATGATGGAGCAGGTGCTCGACGTGCCGAGCCAGGGCGTAATCACCCGCGACAACGCGATGGTGACGGTGGACGGCGTGGTCTTCTACCAGGTGGTCGACGCGCCGAAGGCCGCCTATGAAGTCCGCCAGCTTGAATTCGCGATCCTCAACCTCACCATGACCAACATCCGCACGGTGATGGGCGGCATGGACCTCGACGAGTTGCTGTCGCAGCGCGACAAGATCAACGCCGAGCTGCTCACCGTCGTCGACCAGGCGACCAATCCCTGGGGGATCAAGGTCACCCGCATCGAGATCAAGGACATCAGTCCGCCCGCCGACCTCGTCGACGCGATGGCGCGGCAGATGAAGGCCGAGCGCCTGAAGCGCGCCGCGATCCTCGACGCCGAGGGCCTGCGCCAGGCCGCGATCCTCGAAGCCGAAGGGATGAAGCAGTCCGCGATCCTCAAGGCGGAAGGCGGCCGAGAGGCGGCGTTCCGCGAGGCGGAAGCCCGCGAACGTTCGGCGGAAGCCGAAGCCCGCGCCACCCTCGCGGTTTCCGAGGCGATCGCGGCAGGCAACGTCCAGGCAATCAACTACTTCGTCGCGCTCAAATACATCGAAAGCCTGCGCGACATCGCGAGCGCACCCAACGGCAAGCTGATCCTGATGCCGTGGGAAGCCTCGAACGTCCTCGGCGCGCTCGGCGGCATCGGCGAGATCGCCAAGGAAGTCTTCGGCAAGGGCCCCGACGCGCCGCCGCCCGCATCGCCGAAGCCGAAGCCCACGCCGAAGCCCGCCCCCTCCGCCTCGGCCCAGCCGACGGTGCCGCCCGCGATCCCCGGCCCGTGGGCCTGATCATGGGAGATCTTCTCGGCGGGCCGCTCGGATATTGGCACTGGTGGATCGCGGCGGCGGTGTTCGGCGCGCTCGAAATGGCGGTGCCGGGGGTGGTGTTCCTCTGGCTCGGCCTCGCCGCCGCCGCCACCGGCTTCGTCGTCCTCGCCGCCCCTTTCCTCGGCTGGTCGCCGGAAATCGGCGGCCAGTTGTTGAGCTTCGCGGCGTTCGGGCTGGTTTCGGTCGCGGCGGGGCGCCAGGTCTGGCGCAACCGCCCGGCCGACGCCGCCCACGCCACCCTCAACCGCCGCGGCGCGGACCTGATCGGCCGCACCTTCCCGCTCGAACGCGCGCTCGCGAGCGGCCAGGGCCGGGTCAAGGTCGGCGACACCCTCTGGCTTGTGCGCGGCCCCGACCTGCCGGTCGGCACTGTGGTGCGGGTGGTCGGCGTCGACGGCGCGACCCTGCTGGTCGAACCCGCGATCGCGGGATTCACGGAACCTTAAGCACGACGGCGTAGTTTATCCGGGTTGGCTCAGCCGAATCGGAACCCGTGATGTCGCCCCACTCGTCGCAGACATATACCACCGACCCGTCGGTGCGCTTTCTGCAACGCCTGATGGCGGCGATCGGCCACGCCCATCGCCTCGACGACCCCCGCGATTCGGTGATCTGCCGTCGCTGGGTCGAGATCGTCGAAGGCCTCCCCGACGGCAAACTGTTCCAGATCATACCCCAGACCCTGCGCGGCCTGTTCCACGACCCGGACAACCGCCGCCAGCTCGAAGCCTGCGGCCTGCGCCCCGACCTGCCGATGCGGATCGAAGCGATCGCGCCCTACGTGGTGAGCTTCCGCCGCTTCATGGCGGCGCGCACCGGCGCGGCTCCCGAATCCAAGACCCGCGAAGTGATCGCCAGCCTGCGCCTCGAACTCCGGCGGCTGAAAACCCAATTCGACAAGGTCTTCGACCACGCCGCCGCAATCGAGCAGGAACGCGACCGGCTGGCGCGCGAGAACCACGATCTCCACAGCGAGGTCCTCTCGCTCCGCCTGGAGCGCGACGAAGCGCAGCGCCAAGTCGGCGAAGCGCGTTCGAAGGCGTTCCGCTTCCTGCGGCTCTATCTGTTCATGCTGAAGGAAGAGTTGCAGCGCCGCCGCCACGACGCAATCCGGATGGTCACCGTCGAGGTCGCGATCGAAACCAACCTCGCCACCCTCGAAGCCTTGGGCTGGCAGGACCAGGCGCAGAAGGCGGCGCGCGAAATCCTCGGGCCCGAGCTTTACGCCGCCTATTTCGACGGCGGCCCAGTGCCGGAAAGCCGCATCGAGATCGACGGCGGCGCGCCCGCGCCCTATTTCCCGCTCGGCGAAATCCGCCGCGAACCGGCGCGGGGCTTTGCCGCCCACCCGGTCGCCGCGCACAAGCTGATGGCCCCGCTCCGCTGACCCCCATCGTCAACCGGACAACAAAAAACGGCGACGCCCGAAAGCGTCGCCGTTTTTTTTGATCCGTGCCGTTACTTCTGGCGGACCGAACCGAGGGGCGATACCGCCGGGGCGGCCTTCGCGCCATGGGACGCATAGATCGCCTGGCGACCCTGCGCCGTCCAGGTGACGGATTCCCGACCGCCGACGTTGACCCGCACGTTCCGCACCTGGCCACCCACGGCCCAGGCAGCGGCCGCGACGATCACGGCGAGGGGGATTTCGTCGGCAGGGGCCGCCGCCACGGGCTGGGCGGCAGGAGCCGCCGATTGAGCCTTAGGGGCGGCCTCAGCTTTTTTTGACGCGGCACCGGTCTTGGCGAAGTAGATACCGACCGTCGAAGTCACGAACCAGATTCCGATCAGGGCGGTCATCACGACGACGAAACCGATCAAGCCCTTGAACGCAACCGACGGCCCTTCCGCAGCGACCTGCGCCATCTGGCCGACGTCGACGATCTCCGTCAACGCCCGAATAGCTTCCACATGCACACTCATTTTCAACGCTCTCCATCGAGGTTCCGGTGAGCGTGGCGGCACCGCCGCCACACCCTTGAGCCACCCGGACTCGCCCGGGCGGCGCCGTGAAGTCGGTGGGCGCGATCGCACCGCTGCGGAGGGCTCCCACTCCGCAACGAACACCTCACGTGCCTGAAGCCGCCAGTGCCGTTCACCAACCCGAACATCGCGCCGCCGAAACCGCGCGCCCCCAGGTGACGCAAGCCACGGATCGCTCCGCCGCCTGCCGGGCTTCATGCCATACCCGGACCCCACAGAGCCCGAGGTACCCCCAAATGCGCCGGCGACCCGAAAGCCGCGACATGACAACCCCCGCCCACCGGGCGCCGCCATTCGAGCGCACAGACTCTGTACCACAGGTTCCGGGGCAGGTGGTGAAGATTCGACATGATTTCGACATCTTTTCGCCATTAATTGCGCGAACTTCAGAAAAAACATGTGCAATACAGCGATATAATCGAACGGCCACAGTTGCCAATATTGCCCATTTTTCCCGATTCCGCCCCGGCTTTGGCGCCCTCGGAGAAACTCCGGGTTGGGGGCGCGGGCAAAACAAAAGCCCCGCGCGGGGGCACGGGGCGATCGTTCAAGCAACGAAAAGGGCGGCACCGAGACCGGCGCCGCCCAAACGCGTTGGAGACAGAACCTAACGCTTAGTTTTTACGGATGGTGCCGAGCGGAGACACCGCTTGCGGTGCCTTCGCGGAGTGGGAGGCGAAGATCGCCTGTCGTCCCTGGGACGTCCAAGTTGCGGACGACCCGCCCGGAGCGGTCACTACGACGCTGCGGATCGGTGCCTGCACCATCTGCACCGCCGCCGCAATGATCACGGCCAGGGGGATTTCGTTCATGGCCGCCGCCGGAGCCGCAGCAACCGCCGCGGAAGCCTTCGGGGCGGCCTCAGATTTTCCCGGCGCGGACTTCTTCTTTTCGAAGTACGTGCCGACCAAAGCAGTCGCGATCCAGATCGCGGTCAACGCGACCATCACCACGACCATACCGACCAAACCGCCCTGCCAAGCCGGGACTTCGCCCGCCGCGACCTGGGCGACGTCGACGATCGTCGATGCGCTGTTCAGCAGTTCCATTTCGAGAGCCATTCAATTTACTCCATCGAGTGTTTCCGGTGCGGCGCGACGCCTCCGGGATGGTGGGCATCCCGAATACGTCAACGCCAAATTCCGTTCCGACTGTGGTCGGAGCGACGCCGTACAAATTTCGATGGACGCGAGATGCATCGCCTGCGAGGTCGGCCCCCAAGGCGATGCCATCACGAGCGGCACCAGCGGATGTCCGGAAAAACCGGCTCAGGCTCCGTCTGCGGAGCAAACATCCCGGCGATCCCGACGCTTTCGCGCGGTGACGCCGTCGGCACACGCTTCACCCGGGAGTTCGTCGAACCCCAAGGCGCCCCATACCCAGTTGAACGACGCGCGGTCGTCCGGTCACATTCAGATGCGCGTTTGACGATGTTGCCATCGTGAGGTGCCCCCACCTCCGCGCGAACTCTACGCGAGACTATACCATGGTTCGGAAAGGTGGAGCGAGGTTTCCCGCTCCACCTGACCTTCGTGTTTTAGTGGCCACCCAGGGTGGCGATGAAGTAACCGGCGATCACCGCCGTGCCGATCACGCCGGCCACGTTCGGGCCCATCGCGTGCATCAGAAGGAAGTTCTGACGGTCATGCGAGGCGCCAACCACCTGCGAAACGCGGGCGGCCATCGGCACCGCGGACACGCCGGCGGAACCGATCAGCGGGTTGATCGGGTTGGAACGGTTGATCGTCATGTTCATGAACTTCGCCATCAGCACGCCACCAGCGGTAGCGACACCGAACGCGACGACGCCCATCACCAAGATCTTGAGGGTGTCGAAACGCAGGAAGTTTTCCGCGCTCATCGTGGCGCCAACCGAGGTGCCGAGGAAGATCGTGGTGACGTTGATGATTTCGTTCTGCGACGACATGTTGAGACGTTCGCAGACGCGGCTCTCACGCAGGAAGTTGCCGAGGAACAGCATGCCCAGCAGCGGAGCGGCCGGCGGGACCAGGAGAATGGTCAGCGCGCAGCTCATCGCGGCGAAGATCAGCTTTTCGGCGCGGCCGACCGGACGCAGCGACTTCATGCGGATACGCTTTTCCGCATGGGTGGTCAGGGCGTTCATGATCGGCGGCTGGATCATCGGAACCAACGCCATGTACGAGTAGGCGGCCACGGCCACCGCGCCGATGAGGTGCGGGGCGAGCTTGCCGGCCAAGAGGATCGTCGTCGGGCCGTCAGCGCCGCCGATGATGCCGATGGTCGCGGATTCACCTTCGGTGAAGCCCATGAAGTAGTAGGCGCAGAGGTAGGTCACCGCAACGCCGAGCTGCGCGGCGCCACCCAGGAGCAGGGTGCGCGGGTTCGCGATCAGCGGGCCGAAGTCGGTGAGTGCGCCAACGCCGAGGAAGATGATCGGCGGGAACAGTTCGAGCTGGATGCCCTGCGAAATGTAGTAGTACAAGCCGCCGGCTTCCATGTGGCCGGCCGCATTCATCGTCGGCGCATTCCACATGTTTTCACACGGCAGGTTCGCGAGGAACGCGCCGAAAGCGATCGGGACGAGCAGCAGGGGTTCGAACTCCTTGACCACGGCCAAGTAGAACATCACCGCAACCACCACCCACATCGCGACCATACCGGGGGTAATCTTAGTGAACCCGGTGATGTCGTTTATGAGCTGAAGAATATCCATCGTAGAAGACCTTATCCCTTGGTTACGCCATCATGGCTTCGCCATGTATTAGCCCAGGGTGCAGAGGACCTGGTTTTCAGCGACGGTCGCGCCCTGCGCGACATCGATCGACTTGACGACGCCAGCGCACGGAGCGGTGATCGGCGTTTCCATCTTCATCGCTTCGAGGCTCATCAGTTCGTCGCCTTCCTTCACGGAAGCGCCGACGGTGGTGAGGATCTTCGAAACCGAACCCGCGAGCGGGCAGGTCACGACGGTCGCGCCGGCGGCGACCGGAGCAGCCGGGGCCTTGGCGGCCGGGGCCGGGGCAGCGGCCGGAGCCGGGGCCGGAGCAGCAGCAGCGACCGGAGCGGCAGCGACGACCGGAGCGGCGGCGGCGGCCGGAGCGGCGGCGCCCATCACTTCGACGTCGACGTCGTAGGTCTTGCCTTCAACGGTGATCTTAAGCTTCGTCATTTTCCGATTATCCCTTCTTGACGGCGCTGAGGCCGGAGACGTCGCGCGGCGATTTCACCGTATGCGACGAAAAGATTGCTTCACGCCCCTGGACGGACCAGTTGGCGTTCGGATTGGCGGGAACGCTGACAGTGACGCTCCGCAACGGCTGGTCGATGATCTGGGCCACCGCCGCGACGATCACCGCCAGCGGAATGCCCGACGCCGCCTGCGACGCGACCGAGGCGGCAGCCGGAGCCGCTACGGACGCTTTCGAGACGGCCTCAGTTTTTTTTGGCGGATTCTTCGCGAAGTAAGCCGCGACGATCTCAGTCGCCCACCACAAACCGGTGAGCGCGACCATCACGACCGCCATCCCGACCAAACCGCCCTGCCAAGCGGGCGGAGCCTCGCCGGCAGCGGCGACCTGCGCAACGTCGACGATCGACGAGGCAGCGTCAGCTAGTTGTGCGTAAATCATGTTCTGTTCTGTCTCCAAGTAGGTTCCCGGTTGGAGACGGGAGGGAGGATCCGCATCCCCCCTCCCGCTGAACCGGTCGCCCGATCCTTACAACGGAATGTTGCCGTGCTTCTTCGGCGGACGGGTTTCCCGCTTCGAGAGCAGGGTCCGGAGCGCCAAAGCCAGAGCAGCGCGCGAACGCGCCGGATTGATGACGTCAGTGATCTGAACCTTCGACGCGGCCTGGTAGGGGTTCTGGAACTCCTTGGAGTACTCAGCAACCTTCTCGGCACGCATCTTGGCCGGATCCTTGGCTTCCTTGATTTCCTTGCCGTACAGCACGTTCGCCGCGCCATCGGCACCCATCACCGCGATTTCAGCGGTCGGCCAAGCGAACACCACGTCAGCGCCGAGCGAACCCGGGCACATCGCGAGGTAGGCGCCACCGTAGGCCTTACGCATGA
Source organism: Rhodospirillum sp. UBA1311 (assembly GCA_002307145.1). Taxonomy (GTDB): domain Bacteria; phylum Pseudomonadota; class Alphaproteobacteria; order Rhodospirillales; family Rhodospirillaceae; genus Oleispirillum. Next base: position 73,228 of record DBTR01000032.1, on the reverse strand, counting down.
CGAGCGTGACCTTCGGAACGGTCGAAGCCGAATACGCGAAGAGAAGCTTCGCGCCGTGACGGATGATACCGCCACGTTCCTGCTGGACGCCCGGCAGGAAGCCGGGGGTGTCAACAAGATTGACCAACGGAATGTTGAACGCGTTACAGAAGCGGATGAAGCGCGAGCCCTTGTCGGAAGCATCGATGTCGATGCAGCCCGCCTTGAACGCCGGCTGGTTGGCGATGATGCCGACCACGACGCCGCCAATGCGCGCCCAACCCACGATCATGTTCTTCGCGAACTCTTTATGGACTTCGAGGAAGTCACCACCGTCGACGAGGCGGGTGATGATCGGCTTCATGTCCATCGGAGCCTTGTTGGTCTCCGGGATCAGGTTGTTCATTTCCGGATCATCGGCGAGGACGAGTTCCTCGGTCAGATGATGCGGCGGCTCTTCCATGTTGTTGGAAGGCAGGAACGACAGGATCTTGTGGGTGATGGCGATCGCATCGCGGTCGTCTTCCGCGATGAAGTGCACGTTGCCCGACACCGAGGCGTTCGCCTGGGCCGAACCGATTTCCGCCATCGTGCAGACCTGGCCGGTGACGGCCTTGATCACGTCCGGACCGCAAATGAACATGTTCGCGGTGTTGCGGGTCATGATCAGGAAGTCCATGAGGGCCGGCGAGTACGCCGCACCGCCCGCGCACGGACCGGCGATGACCGCGATCTGCGGCACCACGCCCGAGGCGAGAACGTTGCGATAGAACACGTCGCCGTAGCCGTTCAGGGAGTTGGTGGCTTCCTGAATGCGCGCCCCGCCGGAGTCGTTGATGCCGATGATCGGCATGCCCGACTTCACCGCGAAGTCCTGCAGCTGCGAGATCTTGCGCGCATGCATCGACCCGAGCGAACCGCCGGACACCATGAAGTCCTGCGAGTAAGCCGCAACCGGCTTGCCGCCGCAGTAACCCACGCCGGTGATCACGCCGTCGCACGGGATATCCTTATCGTCCATGCCGAAACCGCGGGTGTTGTGACGCACCAGCAGGCCGAACTCCTGGAAGGTCTCCGGCATGAACAGCAGGTCCAACCGCTCGCGGGCGGTCAACTGACCCTTTTGGTGGCGCTTCTCGGCCTTGTCCAGACCGCCGCCAGCAAGCGCCGTGGAACGGCGCTTTTCAAGTTCTTCGAGGACTTCTTTTGCTATCGCCATTGGGTTACCAATTTTCCGATAATTTCAAGACAGGGCTGGCATATGTATCATTGTTCTTTACCAGCCGCCAGTCTCGTGTGAGACCAGGGTTTCACGCACCGCCTCTTGCGCATCCCTTTGCTTTCGCAAGGGAAAACGCATGTCATCCGCCTCTTTCGACGGAGTAGAACGACCCATGTCAAGCGCGGGTCGGACCGTTCGCGGCGCGGCGCATTCCGCAAAACGGTGGTCGTCGGGAAGGTTCGAATTCGCGACACGCGCCATCGAAATGGCGCCGCAGAATCCGACCAGGAACTTGAAAAACTTCGGGAATATGAGGCTGGGAGCGGCGCTCGCCGTGCCGGAAAACGGCGACAGCGAGGCCGTTGCCGCGCTCCGGACCCCCATCCGGTTCACGGCCTCGAAATTGGAGGCCCCCAAAAGCGGAGCCCCGACGCACCCGGTGAAAACAGGCATTGTCGAGCCAGCCCCTGCAGTTTCATCACGCGACCGGTCCTCCCCAGGATCGGGACCGCGTTCTGGATTTCGAGGCGAGCGTCTAACATGAAACGAAGCGCATAGCAATTTTATCCGTAAGGATGGGATGCGGTGCGCCCACCCCCGCCCCGCCCCGCCCCCCCGAAACCGGAGCAAATCCGAAGGTTTCCGCGCTTTTCCCCGGCATTGTCGCGCCCCCGCCCGGATCCCGCCGACGACGGCTCGGGGCGGGGACACGGCGAACCGCGCCTCCCCGCCCGGGGAGGATTCGGGCGAGGGGGTTTCATCCGGCCATTCACCTGAAGGTTCCCAAGGCCTCCGCATCATCCGGGTTGCGCGGGCCCGCAGGATCGCATACCCCTATGCGGCTACGAATTTTCCAATGGGAGCGAGAGCCGCCGCCATGATCATCCTGCGGCACAGCGAAGAGGTTCCGGCAGAACTGCGCCAGGGCGTGGTCGCGATCGGCAATTTCGATGGCGTGCATCGCGGCCACCAGGCGGTGCTGTCCACCGCCCTCGCGCTCGCGCGCGCCGAGGACCGGCCGATGGGCGCGCTCACCTTCGAGCCGCACCCGCGCAGCGTGTTCCAGCCCGAGCTCGCGCCCTTTCGTCTCACGCCGTTCCCGATCAAGGCGCGCCTGATCGCGGAGCTGGGCGCCGACTTTCTCTTCACCCAGGCGTTCGACCTCACCTTCGCGGCGACCACCGCCGAGGACTTCATCCAGAACACCTTGATCCGCACGCTCGACGTCCACCACATCGTCATCGGCCACGACTACGCCTTCGGCAAGGGCCGCACCGGCACGCCGCTCTCGCTCCGCCGCGCGGGCGCGGCGCAGGGCTTCGGCGTCACCGAGTTGGCCGCGGTTACCGCGCGCTCGGGGGTGATCCTGTCGTCCACCGCGGCGCGCGATGCGATCCGCGAGGGGCGGATGGCCGACGCCCAGGCGATTCTCGGCCGCCCGTGGTCGATCGAGGGCACGGTGGAACACGGCGAGGCGCGCGGCCGTTCGATCGGCTTCCCCACCGCCAACGTGCCGCTGACCGACACCCTCCGCCCCCGCGCCGGAGTCTACGCGGTCAAGGTGCGGATCGACGATGACGACACGATTTACCACGGCGTCGCGAATTGCGGCCGCCGCCCGACCTTCGACGGCAAGGGCACGGTGCTGGAAGTGCATCTGTTCGACTTCGCCGAAAGTCTCTATGATCGCCGCCTTCATGTGGCCTTCGCGCGGTTTCTGCGCGATGAGCGGAAGTTCGACGGCCTCGACGCATTGAAGCGTCAGATCGTCGACGACGCCCAGGCCGCACGCCGGTATTTGCAAGAAACCGCCTGACAGAACGAGCGTTAAGAATGAGCGTGGAGACGAAAGAGACCGTGTTCCTGCCCGCCACTTCCTTCGGGATGAAGGCCGGGCTGCCGACGCTGGAACCGAAGCTGCTGGACCGCTGGAAGGCGATCGACCTCGAAGGCCGCCTGCGCCGCGCGGGCGCGGACCGCGAGCCGTTCATCCTCCACGACGGCCCGCCCTACGCCAACGGCAACCTCCACATCGGCCATGCGCTCAACAAGATCCTGAAGGACGTGATCGTCAAGAGCCAGCAGATGATGGGCAAGGACGCCCGCTACGTGCCGGGCTGGGACTGCCAC
>DBTR01000032.1:69344-69589 GCA_002307145.1 Rhodospirillum sp. UBA1311 | reverse complement strand
GCCGCGGGCAAGGACAAGGACGCGGCGCCGGTCGCCGAGTTCCGCGAGGAATGCCGCCAGTTCGCCGCGCACTGGATCGAAGTGCAGAAGGCCGAGTTCCAGCGCCTCGGCATCGGCGGCGACTGGGTCAACCCCTACACCACGATGAGCTATCCGGCTGAGGCGCGAATCGTCGCCGAACTCGGCAAGTTCCTGTTGAACGGCGGCCTCTACAAGGGCGCGAAGCCGGTGATGTGGTCGGTGGT
>DBTR01000032.1:68230-69321 GCA_002307145.1 Rhodospirillum sp. UBA1311 | reverse complement strand
AACAAGGACGAGGTGCCGATCAACGACTTCCGCGCCGAGTGCCGCCAGTATGCCGAGGGCTGGATCAAGATCCAGGCTGAGGAATTCCGTCGGCTGGGTGTCGAAGGCGATTTCAAGCGGCCCTACACCACCATGGCCTTCACCTCGGAGGCGGTAATCGCCACCGAACTCCTGAAGTTCGCCGTCTCCGGCCAGCTCTATCGCGGCTCCAAGCCGGTGATGTGGTCGGTGGTCGAGAAGACCGCGCTCGCCGAAGCCGAGGTCGAATACCACGACCACACCTCCACCACGATCTGGGTACGCTTCCCGGTGGTGGAAACCAACGTGCAGGCCTTGAAGGGCGCGGCGGTGGTGATCTGGACCACCACCCCCTGGACGATGCCGGGCAACCGCGCGATCGCCTACGGCAAGGATTTCACCTACGCCGTGGTCGAGGTCAAGGAAGCCGAGGGCCACAGCCTCGCCCGCCCGGGTGAACGCTTCGCGGTGCTGCGCGACCTTGTCGATGCCGTCGCGAAGGAAGCCCACATCACCGCCTATGATATCGTCGCCGAATTTCCGGGCGCGGACTTGGCCGGAACCGTCTGCCGCCATCCGCTGCACGCGGGCGGCTACGAATTCCCGGTGCCGCTCCTCGCGGGCGACTTCGTCACCACCGACGTCGGCACCGGCTTCGTCCACATGGCCCCCGGCCACGGCGAGGACGACTGGCGCCTGTGCGTCGCCAACGGCATCGCGGTGCCGGACACCGTCGCCGACGACGGCGTCTATTACCCGCACGTGCCGATGTTCGCGGGCAAGCATGTGTTCAAGGTCGCGCCCGACGTGTTGAAGGCGATGACCCAGGAAGGCGCGCTGCTCGCCTCGGGCAAGCTCGTCCACAGCTATCCGCATTCCTGGCGCTCGAAGGCGCCGCTGATCTTCCGCAACACACCGCAGTGGTTCATCTCGATGGACATCAACGCGCTGCGCGACACCGCGCTCGCCGCCATCGACGACACCCGCTGGGTTCCGGCGCAAGGCCGCAACCGCATCCGCGCGATGGTCGAGAGCCGCCCCGACTGGTGCGTCTCGCGCCAGCGCGCCTGGGG
>DBTR01000032.1:67668-67971 GCA_002307145.1 Rhodospirillum sp. UBA1311 | reverse complement strand
AGCGCGCCTGGGGCGTGCCGATCGCTGTGTTCGTCGACAAGAAGACCGGCGAGCCGCTGCGCGACGCCAAGGTGATGCAGCGGATCGTCGACGCGGTGCGCGAAAAGGGCGCGGACGTCTGGTTCACCGAACCGTCCGAAACCTTCCTGAAGCCCGAGTACGACGCCGCCGACTACGACAAGGTCACCGACATCCTCGACGTGTGGTTCGATTCGGGCTGCACCCACGCCTTCGTGCTTGAGGACCGCAACGACCTCACCTGGCCCGCCGCCCTTTACCTCGAAGGCTCGGACCAGCATCGCG
>DBTR01000032.1:60829-67413 GCA_002307145.1 Rhodospirillum sp. UBA1311 | reverse complement strand
GACCAGCATCGCGGCTGGTTCCAGAGTTCGCTGCTCGAAAGCTGCGGCACGCGGGGCCGCGCGCCCTACGACACCGTGCTCACCCACGGCTTCGTGCTGGACGAGCAGGGCCGCAAGATGTCGAAGTCGCTCGGTAACGTCGTCGCGCCGCAGGACGTCACCAACCAGATGGGCGCGGACATCCTCCGCCTCTGGGTGGTCGGCTCCGACTACACCGAGGACTTGCGCATCGGCAAGGAGATCCTCTCCCGCACCACCGACGTCTACCGCCGCCTGCGCAACACCCTGCGCTACATGCTCGGCAACCTCGCGGGCTTCACCGACGCCGAGAAGCTGCCGGTGGCCGAGATGCCGGAACTGGAACGCTGGGTGCTGCACCGCCTCGCCGAACTCGACGCGGCGATGCGCGAGTGCTGCAACACCACCTACGCCTTCCACGAGCTGTTCCAGGAGTTGCACAACTTCTGCGCCATCGACCTGTCGGCGTTCTACTTCGACATCCGCAAGGACGTTCTCTATTGCGATGCGGCGTCGAGCATCCGCCGCCGCGCCGCGCGCACCGTCCTCGACGTGGTGTTCAACACCCTGGTGGCGTGGCTCGCGCCGTTCACCGTGTTCACCGCCGAGGAAGCCTGGATGTGCCGCTTCCCCGAAAGCGAACAGTCGGTGCACGAGCAGGCGTTCCCGGCGATTCCGGCGGAGTGGCGCGACGACGCGCTCGCCGACCGCTGGGTCCAGGTGCGCGACGTCCGCCGCGTGATCACCGGCGCGCTCGAAAAGGAACGCGCCGCGAAGCGCATCGGCTCGTCGCTCCAGGCCGCCCCGGTGGTGCACCTCACGCCTGAGCTGGCCGCGCTCTGCGCCGGCCTGCCGCTCGCCGACCTCTCGATCACCTCCGGCATCACCCTCACCACTGATCCGGCCCCGGACGGCGCGTTTGCGCTCGACGACGTACCGGGCGTGGCGGTGGTGCCGAGCCCGGCCGAGGGCGAGAAATGCCAGCGCTGCTGGAAGGTGCTGCCCGACGTCGGCAGCCACGCCCATGCGGGCGTGTGCGATCGGTGCTCGGATGCGATGGACGCCTGGGAGGCGAACGCCTGATCATGAAGCGCGGCCTCCTCATCGCGCTCGTCGTGCTGATCGCCGACCAGATCAGCAAGGCGGCGATCCTCGGCCTGATGCAGCTGCCCAGGTCCATCGAGATCCTGCCGGTGTTCAACATCGTGCTGGCGATGAACCGGGGCGTCAGCTTCTCGCTGTTCGCCAACCACGGCGAATGGACCCCCCACATCCTCACCGCCGTCGCGCTGGTGATGGTGGCGGGTCTGCTGTGGTGGCTGAGGACGGCGGAAAATCGCCTCACCCGCATCGCCATCGGCTTCGTGGTCGGCGGTGCGCTCGGCAACGTCATTGACCGCGTGCGCTATGGCGCGGTAGTGGATTTCCTCGACGTTCACCTCGGGGCCTCGCATTGGCCCGCGTTCAACGTCGCGGATTCCGCGATCACCATCGGCGCGATTTTGCTGATGCTGGATGCCTTGTTCTCCCGTCCCCAATCAAGGTAAGATGCCGCCACCATGACCGTGAACCTGTCGCACCATCGCCCGACCTCCGCCCGCGCCCTCACCCGCCTCGGCCTCGTGCTGCTTGCGGGGTTGAGCTTGTCCGCCTGCGGCGACGTCAAGCAGAAGCTCGGCTTCAACCGCGAAGCGCCGGACGAGTTCACCGTTCTCCAGCGCGCGCCGCTGTCGGTTCCGCCCGACTTCGCGCTGCGGCCGCCGGAGCCGGGCGCGGTGCGCCCGCAGGAAGGGTCGGAGAAGGATCGGGCGCGCGACGCGCTCCTCGGCCGCACGGCGAAGAACCCCCGGGTCTACGCCCGCGAGCTTGAGGCGAACTCCAGCCTCTCCCAGGGCGAGAAGACCGTCCTCACCCGCGCCGGCGCGAACGAGGCCGAATCCAATATCCGCGACACCGTCGACCGGGAAACCTCGACGCTGGCCAAGGAAATGCAGTCGTTCACCGACTACCTGGTGTTCTGGGAAGACCGCACCTACCAGGGTACCGCGGTCGACCCGGTCAAGGAATCCCAGCGCATCCGCGAGAACATGGCTCTCGGTCGCTCGCTTTCCGAAGGCGAACCGCCGAAGATCGAACGCCGCTCCAAGGGCATGCTGGAAGGCATCTTCTAAGAGGGCGGCCACGACCTCACCCCCCATCCCCGACCGGAGGACGCAATGCGCCGCCGCATGTCGCTTTGTCTGTTGCTGTCGGGCGCGTCTCTCGCGCTCGCCGCACCCGCGCACGCCAAGGTCTTCGACCCCACCGTCTTCACTCTCGAAAACGGCCTGACCGTGGTGGTGGTCGAAAACCACCGCGCGCCGATCGTCTCCCACATGGTCTGGTACAAGGTCGGCGCAGCGGACGAACCGGCGGGCAAGACCGGCCTCGCGCATCTCCTCGAACACCTGATGTTCAAGGGCACGCCGGAGATCCCGGCGGGGCAGTTCTCGAAGCTCGTCGCGGCCAAGGGCGGCGTCGACAACGCCATGACCAGCCGCGACTTCACCGCCTATTACCAGCACATCGCCGCCGAGAACCTGCCGATGGTGATGCGGATGGAGGCGGACCGCATGGCCCACCTCAAGCTCGACGAGAAGGACTTCCAGAGCGAACGGGAAGTGGTGCGCGAGGAACGTCGCCAGCGGGTCGAGAACGAGCCCGCCGCGATGCTCTCCGAACGCCTCAACATGGCGCTCTGGATGAACCACCCCTACGCCCGCCCGATCGGCGGCTTCGACAGCGAGATCCAGGGCCTGACCCTGATCGACGCGCTCAGCTTCCACAAGCGCTGGTATGCGCCGAACAACGCCGTGCTGTTCGTCGCGGGCGACGTCACCCCCGGCCAGGTGAAGTCCCTCGCCGAGGAAACCTTCGGCCGGATCCCCCGCGCCGCCACCCCCGACCGGGTGCGCGGCGAGCCGGAAGCGCCGCAGGCCGACATCCGCATCGCGTTCAGCGCGCCCAACGTGCACCAGGCGCGCTGGTACCGCACCGATATCGTGCCGTCCTGCGCCACCGCCGCCCCCAAGGTCGGCGCGGCCTTCGACATGCTGGGCGAAATCCTCGGCGGCGGCACCACCAGCCGCCTTTACCGCCAGTTGGTGCTGGAGGAGAAGCTCGCGGTCAGCGTCGGCGCGGGCTACGACGGCACCGCGCTCGGCCCGGGCAGCTTCACCATCGGCGCGACGCCGATGCCGGGCACCGATCCGGACGTTCTCGACGCCAAGATCTCGGCGGCGATCGCCGCGATCGCCAAGGACGGCGTCACCGCCGCCGAGCTCGCGCGCGTCCGCGACCGGATGCTCGCCGCGCGAATCTACGCCCGCGACGACCTGTTTTCCGCGCCCCAGGCGCTGGCGGAGAGCCTCGCTGTCGGTTGCACCATCGCCGACGTCGAGACCTTCAACGACGTGATCGCCGCGCTCACCGCCGATGACGTGAAAGCCGCCGCGATCCTCCTCGACGGCCCCCACGCGCAGGGAATTTTGTCTCCGGAGGCCGCCCCATGATCCGCCCGCTCCAGGCGCTCTGCGCCGTTTTCGTGCTGCTCGCGCCCCTGCCCGCGTTGGCCAAGCCCGCGACGATCGTGAAAAGTCCGGGCGGCATCACCGCGTGGCTGGTGGAAGACCACGCCAACCCGATGATCGCGGTGTCGCTGCTGTTCAAGGGCGGCGCCGCCACCGATCCGGAAGGCAAGGTCGGCCTCGCCACGTTCGTCTCCGGCATGCTCGACGAGGGCGCCGGAGAGATGGATTCCCAGGCGTTCCAGACCCGCCTCGACGACTTGAACATCGAGATGGGGTTCAACGCCTCGCGCGACAGCTTCTCCGGCTCGATGACGACGCTGGCCGCGCATCGCGACGAAGCCTTTGCGCTGTTGAACGCCGCGCTCACGCATCCGCGCTTCGACGCGGAACCGCTCGAACGGATGCGCCAGGCGTTCCAGACCCGGCTGCGGCAACGCTCCGAGCGCCCCAACGCACGCGCCGCCGAGACGCTGTTCGCCGACATCTTCCCCGGACATCCCTATGGACGCCCCACCGACGGCACGCCTGCCGGCCTCGCCGCGATCACCTCCGCCGACCTGCACGCCTTCGTCAAGACCCGCTTCAGCCGCGACCGGCTGGTGATCGGCGTAGTCGGCGACATCGGCGCCTCCGATCTCGCCACCCTGCTCGACAAAACCTTCGGCAGCCTGCCCGCGACCTCCCAGGTTCCGCCGGTGCCGCAAGTGAAGCCCAAGCTCTCGGGCGGGATCATCCCAGTGCCGATGGCGGTGCCGCAGGCGGCGGCGGTGTTCGTGCAGGAAGGACCGGCGCGCGCCGATCCGGATTGGCATGCGTTCCGCGTGGTGATGTATGCCCTGGCGGACGGCGGCTTTTCGTCGCGTCTGACCGAGGAGGTGCGCGAGAAGCGCGGCCTCGCCTACGGCGTCGGCGCGGAGGCTGCGCCGCTGGCGGAGTCGCCCCTGGTGGTCGGCAGCGTCGGCACCCAGACCGCGAAGATCGGCGAAAGCCTCAGGATCATCCGCGCCGAGTGGGCGAAGATGCGCGACTCCGGCCCCACCGACGACGAAATCGCGAAGGCGAAGGCGTTCCTCGCGGGCTCGCTGCCGCTCGGGCTCAATTCGAGCCCGGCGATCGCGCAAACCCTGACCACGCTCCAGCACTTCAACCTGCCGCCCGACGAACTCGACCACCGCGCCGAGGTGCTGGCGGCGATCAGCCCCGAGACCATCCGCGCGGTGGCGAAGCGCTGGCTGACGCCGGAGCGCCTGACCTTCGCCGTCGCCGGAGAGATCAAGGCGTCGGACTTGCCGCAAACCGGGAAATAGGATCCGAGCCATGGACAGCCTCGACGCGGTGGTGATCGGTGCGGGTGTGGTCGGCCTCGCCGTCGCCCGTGCCTTGGCTGAAACCGGACGCGAGGTGGTGATCCTCGAAGCCGCCACCGCCTTCGGCACCGGCACGAGTTCGCGCAACTCCGAAGTCCTCCATGCCGGGCTCTACTATCCGGTCGATTCGATCCGCGCCCGGCTCTGCGCGCCGGGCCGCAAGCGGCTCTACGCCTACTGCGCCGAGCGGGGCATCCCGCACCGGCGCTGCGGCAAGCTCCTCGTCGCCACCGACGCCGAACAGGCCGAGCGCCTCCCCGCGATCGCCGCGCAGGCCGCCGCCAACGGCGCGGAAGACCTGCGCCTGCTCTCCGCCGCCGAGGCGCTCGCGATGGAGCCCGCCCTCGCCTGCTCCGCCGCGCTGCTCTCGCCCGGCACCGGCATCGTCGACAGCCACGCGCTGATGCTGAGTCTCCTGGGCGACGCCGAGGCGGCGGGCGCGACCCTTTGCGTCAACACCCCGGTGACCCGGATCGAACCCCACGCCGACGGTGGCGCGGTGCTGACCTGCGGGCTGGGCGACGAGGCCTATGGCGTCCACGCCCGCATCGTCGTCAACTCCGCCGGGTTGCAGGCGTGCAAGCTCGCCGCGATGGCCTGGGGCAAGGGCGCGAGCCGTCTCTGCCCCAGGCCCTACATGGCCAAGGGCAACTATTTCTCCCTCGCGACCAAGGCGCCGTTCTCGCGCCTCGTCTACCCGCTGCCGCAGCCGGGCGGACTTGGCGTCCACCTCACCCTCGACCTCGCCGGGCGCGGCCGCTTCGGGCCCGACGTCGAATGGATCGAGACCGAGAGCTACACCGTCGACCCGGCGCGCGGCGAACGCTTTTACGCCGCGATCCGCCGCTACTGGCCCGCCCTGCCGGACGGCGTGCTCCACCCCGACACCTGCGGCATCCGCCCCAAGATCACCGCCCCCGGCGAACCGGCCGCCGACTTTTTCGTCGCCGGTCCGGCGGAACATCGGCTCCCCGGCATCGTTCACCTGCTGGGGATCGAATCGCCGGGATTGACCTCGTGCCTGACCCTCGCCGATCTCGTCGTCGAACGCCTCGCCCTTCGCGTGGCGTCGGCCTGAAGGCTCTGCTAGACTCATTTTCATTCGTATGTCCTCCCGTTTCTCCGGTCGAGGTTTCGCCATGTCCGCATCGCTTCCCTACCCCGTCCTGCCGGAAACCCCGGCGTGGCAGGCGCTCGCCAATCACCGCACCGAACTCGCGGGCACCCGCACGCTGGCGCTGTTCGACGCCGACCCCGGGCGCTTCGACCGCCTTGCGCTGTCGCTCGACACCGAGGACGGGCCGTTCCTTCTCGATCCGTCGAAGAATCAGGTGACCGAGGAAACCTACAGGCTCCTCTTCGACCTCGCCGAGGAGGCGGGGTTGCAGGGCGCGATCCAGGCGATGTTCGCGGGCCTCGAAATCAACGAGACCGAACACCGCGCCGCGTTCCACGTCGCGCTGCGCAATCTCTCCGGCCGCAAGCTCTCGACCGGCGGTGCGGACGTGATGCCGGAAGTTCGGAAAGTCCTCGACAAGATCACCGGCTTCGTTGCGGCGGTGCGCGGCGGGCGGTGGGTCGGCGCGACCGGCAAGGCGGTCACCGACATCGTCAACATCGGCATCGGCGG
>DBTR01000032.1:59878-60567 GCA_002307145.1 Rhodospirillum sp. UBA1311 | reverse complement strand
ATCGGCGGCTCCGACCTCGGCCCGGCGATGGTGGCGCAAGCCCTCGATCCCTACGGCCGCGACGATCTGCGGACGCATTTCGTCTCCAACGTCGACGCCACCCACATCGCCCAGACGCTGCATGGCCTCGACCCCGAGACTACCCTGTTCATCGTCACCTCGAAGACCTTCACCACCCAGGAGACGCTGCGCAACGCCCGCACCGCGCGCGACTGGCTGGTCGGCCACCTCGGCGAGGCGGCGGTGGCGCGGCACTTCGTCGCGGTCTCGACCAATGCGAAAGCGGTGGCGGCGTTCGGCATCGACACCGTCAACATGTTCGGCTTCTGGGATTGGGTCGGCGGACGATATTCGCTGTGGTCGGCGGTCGGGCTTTCGATCGCGCTCGGCTTCGGCATGGACGTCTTCACCGCGCTGCTGGCCGGCGGCAACGCCATGGACGAACACTTCCGCACCACGCCCTGGGCCGACAACCTGCCGGTGATCCTCGGCCTCACCGGGGTGTGGAACCACACCGTCCTGGGCGCGACGAGCTTCGCCGTGCTGCCCTACGACCAGTCCCTCGCGCGCTTCCCCGCCTTCCTCCAGCAACTGGAGATGGAGAGCAACGGCAAGGGCATGACCCTCGCCGGATTGCCGGTGCCGACCACCACCGCGCCGGTGCTGTTCGGCGAGCCCGGCACCAACGG
>DBTR01000032.1:23774-59623 GCA_002307145.1 Rhodospirillum sp. UBA1311 | reverse complement strand
CCGGCACCAACGGCCAGCACTCGTTCTACCAGATGCTGCACCAGGGTACCCAGCCGGTGCCGTGCGACTTCATCGTCGTCGCCCGCTCGCACCACGAGATCGCCGACCACCAGCCGATGCTGCTCGCGAACGCGCTGGCGCAGACCGAGGCCCTGATGACCGGCCGCACGGCGGAGGAGGCGGAAGCCGAACTCGTCGCCAAGGGCATGGACGCGGCGGAGGCGAAGGCTCTCAGCCCGCACAAGGCGTTCCCCGGCAACCGCCCGTCGACGACGATCCTGATTCCGCGCCTGACCCCCGAGACCCTCGGCATGCTGATCGCGCTCTACGAGCACAAAGTCTACGTCCAGAGCGTGGTCTGGGGGATCAACGCCTTCGACCAGTGGGGCGTGGAACTGGGCAAGTCGCTGGCCGGGGCGATCCTGCCGCAGTTGCAGGGCGACGGCCCGGCGGATGGCCACGACGGCTCCACCGCCGCCCTGATCGACCTGCTGCGGGCATTGCGCGCCCCCGAACCGGCGGGCGACGCAGACGAAACCGACGCCGACGCGGGCGACGCCGACGACGCGTCCTCGGGCGAAGGCAGCGGCGAAGGATGACCATCCGCCGCCTGCCCCCGGTCCTGATCGACCGCATCGCCGCCGGCGAGGTGATCGAGCGGCCCGCCGCCGCGTTGAAGGAAATCGTCGAGAACGCGCTGGACGCCGAGGCGGTGCGGATCGCGATCGCGATCCGCGACGGCGGCCGCGCGCTGATTTCGGTCACCGACGACGGCTTCGGCATGAACCCCGACGATCTCAGCCTCGCGGTCGAGCGCCACGCCACCTCGAAGCTGCCCGACGACGACCTCACCAACATCGACCACTTCGGCTTTCGCGGCGAGGCCCTGCCCTCGATCGGCGCGGTCTCGCGCCTCACCCTCACCTCGCGCCCCGAGGGCCAGGACTCCGCCTGGAAGATCCAGATCGAGGGCGGCGCGGTAACCGCGCCCGAACCCACCGCCGCGACGCGCGGCACCCGCGTCGAGGTGCGCGACCTGTTCTACGCCACCCCGGCACGGCTGAAGTTCCTGAAGTCGCCGCGCACCGAGGCGAACCACGCCCTCGACGCGGTGCGCCGCCTCGCGATGGCCCACCCGCAGGTCGGCTTCTCGTTCAGCGACGACGGCCGCGACCGCCTGAGCCTCAGCCCGGAGAGCGGCGACCTCTTCGACGCCCGCCACGCGCGGCTGCGCGCCCTCCTCGGCCGCGAGTTCGCCGAGGCGGCGGTGGCGGTGGACATCGAACGCGACGGCCTGCGCCTCACCGGCTACGCGGGCCTGCCGACGTTCAACAAGGGCACCGCGACCGACCAGTACCTGTTCGTCAACGGCCGCCCGGTGCGCGACCGCCTGCTGCTGGGCGCGGTGCGCGGCGCCTATCGCGACGTGCTGGCGCACGACCGCCACCCGGTACTGGCGTTGTTCCTCACCGTCGACCCCGCGTTCGTCGACGTCAACGTCCACCCGGCCAAGGCCGAGGTGCGCTTCCGCGACCCCGGGCTGGTGCGGACGATGATCGTCTCCGGCCTGCGCGCCGCGATCGGGCAGGCGGGCTACCGCGCCGCCGACGCCGCGACCCAGGCGCTCGCCGCGTTCCGCCCCGAGGGATTGAGCTCGACGGGCTTCGGCGGCGGTTTCGGCAGCTACACGCCGCGCCCGGCCAGCCCGCGCGCCGGCCTCGACGCCGCGCTGCGCTTCCAGGCTCCCCACGAGGGCTTTCGCGAGCCCGCCACCCTGCCCGACCTCAGCCTGCCGCCCGGCGGCGCGGCGCGCGGCAGTTCCGAGGCTCCGGCGGAACCGGCGCAGACCTATCCGCTCGGCCAGGCGCGCGCCCAGTTGCATGAAACCTACATCATCGCGCAGACGCCGGACGGATTGGTGGTGGTCGACCAGCACGCCGCCCACGAACGCATCGTGCTGGAGCGGATCAAGGCCGACCTCGCCGCCACCGGGGTGAAGACCCAGGTGCTGCTCCTCCCCGAGGTCGTCGACCTCGACGAAGCCGGGGCGACGCGGATCGCCGAGCGTGCGTCCGAACTCGCCGCCTTCGGCCTCGTCGTCGAGCCGTTCGGGGTGGACGCGGTGGTGGTGCGGGAGATTCCGGCGGCGCTGGGGGCGGCCGACGTCGCCGCCCTGGTCAAGGACGTCGCCGACAGCCTTGCGGAATGGGACGACGCCACCGCACTCTCGGACCGCCTCGACCGCATCCTCGCCACCGTCGCCTGCCACGGCTCGGTGCGCGCCGGGCGCAGACTCTCGGTCGAAGAGATGAACGCGCTGCTGCGTCAGATGGAGCAGACCCCGCGCGCCGGGCAGTGCAACCACGGCCGCCCGACCTGGGTCGAACTCAAGCTCGGCGACATCGAGAAGCTATTCGGCCGCTGACCCGGCTTGCGCCGCCGCGTCCCGCTCGGCTTTCCGCGCCGCGAGCTTGTCCTTTTCGATATTCGGCAGGAACGCGGTCAGGAGCCCGAGCGCAGGCAGGAACGCGCAGATGTGGTAGACGAAGCGGATCCCCTGCCAGTCGGCGATCTGGCCCAGCACCGCCGCGCCCAGCCCGCCCAGCCCGAACGAAATCCCGAAGAACAGCCCTGCGACGGTGCCGACCTTGCCCGGCATCAGCTCCTGGCCATAGACCACGATCGCCGAAAACGCCGAGGCGAGGACGAGGCCGATGATCACGGTGAGGATCGGCGTCCAGAACAGGTTCGCATAGGGCAGCATCAGGGTGAACGGCAGCACGCCGAGGATCGAGCACCAGATCACCACCTTGCGGCCGAAGCGGTCGCCCACCGGCCCGCCGATCAGGGTGCCGACCGCGACCGCGCCGAGGAAGATGAACAGGTAGACCTGGGATTCCCGCACCGAGAGGCCGAAAGTTTCGATCAGGTAGAAGGTGTAGTAGCTGCTGATCGAGGCCATGTAGACGTTCTTCGAGAACACCAGCGTGACCAGCAGGCCGACGGTGAGAAGGACGGTCTTGCGCGGCAGGCCCGGCCCGGCGACGGCGGCGGCGGGCTTCTTCGCCGCATGCGCGCGCGCCTCGCCGTACCACTGGCCGACGCGATAGAGGATGATCGCGGCGATCGCGGCGGCGGCGGAGAACCATGCCACCGAGCCCTGGCCGTTCGGCACCACGATCAAGGCGGCGAGCAGCGGCCCGAACGCCTGGCCCGAATTGCCGCCGACCTGGAACACCGACTGCGCGAGGCCGAAGCGTCCGCCCGAAGCCATTCGCGCGACGCGCGAGGATTCCGGATGGAACACCGACGAGCCGATGCCGATCACCGCCGCGCCGAGGAGGAGCAGGCCGTAGCTTCCGGCAGTCGCGAGCAGCAACAGGCCGATGAAGGTCGAGCCCATCCCGGCGACCAGCGAAAACGGCTTCGGGTGCTTGTCGGTGTAGAATCCGACGAGCGGCTGGAGCAGCGACGCGGTGAACTGGAAGGTCAGGGTAAGCAAGCCGATCTGGCCGAAATCGAGGCCGTAGTCGCGCTTCAGCATCGGGTAGATCGCCGCCAGCAGCGACTGCATCATGTCGTTCAACATGTGGCAGAAGCTGAGCGCGAGGAGGATGGAAACCGTGGTGGTACCGGCGACTGCGGACGACGAGCGCACCTCTGTCTCTCCCGATGGAAGTTGACCTTCAGTGCTGTCACATCCGGGGTTGGTCCGCAATCCGGAATTCGCTTCCCACCCCTTCGGCCGTCGCATCCCTGCCACGAAAATTTCACAGAGGTTTGCGTAACCGGGTCGGCTGCCCCATATCCCAAAAAATCCTCGGGAAATCTTTGCACCTGCGTCGCGTTATGTTCCTCGCGTATTCCTAGGAGGCACCGCGCATGTTGTTTGAAGCGTTTATGCGTCGCCTGATCCGATTTGGCGACCTCACCATCGTGCGACCCGACGGCACGTCGTTCCATGTCGTTGGCCAGCCGTTTTCACACCTTCCCGCCGACGCCCGGCCCCATCCGGTGCGCCTGCGGTTCAACGACCCCAAGGTTCTCCGCCGCCTGCCCTTCTCGCCCGCGCTCGCCTTCGGCGAGGCCTACATGGACGAAGGGGTGACGATTGAGGAGGGCACGCTGCGCGACCTGATCGCGCTGTTCATGATCAACGCGCAGAGCGAACCCACCGCCTATTCCCGTCTGCGCGCCCGGCTCGGGCGGGTCCTGCGCTTCCTGCACCAGAACAACCCGGTCCCGAAGGCGAAGCAGAACGTCGCGCACCACTACGATCTCTCGCCGGAAATGTACGAACTCTTCCTCGATGCCGACCGGCAGTATTCCTGCGCCTATTTCCCCACCGGCAACGAAACCCTCGACGCGGCGCAGGCGGCGAAAAAGCGCCACATCGCGGCCAAGCTCCTGCTCGAACCCGGCCAGACCGTGCTCGACATCGGCTGCGGCTGGGGCGGCATGGCGCTCTACCTCGCCCGGAACTTCGACGTTTCGGTCACCGGCATCACCCTATCCGAGCAGCAACTCGCGGTGGCGCAGAAGCGCGCGGCGGCGGCGGGCCTTTCCGATCGGGTGAGGTTCAAGCTGATGGACTACCGCGAGGTGTCCGAGCGCTACGACCGGATCGTCTCGGTGGGGATGTTCGAACATGTCGGCGCGCGCTACTACCCCGACTACTTCCGCGCGGTGCGCCGCGCCCTCGCCGACGACGGCGTCGCCCTGATCCACACCATCGGCCGTTCCGATCCGCCCGGCGCGACCAACCCCTGGCTGCGGAAATACATCTTCCCCGGCGGCTACTGCCCGGCGCTCTCCGAGATCATGACCTCGGTCGAGCGCGAGCAGCTGATCACCTGCGACGTCGAGGTGCTGCGCACCCACTACGCCGAAACCCTGAAGCACTGGCACCGCCGCTTCCAGGCGCACCGCACCGAGATCGCGGCGATGCTCGACGAGCGCTTCTGCCGGATGTGGGAGTTCTACCTCGTCGGCTCGGAGATGGCGTTCCGCCACGAGGGCCAGGTGGTGTTCCAGATCCAGCTCTCGCGCTCGAAGTCCGTGGTGCCGGAAACCCGCGACTACATCTCCGAGTTCGAGACCCGGCAGCAGCTGCCGATCGCGGTCTAGCCGACGAAAACGGGGCGTCCCCGAAGGGATGCCCCGTTGCCGCCTGACGGCTCTGGTGGGCTCAAGCGACCATCAGATGCCAGCGGCTCGATTCCGCGCTCGCCGAAAGTTTTCCCGCACGCGCCGCGTCCTTGCGGCGGCGGCCTTCGGCGTCGGCGGTCTTCAACGCCCCGGCGACCACTTGGGCCGAGATCTCGTGGGGCTCGTTGTGGATGGTTTCGCCCGCCGCGCACGCGGCCTCGGCGACCCGCATCAGCTCCGCGTCGGTGATTTTACCGAGGCCGATATCGGCAAGCGTGGTGGGCAGGTTGACCGCCTCGCAGAACCCGAACACCTGGTCGATCATCGCCGGCGGCTGATCGGTGAGGAACAGCGCCGCGAGCACGCCGATGGTGACCTTCTCGCCGTGCCAGTACGCATGGGTCTCGGGCAGGACGGTGAGGCCGTTGTGAATCGCATGGCAGGCGCCGAGGCCGCCGCTCTCGAAGCCGAGGCCGGAGAGCAGGGTATTGGCCTCGACGATGCGCTCAAGCGCGGGCGTCGTCGCCCCGGCCTCCGCCGCCCTGAGCGACAGCGGGCCGTAGTCCATCAAGGTGTCGAAGCAGAGCCTGGCGAGCGCGTAGGCGGTCATCGTGCCGACCCGCCCGGTCATGTTGCCCGCCTGTTTGATCCGGCAGCTTTCCGCCTCGAACCACGTGGAGAGCGCGTCGCCCATCCCGGCGGAGAGGAAACGCGCCGGAGCGCGGGCGATCACCTGGGTGTCGACCAGCACCACGTCGGGATTCTTCGGCAGCACCAGATAGCGGGCGAACTCGCCCTTCTCGGTGTAGATCACCGAAAGCGCGCTGCACGGCGCGTCGGTGGAGGCGAGCGTCGGCACGATCACCACCGGCAAACCGGCGGCGTGCGCCACCGCCTTCGCGGTGTCGAGCGCCTTGCCGCCGCCGATGCCGACGACCACCTCGGATTGCGCCCGCTCCGCCGCCGCGACCAGCCGCGCGATTTCGGCGTCGCAGCACTCGCGGCCGAAGACCTCGACTGCCGCCACGACATGCCCCCTGAGGGTGTCGTTGACCGCATCGCCGAGATCCTTCGCGGCGCTCGGGCTTTCAATAACCAGCGCGCGCTTGCCGAGACGCGCGGTTTCCTCGCCAAGAACGGACAGTGCGCCCGCGCCTTGGACGTACCGATTGGGGAAAATCGCTGTGGTGAGCATGGGGAACCCCCTTATCCAAAGACGTCCGGCCTTGGATCGAGGATACGCCCACCCCTGGGTTTATGACCGGAGTTTTTCGGGGGGATTTTCGCAGGGAGGAAAACCTCTCCCGATTCAATCGCCTATTGGCGCGGTCGCCCGGCGTTGAAACGCGAGGAATTGCGGCGCGGTGGCGCGCTGCGGTTGA
This sequence comes from Rhodospirillum sp. UBA1311, assembly GCA_002307145.1. GTDB lineage: Bacteria > Pseudomonadota > Alphaproteobacteria > Rhodospirillales > Rhodospirillaceae > Oleispirillum. The sequence goes on along the minus strand of DBTR01000032.1, from coordinate 53,093 downwards.
ATTCCGCGCGCGAGTCCCTAAACGTAGCGGAGGAAGGTGAGCGCCGCCTTGCCGTAGGCGCGGCGGTCGTCGACGACGAAGCCCTCGGGCCATGCCGGAGCTTCGCTCGCAGCGGTCTCGGCCACCGCCACCGCGCCGTGGCGGAGCCAGCCCGCCGCCGCGGCCGAGGCGAGCGCTTCAGCCGCGACGCCGTCAGCGTACGGCGGGTCGAGCAGCACCAGGGAGCAGGGGACCATGGCGCGCGGCAAATGGGTAGCGTCGGCCTTCAGCACCGCCGTCGCCTTTTCCGCCTTCATCCCGCGCACATTTGCCGCCAGAGCGGCGAGCGCGACCGGCGCGCGTTCGACGAAGGTGACGTGCGAAGCGCCGCGCGAATAGGCTTCGAGCCCGAGCGCGCCGGTCCCGGCGAACAGATCCAGCACGCGCGCGTCGACCAGCGAGAAGTCCTCGGGCGCGTAGCGATGGATAAGAATGTTGAACAACGCCTCGCGGGCACGGTCCGAGGTCGGCCGGGTATCGCCGCCCTCGGGCGCAACGAGCACCCGGCCGCGATGCCGTCCGGCGACGATCCTCATGGTTTCTTCCCGCGCGGCGTGGTCTTCGGCGTGGTCGCCGGCGCGGCCTTGGAGGTGGTCTTGGGCGAACCGTCGGGGTCGAAATGGTGCGGGCGCGGCGGCTTCGGCTTGCGGAACTTCACTCCCGGCTTGGCGGCGGCCTTGCCATCGGTCTTGCTCTCCGGCTTCGCCTTCGGCGGCAATCCGGCCTGCTCGCGGCGGCGGCGCTCGCGACCGGCCTCCGCGCCGCTCGGGAGTTCGGCGGCGATCGTCGGCCCCATGGTCTGGCGCAGGATCTTCGGCGGAATTTCGTCGACCGTGCCGGGCGGCAGGTCGCCGAGCGCGAACGGGCCGTAATGCACCCGGATCAAACGGTTGACGTTAAGGCCCAGCGACGCCATCAGCTTGCGGATTTCGCGGTTCTTGCCTTCGGTCAAGGTGATGTCGAGCCAGGCGTTCGCGCCCTGCTGGCGTTCCAGCGTCGCCTTCACTCCGCCGTAACGCACGCCGTCGACGGTCAGTCCGGCGGCGAGCTTTTCGAGATCGGCGTCGACCACCGTGCCGTGGACGCGCACGCGGTAGCGACGCGTCCACGCGTTGGACGGCAGTTCGAGGCGACGCGCCAGTTCGCCGTCGTTGGTGAGCAGCAGCAGGCCTTCCGAATTCAAGTCGAGGCGGCCGACCGAGATCACCCGGGGCATGCCCTCCGGCAAGCGCTCGAACACCGTGGCGCGGCCGTCCTGGTCCTTGTGGGTGGTCACCAGGCCCACCGGCTTGTGGTAGCGCCAGAGGCGCGGCGGCATCTTCTCGGGCAGCGGCTTGCCGTCGACGGTGATCCGGTCGTCGGGACCGACCAGGGTCGCCGGGGTGTCGATGCGACGGCCGTTGACCGCGACGCGGCCGGCGGCGATCCGCACCTCCGCCTCGCGCCGCGAGCAGACGCCCGCGCGGGCCATCGCCTTGGCGATGCGTTCGCCCTTGGTCTCGGTGTCGGGGGTCTCGGGGGTATCGGTCATGGTGCCTCCGCCGCCGCGACGAATGCGCGCAAGATCGCGCCGTCGGCGGCATCAATGTGATATTCGGGGTGCCATTGCACCCCGAGAACGAACCGGCGCGCGGGCACTTCGATCGCCTCGATCACGCCGTCGGGCGCAACGCCCGAAATCATTACGCCGTCTCCCACCGCCTTCACCGCCTGGTGGTGGGCGCTGTTGACCGAGAATTCGGTCATCCCCGCCGCGCGGGCGAGCAGGCTGCCCGGGGTCGCGACGACGCGGTGGCCGGGCTCGGTGCGCGGGTTGGGCTGCTCGTGGGCGAGTGCGCCCGGCACTTCGTCCGGAATATGCTGGATCAGGCTGCCGCCCAGAACCACGGCGAGCAACTGCTCGCCGCCGCAGATCCCGAGGATCGGCATGTCGCGGTCGAGCGCGCCCTGGACCAAAGCATACTCGAAGGCGGTGCGCGCGGTCTTCAGCTTTACCGTAGCGTGGCGGGTGGTCGCGCCGAACAGCGCCGGATCGACGTCGAACGCGCCCCCGGTGATCACCACCGCGTCGAGCATCCCGAGGTAATCCCCGACCGCATCCGGCTGGTGCGGCAACGGCAGCGGCAACCCGCCCGCGGCGAGAATCGCGTCGCAGTAGTTCCGGCGCAGGGCATACCAGGGGAGGCTGGAATACCCCCCGGCGGCTTCGCTGTCGAGGGTGATGCCGATGCGGGCGCGCATGGGCGGAATCCTTAAACCGGGTGACGGACCGGCGTCAGACGCCGGGACGGTGCTTCGGCGCCGTCGCGTCGGCGATCTCGGGCGCCGCGCTCGGATCGTCATAACCCGGCATCGCGCCCCCCGCAACCTTCCCGCCGAGACCCGGCACCGCCACCTCGGCGAATTCGGGGACGGCGGCTTCGCGGCCCGGCAATGCGCCGCCCGCCGAAGGTCCGCGCAGCGTCACCACCGCCGCTTCTCCCGTCGCTCCGGGGATTTCGCCGCTCGCGACCCGCACGCCGCGCGGTGCGTCGGGTTCCTCGGGCGCGACCGGCATCGCGGCGGCGTAGCGCGGGCTCACCCACTGGGGCAGAAGCCCCGAGGCGACGTCCGCGCCGACGCAGGCATAGGCGGTCTCGACGCTCAGGAAGGCGGCGCGCGCCAGCGGCGCAGGCACGCTGGCCACCGGCGAGGCGACCGCAGGAAGGTCGTTCCACCCCGCCGGCATGATCGCGACGACGGTTCCGTAGTCGGTCGGCGCGCCTTCGGCGGCGCTCAGGGCCTCGCGCAACAGCGCGGCACGCGCGCCGTAGCCGAGCATAGCGCGCACCGGCTCCGGCGCTTCGAGGCGCGCATCAATCCAGGGTAGAGCAAAGCCGCCGCCGGGGAGAATCGCGGCGGCCAACGCGGCGCGCAAAGTTTCGGGCGACGGCGCGAGTCTCGGCTTGCGCGTCGGCATCGGCGCCTGGGCGAGGCGGGGCTGCGGCCGCTCGGCGGTCTGCACCGCGAAGCGCAGCATCTCGCGCCGGAACGCCACGACCAGGCCGCGATGCAGTTCGCCGACGGTGATCGCCTCGCGCAGCGGCTGGGGATAGAACAGCGTCGGATTGCTCGACGCCGCCTCGGGGAACAGCGACGCAGCGGGAGCGTCGGGCGTGCCCCGCGCGGCGCGCACCAGCAACAAGGCCCCCTGCGGTCCAAGGAAATGGGCGATGTAGAGTTCTTCCGGCGTCACCGTACGGCCGAGCGCGCGGGTCAGCACGGCACGGTTTTCGCGGGTGTATTCGGCGGCAAGGTGGGAGGCGAGCAGCGGATCGCGGCGGAGATTGAGGATGCGGCGGCCGTCGGGGCCTTCGGGCACGCTGAGCTGGCCGCGCACCTTGACGATTCGCTGCGCCAGCGCCGCCTGGCCGTAGTCCGCGCCGTGGCGGCGGAAGAGGTCGAGCCAGGTCTGCCGGGTGAACTGGAAGATCCCCGCCGCGCTCGAAGACGAGGCGTCGGCGAGGGAATCGAAGCCGCTCTCGCGGTAGGCCTTGGCCAGCAGATAGGGGAAGGCGACGCCCGAGGATTCGCTTGCGGCGCGGATCGCCGAGAACACCCGCGCCTCGACGATCAACCCCGCGACCGCGACCTCGCCCTCGCCCGGCATCGGCGCGGCGACGTGCGCCTCGGCGGCGCCCGCATGCAAGACGCAGGCGACGACCAAAGCCCTGCCGATGTGTCGCGGGTGCGGTGGCGTCATCATCGGAACAGATTACCGGTCCTTTGGTTAGCAATCCCTGAAGCGGGCATTTGGAATCTTGACCGCGCGAAGCGTGCCTCGCACTGTGGCGGCATGAGCCCGTCTTCGTCAACCTATCCGGATGGATCACCAATGGACGTCGCGCTTCGCCTTGCGCGCGAGGCGGCGGCCTTGGGCGAGGTGCCTGTCGGCGCGGTAGTGGTCGAGGCGGCGAGCGGCCAGATCCTCGGCATGGCGGCCAACCGCACCGAAACCGACGCCGACCCAACCGCCCACGCCGAGATCCTCGCCTTGCGCGCCGCCTGCGCCGCGATCGGCTCGCCGCGCCTGCCCGGCTTCGATCTCTACGTCACCCTGGAGCCCTGCGCGATGTGCGCCGCCGCGATCGCCTTCGCGCGGATCCGACGGCTGTATTACGGCGCGTTCGACCCCAAGGGCGGCGGCGTCGACCATGGACCCCGGCTCTACGCCCACCCGACGCTGCATCACCGCCCCGAGGTTTACGGCGGCCTGCGCGAGGCGGAATGCGGGCAATTGCTCAAGGACTTCTTCAACCGGCTGCGCGAGGGTTGAAGCGCGGGCCGGAAGCCGCGATGATGGGGCCGAAGCTGCTCCGGAACCCGCCGATGACCCGATCCCGCCTCCCTGCCGTCATTCTCGCCCTCGCCCTTTCGGCGATCGGGTCGTCTCCCGCCATGGCCGAGGAACACGGCGGTGGCGGCGGTGGCGGCGAAGGCGGCGGCAAGAAGTCGGTATTTGCACCCGGCGAACACGAATTGCAACTGCCGCCGCTCTGGGTGCCGGTCAAGGGGGCGCGCAGCCGCACCCCCGGCGTCGCCGTGTACCGCCCGGTGACGGTGAAGCTGACCTCGCAGCACGACGGCGTGACCACGATGTGCTACCGCCTGCCCTACATCACCGAGGCCCTGCTGTTCGCGTTCAACCGCGACCCGATCGGGATCAACAAGGACGGCAGCCTCGCTTTCGGCAAGATGGAAACCACGCTGCTCAACGAGGCGGTGCGGGTTGCCGGACCCGAGGCGATCAAGCACCTCGACCTCATCGACGGCGCGCCAACTCCCCCCAAGACCAACCAGGACCTGCTGGTGCTGTGCCAATGAGCGTTCCGCCGAAACCGCCGCTGCCTCCCGCCGACCGCCGCCGCCTCGAAGAACAGGCGCCGCGCACTTGGCAACGCATGCTCTCCGGGCGCAGGCTCAACCTGATCACCCCCTCCGCCCTCGACATCGAGATCCACGACATCGCCCTCGGCCTGTCGCGCAACACCCGCTGGAACGGCCAGACCCAGGGCGAGCACGGCTGGTCGGTGGCGCAACACGCGCTCCTCGTCGTCGACATCCTGCAGCGCCAGCGCGCCGACTGCCCGAGTTGGGTGCTGCTCGCGGCGTTGCTCCACGACGCGCCCGAATACGTCACCCACGACCTGATCACGCCCTTGAAGGCGGCGGTCGGCGACGTCTTCCGCGAAATCGAGAGCCGGTTGCAGGAAGCGGTGCATCTCGCCTTCAATCTCCCCGCGCGCCTGCCGCCCGAAACCGCCGCCGAGATCAAGCGTGCCGACCTGATCGCCGGCGCGACCGAGGCGGTGCAACTCGCCGGGTTCACCCCGCGTGAAGTCCGGGGCATCCTCAAGATTTCTGAAAAACCATTGAAAAACATTATATTGGAGCCGATGCCCTCGGCTGCGGCGGGGGCGGCGTTCCTCGCCCGCTTCGACCAGTTGCACCGGGCGCATCGCCACGCGCAGGCGCAATCCGGAGGGGCAAAATCCGATCCCGCCAAGCCCGACGAATTCCGGTTCTAATGTCGAGCCCCTGCCACTATACTCCGCCGCCATGATGCGCGGAGTCACACGGTATATCCTCAAGCAGTTGGTCATCGGAATGATTCTGGTGACCTGCGGCTTGACCATTTTGTTGTGGCTCAGCCAGTCGCTGCGCTTCATCGACCTGATCGTGAACAAGGGGTTGTCGGCCGCGCTGTTCCTGCGCCTGACCTCGATGCTGCTCCCCGGCTTCCTGATGGTGGTGCTGCCGATCGCGATCTTCACCGTGGTGCTGTTCGTCTTCAACAAGCTCTCCGGCGATCGCGAACTGGTGGTGTTGCGCGCCGCCGGACTGAGCCAATGGGGGCTGTCCAAGCCGGCGCTCATCCTCGCCTCGGCGATCGGCCTGCTGTCATACGCCCTCACCCTCTGGATCGCGCCGGAATCCGTCCGCGCCTTCCGCGAGCTGCAATGGTCGATCCGCCAGGACATCACCCATCTGGTGCTGAAGGAAGGCGAGTTCACCGACATCGGCAACGGCATCGTGGTTTTCGTCGGCGAACGCGCGGCCGACAACGTGCTCTCCAACATCCTGATCTGGGACACCCGCAACCCGCAGAAGGAGGTCACGGTGATGGCCGAGCGCGGTGCCCTGGTCACCGGCGCGGCGGTGCCCCGCATCCATCTGGTCAACGGCGCGCGCCAGGAATACAGCCCCGAAACCCACGCCTTCTCGATGCTCTACTTCGATTCCTACACCGCCGAGTTCGGCGATTCCCACCCTAACGACGAAATCCGCTTCCGCGACGCACGCGAACGCTCCATCGAAGAGCTCTTCTCCGAGAACGAGGGAACCCTGAGCAGCCAGGACGTGCGGCGCTTCCGCGTCGAAGGCGTGCAGCGCCTGCTGCTGCCGCTCCACGTCGTCGGCCTGTCGCTGCTCGCGCTCCTCGGCCTGTTGGGCGGTAGCTTCGACCGTCGCGGCCAAAGCGGGCGGATCGCAGTCGCGGTGGCGATGATGGTGGCGTTCCAGGCAATGTGGCTCGGCGCCAACAACCTCGCGGCCCGCTCGCTGACGATGCTGCCGCTGTTGCCGATCCTGACGCTTCTGCTGATTGTGATTCCCGCCTACCTTCTGTACGCTGTCCGCCGCGCCCGCGTTCCCGCGGGCTCCTCCTCCGGGGTGTCTGGCTCGTGAATCGACTTCGCCTTCCCGCGCCACCCGGCGCCAATCCCGCCCGCCGCCGAACGATCCCCGCCGTCGGGCTCGCGGTCTGCCTGCTGATGAGCGTCGCGTTGCCCGCCCTCGCCCACGCGGCCGCCGACACCAGCGCGCCGGTCGCGCTCGCCGCCGAGGAGGTCACCCACGACCGCTCCCTCGACATCGTCACCGCGCGCGGAGACGTCGAGATCAATCAGGCGGGCTACACCCTCTACGCCGACACGGTCAGCTACAACATCAACCAGGACATGGTGACCGCGTCCGGCAACGTCTCGCTGATCGCGCCCGACGGCAACGTCGTCTTCGCAGACTACATGCAGCTCACCGGCAAGATGAAGTCGGGCGCGATCCAGAACCTGCTGATGGTGTCCAACGACCTCTCGCGCACCGCGGCGCATTCGGGCACCCGTCGCATCGGCGACGACGGCCAGCAGATCAACGAACTCGACCACGTCGTCTATTCGCCTTGCGACACCTGCGCCGGATCCGCCAACCCGCTCTGGCAGATCAAGGCGAAGCGGGTGGTCCACGACGAGCAAAGCCACGACATCACCTATCGCGACGCGACGCTGGAAATGTGGGGCGTGCCGGTCGCCTACACGCCCTACTTCTCCAACCCCGACCCGACGGTGAAGCGGCGCTCCGGCCTGCTGTTCCCGACGATGGGCTCGGCCGCGAACGTCGGCACCTACTACACCCAGCCCTACTATTGGGTGACCTCGCCGAATTCGGACGTCACCCTGGCGCCGATGATCACCACCGACGATCCGTCGATCCTCATCGGCCAGTACCGCCAGAACCTCCCCTCCGCGAGCTTCGTGATCGATGCGAGCGGGCGCGCCGGCGGTCACGTCGACGACAGCACCACCACCGATTCCTCCGGAAACTCCTACCTCGTCGAGGGCGGCGCGGCCAATCGCGGCAGCCTGAAAGTGGTCGGCGAATGGGATGTCAACGACGTCTGGCGCGCTTCGACCGAACTCAACGCGGTGTCCTCCGACACCTACCTCCGCCGCTATCGCCTGCCTCACACCGACGATTACCAGACCAACCGGGTCGCCCTCGAAGGCTTCAACGGCGACGACTACACGGTGTTCGAGGCATTGAGCTTCCGCGAGCTCCGCGACCTCGACACCGACGTCAAGAACCCCTACGCCCTGCCGATCGCACGCTGGATCCATAACAGCGAGCCGGGCACCAGGGGCGGCTACTGGACCACCCAGCTCTCCACCGCGTCGCTCACCCGCACCGACGGCAACGACAGCTACCGGGTATCGGGCTCGACCGCCTGGACCCTGCCCTACGTCGCGCCCTCGGGCGAGCACTACACCCTCGGCGCCTCGCTGCGCAGCGACGTCTATCAGGTCCAGGACTACGTCAAGCTCGACGGCGAGAGCTTCACCGGCGCGACCGGGCGGATCATTCCCGAGGTCACGATGCGCTGGAGCTGGCCGTTCGCAAGCTCGGGCGACTACTCCACCCAGGTGATCGAGCCGGTCCTGGTCGGCGCGCTCTCGCCCAACGGCGGCAATCCGTCCAACATCCCGAACGAAGACAGCCGCGACCTCGATTTCGACGACACCCAGCTCCTCGATACCAACCACTTCGTCGGCTACGACCGCGTCGAAACCGGGCCGCGCGCGACTTACGGCGTCAACTGGAATGCCTACGTCCACAATTCGCCGTCGGTGTTTTCCGCGTTCGCCGGACAGACCTATCGCGTCCACGGCGATTCCGCCTTCCCCGACGGTGCGGGCCTGCGCGAAGGTCCGTCGGACTACGTCGGCCGGGTGCGCTACCGCTACGGTCGCTACTTCGACGCCTTCTACCGCTTCCGCCTCGACCAGAAGGACCTGAGCGTGGTCAGCAACGACGTCACCGCCAGCTTCGGGGTCGATCCGGCCAAGATCTCGGTGGGCTATCTGAAGCAGGACTACTCGACCCGCGCAGATTACGACACCACGTCGAACTCCGAAGTCGAGCAGATCTCCCTCGGGCTTTCGTCGCGCGTCTCGCGCGATTGGACGCTCAGCGTCGGAACGACCCACAGCCTCGCCGCCGACAGCGGCGGTCCGCTGTCGCTGTCGTCGCGCCTCACCTACGAGGACGAGTGCTTCCTGTTCCGGATCGTCGGTTCCAAGGACTATACTACCGACCGCGATGCCGAAGCGGGCTGGGGGGTGATGATGCAACTGGTCTTCAAGACGATCGGCGATACCGGATTTAGCCTTTGAGAGTGGGACGGATGAAACGATTTGCCAGTGTCACCCGCGCCGCGGCGCTGATCTGCTGCACCTTTGCCGGTCTCGTCGCCGCGCCCGTTCCCCCTGCACGCGCGCAGGATGCGCTCCGGATCGCCGCCGTGGTCAACGACGAGATCATCTCGGTGTTCGACCTCACGACGCGGTTGCGCGTCGCGCTGTTCTCGTCGCGCCTTGAGGACACTCCGGAGAACCGCCGCCGCCTCGGGCCGCCGGTGCTGCGCGCGCTGATCGACGAACGCCTGGAATTCCAGGAAGCGAAGCGCCTCAACATCACCGCTACCGACGAGGAATTGGAACAGACCGTGGTGCGCGTCGAGCAGGGCAACCGCATGCCGCCGGGCGGCCTGAAACAGCTCGCCGCCGGTCTCAACGTTCCCTATGAAATCATGACCGACCAGATCCGCGCCCAGCTCCTCTGGATCAAGGTGGTCAACCGCCTCTATGGCGCACGTGCGACGCCATCGCAGGAGGACATCCAGGAACGCCTCGCGCAGCTCCGCGCCAATCTCGGTCGCCCGGAATACGACGCGGCCGAAATCTTCCTGCCCTTCGACGGCAGCCAGACCGATGCGGAGGTCAAGGCGCTGGCCGACAACCTCACCGCGCAACTGCGCACCGGCGCGCCGTTCGAGCAGGCGGCGCGGCAGTTCTCGCGCAGCCCGACCGCCGCCAACGGCGGCGATCTCGGCTGGGTGCCGCAGGGCCAACTCGAACCCGAACTGGATGCCGCCCTCGCCTCCCTCGGCACCAACGAAATCTCCAATCCGATCCGCACCGAAAGCGGCTACACCATCCTCAAGGTCGAAGGACGGCGCGTCCAGCAGGCCGCCAATCCGGCGGAAACCCGCCTCCGCCTGTCCCAGATCAAATTGCCGGAAACCGGTCCGAAGGCGATCTCCGCCGCCGACCGGGCCAAGGTGCTCGACTATATCCACGCGTCGGTGCAAGGCTGCGAGGCCTTCGAGACCTACGGCAAGAGCCTCGCCACGCCGGGAACCGGTCCGCTCGGCAGCATCAAGCAGGGCGAACTTCCCGCCAATCTCGCCGAGACGGTGACGCCGCTCGCGGTCGGCGCGCCGAGCGCGGCGATCGAGGTCGGCGGCGTGCCGACGGTGCTGATGGTCTGCCAGCGCGACGTGCAGAGCACCTTGCCATCCCAGGAACAGATCGGCACCCAGCTGCGCAGCCAGCGCCTCGAACGTGCCGCCGAGCGCCACCTGCGCGACCTGCGCCGCATGGCGATCATCGACATCCGGATATGACCGCTCCCCTCGCGCTCTCGATGGGAGAACCGGCGGGCATCGGGCCCGACCTGATCCTCGCCGCCTGGAGCCTGAAGGATGCGGTCGCGGTGCCGCGCTTCGTCGCGATCGCCGATCCCGAAGTCCTGACCTTGCGCGCCCGCGCGCTCGGCATCGCGGTGCCGCTCGCGGTGGTCGACCGTTCCGCGTTCGCCGACGCCGACTTCAGCCACGCCCTGCCGGTGCTGCGGGTCAAGGCCGCCAACCCGGCGGCGTGCGGCACTCCCGCCCCCGCGAACGCAAAGGCGGTCGCCCAGGCGATCGCGCTCGGCGTCGAGCTTTGCCTGAACGGCGAGGCGTCGGCGATCGTCACCGCGCCGATCCACAAGGCCGCGCTGGCGGCAGGCGGCTTCCGCCACCCCGGCCACACCGAATACCTCGGCGAACTCGCCGGCCCGGGCCACACCCCGATCATGATGCTCGCGGGCACCGGCCTCAGGGTCGTGCCGCTCACTGTCCACTGCGCACTGAAGGACGTTCCCGGGCGCCTCGCCGCGACGCCGATCGTCGCCATCGCCCGTGCGGTGCTGTCGGCGCTCCGCCGCGACTTCGGCATCGCCCGGCCCCGCCTCGCGGTCGCGGGCCTCAACCCCCACGCCGGGGAAGACGGCCTGATGGGCACCGAGGAAGAAACCCTGATCGCCCCGGCGGTCGCCGAACTCCGCGCCGCGGGCTTCGACGTCGTCGGGCCGCTCCCGGCGGACACGATGTTCCACGCCGAAGCCCGTGAAACCTATGACGCGGCGCTCTGCATGTACCACGACCAGGCATTGATCCCGCTCAAGACCCTCGACTTCCACGGCGGCGTCAACATCACCCTCAACCTGCCCTTCGTCCGCACCTCGCCCGACCACGGCACCGCGCTCGCCCTCGCGGGCACCGGCCAAGCCCGGCCGGACAGCCTGATCGCGGCCCTGCGCGCGGCGGAAAGCATGGCCCAACTCCGGAAGCACGCCACACCATGACCGACGGCCTGCCGCCCCTGCGCGACGTGATCAACACCCACCAGCTGCGCGCGAAAAAGAACCTCGGCCAGAACTTCCTCTTCGACCTCAACCTCACCGCCCGGATCGCCCGCGCGGCGGGCCCCCTCGACGCCGGAACGATCATCGAAGTCGGCCCCGGCCCGGGTGGCCTCACCCGCTCGCTGCTCGCCGAAGGCGCACAAACCCTGGTGGCGATCGAGCGCGACGACCGCTGCCTGCCCGCGCTCGCCGAGATCGCCGCCGCCTACCCCGGCCGCCTCACCGTGATCGCCGACGACGCGCTCAAGATCGACTACGCCACCCTCGGCCCCGCGCCGCGCCGCATCGCCGCCAACCTTCCCTACAACATCGGCACGGTGCTGCTTACCGGCTGGCTCGACCACCCGGAACATTTCGCCAGCTTCACCCTGATGCTGCAAAAGGAAGTCGTCGACCGCATCGTCGCCGCCCCCGACACCAAGGACTACGGCCGCCTCTCGGTGCTCTGCCAGTGGCTCTGCGTCACCTCTGCGCTGTTCGAGGTCAACCCTTCGGCCTTCACCCCGCCGCCCAAGGTCACCTCCGCCGTGGTCCGTCTCGAACCCCGAGCCGAACCTCTCGCCCCCGCGCCCCGCGCCGAACTCGAAAAGGTCACCGCCACCGCCTTCGGCCAACGCCGCAAAATGCTCCGCGCCAGCCTCAAGTCCCTCGGCGGCGGCGAACTCTGCGAAGCCGCCGGCATCCGCCCCGACCTCCGCGCCGAAAACGTCCCGGTGGAAGGCTTCTGCGCGCTGGCCCGAGCGCTGGCGGAGCGGGCGGCGTAAGGCCAGGGCTCTGCCCCTGGACCCCGCAAAGGGCCTTGGGCCCTTTGATCCCATAAATTTTTGTTTTCGCGCGTAAGCGCAATCAACCCGCCCTGCATCAAGGACGGGTTGTATGGCGCTACACGCAAAAAACAAAGGGGTCTGGGGCCCACGGCCCCGGCGGGTGCGGGCGGAGCCCGCGAACCTTCCCCTTACGCCTTCGGCATCTGGCCGCGCAAGGCGGCGATGTAGTCGCTCATGCCGGTGAGGCGGGTGCGGCGTTGGCGTTCGGCGTTGAGGATGGTCTTGACCTGGTCGGTCGAGGCCTTAGCGTCGCGATTGACGATGATGTAGTCGTATTCGATCCAGTGGCTCATCTCGTCGGCGGCCTTGGACATGCGGCCCTGGACCACGGCTTCGGTATCCTGGGCGCGGCCGCGCAGGCGGCGTTCGAGTTCGGCCATCGAGGGCGGCAGGACGAACACCCGGACGAGGTCGTTGGACATCCGTTCTTCGAGCTGCTGCGCACCTTGCCAGTCGATATCGAAGAGGACGTCGCGGCCTTGCGCGAGCCAGTCGTCGACCGGCTTTTTCGGCGTACCGTAGTGGTTGCCGAAAACCAGGGCGTGTTCGAGGAGTTCGCCCGCCTCGACCATCGCGTCGAACCGGGGCTTGTCGATGAAGTGATAGTCCTTGCCATCGACTTCGCCGGGGCGCTGGGTGCGGGTGGTGACCGAGATCGACGAGCAGATCAGCGGATCGGCCGCGAGGAGATTGCGGGCGATGGTGGTCTTGCCCGCGCCCGAGGGCGAAGAGAGAACGAGCAGCAGGCCACGACGGCTGAGCAGGGATTCCGGCGGCACTCCGGCCACGGGCGAGTTGGACGACATGAGGGGGAATCCCTTATTCGATGTTTTGGATCTGCTCGCGCAGGCGATCGATCACGGTTTTGAGTTCGAGGCCGATGCCGGTCAGGGTGGCGTCGGAGGACTTGGAGCAGAGGGTATTGGCCTCGCGGTTGAATTCCTGGCAGAGGAAATCGAACTTCCGGCCGATTCCCTGGCCTTCGGCGAACAGCGCGCGGGCGGCGGCGATGTGGCTGGTGAGGCGATCGAGTTCCTCGCGGATGTCGTAGCGGGTGGCGAGCAGGGCAAGTTCCTGGGCGATCCGGTCTTCCGGCAGGGTCGTGGTGTCGAGGAGTTCGGCGACCATCCGGTTGAGGCGTTCCCGGCGACCCTCGGGGCGCGCGGCCTCGGCGGCTTCGGCCTGGGAAACCAGACGCTCGATGGTGTCGACCTGTTCGACGATCACCTTGGCGATCCGTGCGCCTTCCTCTGCGCGGGCGCTACCGAGCGCGGCGATGGCACGGTCGAAGTCGGCGAGCAGGAGGCCGTGGAGCGCGGCCTCGGCGCTGTCGTCGGCGGGGGCCTCGGCGGTTTCCACCACGCCCTTGACCTGGAGCAGGCCGTCGAAGCTCGGCGGCGCGACGGTGCCGGGGTGGCGGGCAAGGGTTTCGGCGGCGGCGGCGACCAGGGTTTCGAGCCACGCGGCATTGATCCCGAGGCCGGTGGCCCGGGCCGCGCGGGTCAGCGCGAGGCCGATATTGACCGAGCCGCGGATGAGGTTGGAACCGATCCGGTCGCGCAGGGGTTTCTCAAGGGATTCGCACCCCTGCGGCAGGCGGAAGCGAACATCGAGGCTCTTGCCGTTGACGCTGCGCAGGTCCCAGACCCAGGCGGTGCCGTCGGGGGTTCGTCCCTCGACCCGGGCGAAGCCGGTCATGCTGATCAGGTCGGGATTTTTCCTTGCGTCCGTCATCGGTTGTCGGCTCCCCTGGTTTACGGCTTGCACCCGCGCGATTTATAACCGTGAAGCGCATCCGCTGTCACGCGCCACCAGAACCGTTCAAGGAACCGCCATGCCATCCACCGTCGTGATCACCGGGGCTTCGAGCGGCATCGGCCGCGCCCTCGCCCTCGCCTATGCCGCGCCGGGGGTGGTCCTGCACCTGCTCGGGCGGAATTCCGAGCGCCTCGAAGCCACCGCCGCCGCGGTGACGCGGGCGGGCGGCACCGCCCGCACCCATGTCGCCGACGTGCTCGACGCGGCGCGGATGACCGAGACCCTGAGCGCGATCGACACCGCGTCGCCGATCGACCTGCTGATCGCCAACGCCGGAATCTCGGCGGGGACCAAGGGCGGCGCGGAAAGCCCGGAGCAGATCCGCGCGGTATTCGCGGTCAACCTCGACGGCGTGCTCAACACCGTGCTGCCGATCCTGCCCGCCATGCGGGCGCGGCGCACGGGGCAAGTCGCGATCGTCTCCTCGATCGCCGGATTTCGCGGCATCGCCGGAGCGCCCGCCTATTGCGCGTCGAAGGCGGCGGTGCGGGTGTGGAGCGAGGGGCTCCGTGCCGAGGCGGCGGCGGACGGCGTCGCGGTCAACGTGATCTGCCCCGGTTTCGTCGAGACCCCGATGACCGGCGCGAACGGCTTCCCGATGCCGTTCCTGATCGATACCGCGCGGGCGGCGCGGACGATCCGGCGCGGGCTTGCGCGAAACCGGGGGCGCATTACCTTCCCCTGGCAGATGGCGATCGTCGGCTGGCTGCTGCGCGCCCTGCCCGACGGCCTTCTCACCCGCGCCCTCGCCCGGATGCCGCGCAAGCCGCCGAAGGCCTGACTCTCCACCACGACCGATCGAAGGAATCGCCGATGCTGCGTGCCTTCAAGAACGACTGGGCGTTGTTTACCGGAATCCTGATGCTGGTCGCCTCGGCGAGCCTGCTGACCACGCTCCTGACCCTTCGCGGCGCGACGATCGGCTTCACGACCGCGCAGATCGGCCTGATCCAGGCGGCCTGCCCGCTCGGCGCGCTGCTCGGATCGATCCATGCGCCGCGCCTGGTGACGCGGGTCGGACACGTGCGTTCGTTCGGGGCGCTCGCCTCGATGTGTTCCACCGCCGCCGTGGTCCACTTGATGACCAACGATCCCTGGATCTGGGGCGGGATGCGCTTCCTCGCCGGGCTGTGCTTCCCCGGAATGTTCGTGATCGCCGAAAGCTGGCTCAACGCCAAGGCCGAAAACCGCTCGCGCGCCGGGTTGCTGGCGATCTACTTCGTCACCACCACGCTTGGCAACGCGATCGGCCCCTATCTCGCGGGCATCCCGGATGCCGAGGGCACCAACCTCTTCGCCCTGTCCTCGATCCTGATTTCGCTTTGCCTGATCCCGCTGTTGATCTCGCGCAATCCTGCCCCCGAGATCGTCGATTCCGAGCGCATGCCGTTCCGCCGCTTCCTCCGGATCTCGCCGATGGCGCTGATCGGGGTGTTGCTCTCGGGGGCGATCGCCTCGACCTTCTCGGTGGCGATGCCGCTCTATGGCCTCCGCCTCGGCATGGATTCAGGCGATGCGACGCGGCTCCTGGTGATCGCGGCGGTGGCGGGCGCGCTGGCGCAGTTTCCGATCGCCTGGGCGTCGGACCGCACCGACCGCCGCATCGTGATCGCGGGCGCGGCGATCTTCGGCGCGGCGGTGTGCCTCGTCACCGCCACCGGGCTGCTCGACGGCCACGGCATCCGCATCGGCGTGGCGCTGATCGCTGCATCGTTCCTGCCGATGTATTCGCTCTGCGCCGCCCACGCCAACGACCAGTTGACGCCGAACCAGATGGTCGGGGCGTCGGGCACCCTGGTGTTCACCTACAACATCGGCGTGGTGTTCGGCAGCTTCAGCGGCCCTTCGATGATCGGCGCGCTCGGGCCGCAGGGGTTCATGATCCTGCTCGCGGCGCTTTCGGGGATGATGGCGGCGCTCGCCATCGTCCGCCGCCGCTCCCGCGCCGCGCCGGTCGACACCGGCCGCGCGCATCCGGTGCATCCGGGCGCGCAGGTGGTGGCGGTGATGGGCGAGGCGGCGGATGCGATCGCCACCGACCCGCCCGCCGCCGAAGCCACGCCGGCCTAGCTCTTGCGCAACGACTGGAGAATGCCGATCACGTCGAGATCGCCGAGGCCGTCGGCGACCGCGAGTTCGAAGCTGCCGCGCACCACTTCGGTCGCGGGGATCGCCGCCTTCGCGGCGTGGGCTTCCGCCGAGGCGAGGCGCAGGTCCTTCGCCATGTGCTTGAGCGGGAACGCCGCGTCGAAGTTTCCAGCGCGGATCGCCGCGAGCTTGATCGCCACCACCGGCGAAGCAAGCGGGGTTTCGGCGATCGCGTCGATCAGGGTTTCGCTCGCGAGGCCGCAGGCCTCGCCGAACACCACCGCTTCTGCCAGACCCTGCATCACGATGCCGAGCATCAGGTTGATCGCGAGCTTGGCCTGCGCGCCGGTGCCCGCGTCGCCGAAGCGGACGACCTTCTTGCCGAGCTTGTCCAGCACCGGGCGAACCCGTTCCAGCACCGCCGCGTCGCCGCCGACGAGGATCACCAGGGTCGCGTCGGTCGCCTGTTTGACCGAGCCCGAAACCGGCGCATCGAGGCAGGCTACGCCTTTCGCGCCCAGGCGCTCGGCGGTGGAACGGGAGAGATCGGGCGACATCGTGCCCATGTTGACCACCGTCTGGCCTTCGCGCAGATACTTCGCGAGGCCGTCCTTGCCGAACAGCACCGCCTCCTGCGCCCTGTCGTCGCCGAGCATGGTGACGATCACGTCCGCCTGCCGCGCCACCGCTTCGAGGCTATCGGCGAGCGGCAGGCCGAGGCCGGCCGCAGTTTCGCGAGTGCGGTTGAAGGCGGCAAGCGGATACCCTGCGGCGGCGAGATTGGCGGCCATCGGCGCGCCCATGTGGCCGAGCCCGATCCAGCCGATTGTCGGTAGCGTCATCTGAGTTCCCCTGAAGATCGCGCGATGCGCGTTCCCCATCAGGTGTGCTGGGTATCCGGGTTTCGCAAGCGGTTAGGCGATCAATCCGTCGAGGCCCCTGGGAGCCGGACGACCGGGAAACAACGTCTTCAGGGTGTGCGCCGGATCGAGGCCGAAAGTCTGCGCCGCGACGCTCGCGATCAGGCCGTCGAGGTCGAGGGTCGGCGCAAGGTCGCGCCCCTCGAACAGCGCGGCTTGCGCGAGGCCGGGCCAGTCCGCCACCACCCGCCCGCCCCTGACCGCGCCACCCAACACCAGCGCCGCCGAGGCGGTGCCGTGGTCGGTACCGCCGGTGCCGTTGGCGGCGGCGGTACGGCCGAACTCGGTGGCGACCAGCACCACGGTCTGGCCCCAAGCCGGGCCGAGACCGTCGGCGAGCGCGCCGAGGAGCGCATCGAGGCCGCGCAACTGGTTCGCGAGGCGGCCCTGCTGGCCGCTGTGGGTATCCCAGCCGCCGGTCTCGATCATCGCGATGCGCGGCCCGTCGGCCTTGTTGAGGAACGAGGCGGCGGTGCGGCCCACCGTCGCCGGGTCCTGGCGTTGTCCGGCGTCGGCGGCGAGGGCGCGCGCCTGCATCGCGGCGAGCCAGAGCGGATGGAACTCGGGGTCGGCATCGTAGAGCCGCGTCACCCGCGCGATCACGTCGTCGGGCGCGTCGGGCAAGGCGGACGGCGCATAGCTCGACACCGGCGCCGCGCCGCGCAACGCCAGCGGGATCGTCGGGGCGAACGCGATCGCCTCCTCCGAGGTCTGGGGCAGCAGGCCGACGAGGCGGTTGAGCCAGCCATCCCTGACCTGGTACGGGCTCGCGCCGCCGGTTTCCAGCACATTCTGGCCGTCGAAGTGGGAGCGTTCGCGATACGGCGAGGCGACCGCGTGGACGAACAGCGCCCGCCCCTCGCCGTAGAAGCCATGCAGGCGTTCGAGCGCCGGGTGAAGGGCGAAGGTGCCGTCGAGCTTGCGCCCGTCCTCGATTGCAAGATTGCCGCGCAGGGCGGCATACGCCGGATCAGCGGCGGGCACGACGATATTGAGGCCGTCCGCCGCGCCGCGCTGAATGACGAAGACGAACCGCCGCTCGGTCGCGACCCGGGCGAGCAGCATCCGGGGCGCGATCAGCATCGCCCCCGCGCCCACCGCGCCGAACTTCAGGAACTCGCGACGGTCGATCATCCGCCTCCTACCTCCTCAGAAACTCGGGCGACACCAGCAGCAGCGCGAGGCCGGTGCGGCGGCTCTCGGCGCGCTCCACCTCTTCGGCGGTGAGCGGCCCGAGCGCGCCGGGCAGAACCTTCGGCGCGACCGCACGCGGGTCGAGATGGCTGCTCCGCACCGCGAGGCGCTGCGCCACCTGCACCCGCCGCACCAGGGCGTCCGGCCCGGCCCAGCTCGCCGCGATGTCGTCCCATCCGGCGGGAGAACCCGGTCGCCAGACCGCCTGGCCCAACTGCGCCAGCATCGGCGCGGGCTTGAGCGGACCGAGATCGTCCCAGCCGAGCGCGCGGGCGGCGGAAACCGTCCACTCCCATGGCGTCTTGAACTTCGCGGGCCGGGACGCCCAGGCCTCGGGCGCGTCGACCAGGGCGCGGTACACCATCGGCAAGTCGCCGCCCGAACTCCGGAACGCGGCGGCGAGGCGGTCGACCACCGCCGGGGGCGGCGCGTCGCCGACGAAATGGCGCGCGAGCTTGGTCGCGACATGTGTCGCGGTGGCGTCGGCCACGGCGAGGTCGCGCAGCACCGCCTCCGCCTGCTCCACGCCGCCCGCCGCATAGGTCTTGCCGACGATCTTCCGCGCGCCCGGTTCGTGCATCTCGGGGCGGAAGACGAAGCTGCCGGGGGCGGCGAGTTGCCCCCTCGGGCGCGGCGTCTCGACGCTCCAGCCGGTCAGCGCCAGGGCGAAGGCGATCACGTCGGCCTGGGTGTAGCCGGTGCGGACGCCGAGGGTATGGAGTTCGAGGATCTCGCGCGCGAGGTTCTCGTTGATGCCGAGCTTGCGGTTCGCCGCATGCTGCGCCAGCGGACTCCCCGGCCCGATCGAGCGCGGCTGGTCGAGGAAAATCTGCATCGCCGGATGCCGCTCCACCGCCAGCAGCATGTCGGAGAATTTTCCCAAGACGTGCGGCCGGATCGCCTCGCGCTCGAACGCCCCGGCGAGCAACAGCACCGGAGCCTTCTCGGTGGAGATCGCAAAGTGATTGGACCAGAAATGCACCAGCCGCTCGACCCACGGCGCGGGCGCGGTCAAGGCCGCCACCGCCCGCATCGCCACCTCGTCCTGGTAGAGCTTCTGCCCGCGCTGGCGCAGGTCCTTGTTGCCCGCCATCTTCGCCGCCGCGTCGGCCTCCTTCAGCGCCGCCTCGGCCGCGAGATACTCGCCCGCCAGATCCGCCGACGCCCGCGCCGCCGCCATCGTGGCGGGCCGGGCCTCGAATGCCGGAAACTGGTCGAGAAGCCACGCCTTCGGATCGGCGGGCGGCGCGCCGTCGGGGCGCGCGCCGAGGCCGAACCGGTTCAAGGCGACGGCTTCGCGACTCATCGGGGTCATGATGATGAGGTGAGGCGCGGCGACCCGCCCCGCAAGCGCCGGGTGTGCGCGCCCGCACCGCGCAATCGGGCAACCTGCGCTAGACACGACCTCGGCATCGCGTTCGCGCGCTATTTAACAATGATCTGGGAAGGAGTTGCAGGAATGGCGGCAGTGGAGGCGATTCACGCGGACATCAAGAAGCGCATGGACAAGTATTCGGGAAAGTTCAGTCACTTCTTCGCCCAGTGGATCAAGTTCGGCGACAACGCCTCCGCCCTGTTCGGCGCGCGCGGCCAACGCGGCGAAACCTACCTGCAGTTCCGGCTGTCGTTCCAGCACGTCGATTCCGCCGCCGCGATCTTCGAAACCCTGATCGCTCACTGGGGAGAGATCGGCCACCAGGACTGGGTCTATGCCTACCTGACCCACGAGGACGACGGCGGCAACGGGATCTGGCACTATCTCGCCAGCACCCTCCATGAGCACGAAGGCCTCGCCACCCTGCGCATGGCGCGCACCCTCCTGGCGATGGACATCGACTTCTCGCGGCGCAACAAGCTCGGCCAGTCGCCGCTGTCGAAAATGCTCCTGCCCGAACCCCGCTGGCAGTCGCTCAATGCGCTGATCCAGGCCAAGCACCTGTCGATCGAGAACATCGAGACCGCGCTCTCCGAACAGGCGAAGGAAGACACCGCACGCTCCCAGTTCATGTCGTACCTGTTCTCGTCCGACATCGAAGAGAATCGCGGCCTCCTCACCCAGCACGTGTTGCACCAGGCGATCCAGCCGCAGGCCGACGCCTCGCTCCGCGCCGCCACCTGCCGCCTGTTCTTCGACTACCTCGACGAAAGGAACAACAGCCCGGCGTTCTTCAAGCTGATCGGCATCGCCAACCATGCGATGTTCGACGACCTGATCCGGCTGCTGGTGCAGAACACCATGGAAAGCATCAACCAGACCGGGGTGGCCGACGTCACCACCCGCAAGGCCTACGCCCAGATGTTCCTCTCCAAGCGCCTGCTCCGCCGCGACCGCGTCGGCGAGGGCGCGCTGGCCAAGGCCCTGGCGGCGGGCAAATACACCCACATGGCCAAGCTCACCAGCCTGTTGCGCAACGACGACCTCTCCTACAACGCGATGGTGCGCGGCGAGACCGTGCGCAAACCGGTGGCGATCGACAAGACTTCCCTCGCCCCCACCAATCCGCTGCTCTCGCTGCTGCTCCAGCCCGACATCGACGGCAACACGATCTTCCACTGGGCGACTGCGCGCAGCGACCTCCAGGCGTTGAAGCGACTGCTGGCGGGGGTGGCGTCCAACGACCTCTACGCGATCATCACCGCACTGCCCAACGCCGCGGGCGTGACCCTGGCGCAGATGGTCGCGGAGCCCGAGGCCGCGAAGCGCCGGATCATCAAGGCGGCGATGGACAAGGCGGTCAACCCGGCGCGGGCGAAGCTGATGGTGGACGGGCTCTCGACCCTCGACGCCGACGTGCGCGACTTCCTCGCCGCGCGCGCCGCCGAGGTCCTCGACCTGGCGAAGTCGGTCGGCCGCAGCGGGCCGCTGCCGCCGTCGTTCCGGCTGCCGCGCCCGGGTGCGGCCGAGGTCCAGGCTTCCTAGGGCTTGGACTTGGCGCGCTCGATCGCCCGCCATTTGGCGACGTTGCGATTGTGCTCTTCGAGGGTTTTGGCGAAGACGTGGCCGCCGGTGCCGTCGGCGACGAAGTAGAGGTCCTTGGTGTCGGCGGGATTGAGGGTGGCGCGGATCGCGTCGCCTCCCGGCAGGGCGATCGGCGCCGGCGGCAAGCCGGGGATGACGTAGGTGTTGTAGGGGTGCTCGGCATCGAGGTCGCGGCGGGTGAGGCCATGGTCGAGAGTGCCCTGGCCGTCGGAAAGGCCGTAGATCACCGTCGGGTCGGACTGGAGCTTCATGCCGAGGCGGAGGCGATTGACGAACACCGCCGCGACGCGCGGGCGCTCGGAGGCGATGCCGGTTTCCCGCTCGACCACCGAGGCGAGGATCAGCGCCTCCTTCGGGGTCTTGAACGGCAGGTTCTCGGCGCGGTTGGTCCAGGCGTCGGCGAGCAGGCGGTCCATCGCGGTCTTCATCCGCGCGACGACGTGAGTGCGGGTGTCGCCGAGAACATAGGAATAGGTTTCGGGCAGAAGCACGCCTTCGTCGATGCCCGTGGGAGCTTCGCCCGCGAGCGACGGCGCGATGGCGACGGCGGCGAGGGCCTGCTTCACCGTCCAGCCTTCGGGGATGGTGAGCTGGTGCTGCACCACCTTGCCCGACATCAGGATGGCCATCGCGTCTTCCGCCGAGGCCGCTGCCGGAAACGCGTATTCGCCCGCCTTCAGCGCGGTTTGCGCGCCCGCGATCCGCACGCCGAAGCGGAACGCCAGCGGACTTTCGATCACGTTCGCGTCGTGGAGGAGGGTTGCGATCCGCTCGACGCCCGCGCCCTTCGGCACCACGACGACGGTTTCGGACGTCGAAGGGCCGGGGGCGACGAACGCCTCCCGGCCCTTGACGTAGAGCACCGCGGCCGCCGCGGCGGCCAGGGCCAGCAGGGCGACGAGCAGGACGCCGAGGCGGCGCAGCGTCGCCATGCTCTTGGTCATTTAGATCTTCGTCATGATCAGCGAGGCGTTGGTCCCGCCGAAGCCGAAGGAGTTGGACTGCACGGCCGCGACCTTGCGTTCCTTGGCCTTCAACGGCACCAGGTCGATGTCGCAGCCTTCCGACGGATCGACGAGGTTCAAGGTCGGCGGCACCACCTGGTCGCGCAGCGCGAGCACCGAGTAGATCGCCTCGACCGCGCCCGCCGCACCCAGCAGATGCCCGATCGCCGACTTGGTCGAAGACATCGAGAGCTTGTAGGCGTGATCGCCGAAGATCGTCTTCACCGCGTTGCATTCGATCTCGTCGCCGAGCGGCGTCGAGGTGCCATGCGCATTGATGTAGTCGATGTCCTCGACGTTGAGGCCGGCGTTCTTGAGCGCCATGGTCATCGCCCGCTTGGCGCCGCGCCCTTCCGGATGCGGAGCGGTGATGTGGTAGGCGTCGCCCGAGAGGCCGTAGCCCTTGATCTCGGCATAGATCTTCGCGCCACGCGCCTTGGCGTGCTCGTACTCTTCGAGCACGACGACGCCCGCGCCCTCGCCCATGACGAAACCGTCGCGGCCCTTGTCCCACGGACGGGAGGCGGCGCTCGGATTGTCGTTGTAGGCGGTGGAGAGCGCCTTGGCCGAAGCGAAGCCCGCGATGCCGAGGCGGCAGATCGCGGATTCCGCGCCACCCGCGACCATCACGTCGCAATCGCCGAACATGATCAGTCGGGCGGCGTCGCCGATCGCGTGCGCGCCGGTGGCGCAGGCGGTGACGGCGGAATGATTGGGGCCGGTGAAGCCGTATTTGATCGAAACGTGGCCCGAGGCCAGGTTGATCAGGCTCGACGGAATGAAGAACGGCGAAACCCGGCGCGGGCCGGACTTGTCGAGCACGGACGCGCATTCCGCGATCGCGGAAAGGCCGCCGATGCCGGAGCCGATCATCACGCCGGTGCGGGCGCGGTCTTCTTCGTCGTCGGGCATCCAGCCGGAATCCTCGACCGCATCCTGGGCGGCGGAGAGCGCGTAGACGATGAAGTCGTCCATGCGGCGGCGTTCCTTGGCGGGTGCCACGCTTTCGGGGTCGAACTCGCCGGGGTTGGAGCCCAGCGGCAGCATCGCCGCGACCTGCGCCGCGAGATCGTCGACCTCGAACCGGTCGATCTTGCGAAATCCGTTTTCGCCCTTGATCAGGCGTTCCCAGTTCAGCTCGACACCACGCCCAAGCGGCGTCAGCAAGCCCAGGCCGGTGATAACAACTCGCCTCATGTTTCGTCCACCCGTTGTCGTTTTAGGGAAGATCACGCCCGTCCGCCCGTCTTGCGGCGCGAACGCGGTCCCACGGCAAGGCACGGTCGCGCGCCAGGGACAAATCAGATGGGACCACCCCCTCATGGAGGTGGTCCCATGCGGCTCAAATCAGCCGTTGGCCTTGGAAATGAAGGAAATCGCGTCGTTGACCGTGAGAATCTTCTCGGCGGCGTCGTCCGGAATTTCGATCCCGAATTCTTCCTCGAAAGCCATCACCAGTTCGACGGTATCCAGGCTGTCGGCGCCCAGGTCATCGATGAAGCTGGCGTTATCGGTCACCTTGTCTTCCTCGACGCCCAAATGCTCGACGACGATCTTCTTAACGCGTTCGGCGACATCACTCATTGGCTTGTCCTCGGTCTCTCGCTCGTTGGGTTTGATTACTTGAACTTCCATATCCGGTTTCCCGGACAGAACCTCTTTTAGCGACGCTCCCGGCGGCTTTCGCCGGGGTCGATCCGCACAAGTGGCCCGTTCACTACCATACTTTCCCAGGGAAGGCCAGACGTCGGGAGTTCCGACGCGGAGGCCCCGATTCCCAGGACCTTTAGATCATCGCCATGCCACCGTTGACATGGATGGTCTGGCCGGTGACGTAGGAGGCTTCCTCTGCCGCGAGGTACACCGCGGCGGAGGCGATCTCCTCCGAGTTGCCCAGCCGTCCGACCGGAATCGCGGCGAGCATGCGCTGGCGCTGCGGCTCGGTCATCGCATCCGACATCGCAGTCTGGATCAGCCCCGGCGCGACGCAGTTCACCGTGATATTGCGCCCGGCAAGCTCGTAGGCCAAGGACTTGCTCATCCCGATCATGCCCGCCTTCGAGGCGCAATAGTTCGCCTGGCCCGGATTGCCGATCGCGGCGGACACCGAGGTGATGCCGATGATCCGGCCGTAGCGGCGCTTCATCATGCCGCGCATCACCGCGCGGGAGAGGCGGAACGCGGCGGAGAGGTTGACGTCGATCACCGCTTGCCAGTCGTCGTCGCTCATCCGCATGGCGAGACCGTCGCGGGTCAGGCCGGCGTTGTTGACGAGAATGTCGATACGGCCCATGGCGGCTTCCGCCTCGGCGGCGAGGCGTTCGATATCCTTCGGGTCGGAAAGGTTGGCGGCGATCACGATCGCCTTGCCGGGCGCGAACGCCTCGATCTCGGCGGCGACCTCCTCAAGCGCGTCCCGGCGGGTGCCCGAAAGCACCACCTTCGCGCCGCGGGTGGCGAAAGCCTTGGCGATGGCCGAGCCGATTCCCCCGGAAGCGCCCGTGACCAGGGCGCACTTATCGGTCAAATCAAACATCAACGTTCTGCTCTTTAATTGTCTTTAAGCATGCGCGGCCCTTGCCCCAACCGCGCACAAAGAAACCGCCCGGAGCGCCATGTTTCGTGCGACTCCGGGCGGCAAACTCGATGATCAGGCGGCGACCATTTTGGCGAACGCCTCGATCTCGGCGACGGTGCCCACCGGCATGCCGTCCATCTCGCGGTCGATGCGCTTGGCCAGACCGGAGAGCACGCGGCCGGAGCCGACCTCGACGAGGGTGTTGATGCCGTGACCCTTCATGAACTGGACGCTTTCGCGCCAGCGCACCGAGCCGCAGACCTGCTCGACGAGCAGCTTGCGGATTTCTTCCGGATCGTCGGTCGCCTGGGCGGTGACGTTCGCGACCACCGGGATCACCGGGGTCATCAGCTCGACGTTGGCGAGGGCCTCGCGCATGGTTTCCGCCGCCGGGCGCATCAGCGCGCAATGGAAGGGCGCGGACACCGGCAGGAGAACCGAGCGCTTCACGCCCAGCTTCTTCGCGATTTCGATCGCGCGCTTGACCGCGCCGACATGGCCCGAAACCACGACCTGGCCCGGAGCGTTGTCGTTGGCGGCTTCGCAGATCTCGCCTTCCGACGCTTCGAGCGAGAGGTTGCGGGCCTGCTCGGCGTCGAGGCCGAGGATCGCGGCCATCGCGCCCATGCCGAAGGGAACCGCCTTCTGCATCGCACGGCCACGGACGCGCAGCAGACGCGCGGTATCGGAGAGCTTCAACGCGCCCGAAGAACAGAGCGCCGAATATTCACCCAGCGAATGCCCGGCGACGTAGGTCGCGATATCGGGCAGCCGCACACCATATTCCTTGTCGAGCACCCGCATGATCGCCACACTCACAGCCATCAAAGCCGGCTGGGTGTTTTCGGTCATCATCAGGTCCTGCTCGGGGCCATCGAACATCATCTGCGTGAGTTTCTGCTCAAGGGCATCCTCGACCTCGGCGAAGACCTCGCGAGCGACGGAAAACGTCGCTGCAAGTTCCTGGCCCATGCCGACGGCTTGAGAGCCTTGCCCCGGGAAAACCACTGCGCGCATGCGCTATTCCTCCAGACGATTGTGACTGTGAATTCGTCGTACCGTCGTCAAAAGAAGCATAACCCTACCCATTGTCAAGCACCCCTTGCCTCCCCCGTAAAGATGTGTATAGTCCCCCACCTTGCAACTCCTTGCCGACCATGGGGTCGGCTATGCCCGAGGCGAGACCGGTGAAACAATGTTTCAGGGTCGAAACCATGGGACGAGAGAAGCCAAAGGGAGTCTTTTAGACATGTCTCTGTACGAAAGCGTGGTTATCGCGCGTCAGGACATCAGCACCGCCCAGGTGGACGCGCTGATGGATCGCCTGACCGAAGTGCTCGTCGCCGGTGGCGGCGAGGTGAAGAAGCGGGAGTCCTGGGGTCTTCGCAACCTCTCCTACCGCGTCAACAAGAACCGCAAGGGACACTACGTCCTCTTCAACATCGAAGCGCCCTCGGCCGCGATCACCGAGTACGAGCGCCAGATGCGGATCAACGAAGACATCCTTCGTTATATGACGGTGCGCGTCGAGGCCCTTGAAGAAGGTCCGTCGGCGATGATGCAGCCGCGCAACGAGCGTGGCGATCGTGGCGATCGCGGTGATCGTGGCGACCGTGGCCCGCGCGGCGACCGTGGCGACCGTGGCCCGCGCGGCGATGGCGACCGTGGCCCGCGTCGCTTCGAGCGCGACCGTGCCCCCGCTTCGCAGTCCGTTGAAGGAGAGATCTAATGCCCGCTCCGCGTCGCCCGTTCTTCCGTCGTCGCAAGACCTGCCCGTTCTCGGGCGCCAATGCGCCGAAGATCGACTACAAGGACATCAAGCTGCTTCTGCGCTTCGTCTCCGAACGCGGCAAGATCGTCCCGAGCCGCATCACCGCCGTCTCGGCGAAGAAGCAGCGCGAACTCGCCCGTGCGATCAAGCGCGCGCGCTATCTTTCGCTGCTGCCCTACGTGATGAAGTAAGGCCCGGCTTAGGGCTTACGGCTTGATATCACTCTTGCGGACCGCGCGAACGCGTGCGGTCCGCACTTCGCATTCCTAACGGACCCGCGCGCAATCCTGCCCCGGGGGCCGGACGAACAGAAAGGATCAAGGACAATGGAAGTCATTCTGTTGGAACGCATCGAACGCCTGGGCCAGATCGGCGACGTGGTCAGCGTCAAGCCCGGCTTCGCCCGTAATTTCCTGCTGCCGCAGAACAAGGCGCTCCGCGCGAACAAGGCCAACCTCGAAATCTTCGCGCAGCAGCGCGTCCAGATCGAGGCGACCAACCTGAAGCGTCGCGAAGAAGCCGAAGCCGTCGCCGCGAAGATGGAAGGCCTGCGCCTCCTGATCGTGCGCCAGGCCGCCGAGACCGGCCACCTCTACGGCTCGGTCACCGCCCGCGACATCCGCGACGCGGTCAAGGAAGCCGGCTTCACCGTCGAGAAGACCGCCGCGCAGCTGAACCAGCCGATCAAGACGCTCGGCACCTACGCCGTGCCGTTCGCGCTGCACCCGGAAGTCAAGATCAACGTCGAGGTCGTGATCGCCCGCTCCGCCGAGGAGGCCGCGCTCGCCGAGCGTCATGCCGCCGAGGACGAAGCCGAGGAGATCGAGACCGAAGCCGAAGTCGCCGACGAAGGCGAAGTCCTGGAAGCCGACGAAGACGAAGCCGTCTGAGCCTGGATTTTCGAGACCGGAATATTGCCGCCGCCCCGACCGGGCGGCGGTTTTTTTTCATCACCTCCCCCATATGAAAGACTGCCTCTTCAGGAGTTTCCCGATGATCCGTGCCCCGATCGCTTTCGCCTGCGCCTGCCTTCTCGCCGCTACCTCCGCCTTCGCGGGCGACAAGCCGGGAAAGGGCAACGGCCACGGCAACCCCGGCGGCAGCGCCCATGGCGGCGCTTCCGGCGGCTCGCCGGGCGATGTGCGGATCGAGTTCAACGACATCGACCAACGCGCCGTCGCCCAGTATTACGGCCCGCTGATCGAGGCCGGCAAATGCCCGCCCGGCCTCGCGAAAAAGCAGAACGGCTGCCAGCCCCCGGGCCAAGCGAAAAAGTGGCAGGTCGGCCGCCCGCTGCCCCGCGACGTAATCTTCTATGCCGTGCCGAGCGCGTTGCTGGTGCGCCTGCCGCCGCCGCCGCAAGGGCAGAAGTATGTCCGCGTCGCCGCCGACATTCTCCTGATCGCGGCGGGGACAGGATTGGTGCTGGGCGCGATCGAGGATCTCGGCCGGGTTCAATAATCCCCGCTATCCACAGGCATGTGGGTAACTCGGCGGTGGCGACCCCCGGCACTCATGATATGGTGCGCGGATGAACCAGAACCCCGAACCCGGATTTCCCGAACCGTTGCACGTCGTGGGCGGCAGCCCACGCGTCGCGACCCGTACGCCGCCTTACGACATCGAGGCCGAACAGGCGTTGCTGGGCGCGATTCTCAACAACAACGCGGCGATCGACAAGATCATCGACTTCCTCAAGCCGGAGCACTTCGCGGATTCGACCCACCGCAAGATCTTCGAGCTCTGCATCATCCTCTCCGAGCGCGGCGATACCGCCGACCCGATCACCCTGAAGCGGGTGATGGACGGCGGCGAGGAACTCGAACGCGTCGGCGGCCCGGGCTACCTCACCCGGCTCGCGGCCTCGGTGGTCGGCATCATCAACGCCGAGCAGTACGGCCACCTGATCCACGATCTCTTCATCCGCCGCCAGCTGATCGCGCTCGGCGAGGACGTGGTCAACGACGCCTTCGACGAAAACCTCGAAACCACCGCCGACGACCAGATCCGCAAGGCGGAAGAAAGCCTCTACCGGCTTGCCACAACCGGCGAGACCTCGCGCGGCTTCACCAACTTTTCGAGCGCGCTGAAGGCATCGCTGCAGATGGCCAACGCCGCCCATCAGGCGAGCGGCCTCTCGGGCGTGACCACCGGCCTCACCGACCTCGACAATCTCCTCGGCGGTTTCCACAACTCCGACTTGATCATCCTCGCCGGACGCCCGGGCATGGGCAAGACCGCGCTCGCCACCGCGATCGCGTACAACGCCGCCTACGCCAAGTTCACCGATCCCAAGGGGCCGGGCGCGGTCACCGCGTTCTTCTCGATGGAAATGTCGGCCGAACAGCTCGCCACCCGTATCCTGTCGAACGAGGCGCAGATCCCCGGCCACAAGATGCGTACCGGCAAGATGACCCAGGACGACTTCAACAAGCTGACCGCCGCGGTCGGCCTGATGGAGAAGGTGCCGTTCTACATCGACGACACCCCCGGCCTCTCGGTCGGCGCGATCCGCACCCGCGCGCGCCGCCTGCAACGCCAGTCCAACCTCGGCATGATCGTGATCGACTACCTGCAACTGCTCTCCCCCGGCGTCTCCAGCCGCCGCGAGAGCAACCGCGTGCAGGAACTCTCGGAAATGACGCGCGGCCTGAAGATCCTGGCGAAAGAGCTGAACGTCCCGGTGCTGGTGCTCTCCCAGCTCTCCCGTGCCGTCGAAAGCCGCGACGACAAACGCCCGCAGCTCTCCGACCTGCGCGA
>DBTR01000032.1:20759-23509 GCA_002307145.1 Rhodospirillum sp. UBA1311 | reverse complement strand
TCCGGCTCGATCGAGCAGGACGCCGACATGGTGATCTTCGTCTACCGCGAACATTACTACCGCAAGGCCAAGCGCCCGCAAAAGAAGGATGGCGAGGACGACGCCAAGTACGCCCGCCTCGTCGAGGAGTGGGAAGACGGCCTCAAGGAGATCGAGTTCAAGTCCGAGTGCATCGTGGCGAAACAGCGTCACGGCCCTACCGATACGGTGATCTTGCACTTCAACGGCGAGTACACCACCTTCGGCAACTGGACCGACGACGAACACCTTCCCTACGGAGGATAATTCACCGTGTTTCTGGCTCCTTCCCCGGCGACTCTCGCGCGCGCCGGGGCGACGCTCAGCGTCGACCTGCGGGCGATCGTCGCCAACTGGCGCTACCTCAAGCAACAGGCCGGTACCGCCGAAGCCGCCGCCGTGGTCAAGGCCGACGCCTATGGCCTCGGCGCGGCTGCCGTCGCGCGCGAACTGCGTCACGCGGGGTGCAACACCTTCTTCGTCGCCCACCTCGACGAAGGCCTGAGCCTGCGCCACGCGGTCGGCGAGGCGCGGATCTTCGTCCTCCACGGCACCAACCCCGGCACCGAGGCCGACTTCGCCGCCGCCCACCTGATTCCGGTGCTGAGCGGCATGTCGCAGGTCGAAGGCTGGCTGAAGTTCGTCGAGAGCCAGGGCCGAAGCCATCCCTCGGCGCTCCAGGTCGACACCGGCATGACCCGCCTCGGCCTGTCGCGGCGCGAGTTCGACCGCATCCGCACCAACCAGAACTGGATGCGCGCCCTCGACCCGCAACTCCTGATGAGCCACTTCGCCTGCGCCGACACCCCGCGCCACCCGCTCAACCACCAGCAGCTCGAAACCTTTTCCAAGTTCGCCAAGGACATGCCGGGGGTTCCCGCCAGTCTTTCGGCAACCTCGGGAATCTTCATCGGCCCGCGCGCCCACTTCGACCTGGTCCGCCCGGGCATCGGCCTCTACGGCGGCAACCCCACCCCCGGCCACGACAATCCGATGGCGCATGTCGTCACCCTGTCGGCCAAGGTGATCCAGATTCAAAGCATCGACGCGCCCCAGACCGTCGGCTACGGCGCGACCTACGACGTGCCGAAGCCCAGCCGCCTCGCCACCGTGGCGCTCGGCTATGCCGACGGCTTCCTCCGCAGCATCACCGCCAATCCCGCCGCCCCGCCGGTCTATGCCACCGTCAACGACACCTGGAAGGCGCGGCTCGTCGGCCGGATTTCCATGGATCTCACCACCTTTGACATCGGCGAGGTGCCGGAGGGGCGGATTCAACCGGGTGACACCATCGACGTTATCGGTAAATATGCCAGCATCGACACGCTGGCGGATGCGGGCGCCACCATCTCCTACGAGCTGTTGACCCGCCTCGGTCCGCGCCTGCCACGCCTTTACAAGAACGGCACCGCCTCATGAATGTGCTTGCCCTGATCGGACGGGTGTTCCTCACCTTCCTCGCCGCCGTCGGACGGTTGTCGCGGTTCGCCACCGCCGCCGTCTCCCACATGGTGCGGCCGCCGTTCTACCCGCGCCAGATCCTCCGCCAGTTCATCGACATCGGCTATTTCTCGCTGCCGGTGGTGGCGCTCACCGCGATCTTCTCCGGCATGGTGCTGGCGCTGCAGAGCCACTCGGGCTTCGCGCGCTTCCAGGCCGAGGGCGCGGTGGCGATGGTGGTGGCGCTCTCGATCACCCGCGAGCTCGGGCCGGTGCTCGCCGGGCTGATGGTCGCGGGCCGCATCGGCGCGTCGATGGCCGCCGAGATCGGCACGATGCGCGTCACCGAGCAGGTCGACGCGCTCACCACGCTCTCGACCAACCCCTACAAATACCTCGTCTCGCCGCGCGTCCTCGCCGGCCTGTTGATGATGCCGCTGCTCGTCGTCGTCGCCGACATCCTCGGCATCTTCGGCGGCTACATCATCGCGATCGGCAAGCTCGGCTTCAATTCCGGCAGCTACCTCGCCAATACCTGGCAGGTCCTCGAACCCCTCGACGTGATCTCGGGGCTGGTCAAGGCGGCGGCGTTCGGCTTCCTCATCGCGCTGCTCGGCTGCTACCACGGCTACCACTCCAAGGGCGGCGCGCAGGGCGTGGGCGCGGCCACCACCAACGCCGTGGTCTCCGCCTCGATCCTCATCCTGATCGCCAACTACGGCATCACCGAAATCTTCTTCGCGCAGTGAAAGCCCGGACATGACCGAAGCCGCCGTCCCGAAAATCCGCCTGCGCGACGTCCACAAGCGCTTCGGCGACAAAGTCGTCCTCGACGGCATCGACCTCGATGTCCGGGCAGGCGAATCCATCGTCGTGATCGGCGGCTCGGGCTCGGGCAAGTCGGTGCTGATCAAGTCGATCCAGGGGATCATCCGGCCCGAATCCGGCTCGATCCAGGTCGACGGCGAAGAGGTCATCGGCGCGCGTACCCGGCACCTCGAAAGCGTCAACGCGAAGATCGGCATGCTCTTCCAGGGCGCGGCCCTCTTCGACAGCCTGCCGGTGTGGGAAAACGTCGCCTTCGGCGCGATCCAGGCCCAGCACATGGAGCGCAAGGCGGCCTACGACCTCGCCGTGGAAACCCTCGCCAAGGTCGGCCTCACCGAAGACGTCGCCAAGCTCTGGCCCGCCGAACTCTCGGGCGGCATGCAGAAGCGCGTCGGCCTCGCCCGCGCCATCGCCACCGAGCCCGAAATCATCTTCTTCGACGAACCCACCACCGGCCTCGACCC
>DBTR01000032.1:20289-20430 GCA_002307145.1 Rhodospirillum sp. UBA1311 | reverse complement strand
CCATCACCCACGACATGGCCTCGGCACGCAAGATCGCCGACCGCGTCGCGATGCTCTACAAAGGCAAGCTGGTCTGGGTCGGCCCGATCGCCGACATCGACACCTCGGGCAACCCCTACGTCGACCAGTTCATCCACGGCC
>DBTR01000032.1:18919-20035 GCA_002307145.1 Rhodospirillum sp. UBA1311 | reverse complement strand
AATTCATCCACGGCCGCGCCGAAGGCCCGATCACCATGGACCTGCGCCGGTGAGGGCTTGGCGGATGCGCGGCGGGGCTGCCGCCCCGCGCCCCGCCTGGGGCGATGTCCCAGACCCCCTTTGTTTTTTCGCGCGCAGCGCAGTAAACCCATCGCCGCGCGGCGGAATGATCCCGCTTCGCGGAAAAACCAGTTACGGGGTATGGGGCCCAAGGCCCCAGCGGGTCCGGGGCAGCGCCCTGGCCTTTTCCCTTACCGGAGCCTGAGCCCAAATGGCCAAGTCCACCACCCGGTTCGTCTGTCAGTCCTGCGGTGCGGTTACCGGCAAGTGGGCCGGGCGCTGCGAGGCGTGCGGCGCGTGGAACAGCATTGCCGAGGAGGCCGCGCCCGAGGCGTCGTCGCCGCAGGGCAAGGCGTTGGCGAACGGCCGGGTGATCGACTTCGTGTCGTTGCAGGGCGTCGGCGAGCCGGTGCCGCGCCGCGCGACCGGCATCGGCGAGTTGGACCGGGTGAGCGGCGGCGGGCTGGTGGCGGGTTCGGTGCTGCTGGTGGGCGGCGACCCGGGGATCGGCAAGTCGACGCTGCTGCTGCAGGCGGCGGCGCAGCTCGCCTTGAAGGGCGCGAAGTGCGCGTACGTCTCGGGCGAAGAGTCGGTGGACCAGGTGCGCCTGCGGGCGCGGCGGCTCGGCTTCGAGCAGGCGCCGGTGGATCTGGCGGCGGCGATGAACCTGCGCGACATCATCGCGACGCTCGACGTGGCGCAGCCGCCCGACGTGGTGATCATCGATTCGATCCAGACGATGTATCTCGACAGCCTGGATTCCGCGCCGGGCACGGTGAGCCAGGTGCGTGCCTGCGCGCACGAGCTGATCCGGCTGGCGAAGCGGCGGGGATTCGTGCTGTTCCTGGTCGGCCACGTCACCAAGGAGGGCACGCTTGCGGGGCCGCGCGTCGTCGAGCACATGGTCGACACGGTGCTCTACTTCGAGGGCGAGCGCGGCCACCACTTCCGGATTCTCCGCGCGGTGAAGAATCGATTCGGCGCGACCGATGAAATCGGCGTGTTCGAGATGACCGACGGCGGCCTCGGCGAAGTCGCCAATCCGTCGGCGCTGTT
>DBTR01000032.1:4583-18720 GCA_002307145.1 Rhodospirillum sp. UBA1311 | reverse complement strand
GAAATCGGCGTGTTCGAGATGACCGACGGCGGCCTCGGCGAAGTCGCCAATCCGTCGGCGCTGTTCCTCGCGGAACGTCGCGGCAACGTCGCGGGCAGTTGCGTATTCGCCGGGCTCGAAGGCTCTCGCCCTGTTCTCGTTGAAATTCAAGCACTTGTCGCGCCATCGTCGCTCGGCACGCCGCGCCGCGCTGTAGTCGGGTGGGATTCCTCCCGCCTTTCGATGCTGCTTGCAGTGCTGGAAGCGCGCTGCGGCATTGCTTTTGGTGGCCATGACGTTTATTTGAACGTCGCAGGTGGCTTGAAAATTTCCGAGCCCGCCGCCGACCTCGCGGTCGCGTGCGCGGTGCTTTCGTCGTTTTCGGGCGTTCCGGCTCCCGCCGACATCGTGGTGTTCGGCGAGATCGGCCTTTCCGGCGAAGTCCGCGCGGTGGCGCAGCCGGATCTGCGCTTGAAGGAGGCGGCCAAACTCGGCTTCGCCTCGGCGTTGATGCCCCGCCGGCTGCGCACCGGCGGACGCAAGGCGTCGCCGCCCGAGGGGATCGCCCCCCGGGAAATCGGCCACGCCCAGGATGTCGTGGCATTGTTCCCGGCGGCGAACGCACCGGGACGCAAAGAGGAGCCCAAGGCTTGAACCCTTCCTCCCTGCCGATGGTCGATATCGTCGTCTTCGGCATCGTGCTGTTCTCCGCGCTGTTCGCGATGATGCGCGGCTTCACCGACCAGGCGCTGTCGATCGGCGCGTGGGTGGTTTCGATCGCGGTGGTGGTGTTCGGGTTGCCGGTGCTGCGCCCCTACTTCCGCGCGATGATTTCCAATCACCTCGCCGCCGACGTCGTCGCCGCGGCGGCGCTGTTCATCGGCACGATGATCGTCGCCTCGATCGTCGTCCGGGCGATCAGCGCGGGAGTGCGGGTAAGCATCCTCTCGCCGCTCGACCGCGCGCTCGGCTTCGCCTTCGGCATCGTCCGGGGCGCGCTGCTGGTGGTGATGGGCTACATCGTAATGACCTGGATGCTCGATTTGAGCGGCCCGCCATCGTGGATGAAGGGGGCGAAGACCACCCCCTGGATCGTCGCCGCCGCCGACGTGGTGAAAGGTTGGGCGCCCGACAGCCTCTACGAGGCCGGCTCCCAGGCGAAAAAGGCCTCGCGCACCGCGCAGGACGCCATCGACCTTGAAAAGACCGTGAAATCCTGGAGCGCGCCTGCACCCAAGCAACCCGGGTCCGACGCACCGCAGGGCTACGCCGAGGATCAGCGGCGCGAGATGAACCGCCTGATCGACGCCAACCGTTAAGTCCTAGTGCCAACCGTTTTAAGAGTGATCACCGACATGACCTCCTGCGCGAAGCAATGCCTGACCACCGATCCGTTCGACGACGACAAGTTGAAGGAAGAATGCGGGGTCTTCGGCGTATTCGGCACCCCGGACGCCGCGCGTCTCACCACGCTCGGCCTGCACGCCCTCCAGCATCGCGGCCAGGAGGCCGTCGGCATCGTCGCGCGTGACGGCGACCGCTTCAACGCGCACAAGGGCCTCGGCCACGTCGCCGCGAACTTCGCCCAGGAATCGGTGATCAACGCCCTGGTCGGCGACAGCGCCATCGGCCACGTGCGCTATTCCACCACCGGCGAAACCATCCTCCGCAACGTCCAGCCGTTGTTCGCCGAGTTCGAGAGCGGCGGCTTCGCGATCGCGCACAACGGCAACCTTACCAACGCGATGACGCTGCGCGGCCAGCTGATCCGGCGCGGCTGCCTGTTCCAGTCGACCTCCGACACCGAGGTGATCGTCCACCTGATCGCCACCAGCCTCGATTCCTCGATCCCGAAGCGGGTGATGGACGCGCTCCGGCAGGTGAAGGGCGCGTATTCCCTGGTGATGCTCTCGCCCGAGGCGATGATCGGCGTGCGCGACCCGGCGGGCGTGCGGCCGCTGGTGCTCGGCAAGCTCGGCGAGGCCTACATCCTCGCCTCCGAGACCTGTGCCCTCGACATCATCGGCGCGGACTTCGTGCGCGACGTCGAGCCGGGCGAGGCGATCATCATCGACAAGGACGGCCTGCACTCGAAGAAGCCGTTCCGCGAGACCCGCCAGCGGCTCTGCATCTTCGAATACATCTACTTCGCCCGCCCCGACAGCCTGATGGACGGCAAGGGCGTCTACGAAGCGCGCAAGCGCATCGGCGCGGAGCTCGCGCACGAGAAGCCGGTCGAAGCCGACCTCGTCATCCCGGTGCCGGATTCCGGCGTGCCCGCCGCGCTCGGCTATGCCCAGGCCTCGGGGATTCCTTTCGAGCTCGGGATCATCCGCAACCACTACGTCGGCCGCACCTTCATTCAGCCATCCGATGCGATCCGCAACCTCGGCGTCAAACTCAAGCACAGCCCGAACACCGAGATCATCAAGGGCAAGAAGATCATCCTCGTCGACGATTCGATCGTGCGCGGCACCACCTCGCGCAAGATCGTCGACATGATGCGCCACGCCGGAGCCTCGGAAGTCCACATGCGGATCTCCTCGCCGCCCACCGTGTTCCCCTGCTTCTACGGCATCGACACGCCGGAGCGCGAACACCTGATGGCGGCGCGGATGACCGAGCAGCAGATGGCCGAGGCGATCGGCTGCGACACCCTCTCGTTCATCTCGATGGACGGGCTCTATCGCGCGGTCTCGGGCGAGGCGCGCAACAATTCACTGCCGCAATACTGCGACGCCTGCTTCTCCGGCGACTATCCGCTCGAACTCACCGACCACGACCACAACCTGCTGTCGCGGCCGAGCGTCCTCGTCGAGCGCGGCGGATCGAAGAAATAATGCAGGACCGGCCGCTCAGCGGAAAGATCGCCCTCGTCACCGGCGCATCGCGCGGCATCGGCCGCGCGGTGGCGCAGGGCTTCGCCCAGGCGGGCGCCACCGTGATCGCGGTGGCGCGCACCGAGGGCGCGCTCACCGAACTCGACGACGATCTCCAGCTCCTCGGCCTGCCCCCGCTCGTCCTCGCCCCCCTCGACCTCGCCAACCACGACCGCATCGACGAAATGGCGGGCCTGATCGCGCAACGCTTCGGCCGCCTCGACATCGTCGTCGGCGCGGCGGCCTCGCTCGGCGGCCTCCAGCCGATCACCCACATCGACCCGGCGGCATTCGCGAAGCTCGTCGCCCTCAACATCACCGCCAACTGGCGCCTCCTGCGCGCCGCCGACCCGCTGCTGCGCCAGGCCGAGCATGGCCGCGCGATCTTCGTCACCTCCACCGCCGCCCGCCTCGCCCCGGCCTACTGGGGCCCCTACGCGATGACCAAGGCGGCGCTCGAAACCATGGTCCGCACCTACGCCGCCGAAGTCGGAACCCTCACCAACGTCCGCGCCAACCTCGTCGATCCGGGGGCGGTCCGAACCCGGATGCGCGCGGAAGCCTACCCGGGCGAAAATCCCGCATCCCTCCCCGGTCCCGAGTCCGTCGTCCCCACCTTCCTCAGCCTGGCCTCCCCCGAATGCGATACCAACGGCGAAATCGTCGCGGCCTGAGGGAAGGCCAGAGGCTTCGCCCCTGGACCCGATTGGGGCCGATGGCCCCAAACCCCATAAGTTTCGGCTTTCGCGCGAAGCGCCATAAGCCGGTGTTGCCCAGAGGTTCGGAATGATCCCGCTACGCGGAAAAACCAGGAATGGGATGCAAGGAGCCAAGCCCCTTGGCGGGGCCAGGGGAGCGCCCTGGCCTGCCCTTGCCGTCGCCCTCCTGCTCGCCGCCTGCGCCGCCGAACCGCCGCCGCCATCGCCCTACGTCGGCGCGCCCGCGCCATGCCTGGAGCGGCTGCGGTTGCTCAACATGGACTTCGAGCCGGTGCCCGACGGCGGCAGCAAGAGCTGCCCGATCGTCGGCGCGGTGAAGGTGACGCGGGTGGGGCAAGCGCAGCTCGACAAGCCCGCGGTGATGACCTGCGCGCTCGCGGAGCAGCTCTCGGAATGGGAAGGAGTGTTCGTGCAGCCCGCCGCCAAGCGCATCCTCGGCGGACCGGTGACGACGATGCACCACTACGGCACCTACGCCTGCCGCCGCTCCACCGGCAAGAGCAGCCGGATGAGCGAGCACGCCCGCGCCAACGCCATCGACATCGGCATCTTCGAAACCGCTTCGGGCGAAAAAGCCTCGGTAACCAAGGACTGGAACGGCCACGACGCCAAGGCCGAGTTCCTCAAGCAGGTCGGCCAGGGCGCCTGCACCCTGTTCGCCGGCGTGCTGGGGCCGGATTCCGACGCCAACCACCGCGACCACTTCCACTTCGACATGGGCCCGTGGCCGTTCTGCCAGCTCAACATGATCGACCCGCGCACGATCAGGAAGTAGCTCATCCGGCCATTACCCTCATAGGCATTCGATTGAAATAAAACCTCTCGCCCCCCCTACTTCGACTGAACGAGTTACTTCACGGCTATTTCCATTTGGGCATTTACCGTACAATCCTGCCCAGAACCATTCCGCACGTTACGGAGGATGAAATGAGCGAAGGGGGACTTATCAATCTCGGGGATCTGTCGAAACCTGCTACGACGCTGATAGAGAAAGTTTCGGATGCTGTCGGAGGCATTGCCAAGCCATGGCAGATAAAGCGGGTTGCTCGAGCGGAAGCAGAGGCCCAAGTTATTCAAGCAAATGCCAAGGTGGAAATATCCGCGCTCGAACGGCGCGCGCTCGAGCGCTTGGTTCGGGAGGAAGGGAAGCGGCAAGAAAACATCGAGAGAATAACCCAAAAAGCAATCCCACTCTTGGAGGCAAACGCCACACCAGAAGGGATGGGAAGCGATTGGATTACGTTTCTATTCCATAAGTGCCGACTCGTTTCTAACGACAAAATGCAGGAGCTGTGGGCTGGCGTACTTGCTGGAGAAGCGAACAATAACGGCACGTTCTCCAAAAGGTCCGTGGAACTATTGTCTAGCTTCGACCCGGACGATGCAAATCTATTTGCGAACTTATGTGCATTCGTTTGTAGTTTTCCTGAGAATACACCCGTAATATTTGATGAGAATGCAAAAGGAGCACATCCCGAGTCGCCTGGTTTTCACTCGACCTGGATAACATATTCAGACCTGATGCACTTAGATGCGCTCGGAGTTATACGTTTCAGCCCTCAAGAAATGCTTGTTATCGATAAGAAAAACGAAACAACATGCGTTGAATATTTTGGTAAATCCCAAAAAATTAAATTACAACCGAAACACAAGGGCTGCATCATCATCGGATGCGTCGTCTTCACGGGTGCAGGGAGTGAATTAGCAACCCTTTGCAAGACTGATCCACGATGGGATTTTTTTGAAAATGCTTTAACTACTTGGCGAAACGATGGGTATATTTTAGAATAATAGAAATTCTCTTTCTTGGCTACGATCGAATAATAATCGGCGAAAGACATACCTCAGAAGCGCAAAGTACGCACAGTGCCGTCGGGTCTGGGGCAGCGCCCCCAGCGGGCCCGGGCAGCGCCCGGACCTTACCCTTCCCTAGCCCTTGTCAGCGTAAGGGTTCTTACCCTGCCGCAGCAGCAGGCGGATCGGGATGCCGTCGAGGTCGAAGGAGTCGCGGAGGCCGTTGACCAAATAGCGGGCGTAGCTATCCGGCATGTCGGCGGCGCGGCTGACGAAGGCGACGAAGGTCGGCGGGCGGATTTTCGCCTGGGTGACGTAGCGCACCCGCAGGCGGCGGCCGAGGCTCCCGAGCGGCGGCGGGTGGCGTTCGGTCATTTCACGCAGCCAGTCGTTGAGCTTGCGGGTCTGGACGCGGGTGTTCCAGAGGTCGTAGACCTTGAACACGGTTTCCATCATCCGGTCCATGCCCTGGCCCTTCAAGGCGGAGACGGTGACGAACGGCACGCCGCGCACCTGGGGCAACACGTGGGCGAGCTTGTCTTTCAGGTCTTCGAGGATCTCGGGCTTGTTCTCGGCGATATCCCACTTGTTGACCACGACGATCAGGGCGCGGCCTTCGTCCACCACGTGGCGGGCGATGGTGAGGTCCTGCTTGTCGAGGATGCCGTTGACGTCGAGCACCAGGGCGACGACGTTGGCCATCCGCACCGCGTTGAGGGTGTCTTGCGCGGAGAGCTTTTCGAGGCTTTCGTCGACGATCTTCGACTTGCGGCGCAACCCTGCGGTATCGACCAGGGTGAGGGTCTTGCCGCGCCACTCGAACGGGCTCGCGATCGCGTCGCGGGTGATCCCGGCCTCGGGCCCGGTGAGCATGCGCTCCTCGCCGAGGAGCTGATTGACCAGGGTGGACTTGCCGACGTTCGGGCGGCCGACGATAGCGAGCGAGACCGGCCGCTGGCGCAGGCGTTCCTCGACGGCTTCGTCGGTGAGTTCCTCGGTCTCTTCCTCGGGGCCGAATGCGTCGATCTCTTCCGGCGGATCGGCGGCATCGGCATGGGGGCGGAGCGCGTCGTAGAGGTCGCCGAAGCCTTCGCCATGTTCGGCGGAGACCGGCACCGGCTCCCCCAGGCCCATGCTGAAGGCTTCGTACATGCCCGGTTGCCCGGCACGGCCTTCGCACTTGTTGGCGACGAGGATCACCGGCTTCTTCTGGCGGCGCAGCAGCCCGGCGAAGTGGGCGTCGAGCGGCGTCACCCCGGCGCGGGCGTCGATCAGCATCATGATCACGTCGGCGGTGCGGATCGCGACATCGGTTTGCGCGCGCATCCGGCCTTCGGTGGTGGCGGTATCGTGGGTGTCTTCAAGACCGGCGGTGTCGATCAGGCGGAAGTTCAGGTCGCCGAGGGTGGCGTTACCCTCGCGGCGGTCGCGGGTCACGCCCGGCAGATCGTGGACGATCGCCGAGCGCGAGCCGGTCAGACGGTTGAACAGCGTCGATTTGCCGACATTGGGTCGGCCGACGATGGCGACGGTGAGCGTCATGGCTCGTTTCTTTCGTTAACGGTACGCGACCAGGTCGGCGTCGTCGGTGAGGAAATAGAGGCTTCCTCCCGCCGCCACCGGCGGCACCGTGACTCCGCCGGGCAGCTTGTCGTAGCCCAGCACCTTGCCGGTATATGGGGAGACCGCGACGATATAGCCGTGCGATCCGGCGACGATCAGGCGATCGCCCGCGAGCACCGGTCCGGTCCAGATGATCCGGCCCGAGTGGGTATCCGGGCGCAGCCAGGTGGAGAGCGGCGTGACCCAGACGATCCGGCCGGAGTTGGCCTGGAGGGCGACCACTTCGCTGTCGTTGCTGAGGACGAAGAGGAAGTTCCCCGCCACCCACGGCATGTTGACGCCGCCGATTTCCTTTTCCCAGATCCGGCCGCCGGTGCGCAGGTCGATGGCGGCGGAGAGGCCGGAGTTGCCGACCGCGAACACCCGCCCGCCCGCGATCACCGGGGGCGCCTTGATGTCGCCGATCGACGACGTGCCGGAGGCGCGGCGTCCGCCCGCGAGGCTGTCTTCCCAGGCGAGCGAGCCGTTTTCGACGCGGAGCGCGGCGAGCGCACCCGACCGCATCGCGACCACGACCACGCCGAGGTCGGCGGCGGGGCTGGCCGCGCCGAGCAGGCCTTCGACGGATTCCTGGCCGGTGAATTCCCATAGCTTGCGTCCGTCGAGCGCCGCATAGGCGACGACGCGGTTGCTCGCGGTGACGACGAAGACGCGGCCGCCGTAGATCGTCGGCGCGGCGCGCAGCGGCGAATCGAGGCGAACCTTCCAGAAGAAGCCGCCGGTCTTGGCGTCGAGAGCCCAGAGTTCGCCCGCGCCGGTCGCGGCGAACAGACGGCCATCATCGTAGGCGATGCCGCCGCCGCGCACGGCGATGCCCTTGCCGCCGTCGGGAGTGAGATCATAGCGCCACTGGCGGCGGCCCTTTTCGGTATCGTAGGCGGAGACCCGGGCGCTCGCGTCGATGGCGAAGACCATGCCCTCGGCGATCACCGGCGAGGCGATCAGGCTGTTTTCCGAATCCGCGCCGGTGCCGATGTTGGTGCTCCAGGCCCGCTGCGGATCCTGCGACAGGGGCACGTGGACCATCGCATGGTGCGAGAAGCCGCCGGTCTGCGGCCAGTCGGGGGTCGGTTCGGGCTTGGGCAGGACGACCTGGGCGTTGGCCGCGTTGCGGTCGGGCGACAACGCGTTGTCGTGGACCAGCACCGAGACCCGGTCGCCCGGCAACGGCGGCCCTTCCGGCTCGCCGAACCAGTCGTCGCCGCAGCCGGACAGGGCCGGAAGCAGGCCGATCCACAACACCAGGGCCTTGCGCATCGTCATCCTCATTTGCCAGCCGCGTCACGGGCGAACACGCTGCGCAGGCTTTCGGCCATGGCGCGGCGTTCGGGGGAAGTATCCGGGTCGTCGAGAACGCCGTCGAGCGCCTTGACCGCGCGCGCCGGGTCGCCGCCCTTCGCCATTGCCAGCGCCGAAACTTCGAGCGCGGTGTGACGCCACGGGTGGCCGGCAACGGTGAGCGGCTGGAGCTTGTCCTCGATCGTCTTCGGGTCGTCGGAATCGAGCCCGGCGAGCGCGTCCTGGATCACCGCGAGATCGCGATAGGCGGGCAGCGCGGCGCTATCGGAAGCGACCAGGGCGAGGAGTTCGCGCGCCTCGGCCTTTTTATCCTGGCTCAGGAGCAGGGTCGCGTGGCGCAGCCGCGCAATGGTGCGATAGCCGGTGTTGCCGGTCTTTTCGAGCTGGGAGAGCAGCGCGACCGCCTTGTCAGCATCGCGCGCCATCAGCGCGTCCTCGGCCTGGTCCATCACCCGCGCCTGCTCGATGCGTTCGGATTCCTGCATCGTCTTGTGAATCTGATAGCCCGCGACCACCAGCACCACCGCGACCGCGGCGCCGATCGCCCAGAAGCCGTAGCGCTTCCAGAGTTTGACCATGCGCTCATGGCGAAGGTCGTCCTCGACCTCGCGGAACAGGCTGTTCTGCTCGGCGGATTCGCGCGCGACGCGGCGCTTTTCCTCGGCGTGCTTGTAAACTTCGGGAGTGGACGACATGACCAAGCCTGACTGAATGACGAAATGGCGCACCGAAACCCCGCGCGCCGCGCTCACAATACGGGGAGACGGTGCCCAAGTCCATGGCCTAGGCCCGGGTTCAGTGCGCGCCGCGCCATTTGATCGAGCAGCCGATGCTCGGAAACTGCTCGGATGGCGCGCCCTTGCCCCTGGCGATCGCCGCCATCGCCTCGAACAGCTCGCGCCTGATCCCGGTTTCCGGGGCCTTGAGCCCCGCCGCGTCGACCCGGCCGCGATAGGCGAGGCGCAAGCCCTGGTCGAAGCCGAAGAAATCCGGGGTGCAGACCGCGCCATAGGCGCGCGCGATGGTTTGGGATTCGTCGTGGAGGTAGGGGAACGGGAACTTGTGCTGCTGGGCGAAGCGTTTCATCAGCTCGGGCGCGTCGTCGGGATAGGCGGCCACGTCGTTGGGCATGATCGCGACGGCGCGCACCCCCAAGGGTTCGAGTTCGCGGCAGTCCCGCACCACCCGGTCGATCACCGCCTGGACGTAGGGGCAGTGGTTGCAGATGAACATCACCAGCGTCGCCTCGGTGCCGCGCACGTCGGCGAGGCTGATGGTTTCGCCCGAGACCGCGTCGGCGAGGAGGAAATCCGGGGCGACGGTGCGGACGGCGCCGGTCGGGGTCGCGATCTGGACCATGGGGCAAGCCTCCTTCAGGACTGGGTGGTGGGTGCGGCGCCGAGGACGTCGCCCGCCTTCGGCCAGCGACGATGCACCCACAGCCATTGCTCGGGATACTCGCGGATCCAACCTTCGAGAATGCGGTTGACCTCGGTCATCGCCGCGAGCTCGTCGGCGAAGCGGTCGCCGGTATTCGGAATCGTATATGGGCCCACCACGTCGAGACGGAAACGGGCGCCCTTGAGCCGGATCGCGCGCGCGCCGACCACCGGCGCGGCGAAGCGCAGCGCGAAGGTGGCGAGCGCCGAGGCGGTCATCGCCGGACGGCCGAAGAACGGCACCGCGATGCCGTCGTTCATCTTCTGGTCGACCATCATCCCGAGATGCTCGCCGCGCCGCATGAACACCATCGCCCGCTTCGCGCCGACCGCGCCCTTGGGCAGGAGCTCGCCCTTCACCAGGTCGCGGTTGGCGTGGAACAGCCAGTCGACGCGGCGGTTGTTCGGCGCGCGGTAGATCCGGTGCATGACCAGGCCGCGCGCCCCCGCCCCGCCCGAAACCAGCTCCCAGTTGGCGAGGTGGCCGCTCCACAGCAGGCCGGGCTTGCCGTCGTCGCGCAGCGTGTCGACCGGGGCGAGATCGCCCATCTCCACCCGGCCGGATTCGATCAGCCCGGTCTGGTGCGGATATTCGAAGAAGGTGCGGCCGATGTTGTCCCACATCCCGCCGACGATCCGCGCCCGCTCGGCCTCCGACTTCTCCGGAAACGCGGCGGCGATGTTGGCCTTGGCGATCTTGTGCATCGGCAGCAGCGGGCCGATGCCGCGGGCGATCGCGCCGCCGAGCGCCGAGGCGAAGTCCACCGGCAGCGCGCGGACGCCGTGATAGAGGACGTAGGCGAGGCCTGCGGTGGCGCGGTCGAGAAGGTCGCGGGCGAACGAGGAAGGCATCGGGTCTCCGTTACGCAGTCAGGTCGCCAGGGCGGCGCGAACCAGGTCTTCGACCGGTTGCGGCGCGTCCCAGCAGATATCCACCGCCACCACGTCGACCTGCTGGCGCTGGTCGGGCGGCAGGCGGGTGGCGTCCTTTTCCGTGGTCACCGGCACCGCGTCGAGGGCGAACGCCTCGTCGAGGATCGGCTGCACGTCGGCGGCGACATAAGGGTGATGGTCGTCGAATGCAAACCGGCGCACCACCCGCGCGCCCATCGCGCTCAAGGTGTCGAAGAACTTCTGCGGCCGGCCGATGCCGGCGAAGGCGACCACGTCGCGCCCGGCGAGGCGCTCCGGCGCGCGGGGTTTCAGCTTCGCGCCGAACACCGGCAGGCGCTTCGCGAGGCGCGGCCCGAGCCTGTGCGAATCCTGGCCGATCAGCACCGCGGCGGCGGCGCGCTTCAGTCCGGATTCGGGGTTTTCGCGGCAAGGTCCGGCGGGGATCACCCGGCCGTTGCCAAAACCGACGCCCGCGTCCACCACCACCAGGGAGCAGGTTTTGGCGAGGCTCGGATTCTGGAAGCCGTCGTCGAGAATCAGGCAGTCCGCGCCCTCGGCGATCGCGGCCTTCGCGGTCGCGATCCGGTCCGCGCCGATCCAGGTGGGCGCGACCTTGGCAAGCAACAGCGGCTCGTCGCCCACCGCGTCGGCGTCGTGGTCCATCGGATCGACCTTGAGCGGCCCGACCGCGCTGCCGCCGTAACCGCGCGAGAGATAGGCGGGGTTTTTCCCCTCGGCGACGAGGAAGCGCCCGAGCCAGAGCGCCACCGGGGTCTTGCCGGTGCCGCCGACGGTAATGTTGCCGATGCAGAACACCGGCACCCCGGCGACGAACGGCTTGGCGAGCAACGGCCGCAGCGCCGCCACCCCCGCCACCAGCAGCCCGAGCGGGTGCAGCAGGCGACCGAGCGGCCCGTCCGAAATCCAGAA
Organism: Rhodospirillum sp. UBA1311; assembly: GCA_002307145.1. Classification (GTDB taxonomy): domain Bacteria; phylum Pseudomonadota; class Alphaproteobacteria; order Rhodospirillales; family Rhodospirillaceae; genus Oleispirillum. The sequence goes on along the minus strand of DBTR01000032.1, from coordinate 7,164 downwards.
GCCCGGCGGTTTCACTTAGTCCTCCCGGCGAGCCGGTCGAGCGCCGGGCGCAAGCCTTCGACGATCCGCACCGCGCTCCCGGCTTCGGCCACCGCGAACGCCGCCCCCGCCTCGGCGATCGCCCGCGCGCGTTCGGGCGCGTCGAGCAGTCCGCCGACGGTCTCGGCGAGCCCGGCCTCGTCGGCGAAGCGCACCGCCGCACCCGCCGCCAGCATGTTCTCGGTCATCACCCGGAAGTTTTCCATGTGCGGGCCGAGCAGCACCGCGCAGCCGAGGCGCGCCGGTTCGAGAGGGTTCTGGCCGCCCTCGCCGATCCACGACTTGCCCATCGCGACCACCGGCACGGCACGGTAGAACACCCCCATCTCGCCCATCGTATCGCAGAGGTAGACGTCGGTCTCGGCATCGGGCTCGGCCCCCTCGGAACGGCGCTTGACCCGGAGGCCGAGGGCTTCGAGTTCCGCCGCCACCGCATCGCCGCGCTGCGGGTGGCGCGGCGCGACCAGGGTGAGGAGGTCGGGGAAGCGGGCGTGCAGGGCTTGATGCACCCGCCCGGCGGAAGCGTCTTCGCCCGCGTGGGTCGAGGCCGCCATCCAGGTCGGGCGAACCCCGATGCCGGTCATCAACGTCTTCAGCGCTGCGCCGTCGGCGGGTAGCGGCGGCGCAGCATACTTGAGATTACCGACGCAGACGGCGGTCCTCGCGCCGAGCGCGCGAAGGCGCTCGGCATCGCTCTCGGTCTGGCCGAAGATCACCGAAAACGCACCGAACAGCCGCCGCGCGAGGCCGCCGAAGCGCTTCCAACGGGCGAACGAGCGGGCGCTGACGCGGCCGTTGACCAGGGTCATGACGCAGCCCGAGGCCTGGGTCGCGGCGAGCAGGTTGGGCCAGATCTCGCTCTCCGCCCAGATCGCGACGCCGGGCCGCCAATACGCGACGAACCGCTCCACCGCTTTCGGCAGGTCGACCGGCACGAACTGGTGGATCACCGAGCGCGGCAGGCGGCGCCCCATCAGGTCCGCCGAGGTCACGGTGCCGGTGGTGACGAGCTGGGTGATTTCCGGCCATCCCTCGCCGATCGCCTCGATCAGCGGCAGCAGCGAAATCGCCTCGCCGACCGATGCCGCATGCAACCAGACCAGCGGCCCCGGCGGGCGCTCGACCGAGGCGTATCCGACGCGCTCGGGGAAGCGCTCGGCGGATTCCTTGCCGTGGGCGCGGCGGCGACCGAGGAACAGATGGACGAACGGCGACAGCAGCGCCGTCGCGCCGCGATAGAGGCCGAGGATCATCGCTTCGCCCTCTTGCGCACGATCTCGGGGTCGAGCGGCGGCTCGGCGTAGCCGGTGATCGCGTCGGCCTCGTCGGTGGCGGCGTTGAGCGCCCTGTCGACGATGCGCTGGTAGGTTTCGAGGTCTTCCGTGTCCTTCGGCACCACGATCGGCTCGCCGAGGACGTAGGCGCGGCGCGCGAACGGCAAGGTCAACTGCATCCGGTCCCACGAACTCAAGGTGCGGGTGCGGCTGCCGGAGATGCCGATCGGCAGGATCGGCACGCCGGTGGCGCGCGCCAGCACCACCAGCCCCTGCTGCGCGATCCGCGCCGGGCCGCGCGGGCCGTCGGGGGTGATGGCGAGTCCGCCGCCGCCGCGCACCACGCGGATCATGTCGCGCAGCGCCTGTGCCCCGCCCTTCGAGGTCGAGCCGGTGATCACGCCGAAGCCGAAACGCTCCATCATCCGCGCGATCAGCCGTCCGTCGCGATGGCCGGAGGCGAGCGCGGAGATGTTGGCGATGTCGAGGCCGGGCAGCGCCCAGAACATCTGCAGCCGCGCGTGCCAGACTGCATAGATCACCCGGCCGCCGGCGATCTCGCGGGCGGCGGCGAAGCGCTCGGAGTGGCGAATCTCGTATCGCCCGGTGACGCGGACGAGGCGGCAGAACGCGGCGAGCGCCGCGTTGGAGAGTTCCTGCGCGGCTTGGCCGCGGGTGAGATCCTTGAACCACGACATCGGGTCAGGGCCTCGACCGGAACGGCGAACGGGGACGGATCGGCAGAAGTCGCGTCAACTCGGGGTTTCCCATGGGTTTTCCGGCGCACGGCCGGGCAAACCCCCGTTTTACACGCTTCGCGCGGATTTGGGAAACGCCGCTTCGGTCTCGAACGGAGCAAGGTTGCCGAGAAACTGTTCGGCGCTCGCGCTCCAGCCGCGCTTGAGCGCGAAAGCTCGGCACGCCTCGGGCGAAACCCCGAGCGCGCCCAGCGCCGCGGCGCGCAGGTCTTCGTCGAGGACGCCGACCGGCGCGTCGCCGAGAACGTCCCGCGGCCCCGCCACCGGATAGGCCGCCACCGGCACGCCCGAGGCGAGCGCTTCCAGCAGCACCAGGCCGAAGGTGTCGGTGCGGCTGGGGAAGACGAACACGTCGGCGGCGGCGTAATGCGCCGCCAGATCCTCGCCCGCCTTCGCGCCGACGAACACCACGTCGGGATAGCGGCGCGCCAGCTCCGCCTTCTGCGGCCCGTCGCCGACGACGAGCTTGGTTCCCGGCAGATCGAGTTTGAGGAACGCCTCGATGTTCTT
>DBTR01000032.1:0-4362 GCA_002307145.1 Rhodospirillum sp. UBA1311 | reverse complement strand
CGAGCTTGGTTCCCGGCAGATCGAGTTTGAGGAACGCCTCGATGTTCTTTTCCACCGCGACGCGGCCGACGTAGAGGCTGACCGGGCGCGGCAGGTCGAGGAAGGCCTTGTCGCGCGGGCGGAACAATTCGGTGTCGACGCCGCGCGTCCAGCGGCGGATGCGCCCCACGCCCCAGTCGCGGAGTTCATCCTCGATCCCTTGCGTCGCCACCATCACCGCCTGCGACGGGCCATGGAACCAACGCATCGCCGCATAGCCCCAGCGCACCGGCAGGCGGCTGCGGGCATGGACGTATTCGGGGAACTTGGTGTGGAACGCGGTGGTGAAGGGGAGCTTGCGCTTGAGGCAATATTTGCGCGCCGCGAGACCGAGCGGGCCTTCGGTCGCGATGTGGATCGCGGCGGGCTGCGCCGCCTCGATCAGCCGCGCCAGCCGCCGTCCGGGGAACAGCGCAAGACGGATCTCGGGATAGGTCGGGCACGGGATCGCGCGGAACTGCAGCGGCGTGATGAACGCGAGGCCGTGGCCCATCCCCTCCATCACCCCCTTGAGGGTCTGGTAGGTGCGCACCACGCCGTTCACCTGCGGCGTCCAGGCGTCGGTGACGATCACGATCCGCATCAGGAGGCCACCGTTTCCGGCAGCTTGGGCAGGGCGGGCAGCACCGGCGTGGCGGACTCGACGGCAAGGCCGTCGCGCAGGGCCATCGCCCGGCCACCGCCTTCGAGCCAGCGCACGATTTCGAGTCGGCCGTCGAAATGCTCGACCAGCGCGGTGCAGCTCTCGACCCAGTCGCCGTCGTTGCAATAGAGGATGTCGCCGATCATCCGCATTTCCGCATGGTGGATGTGGCCGCAGATCACCCCGGCGAGACCGCGCTTGCGGGCGACGTCGGCCATCGCGCTCTCGAAGTTGGCGATGAACGCGACGGCGTTCTTGACCCGGTGCTTGAGATAGGCGGAGAGCGACCAGTATTGCAGGCCGAGCTTGCGCCGCCCCGCGTTGAACCAGCGGTTCGCGACCAGGGCCAGGGTGTAGGCGGTGTCGCCGAGGAGCGCGAGCCAGCGGGCGTAGCTGACGATGCCGTCGAACTCGTCGCCATGGACGACGAGGTACTTGCGGCCATCCGCGCCCTCGTGGATCGCGTGGCGATGGATCGGGATATGGCCGAACTCGACGCCGGTGTAGCCGCGCAGGAATTCGTCGTGGTTGCCGGGAATCAGCACCACCTTGGTGCCCTTGCGCGCCTTCCTGAGCAGCTTCTGCACCACGTCGTTGTGCGACTGCGGCCAGTACCAGCCCTTGCGCAGCCGCCAGCCGTCGAGAATGTCGCCGACGAGGTAGAGGGTTTCGGAGTCGCAGCGCTTGAGGAAATCGAGGAGGTATTCGGCTTTCGAGCCTCGCGTACCGAGATGAACGTCGGAAATCCAGATGGTGCGGTAACGAAACGTGGCCGAATTGTCCATCGCCGACATGGATACCGATCCTCGAAAGAATTCTTGCGCGACGCTTGCGCCGATATCCGTGCTTTTATTCCATAGAAGCCACGCCATCCACTGTTTTGACGGGTTTATGACGGCATTTCATATTTGTTTTACACAACTTAAACATCACTTTCACATGTCGCGGATATGTCAAATACCACCGACATAACCGGGACGCCCCAGCCGATGATCATCGTCTTCAATCCCGCCGCCGGCCCGCGCCGCCGCGCCCTCCTCGACCCGGTGCTCGCCGCCCTCGCGGCGCGGGGCGCGGAAGTCGAGCTCCGCGCCACCGGCGGCCCGGGCGACGCCACCCGCATCGCCCGCGAGGCCGCCCTGCCCGCCGACCGCCTGATCGTCGCGGCGGGCGGCGACGGAACCATCGCCGAGGTCGCCGCCGGGCTCCTGGACAATCCGGCGCGGATGGACTTTCGTCTTGGCGTGATTCCCCTCGGCACCGCGAACGTGCTGGCCCACGAGATCGGCCTCGCGCGCCGGCCCGAAGCGGTGGTCGCCGCGCTGCTCGACGGACGCCTGCGCCCGCTCCACGTCGGCCGGATCGGCGAGGGCGCGACCGCGCGGGCGTTCCTGATGATGGCGGGAGCGGGATTCGACGCCGCCGTGGTCGCGGCGGTCGGCCCCCGGCTGAAGCGCCTCCTCGGCAAGGGGGCCTACGTCCTCCACACCCTGCGCCTCGCCGCCACCGGGCGGTTCGCGCCGCTCGACGTGATCGTCGACGGCGTTCCGATGCGCGCGAAGAGCGTGGTGGTGTGCAACGGCGCGCATTACGGCGGCCCTTATCGCCTCGCGCCGAATGCCGACCTCGGCGCGTCCGGCTTCGAAGTGGTGCTGCTCGACGGCGCGGGCGGGGCGGGACTCGTGGCGCAAGGCTTGCGCCTGATGCGCGGAACCCTTCATTCCGCACCCGGAACACGGATTGTGACCGCGCGTGTGATCGAAATCATAGGCGGCGGACCGCTTCAGGCAGATGGTGACATCGTCGCGTTTCTCCCTACGCGAATCCAGGCTTCCTGCGGTTTTCTCACACTGACGGGACCCCTATCGCCCACTCGCGCCTGAAAATGGCCCGATTTCCACGCTTGCGCGCAGCTGGCTTGGGGCGTATCACTGTAACAATTGAAACAATATGACGATCTGGCACAGACTAGATCGCGGGTCCTGGGAGAATTCCGGTGAATCGCCGAAAGTTCCTTTCGACGACTGTGTTTGGTGGCATAGGTATGATTGCCGCCATTCCCCACGCCCTCGGCTTTACCGAGAGCGCGTGCTCCGAGTCTCCATCTCCCGCCTGTGAATCCCTCGCCCGCCATGCCGAACTTCGCGCAACCTTGAATGCGCAATTGATCCAGGCCGGGCTTTCCGCAACCGAACGCGCCGAAACCCTTGCACATGCGGTATGCCCGCTGTGCGGTCAGGCATTGCTGTAGGCATTCTTGCGTATGGGCTCGGGTTGAGCCCCTTAATCGGAGACGTGATCCTGGTGTCCACGAACGCCCCCGAAGCCCTCGCCCGACGTCACCACCCCGCGACCTGCGCGGGGTGCCCATGACCTTCCGCCAAAGCCTTCTCGCCCTCAGCGCGGCCACCTTCCTCGTCTTCGGCACTCTCCCCGCCGAAGCCAGCTCGGCCCGGCAATCCCCGCCCAATACCCGCTCCACCCTGGTGAGCGCCTCCGAAACCCGCAGTTACACCCTCGCCGACGGCCAGAGCCTCGACCGCCTGCTGCTCGGCCTCGGGATTTCGCCCGCCGAGCGCAAGGCCGCGCTCGCCGCGTTGAGCGAAGCCGGGGTCACGCCGCGCGGCGGCGCCCAGGTCACGGTGCGCATCCAATCGACGTCGAAGACTGGCGGATCGCTCGCCCTGCTGCACGTGGCGTCGCCGAACCAGCCCGAGGCGACCCTCGTGGCGCGAATCGACGAAGACCTTTCGAACGGCGCGCAGCGTTCGGTGCGCGGCACCGTCGGCCCCGACTTCCCGGGCTTCCTCGCCTCTCTCCAGGTGCCGCATGCGGTGATCGAAAGCGTCGTCGCGGCACTGCCCCAGGGCCAGCCCGCCATCGGCCAACGTTTCCGCATGGCCTACAAGATTTCCGGCGAAACCGCCGCCCTGGTCAGCCTCAACCTCTCCGGCCGCGCCGGCGAATCCCGAGTCGCGGCGTTTCCGGTGCGGCGCGAGGCGGCGATCGTCGCAAGCGTCGGCGAGACCGCCCCGACCCCCTCGCCCACGCCCGAAGTCCGGGAAATGCGCGAGCCGAGCATCGCGGGCGTTCCGACCGGCGAACCGGTACCCGGCGGCCGCCTCACCTCGCCGTGGGGTTGGCGCATGCATCCGGTGCTCAACCGCCCGCAGTTTCACAAGGGCGTCGACTATTCCGCCCCGGCGGGGACCCCGGTGCTCGCGACCGCCGACGGCACCGTCGCCTTCGCCGGCAAGCGCGGCAACTACGGCCGCCTGATCCGCCTCCAGCACTCCGGCGACATCGCCACCGGCTACGCTCACCTCCAGGACTTCGCCAAGGGCCTCAAGGTCGGTGCGAAGGTCCGCCAGGGCGACGTGATCGGCTACGTCGGCCACTCCGGCCTCGCCACAGGCAACCACCTGTATTACGAGGTCTTCGCCGACGGCAAGCAGATCGACCCGCTGCATGGCCGGGCCGAGGCCGCGAGCCACATGACCGAAGCCGAGAACAAACGCCTGCGCCAGGCGCTGGCGCGCAACGGCATTTCCCTCGACTGATCCTCCCCGCCAAAATCAAAAATCCCGCCGCCCGGGAAGGGGCGACGGGATTCCTAGGGCACGGCGCGCGGCAGAGCGCGCCGGTCCTGGGGGATGCTTAGAGCTTCACGCCGAAGGCGA
>DBTR01000101.1:28841-29448 GCA_002307145.1 Rhodospirillum sp. UBA1311 | reverse complement strand
GTGGCGTGGCCACGCGAAAACAAAATTGCGGGGGTCCAAGGGGCTTGGCGCCCTTTGGGGGGCCCGGGGCGGACCCCTGGCCTTGGTTTACGGAGCCGGACCGATGACCACCCCCACTCCCTGCCGTCACTGCGGCGCGCCGGTCGAGGCGGGCGAGGAGTTTTGCTGTCCGGGGTGCCGGGCGGCGTATGGGCTGCTGCGCGGCATGGGGTTGGAGGCGTATTACCGGCGGCGGGTGACCGACCCGGCGCTGCGGCCGTTGCGTCCCGACGACCTTTCGCCGGTGGATCTGGCTCCGGCGGTGACGGCGAGGGCGGAGGAGGGGACGTCGAGCCTGCACGCGGTGGTGGACGGGTTGCATTGCGCGGCGTGCGTCTGGCTGATCGAGACCTTGCTGCGGCGGCATCCGGCGGTGACGGCGGCGCGGCTGAACATGACGACGCGACGGTTGCGGTTGAGCTGGCGGGGCGGACCGGAGCTGGCGGCGGAGATCGTCTCGCCGGTGCGGGCGGTGGGGTATCGGCTGCTGCCGTTCGACCCCGAGGTCTTGAAGGGCGCGGCGCAGGCGCGGCAGGCGGCTTTGCTGCGGGCGATGGCGGTGGCCGGG
>DBTR01000101.1:0-28554 GCA_002307145.1 Rhodospirillum sp. UBA1311 | reverse complement strand
ACGTGATGCTGCTGTCGGTCTCGGTGTGGAGCGGCGGCGGCGAGATGGGCCCGGCGACGCGGGACCTGCTGCACTGGATTTCCGCCCTGATCGCGCTGCCCGCGGTGGCGTATGCGATCCGGCCGTTCCTGAAGAGCGCCTGGGGCGTGCTCAGGCGCGGCCACACCAACATGGACGTGCCGATCGTGCTCGGCGTCGGGCTGGCGTGCGGCATGTCGTTGTGGGAGACGGCGTCCTCCGGCGAGCATGTGTATTTCGATTCCGCCGCCGCGCTGCTGTTCTTCCTGTTGATCGGGCGGTATCTCGACGCGATCGCGCGCGGCCGGGCGCGGTCGAGTGCCGAGAATCTCCTGGCGCTGTCGGCGGTGGCGGTGACGGTGGAGCAGCCCGACGGCACGCTGGCGACGCTGCGCCCGGAACGGGTGGAGGCGGGTGCGGTGGCGCGGGTGGCGGCGGGCGACCGGATCGGCGTCGACGGCGAGGTGATCGAGGGACGCGCCGACATCGACACCCAGGCGATCACCGGCGAGACCGCGCCCCAGGCGGTGGCCCCCGGCGACGCGGTGCATGCGGGCACGTTGAACCTTTCCGGCGCGCTCCGCATCCGGGTGCGCGCGGCGGGCGAGGGCACCCTCCTCGCCGAGATCGTGCGCCTGATGGAATCCGCCGAACAGGGCCGGGCGCGGGCGGTGGCGCTGGCCGACCGGGTGGCGCGGCTCTATGCGCCGGTGGTCCATACCCTTGCGCTCGGCACCTTCCTCTGGTGGACGTTGGCGCTCGGCGTGGCGTGGCAGGACTCGCTGCTGGTGGCGATCAGCGTGTTGATCGTCACCTGCCCGTGCGCGCTGGCGCTGGCGGTTCCGGCGGTGCAGGTGATCGCCTCGGGACGGCTGTTCAAGTCCGGGATTCTGCTGAAATCCGCGACCGCGCTCGAACGCCTGGAGGCGGTGGACGCCGTGGTGTTCGACAAGACCGGCACGCTCACCACCGGCTTGGCCGAACTCGCGCCCGGCGATTGGAGCGCCGCCGATCTCGCCGCCGCAGCGGCGGTGGCGGCGCAGAGCCGTCACCCTCTGGCGCGGGCGCTGGCCGCCGCCGCCAAGGTTCCTGCGCGGGCGGCGGACGTGACGGAGGTTGCGGGCGAAGGCCTGCGCGCCGGAGCGGCCCGCCTCGGGCGGTGGAGCTTCGTCACCGGCAGGGCGGATGCCGACGCGCCGGCCTCCGAGGGGCCCGAGCTCTGGTGGCGCGCCGATGCCGCCGCCCCGCCGGTGCGTTTCGGCTTCGCGCAAGGCTTGCGGACCGATGCGGCGGAGACGGTGGCGCGGCTGCGCGCGATGGGGATGCAGGTCCGCCTGCTCTCCGGCGACCGCCCGGAGGCGGTGGCTGCCGCGGCTGCGGCAGCGGGAATTGCCGACTGGCTGGCGGAGCAGCGCCCGGGCGATAAAGTGGCGCGCCTCGCCGAGATGCGCTCCGACGGGCGACGCGTGCTGATGGTCGGCGACGGCATCAACGACGCCCCGGCGCTGTCGGCGGCGGAAGTGTCGCTTTCGCCCGCGAGCGCGTCGGACTTGGCGCAGGTGGCGGCGGACGCGGTGTTCCAGGGCGACCGCCTCGCGCCGGTGGTGGAGACCCTCGTGGTGGCGCGGCGGGCCGGCGGCCTGGTGCGCGGCAACTTCGCCCTCGCCCTCGGCTACAACCTCTTCACCATCCCCTTGGCGATGGCCGGGCTGGTGACGCCGTTGATCGCGGCGATCGCGATGTCCACATCTTCCCTTGTGGTGATGGGCAATGCGCTCCGCCTGATGAAACGGGATCGCCGATGAACATTCTTCTGCTGCTGATACCGGCGGCGCTGATTCTGGGGGTGATCGGTCTGGCTGCGTTCCTTTGGGCGCTGAAAAGCGGCCAGTTCGAGGATCTCGACGGCGCGGCAAACCGGATTCTCTACGACGAGGAAGAACCGCCGAAGCCCCCGCCGCCGGCAAAGCCATAGGGGTTTTGCTTTTATTCGCGGCGGAAAAGCGATAAGAAGGCGCGCCCCGTTAGAGGGTGGCGACCGGGACTTGGGAATGGCCGGTCAGCGAGACCAGGAGGAACGCCCGATGAGCGTTGCGACCGCCGCGAAGCCGGTGACGACGCGGGATCTTCGCGCCCGCAAGGGCGGCGACCCGATCGTCTGCCTCACAGCCTACACCGCGCCGATGGCGCGCATGCTCGATCCCCACGTCGACGTGCTCCTGGTCGGAGATTCGCTCGGCATGGTGATTTACGGCCTGCCGACCACGGTGGGCGTCACCCTTGAAATGATGATCGCGCATGGCGCGGCGGTGGTGCGGGGGGCGGAGCATGCCTGCGTCGTCGTCGACCTGCCGTTCGGCGCGTACCAGGAAAGTCCGGAGCAGGCGTTCCGTAATTCCGCGCGGGTGATGATGGAAACCGGCTGCGCCGCGGTGAAGCTCGAAGGCGGCGTGGAAATGGCGGCGACGATCCGCTTCCTCGCCGAGCGCGGCATCCCGGTGATGGCGCACATCGGTCTGACGCCGCAGGCGGTGCATGCCCTGGGCGGGTTCATTTCGCAGGGCAAGACCGAGGCCGAGGCGGCGAAAGTCGCCGCCGACGCCCGCGCGGTTGCCGAGGCGGGTGCGTTCGCGGTGGTGATCGAGGGTACGCAGGAGCCGCTCGCGCGGCGGATCACCGGGGAGATCGCGATCCCGACGATCGGCATCGGCGCGTCGCCCGCGTGCGACGGCCAGGTGCTGGTGATCGACGACGTCCTCGGGATGTTTTCCGATTTCCAGCCGAAGTTCGTGAAGCGCTATGCCGATCTCGGCGCGGAAGTTTCCGCTGCCGCGTCGCGCTATGCGGCCGAAGTCAAGGCGCGGACCTTCCCCGGTCCGGAGCATTGCTTCGGCGTGAAGCGTTAAGCAAGGAGTATCCGATGTCCACGATCCTCGCCCTGCCGCCGGTGGCGCGGCGCGTCGTCGAATTGCGCGAACAGGTCAAGGCCTGGCGCAACGCAGGCCTGAAGGTTGCGCTGGTGCCGACCATGGGGGCGCTGCACGAGGGCCACCTTACCCTGGTGCGCGCCGCCCTCGAATACGCCGACAAGGTGGTGGTGTCGATTTTCGTCAATCCGACCCAGTTCGGCCCGACCGAAGACTTCGACGCCTATCCGCGCACGCTGGACGCCGACCGCGCCAACCTCGCGACCGCCGGGGCGGCCCTGGTCTATGCGCCGACGGTGGCCGAGATGTACCCCGACGGCTTCGCCACTGCGATCACCGTCTCGGGGGTTTCCGAGGGCCTTTGCGGCGATCTCCGCCCCGGCCATTTCTCCGGCGTCGCCACGGTGGTGACCAAGTTCCTGGTCCAGGCGATGCCCGACGTCGCCGCGTTCGGCGAGAAGGACTACCAGCAGCTCCAGGTGATCCGCCGCCTGGTGCGCGACCTCGACATTCCGGTGACGATCCTCGGCGTGCCGACGGTGCGCGAGGCCGACGGCCTGGCGCGCTCCTCGCGCAACGCCTACCTCTCGGCCGAAAGCCGGAAGGTTGCGCCCGCGCTTTATCGCACCCTCCAGGACACGGCGGCGGCGATCCGCGCCGGGGCGGCGGTGGATACCGCGCTCGAAGCGGGAAAGCGTGCGATTCTTGCAGCCGGATTCGCCAGCGTCGACTATCTTGAACTTCGTGCCGCCGATGGCCTCGCGCCGCTGTCCGACCTCGACCGTCCGGCACGGATTCTGGTCGCGGCCTATCTCGGCAAGACCCGCTTGATCGACAACATCGCAGTTTGAGGGAGTCTGATTGGTGAGCAGCCAGGACGAAATGTACGAAGAGATCAACACCCTTCTCGGCAGCCTCGCCTCGGCCTACGGCATCGAGGGCAAGGATGCGGCGAAGGCGGTGGAAACCGGCGCGATGACGCTCAAGCTCGGCGTCGACGCCGAGGGCGACCGCTACGTCCGCGCCGAATTCCAGGGCAAGATGATGATGGTCTATCCCGGCTCCGCCAAGGAAGAGATGGTCAAGCAGGCGCGCAAGCCCGCCTGATCTTCTTCCTTCAAGTGTGTCGTGTGTCGCTTTCGCGTGACCGTGCCGTGTGATAACCCTTTGGGGGTGAGCACAAGGGGCGGGGGCGGTGAAGGAAGCGACACGACAGTTCCGGGACGGCGAAGTGATTTTCCGCGAGGGTGACGACAGCCTCGCGGTGTTCCGTCTGGTCAAGGGTCGGGTGCGGTTGGTCAAGGCCGGGCCGAACGGCGGCGTGGTCCTCGCGACCCTGTCCCGGGGCGAGATGTTCGGCGAGATGGGCATTCTCGACGGCACCGCCCGCAGCGCCACCGCCGTCGCGGAAGGCGACACCACCCTCACGGTGATCCCGCGCAATGGCTTCCTCGACCGCCTGCAACACGACCCCGAGCTTTCCCTCCAGGTGATGACCAAGCTGGTGCAGCGCCTGCGCAGCACCGACGAGCGCCTCGCGCGCGCCGCCCAACCCGATGCGCCCCTGCCGCCCACCGAAGCCGAAGCCGCGGCCGCCCAGCCCGTCCGCCGCGAGGCGGCGGCGCCGCGCGCCGGGCTGCTGACCCGCCTGTTCGGCCGTCGCGCCGGGGCCCCGCCCGAGGCCGAAGCGGCGGCGAGCGGGCCGCTCAGGGTGCTGGTGGCACGCTTCGGCGACATGCCGGCGGTGGAAGCCACGGCGGTGGAGACGGTGGTCCAGGCGCTGCAGCTGATCCCGAACGCCCTGGTGCGCCGCATCGACGACACGGTGCCCTGGCCCGCCGACATCAAGGACCCGGAGGCGGCGCGCCTCGCCGCGTCGCGCTCGGCCTCGGCGCTGCTGCTGCAAAAGGGCGGCGACGTGCTGGTTTGGGGGCGGATCGAGACCATCGGCCGCCTCCTCGAAATCCATGCCACCGCCGTGCCCGCGCTGCATGAACTCACTCTCGGGCGGATGCCGCCGGTCGCCGCCGTGCATGTGCCGCTCGAAGCGATGATCGAGCCCCTGCCAGCGCTCTTGCGCGCGATGACGATCGCGGCGGTGCTGGCGGAAGGCCAGCGCCGCAGCGGGGATCTGTTCGCCGCGCTCGCCGAGGACGTAACCTCGGCGGCGGACGGACTGAAGCGCGCGACGATCGGCTTCGCCGCCGCCGAGCAGGCCGCCGCGATGGTCGCCTGGGCCGCCGCCGCCGCGCTGGTGGCGGGGGCGGAGGAGACCCCGGATACGCTCTGGGACGACGCCGCGCGCGCGTTCGAGGACGCGGCCCGCCGCCTGCCGCGCACCGCCCGCCACGATTGGGCGGACGTGTTCATCGGTCGTGCGCTGCTCGAATGCGCTCGCGCCGAGCGCGGTCTCGCGCCCGAGGCCGACGCGATCGGCGCGACCCCGTGGGACACTGCGGCGGAAACCCTGCGCCTCGCCCTCGAAGGGGTGCGGCGCGAGGAACGTCCGTTCGAGTGGGCGCTGCTGCACGAACGCCTCGGCCTGATCGGGTATCGCCAGGGCCTGGCGAGCGGCGACGAAAGCCACTTCAAGGCGGCGTTCGGCGATTATCAGTCGGCGATCCAGATCTACACCCGGGCCGATTGGCCGCAGAAGTGGGCGGAAGTGGTCTCCGGCCTCGCCCAGGCGCTGCAGGTGTTCGGCGATCAGTTGGGCAGCGTCCCGGCGCTCGAACGGGCGGTTGAGCTCTGCCGCGCCACCCTCGACGTCCGCGCCGAGGAGGTGGTGCCGCTGCTCTGGGCGGCGTCGCAGAACAACCTCGGCTCGGCGCTGTTCCTGCTCGCCAAGCGGCGCGACAGCGCGGCGCTGTTCGAGGATGCTGCCGCCGCGTTCAAGGGCGCGCTCTCGGTCTACCAGATCCACGGCCAGGGGCGGCTCGCGGCGGTCACCGAGAAGAACCTCGCCCGCGCCGAGAACGCCACGCGCAGCCGCGCCCGGCGCGACGGCCGCCTCGCCCAGCCCGAGTGGGCGGACGACATCGCCGACGACCTCGCCCCCGACGACACCCCATGACTCCCGACCTCGCGCCGCTGTGGAGCCAAGCCCTCGGCCTGCTCAAGGCGGGGCGGGACATGGAGGCGGAGGCGGCGCTCGCCGCGCTGTTGGGGCGCGCGCCCGATTACGCCGCCGCCTGGACCAATCTCGGCGTCGCGCTGCGCCGCCAGGGCCGCTTCGGCGCGGCCGAGGCGGCGGCGCGGCGCGGGCTCGCGCTTCCCGGCGGCGCAACCGAGGCGGCATGGTCCAACCTCGGCAACCTTTTGCGCGACCAGGGCCGCTTCGCCGAGGCCGACGACGCCTTCATCGCCGCAGTGGCGGCGGGCGGCGGGCACGGCACTCGCTACAACCGCGCCCTGCTGCTGCGCGACCGGGGCCGCCTCGACGATGCGCTGGCCGAAATCGCCCCGGCGCTCGCCGCCGAACCCGCCAACCCGCAAATCCAGTGGGACCACGCCCTGATCCGCCTCCAGGCGGGCGACTGGCGCACCGGCTTCGAAGCCTATGAGGCGCGCTGGCGACTGCCGGGCGTGCCGATGCCCGCCTCCGACCGGCCGTGGTGGACGGGCGAGCCGCTCGCGGGGCGGACGTTGCTGCTCACCTCCGAGCAGGGAATGGGCGACGTGATCCAATTCGGCCGGTTCATCGCGCAGATCCCCGACGACGGGCGGATCGTGCTGGCGCTGCGCCGCCCGCTGCTGCGGCTGTTCCGCACCGCTCCGGCGCTCGAACGGGTGCGCCTCGTCGATGCCGCCGAACCCTTGCCGCCGCACGACCTGATCCTGCCGCTGTTGAGCCTGCCCCGGGTGTTGCGGGCGACCCCCGAAACCCTGCCGCCGCCCCTGGCGTTCCAGGTGCCGCAGGCGGCCGTCGCGGCGGCGGAAGACAGGCTGGCGCCGCGCGGCGGGCGACGCCGACTCGGGTTGGTGTGGGCGGGCAGCAGCGGCCATCGCAACGACCGCAACCGTTCCGCGCCGCTGGGCCAATTCCTGCCGCTGCTCGCCGACCCGGCCTGGGACGTCTTCAGTTTCCAGGTCGGGCCGCACGCCGCCGAGCTTGGCGCGCACGGTCTCGGCGGCCTGGTCCGCGACCTTGCGCCGCTGATCGACGATTTCCTGGACACCGCCGCGTTTCTGCTGACAATCGAACGACTGGTGACGGTGGACACCGGGATCGCGCACCTTGCCGGATCGCTGGACGTATCCACGTCGGTCCTGGTGCCCGAGGCCTGCGACTGGCGCTGGGGGGTTGGCGTTTCCGCCTCGCCCTGGTATTCCAGCCTCTCCCTGGTGCGGCAGCCGCGCCAGGGCGATTGGTCCGCCGCCGTCGCCCAGGTCGCGCACGCTCTCGTCTAGCAAGGAGAACCGCCGTTGTCGCTCGCCGATCAGGTCAGCGCCGCGCTCGAAAAAGAAATCGTGATGGGGGAACTGCCGACCGGCATGCACCTCGACGAGGGCAGCCTCGCCGCGCGCTTCGGCACTTCCCGCACGCCGGTGCGCGAAGCCTTGAACCGCCTCGCGGTGAGCGGCCTCGTCGAACTCCGCCCACGGCGCGGCGCGGCGGTGGCGGGAATTTCGGAAACCGCGATGGCGCAGCGCTTCGAGGCGCTCGCCGGGCTCGAAGGCCTCTGCGCCTACTACGCCGCCGAGCGGATGACCGACGAGGAACGCCGCGCGCTCCGCGACGCGCACCGGCGCTGCCGCGCTCCAGCCGAGAGCGGCGACATGAGCCGCTACGATGCCGCCGACATGATCTTCCACCGCCTGCTGATGGAAGGCTGCCGCAACGATATCCTGATCGAACAGACCCTCGCGGTGCGCCGCCTGCTGAAGCCCTGGCGGCGCATCCAGCTCCTCACCCCCGGGCGGATCGAGGCCTCCTACGGCGAACACGAGGCGATCGTCGTCGCGGTCCGCGACGGCGACGCGACCCGCGCCGAAACCCTCACCCGCGCCCACGTCGACCGCCAAAGCCAGGCGGCGGACAAAATGGTCGCGAGCGCCCAGCACGAAATTCTCTAGCTGGCGGTGTTAAGGCGGGGCTATCGCCCCGCGCCCCATTTGGAGGGGTTCCCTCCGGGGGATTTCCACCCTCTCAAGCGCCCACCGGGCGCTTGAGTTGCTTGTGCAACCGGGCTCCAATTCCCTCCAAACCTCCCACTTGTTTTTGCGCGTAGCGCGATAATGCCGTCACGCGCGTGATGGTTTTGTCGCGCTACGCGCAAAAAACTAACTCAGGGGGTGCGCGAGGGGTCCGCGACCCCTCGCATGTTTTTACTCGCTTCCCGCCACGAGGTCGGGGACGTTCAGCTTGAGCAGGCCGAAGCCGGGGAAGGGGGGCGCACCGTGCGGCGGTGAACTTCGGATGGAGTTGCTGCGCTTCCGGCGTGGGGTGGCGGGTCACGTCCAGCATGCCGCTTCGTTTGAAATTCAGGATCGTGACGCGATTGCCTTGGGTCAGGACGATGTGCCAATCGCCTTCGTCGCCACTGAACTTGACCTTGTCCATGTAGGCTTTGACGATCCGGTCGACGTCGGGCCGGTATTGGAAAGTCATTGCACGCGAATATGGGCCGAGTACGCACGCGTGGTCGTATGCGCCGTCGATCATCTGCGCCAGCGGGACGAACGTGCCCGGGCTGGCGTTTTCCAGGGTGGTCATGACGCGCCGTTCGCGGTCGCCGGTGGCGGGCTGCCGGAGTCCGTGGGCGACCACGAAGACAACCGTCATCGCGACGATTGCGGCACCGATGCGGGTCTTGCGACGGAAAGGATTTCGCATGCGCGGTCACCTTTGCGGGTTTTGCAAGACTCTACCCGGCTATCGGCTGCACCGCCAGACGCCGGTCGGTCAGTCGATCCCGTAGGTCGAGGGCGGCGGCACCTGGCGTTCGAGCTTTTTCGGCGCGCCGGTGGGGATCACGTCGGCCCAGTAGCGCGGGTTGATCGCGTAGCGCCAGCTCGCCGGGTCGGCCGAGCCGGGCTCGGCCACGGCGATCGCGCCGGTGCCCACCGGCACTGCCGCGAAGCGCTCGGGCGTGCCCGCGTCGGTCATCTTGCCCGCGTATTCCTCGGACTGGATCGCGGCGAAATCCATGGTGAGGTTGGAGAGGAACTTCGGGTACGGCACGGTGAGGGTGAAGATCACCTTGTAGGGGCCGTCCTTGCCCATCGAGACGATCAGGTCGGGCATGCCGACGGTAGCGTAGTCGGCGGGCGCGGTGGCGGGCACGGCGTGGAACCGGCTCTTCGGGTCCATCAGCCGCCCGAAGCTGAACACCACGTCCTCGGCCGAGAACAGCCGCGTCGGCTGGAAGCCGGGTACGGCGTTGAACACCACGTTTTCGCGCAAATCGAAGCTGTATTCGAGGCCGTCGGCGGAAACCTTCCAGCTCGTCGCGAGGCCGGGCACGATCCGGCCGCTGCGGCGGTCGTATTCCACCAGCCGGTCGAAGACGTGGCGGCTGTCGACGCCGCGCGGATCGGGGGCGGAGGCGAACATCGGCGGCGCGGGGTCGGCGCCTTCTGCGACGCAGCCCTGGACGTTGTCGGCGACCAGGGTCTCGCCCGGCTTCGGCGCGGGAATCCCCGGGTCTTTCTGCATCGAGCTGGCGAGGAAGGCGAGGACGCCGACCACGGCCAGAACGATCACGCCTTTCCCGTAGCTTTTCTTGTCTGCCAACACCGCGCTTCGTCCTCCGCTTTCGGGCCAGGGGGCAGGAAACGCGACTTTGACCCGGGAATCAAGCGTTGCCGAGCAATGCCTGGAGTTGGTCGCGGGTGCGGGGCAGGGGCTGGCCCTGGCACTGCGGCAGCATCCGGGCGATATCGGCGACCAGGGGCGGGCGCATTCCCACCTGTTTCAGCAGTTCGTCGTCGAGGAGAACCTCTTCGGCCGTGCCCTGGCGCAGCACCCGGCCCTCCTGGAACAGCGCGACGTCGTCGGCCCAGCTCCAGGCGAAGTCGATGTTGTGGGTCGAGAACACCATGGTGGTGCCCGCCGCGTGCAGGCCGTTCAGCGCGTGCAGCAGGTGGCGCTCGCCCGAGGGGTCGAGCCCGGCGGTGGGCTCGTCGAGAATCAGCACGCGCGGCCGCATCGCCATGATCCCGGCGATCGCGACCCGCTTCTTCTGGCCGAAGCTCAGCATGTGAGTCGGGCGCTCGACGACATGGGCGAGGCGGAGCGCTTCCACCGCTTCGTCGACGCGGGCGCGGGCCTCATCTTCCGAAAGCCCCTGGTTGAGCGGTCCGAAGGAAATATCCTGGCGTACGCTCGCCGAAAACAGCTGGTCGTCGGCCTCCTGCAGCACCAGTCCGACGGTGCCGCGCCAGGCGCGCAGCGCCGTGCGGGAATAGCCGACCGCTTCGCCGCCGAGGCGGATTTCGCCCGACTTCGGCGCGTGGGTGCCGTTGAGGTGGAGCAGCAGCGTGGTCTTGCCCGCGCCGTTCGGCCCGAGGATCGCGAGGCGGCGGCCCCGCGCGATGGTGAGGTTGAGCGAAACCAGCGCCGGGATGCCGCCCGGATAGTCGAACGAGATGTCGCGGGCTTCGAGAATGGCTTCAGACATGGACAAAACGCTCCGCAACGAAACCGAGGATCAAAATCAGGCTCAGGCCCGCGCCGATCGCGGCGCAGCGCAACCCCGAGGCCGCCACGCCGTCGTCCCGCAACACCGGGAAGTTGCCTTCGAAGCCGCGCGCGGCGAGGCCGACCTCCATGTGCTGGGCGCGGCTCATCGCGCGCTGGAAGAATGCCGCCGCGAGGAGCCCGAGGGAGTTCACCGAGCGCTTCCAGCCGACGTAGCCGAGACGCGCGGTCTGGGCGTTGTAGCCGCGCGCGACGGTCTCGGCGAAGACGAAGATCAGGCGGTAGGTGAGCAGCATGATCTCGACCAGGAAGGCGGGCACGCCGATGCGCCGCAGCGTCGGGATCATCGCGTGGACCGGCGTGGTCAGCGCGAGCAGGGTCAGGCACGAGGCCGCCCCCGCCGCGCGGCCGACCAGTCCCGCCGCGACGCCGATCTGGTCGGCGCGCCAGCCGAACCCGAGGCCATGGCTGAAGTCCACCGACACCAGCAGCATCGGCGCGCCCGCGAGCAGGAACCCGATCGGGAACCCGAGCACGGCGAAGTAGACCTTGGCGGGCAGGCGCGCGGCGAACAGCGCGAGAAGGGTGTTGGCGAGAAGCATCAGCGGGCCGGTGGTCAGCGGCGGCCCGGCAAGGCAGACCGCAAGGCCGCCGAGGCAGACCAGGAGCTTTTCCGCGGTCGCGCGGCGCGACCAGCGGTTGGTGTGGGCGATGCGGTCGATGAGGTTCATGAAACGGACAACCGGATAAAAATCTCCGCCCCGTGCGGCTGGCGCGGGGCGGAGGAGAGGTGCGCAAAGGGGATCAGTCCTTGCGCTTCGACATGCCGTGACGCAGGCCGATGTAGTAGCAGAGGAGGCCCGAGCCGAGTGCGGCCTGGAGCGCGAACAACAGGCTCTCGATCTCGCCGCTCGGCGGCTCCCAGATCGACGAGAACCAGGGCTCGTAGCCCGGCGCGACCTGTTGGATCACGCCTTCCGCCTGGTCGTCCGAGCCGCCGAACTCGCCCGCGATCGGCAGGGCCAGCGGTGCGATCACCAATGCCGCGACCAGCGCCATCAGGATCTTGTTGTTCTTGAGGATGCCGCTCATGCCTGTGCCCCCCGGCCGAGGATGTTGAGAGTCTTGAGTTCGCCCACGCTGGTCTTGCTGAGGATGTTGACCACGATCACGGTCAGCAGGCCTTCGGCGATCGCGAGCGGAACCTGGGTCAGCGCGAAGATGCCGAGGAACTTCGCCGTCGAGCCCAGCACGCCGCCGACCGGGTCGGGGAAGGCGAGGGCGAGTTGCACCGAGGTGGTGCAGTAGGTCGACATGTCGCCGAGCGCCGCCGCGAGGAACACCGCAAGCTGCAGGCTGCCGCCCGATTTCCGCACCATGCGATAGAGCGCGTAGGACACGAACGGGCCGACGATGCCCATGGAAAAGGTGTTCGCGCCAAGCGTGGTGATGCCGCCGTGGGCGAGCAGCAGCGCCTGGAACAACAGGACGATCGAGCCCATCACCGGCATCACCCAGGGCCCGAACAGCACCGCGCCGAGGCCCGTGCCGGTGGGGTGGGAGCAGCTGCCGGTGACCGAGGGCAGCTTCAACGCCGAGAGGACGAAGGCGAACGCGCCGCAGGATGCGAGGAGCAGCTTGGTGCTGGGATTCTCTTCGACGACTTTTTTCACGCGCCAGGCGCTGTAGGCGACCACGGGCGCGGACGCCACCGTCCAGGCGATGGCGTGCGTGGCAGGCAAGAAGCCTTCCATGATGTGCATAACGACAGTCTCCACCTCTTTGGGATGCGCCGCCCCAGCGACGCGATCCCCCCATGCCCACCTTCCCGAGCGGGCGGAGACTCTAGTAGTCCGGTGGCGGCGACCGGTCAATAGTTTTGTTATAGAATATCATTCCGTTCGGCGGCGCGGGTCGCGCGGAGTTCGGACTCCAGCACCTCGGCGCGCTGCTGTGCCGCCCAGAGCGTCGCATAAGCCCCTGACGCGGCAAGGAGTTCGGCGTGGCGGCCGCGTTCGACGATGCGGCCTTTCGCCATCACCAGGATCTGGTCGGCGTCGACCACGGTGGAAAGGCGATGTGCGATCACCAGGGTGGTGCGGTCCACCGAGGCGTGTTCGAGGGTCTGCTGGATATCGGCTTCGGTCGCGGTGTCGAGCGACGAGGTCGCCTCGTCGAAGATCAAAATCGGCGGGTTCTTCAGCACCGCGCGGGCGATCGCGACGCGCTGGCGCTCGCCGCCCGAGAGCTTCAGGCCGCGCTCGCCGACCAGGGTGTCGTATTTGTTCGGCTGGTGGACGACGAAGTGGCGGATCCGCGCGACCTTGGCGGCGGCGTCGATTTCCTCCGGAGTCGCATTGGCCCGGCCATAGGCGATGTTGGCGCCGATGGTGTCGTTGAACAGCGCGGCGTCCTGTGGCACCAGCCCGACCGCGCGGCGCAGCGACGCCTGGGTGACGGCGCGGAGGTCGTGGCCGTCGATTTCGATCGCTCCGGCGGTGGCGTCGTAGAAGCGCAGGAGCAGGCGCGCGACGGTGGACTTGCCCGAGCCCGACGCCCCGACGATCGCGGTCTTGGTGCCTGCCGGGACGATAAAGTCGATGTCGTGGAGCAACGGCTTGCCGTCGCCGTAGGCGAACGCGACGTGGCGGAAGGCGATTTCGCCCGGGCCCGACGGCAGCGGATGCGCGTCGGGGGCGTCGGCGACCTCCGGGGTTTCGTCGAGCATGCCGAACAGCGCTTCCATGTCCGCCATTCCCTGGCGCATCTGCTGGTAGGCGAGGCCGAGGAGGTTGAGCGGCATGTAGAGCTGCAGGAGATAGGTGTTGACCAGGACGAAGTCGCCGACGGTCATCGCGCCGTCGCGGATTCCGGCGGCGGCGAGCGCCATCAGGCCGATCAGCCCCGCCGAGATGATCGCCGCCTGGCCTGCGTTGGTGATCGCGAGCGAGCCCTTGCTCAGCACCGCCGCGTCTTCGAGTTCGGCGAGCGCGACGTCGAGGCGGCGGGATTCGAGGGTTTCGTTGCCGAACGCCTTGACGGTTTCGATGTTGACCAGGGCGTCGGTGGTGAGCGCGGCGACCACGCCGTCGCGGGCATTCATCATCCGGCGGAACTTCAGCCGCCACTCAGTGACGCCGAAGGTGAAGAGGACGTAGCCGCCGATGGTGGCGAACACGATCGCCGCGAATCGCCAGTCGAATGCGACCCAGAGGATGGCGGTGACGAAGACGAGTTCGAGGATCGCCGGACCGGTGCGGAACAGCGCGAGGCGGAGGATCACGTCGAGGCCGTCGGTGCCGCGCTTGATCGACCGCGCGAGGGCGCCGACGCGCCGGTCGAGATGGAAACCGAGGGAGAGCCCGCAGAGCTTGTCGAAGACTTCGAGCGACAGCACCCGCGTCGCGCGTTGCAGCACCCGCACGAACAGGGCGTCCTGCGCCTGGGCGAATACCTGCTGGATCACCCGGGTGAGGCCATAGGCGGCGATCAGTCCGATCGGGATCGCGACCAGCGCGTCGCCCGGATGGTGGGCGAGCGCGTCGATCGTCGCCTTGTAGAGCCACGGCACCGCGACCGAGGCGATTTTCGCCAGGATCATCAACGCGAGGCAGATCGCGACGCGCAGGCGCAGGCCCGGCGCGTTGCGCGGCCAGAGGTAGGGAAGGATGCGGAGGAACGTCTGCATGAGACATCGAGCCTAGCATGGGGTGCCGCTCGTGCCCACATCCATCCCCGTAATGGAAGGGATGACGATGACCGTAGTGGTATGGTTCCGCGACGACCTGCGCCTCGCCGATCACCCGGCGCTCGACGCGGCGGCGGCGGTGGGGGCGGTGGTCCCGGTGTTCGTGGCGGATGCGGCGGTCGCCGCGCTCGGCGGCGCGGCACGCTGGTGGCTGCGCGAGGCGCTGACCGCGCTCGGGCACGATATCGCGGCCCGGGGCGGGCACCTCAACCTGCTCCAGGGCGACGTCGCGGAGTGCCTCTCCCGCGCGGCGGCGGAAGCGGGCGCGGACGAGATCCATGCCCTCGCCGCCCGGATTCCGGCGGATCGCGCGGTGCAGGAGGGCGCGGCGCGGCAATTGGCGGCGGAAGGGGTGCGTCTCGTCCTTCATCCCGGCGCGCTGCTGCATCAGCTGCAAGCCATCCGCACCGGCGCGGGCGCGGCGTATTCGGTGTTCACGCCGTTCTGGCGCAGGTTTTCCGCCACCGAGATCTTGCCGCCCCGCGAAGCGCCCGCGCCGCAATGGGCGGACCGGCGCTTCGGCGAGAGTCTGGCGCGGTTTTCCCAGCTCCCGCTTGCGGCGGCCTGGGGGGAGGGCTTGCACGAAACCTGGGCGGTGGGCGAGGCGGCCGCCGTCCAGCGTCTCGAAGCCTTCGTCGCCGACGGCCTCGCCGATTATGCCCGGACCCGCGACCGTCCCGATCTTCCCGGCACCTCGCGGCTTTCGCCCGACCTGCGCTGGGGCCACCTTTCGCCCGCGCGGGTGTGGCGGCGGGTGCAGATGGCGATCGCCGCCGATCCGGGTTGCGAGACCGGCGGCTGGGCGTTCCTGCGGCAGTTGGGCTGGCGCGAGTTCGCCCACCACGTGCTCGACGCCCACCCCGACCTCGCCGCCCGCAACCTCAAGCCCGGCTTCGACGCCTTCCCCTGGCAGACCGACCGTTCGACCCTGGCGCGCTGGAAGAGCGGCGAGACCGGCTATCCCCTGGTCGACGCGGCGATGCGCGAGCTTTGGCGCACCGGTTGGATGCACAATCGCTGCCGCATGGTCGCGGCGTCGTTCCTGGTCAAGGATCTGCGCCAGGACTGGCGCACCGGGCTCGCATGGTTCGACGATACCCTGGTCGACGCCGACCCGGCCCTCGATCCATTCGGCTGGCAGTGGGTGGCGGGCACGGGTGCCGACGCGGCGCCCTATTTCCGTGTCTTCAATCCGGTGGCGCAAGGCAAGCGGTTCGATCCCGACGGCGACTACATCGCGCGCTGGTTGCCCGAGCGCGCCGACCTGCCGCGCGACCTGCGCCACGCGCCGGGGCCGCGTCCGGTGGTCGACCACGACGACGCGCGCCGCGCCGCGCTCGCCGACTGGAAGCGGAGCGCCGGACGGGAGTGAAAACCGTCACGGCTCGCGGATTGCGTTCAGGCGCGCAAAGGCATAAGTCAGGGGCGTGATCATCCTGCTCGTGGAATTATCACGGGTTAGTGATCTGGCTCATGGTGGATCGATGCGTCTGCCTCCATCATCCGCCACCTTTCCCACGACCGTCCAAGGCCCGGGTCTCGGCCGATTCACGCACGGAGGATTCATGAAGCGCGGTGTTGTGGTTGTTTCGGTCGTCGCGGTGGCGCTGGCCGGAGTTTTCGCGTTTGCCGTGGTCCGCGAGCAGATGATCGGCAAGTTCCTCGCCAATCGTCCCGAACCGGTGCTGTCCGTCGACGTGGCCAAGGCCGAGAGCGGCGCGTGGGCGCGGGCGATCGCCGCGACCGGCAAGCTTGAGGCGGTGAACGGCGTCGACGTTCCGGCGGAAGTCGAAGGCCGGGTTATCGGCATCAGCTTCCAGTCCGGCCAGATCGTCGAGAAGGGCGCGGTGCTGGCGCGCCTCGACGCCGAGACCGAGAAGGCGCAGCTCCAGTCGGCGCGCGCCCAGGTCCGGCTCGACCAGCTCACCGCCGAGCGCTACCGCAGCCTGCGCAAGACCGACGCGGCCTCCCAGGCCAAGCTCGACGAGGCGGAAGCCAACCTGTCGATGGCCCAGGCCGAGGTGGTGCGCCTCGAACGGGTGATCGACAAGAAGGAGATCAAGGCGCCGTTCGGCGGCAGCCTCGGCATCAACCGCATCGACCTCGGCCAGTACGTCACCGCGGGAACCAAGGTGACGACGCTCCAGGATCTTTCGGCGATGCTGCTCGACCTGTCGGTGTCGCAGAAGTTCCTCGCCGAGCTGCAGGTCGGCGCGGCGGTCGAGATCGCCGTCGATGCCTATCCGGACAAGACCTTCACCGGCAAGCTCACCGCGATCGAGCCGAAGGTGGACGCCGCGAGCGGCCTGATCGCCCTCCAGGCGGCGTTCCCCAACGCCGACGGCCTGCTGCGCCCGGGGATGTACGCCAAGGCGCGGATCGTCCAGCCGCCGGAAGACGGCAAGGTGCTGGTGCCGCAGGTGGCGATCAACTACTCGCTCTATGGCGACTTCGTCTACGTGGTTTCGCCCGACGACAAGGGCGACCTGCGCGCGCGCCAGACCGTGGTCAAGGTGTTCGACCGCCACGGCAACGTCGCGGCGGTCGCCGACGGGCTCAAGCCCGGCGACACCGTCGTCGCGGCGGGCGGGGTGAAGCTCTCCAACGGGTCCAGGGTCAAGGTGGTCGAGAGCATTCTCGAAGCCAAGCCCGCCATCGGTCTGGACTGAGGACACGCCATGCGCTTCACCGATCTGTTCATCAAGCGGCCGGTCCTCGCGACCGTCGTCAGCCTCCTGATCCTGCTGATGGGCCTGAAGGCCCTCACCGGGATGCAGGTGCGCCAGTATCCGAAGCTCGACACCACCGTGATCACCGTGCAGACCACCTATCCCGGTGCGGACGCGGCGCTGATCCAGGGCTTCGTCACCGATCCGATTCAGAAGGCGGTGGCGAAGGCCGACGGCGTCGACTACATCACCTCGTCGAGCCGCGCCGGCGTCAGCCTCGTCACCGTGCGGGTGCGCCTCAACTTCGATCCCAACGCCGCGATGACCGAGGTGATGAGCCAGGTCTCGGCGGTGAAGTCCGAGCTGCCGTCCGATGCCGAGGAGCCGGTGATCACCAAGGCGGCGGGGTCGGGCATCTCGCTGATGTACCTCTCGTTCTTCTCCGACACCCTCGCCGGGCCGCAGATCACCGACTACGTCGACCGCGTCGTGCGGCCGAAGCTCTCGACCGCCCCGGGCGTCGCCTCGGTGCAGTTGCTCGGTTCGCAGACGTTCGCGATGCGGGTCTGGCTCGACCCCGAGGCGATGGCGCAGCGCGGCCTGACCGGCGCGGAGGTGATGGACGCCCTGGTCGCCAACAACTTCCAGGCGGCGGCGGGCTCGCTCAAGGGTTACTACGACACCATCGACATCAAGGCGGGCACCACGCTCGCCGATCCGGTCCAGTTCGAGAGCCTGGTGATCAAGACCAGCGACGCCGGGCCGGTGCGCCTGCGCGACATCGCCAAGGTGACCCTTGCCGCCGAGACCACCAACACCCGGGTTCTCGCCGACGGCCGCGAGGCGCTGTTCGTCGGCATTGACGGCACGCCGGATTCCAATTCGCTCAACGTCGTCGCGGGGATCTACAAGGTCCTGCCCGAGATCGAGGCCAACCTGCCGCCCGCGATCCAGATGAAGATGAACTACGATTCCACGATGTTCATCGAGGAATCGATCCAGGAGGTGGCGAAGACCCTCGCCGAGGCGGCGGTGATCGTGATCCTGGTGATCCTGCTGTTCATGGCGTCGTTCCGCTCGGTGATCATTCCGATGGTGACGATTCCGCTGTCGCTGATCGGCGTCGGCATCGTCATGCTCGCGCTCGGCTTCACCATCAACCTTCTCACCCTGCTCGCGTTCGTGCTCGCCATCGGCCTGGTGGTGGACGACGCGATCGTCGTGGTCGAGAACGTCCATCGCCACATCGAGGAGGGCCATACCCCGTTCGACGCGGCTATCCTCGGGACCCGCGAGATCGCCGGGCCGGTGATGACGATGACCGTGACGCTGGCGGCGGTGTATGCGCCGATCGCCTTCCTCGGCGGCCTCACCGGCGCGCTGTTCAAGGAGTTCGCCCTGACGCTCGCGGGCGCGGTGCTGGTCTCGGGCGTGGTCGCGCTGACCCTGTCGCCGATGATGTGCTCGAAGATCCTTAAGGGCCACTCCGGCGAGGGCCGCATGGTCAAGCTGGTGGACGGCTATTTCGGCCGTCTCGCCGGCGGCTACGAACGCACCCTCGCGCGCTCGCTGGCAGGCCGGGGATCGACCCTCGCGCTCGCGGCGATCATCCTCCTCAGCCTGCCGCTATTCTTCCACTTCTCGTCGAGCGAACTCGCGCCCAACGAAGACGAGGGCTTCCTCCTCGCCGACGTCACCGCGCCCGCCTCGGCGAACGCCGACTACATGATCGCGTTCGGCCACCAGACCGATGCGCTCCTGGGGGACATTCCCGAGCGCGACGTGTTCTTCTTCGTCGGCGGCATGGATTCGACCTACAAGGGCATCGGCGGCCTGGTGCTGAAGCCGTGGAGCCAGCGGCATCGCCCGATCAAGGAGACCCAGGCCGACGTCCAGGCGCGGCTCGACACCGTCGCCGGGCTCAAGATGTCGGTGTTCCAGCTGCCGCCATTGCCCGGTACCGACGGCATGCCGGTGCAGTACGTGGTCTCGACTACCTCGGACTACCGCTCGTTGAATGCGGTGATGACGGAGGTCGACAAGGCGGTGAAGGCGTCCGGCCTGTTCGTGTTCTACGACTTCGATTTGAAGTTCACCCGCCCCGAGCTCACCGTCACCATCGACCGCGACAAGGCGGGCGAGTACGGCGTCACGATGCGCGACATCGGCCTCACGCTCCAGGCGCTCTACGGCGACGGCTACGTCAACCGCACCGACATCTATTCCAAGAGCTACAAGGTGATCCCGCAGGCGCCGCGCGAATACCGCCTCGACCCCGCGCTGCTCGATCGGGCCTACGTGCCGACCCGCGCCGGCGGCGTGGTGCCGCTGTCGAGCGTGGTGAAGGCGGAACTCCTGCCCCAGCCGCAGCTCCTGAACCAGTTCAACCAGCTGAACTCGTTCACCCTGAACGCGGTGCCGATGCCCGGCGTCTCGCTCGGCACTGCCGTCGACTTCCTCGACAAGACCTCGGCGGAACTGCTGCCCAAGGGCTTCTTCGCCGATTACGCCGGGCAGTCGCGCCAGTATAAGCAAGAAGGCAACGCGCTGGTCGGCACCTTCGTCTTCGCCCTGGTGGTGATCTTCCTGGTTCTCGCGGCGCAATACGAAAGTTGGCGCGACCCGCTGGTGATCATGACTTCGGTGCCGCTTTCGATCGTCGGCGCGATGATGCCGATCCTGTTCGGCCTCACCACCCTCAATATCTATTCCGAGATCGGCCTCGTCACCCTGATCGGGCTGATCACCAAGCACGGCATCCTGATCTGCGAAGTCGCCAAGACCGAGCAGGAGGCGGGCCGTTCGAAGGTCGAGGCGGTGGCGCACGCCGCCTCGCTCAGGCTCCGGCCGATCCTGATGACCACCGCGGCGATGGTCGCGGGCGTGCTGCCGCTCACCCTCGCGGCGGGCGCGGGTGCGGAAAGCCGCTTCGCGATCGGCATCGTGATCGCCTGCGGCCTGTCCGTGGGCACCCTGTTCACCCTGTTCGTGTTGCCGGTGATCTACACCTTCATCGCCGACGACCACCGCGCCAAGCTCGCCGCCCGTCCGGCGGTTCCCGCCTGAGCTTCTGGCTCGGCCAAGCGACCGACCCCCGTCCGGAGCGATCCGGGCGGGGGTTTCGCTTTGTGGTGGATTCCGAGCATCCCGATGGTTTCATTCCGGCGAAACCTGGAAACGCCAGGGTTTTGCCGGAATGTCCACTATTTTGCCAGGACTATGCTCAAGAATAATTCTAAAAAGATGCACGAAAGTGCGTATCCGGTGGGGATTTTCTCGGAAAATATCAATTATATCAATATAATAGTTATTATTTGTAATCTCTAAAGAGAAACATGATGTGCCGCGAAAATATCGCTTTCGTGCGGTTGATTTTGAAAAGTCGTTTTGCGCCGTGGCGTTGCGAAATAACGAATAACTATTCAACCATTTCCATTATCGACGGCCAAGAGTTTGTCCGGAATCCTTCTTGCCATCCCCTAAGGTTCTGCTAATCCGATTGCGAAGCGGCAGCGCGCATGTTCGCGGGATCCGCCTCGCGGATCGGCCGTCGGCCCATTCATGTTGGGGGAAATTATGAGTACAGCTTCGTCCAGCGCGGCGTTTCCGGCGACGGCCGGATACACCGCGGACCGCAAGAAAGAAATTATTGGACTCTCCATAGGGATCATCTGCCTCGTCTACACGCTGCTCACCTCGCCGCCGGAAGGCATTACGCCGACGTCGTGGAAGACCATCGGCGTGACCCTCCTGATGGCGATGTGGTGGTGCTTCGAAGCATTGCCGATCGCGGTTACCGCGCTGGTGCCGCTGGTGCTGTTCCCGGTCCTCGGCATTCTCGACGCCAAGACCGTCGCGCCGAACTACGCGCAGGACCTGATCTGGCTGTTCGTCGGCGGCTTCGCGCTCGCCTACGCGATGGAAACCTGGAACCTGCACCGCCGCGTGTCCTTGCTTGTCTTGAAGGTGTGCGGCACCAATCCGAAGATGTTGTTGCTGGGCTTCCTGGTTTCGACCGGGTTCCTCTCGGCCTGGATGTCCAACACCGCCTGCGCCGCGTTGATGATGCCGATCGGCCTTGCGATCGTGAAGATGGTGCAGCAGGGCGAAGGCCGTTCCGAGATCGAGAAGAAGGCCGCGCTCAACTTCGGCATCTGCGTGATGCTCGGTATCGCCTATGCGGCCTCGATCGGCGGCATGGCGACCCTGATCGGTACGCCGCCGAACGCGGTGATGGCCGGCCAGGTCGAGAAGATGACCGGCACCGCTGTGCCGTTCGCCAACTTCATGATCGTCGGCACGCCGATTTCGCTGCTGATGACGGTGGCCTGCTGGTGGCTGCTGCCGGTGATGTTCCCGATGAAGGCGCTCGATCTCTCCCATGCGGGTTCGATCGTCGACGAAGAGCTCGAAAAGCTCGGTCCGATGAGCAAGGGCGAGAAGCTCACCTTCGTGCTGTTCATCTTTACCGCGTTGTTCTGGATCCTGCGGCCGCAGATTCTCGATGCGCTGCCGCCGGTCAGCCTGAACGGCAAGATGGTTTCGCTCTCCAAGGTCATGTCGGATTCCACCGTCGGCATGCTCGCTCTGCTGCTCTGCTTCCTCATCCCGGTCGACTTCAAGAAGGGCCGGATGATGCTGGACAACACCCTGTTCTCGCAGGGCATTCCGTGGGACTGCATCGTGCTGTTCGGCGGTGGTTTCGCGCTCGGCGCGGCGCTCGACAAATCGGGCGTGTCCGAGCTTGTCGCCTCGCAGATGAAGGGTCTGGCCGGGATGAGCCCGATCATCATCATGGGGGCGATGTCGATGGTCGCGATGCTGATCACCCAGATGACCTCGAACACCGCCGTCGCCGCGACCTTCGTGCCGCTTGCGATTTCGGTGGCCCAGGGTGTGGGCGCGCATCCGCTGTCGATGGCGATTCCGGTGGCGCTCGGCGCGTCGATCGCCTTCTCGCTGCCGGTCTCGACGCCGCCCAACGCGATCGTGTTCGGCTCCGGCGTGATCCGGGTGCCGGACATGTTCAAGGCGGGCATGGTCCTGAACTGCATCGGTATCGTGATCACGTTGATCAGCATGTACCTCTTCATGCCGATCGCCTTCGGCGTGAAGCTCTGAGCCCCAGCGCCGGAGTTTCGACTCCGGCCGGGCCCCGCCGTCGACACGCGGCGGCGGGGCCCACCCCAAAGTGGGGTGCATGCGTATCCAGGGAGGGGAGAGGTGGGTGGTGCCGTTTGTGTTGGGTTGCCCTGACTCTGTGGTGAATGAGCGGTCAACTTGTGGCGTTGAATCGGGTTTCCGGGAGATCTGCCGCATTGCCGCCAAGAATATCCGGAAAAGGACACTATTTCGTGTTTATTTAGACAAGTCTCAAAATTGGAATGTATTTAAAAAAACATACAATTGCACCAATCGCATCTGAATTTATGAACTAATCAATTGATTTATAATCATAAAAATATGACACGTTCACTCTAAACAGATGTGGGAGAGGCCTTCAAAATATCTTTTTCGTCGCTTGACGTTCCGAAATCCCAACGCAGACAGCGATCTATACCGGGTTTTGGCAAGGATAGAGAGTTCACAACTTGCTTTCCCATAGAAAGCGGCTGGAAAAGCTCTTGCCAACTTTTCGGTTTCTGATAATCCGTCTGTCAGGCGCGGCTTTGCGTGTTCCCCGAGAAATGGCTCGTGGATAAAGCCCGTCGTCCAATTTTTGTTGGGGGAAACCATGACTGCTGCTTCGTCTAGCGCGGGCGTCTCGGCGGATGCCGGGATGACCGGCGACCGGAAGAAAGAAATTATTGGTTTGTTTCTCGGTATAGCGGTTCTGCTGTACACCCTGTTTACCTCGCCGCCGGAAGGCTTGACCGCTTCGTCCTGGACGACTATCGGCGTGACCTTGCTGATGGCTGTCTGGTGGATGTTCGAAGCGCTTCCGATCGCGGTCACCGCGCTCGTTCCGCTGGTGCTGTTCCCGATCCTCGGGATCATGGACGCCAAGACCGTCGCGCCGAACTACGCGCAGGACCTGATCTGGCTGTTCGTCGGCGGCTTCGCGCTGGCGTACGCAATGGAAACCTGGAACCTGCACCGCCGCGTTTCGCTGCTGGTGCTGAAGATCTGCGGCACCAATCCGAAGATGCTGATCCTCGGCTTCCTCGCTTCGACCGCGTTCCTCTCCGCCTGGATGTCGAACACCGCTTGCGCCGCCTTGATGATGCCGATCGGCATGGCGATCGTGAAGATGGTGCAGGAAGGCGAAGGCCGTTCGGAAATCGAGCGCAAGGCCGCGACCAACTTCGGCATCTGCGTGATGCTCGGCATCGCGTTCGCCGCCTCGATCGGCGGCATGGCCACCCTGATCGGTACGCCGCCGAACGCGGTGATGGCCGGCCAGGTCGAAAAGATGACCGGCCAGGGCGTCCCGTTCGCGAACTTCATGATGGTCGGCACGCCGATCTCGATCGTGCTGCTCGCCGCCTGCTGGTGGCTGCTGCCGGTGATGTTCCCGATGAAGGCGCTTGACCTCTCCCATGCGGGTTCGATCGTCGACGAAGAGCTCGAAAAGCTCGGCCCGATGAGCAAGGGCGAGAAGCTCACCTTCGCGCTGTTCGTCTTCACCGCCGTGTTCTGGATCCTGCGTCCGCAGATCCTGAGCGCTCTGCCGCCGGTCAACTTCGGTGGCAAGGCGACCTCGCTCGACAAGATCATGTCCGACTCCACCGTCGGCATGCTTGCCCTGCTGCTCTGCTTCCTCATCCCGGTCGACTTCAAGAAGGGCCGGATGATGCTGGACAACACCCTGTTCTCGCAGGGCATTCCGTGGGATGCGATCATCCTGTTCGGTGGCGGGTTCGCGCTCGGCGCCGGTCTCGACAAGTCGGGCGTGTCGGCTTACGTCGCCTCGCAGATGAAGGGCCTCGCCGGCATGTCGCCGATCCTGATCATGGGCGTGATGGCGATGGTTGCGATGCTGCTCACCCAGATGACCTCGAACACCGCCGTCGCCGCGACCTTCGTGCCGCTCGCGATCTCGGTTGCCCAGGGCGTCGGTGCGCATCCGCTGTCGATGGCGATCCCGGTCGCCCTCGGTGCATCCCTCGCGTTCTCGCTGCCGGTGGCGACGCCGCCGAACGCGATCGTGTTCGGTTCCGGCCTGATCCGCGTTCCGGACATGTTCAAGTCGGGCATGACCTTGAACCTCATCGGTATCGTGATCACGCTGATCAGCATGTACATCTTCATGCCGATCGCCTTCGGCGTGAAGCTCTGATCCGACCCGGTTCGGGCGCGGCGCGCCGCTGACGCGCGCCGCTCCCGCCAGCCCCGCCGCCCCTCATCGGGCGGCGGGGTTTTTTGTCGGCTTGCGTCCACATCAGAGGTTTCATCGGTGCCGCGAAGATGCCGCGTAGCGATGGCATTCGCCACACCATCGGGGCAAGCGCCGTCAATTCGCCATGCGTGTTTCGCGACGTCATTGTACGGGCTTCTCCCGCCGGTGAATTTGTGGCGGAGCGACGGCATGTATGAGGCGAAAAAACGGCCATAAACCTAAAACGAGTGCAATAGCTCTTGAATCTGTCAGGAAGAACACAATTACGCCGTTATTTTAACACAACTTTTCTCTGGAATCGTTCGAAACAGCAATACCAAACGCCGAAACCGCCAGCGCTGCACAATGTAACATGTTGAAAATAATGCATAAAAAATCAGGCTAAAATTCAAATGTGATATGAAATCAGCCCGGAAAATATCTTTTTCTCGGCTTGACGCTCAAAAACCCCATTTTTCTCAATCGTATAGGATGCGAGTTTGTAAGGGTTCCGAGGCCTCATCTTTAAAAGTGGAAATATGAGGGCGGAAATCCACTTGCCAACTTTTGGGTTTCTGGTAATCCGTCTCATCAGACGCGGCTTGGCAGTGTCCCGAGAAATGGCTCGTGGGCGAGGCGCGTCGGACCAATTTTTTTGTTGGGGGAAACCATGACTGCTGCTTCGTCTAGCGCGGGCGTCTCGGCGGATGCCGGGATGACCGGCGACCGGAAGAAAGAAATTGTTGGCCTGTTCCTCGGTATAGCGGTTCTGCTGTACACCCTGTTCACCTCGCCGCCGCAAGGCCTGACCGCTTCGTCCTGGACGACCATCGGCGTGACCATGCTGATGGCGATTTGGTGGATGCTTGAAGCGCTTCCGATCGCGGTCACCGCGCTCGTTCCGCTGGTGCTGTTCCCGGTCCTCGGGATCATGGACGCCAAGACCGTCGCGCCGAACTACGCGCAGGACCTGATCTGGCTGTTCGTCGGCGGCTTCGCGCTCGCCTACGCGATGGAAACCTGGAACCTGCACCGCCGCGTTTCGCTGCTGGTGCTGAAGATCTGCGGCACCAATCCGAAGATGCTGCTGCTCGGCTTCCTGGTCTCGACCGCGTTCCTCTCCGCCTGGATGTCGAACACCGCTTGCGCCGCCTTGATGATGCCGATCGGCATGGCGATCGTGAAGATGGTGCAGGAAGGCGAAGGCCGTTCGGAAATCGAGAAGAGGGCTGCGATCAACTTCGGCATCTGCGTGATGCTCGGCATCGCGTTCTCCGCCTCGATCGGTGGCATGGCCACCCTGATCGGCACGCCGCCGAACGCGGTGATGGCCGGCCAGGTCGAAAAGATGACCGGCCAGGGCGTCCCGTTCGCGAACTTCATGATCGTCGGCACGCCGATTTCGGTCATTCTGCTCGCGGTTTGCTGGTGGCTGCTGCCGGTGATGTTCCCGGTGAAGGCGCTTGACCTCTCGAAGGCTGGCGCGATCGTCGACGAAGAGCTCGAAAAGCTCGGCCCGATGAGCCGCGGCGAGAAGCTCACCTTCGCGCTGTTCGTCTTCACCGCCCTGTTCTGGATCCTGCGTCCGCAGATCCTGAGCGCTTTGCCGCCGGTCAACTTCGGTGGCAAGGCGA
This sequence comes from Rhodospirillum sp. UBA1311, assembly GCA_002307145.1. Classification (GTDB taxonomy): domain Bacteria; phylum Pseudomonadota; class Alphaproteobacteria; order Rhodospirillales; family Rhodospirillaceae; genus Oleispirillum. The sequence continues at coordinate 2,598 of DBTR01000101.1, read as the reverse complement.
CCTCGCTCGACAAGATCATGTCCGACTCCACCGTCGGCATGCTCGCCCTGCTGCTCTGCTTCATCATCCCGGTCGACTTCAAGAAGGGCCGGATGATGCTGGACAACACCCTGTTCTCGCAGGGCATTCCGTGGGATGCGATCATCCTGTTCGGTGGCGGGTTCGCGCTCGGCGCCGGTCTCGACAAGTCGGGCGTGTCGGCTTACGTCGCCGCGCAGATGAAGGGCCTCGCCGGCATGTCGCCGATCCTGATCATGGGCGTGCTCTCCCTGGTGGCGATGCTGCTCACCCAGATGACCTCGAACACCGCCGTCGCCGCGACCTTCGTGCCGCTCGCGATCTCGGTTGCCCAGGGCGTCGGTGCGCACCCGCTCTCCACCGCGATCCCGGTGGCGCTCGGCGCCTCGCTCGCGTTCTCGCTGCCGGTGGCGACGCCGCCGAACGCGATCGTGTTCGGTTCCGGCCTGATCCGCGTTCCGGACATGTTCAAGTCGGGTATGACCTTGAACCTCATCGGTATCGTGATCACGCTGATCAGCATGTACATCTTCATGCCGATCGCCTTCGGCGTGAAGCTCTGATCCGACCCGGTTCGGGCGCGGCGCGCCGCTGACGCGCGCCGCTCCTGCCAGCCCCGCCGCCCCTCATCGGGCGGCGGGGTTTTTTGTCGTTTCGCCGTGCCCCGGAAGGCGAATGGGGCAAATTACACGAGTGTCGCAGACGCGGGGCTCTCCTCGAATGGGCGGGGGAGGTGCGGATGGAGGGTGGGAGGCCGAAGCCTGTGTGCCGACGATAGGCTTGATAAAAATTATCAGAAAGCGGCATAAAAAAGGCAAATACAGGAGTTTTCGCGTCGCTCTCGCGGAATGAGACATAATTAAGACGTAATAGGGACGTGTTTAAGACATAAATTATGAATGGAACGATTCCAGATAAAAATATCAGGCATCTTGATATTCCGTCTAATGGTCATATTAATCATTTGAAAATAAATGATAAAATATCATCTAGAACATTTATAAAATAATGCGTGATTTTCTCGGCAAATCCCATCTCTTCCTCAAAAATTAAGAATAATTACGATAAATCAACGCATAGAGGCGACTTTCCAGGATTCTCTCGCCCCTCCCTTAAAATATGGAGAAAAGGTGGCGCAAAACCATTTGCCATCTTTCGCCATTCTGGTAACCGTCTGGTCCAGGCGCAGCTCGGCAGTGTCCCGATGAATCGACCCGGGGCGGAGCGCGTCAGTCCAAATTTTCTGGGGGAAACTATGACTGCTGCTTCAGCCAGCGCGGGAGCCTCGGCGAGTGCCGGGATGACCGGCGACCGCAAGAAAGAAATCATTGGTTTGTTCCTGGGTGTGGTGTTCCTGCTCTACACCCTGTTTACCGCTCCGCCGGAAGGCATCACGGCGTCGTCGTGGAAGACCATCGGCGTGACCATGCTGATGGCGACCTGGTGGATGCTTGAGGCGATTCCGATTTCGGTGACCGCGCTCGTTCCGTTGGTGCTGTTCCCGGCGCTCGGTATCATGTCGGCGAAAGACGTTGCGCCGAATTACGCGCAGGACCTGATCTGGCTGTTCGTCGGCGGCTTCGCGCTGGCGTACGCGATGGAAACCTGGAACCTGCATCGCCGCGTCTCGCTGTTGGTGCTGAAGATCTGCGGCACCAACCCGAAGATGTTGATCCTCGGCTTCATGGCCGCCACCGGCTTCCTCTCCGCCTGGATGTCGAACACCGCTTGTGCCGCCTTGATGATGCCGATCGGCATGGCGATCGTGAAGATGGTGCAGGAGGGCGAGGGCCGCTCCGAGATCGAGAAGAAGGCCGCGATCAATTTCGGCATCTGCGTGATGCTCGGCATCGCGTTCGCCGCCTCGATGGGCGGCATGGCTACCTTGATCGGCACGCCGCCGAATGCCGTGATGGCCGGGCAGGTCGAGAAGATGACCGGCACCGCCGTGCCGTTCGCCAACTTCATTCTGGTTGGCGGTCCGATCGGCATTGCCCTGATCGCGATCGGCTGGTGGCTGCTGCCGGTGATGTTCCCGATCAAGGCGCTCGACCTCACCGCCGCCGGCGCGATCGTCGACGAGGAGCTGGAGAAGCTCGGTCCGATGAGCCGTGGCGAGACCTACACCACGATCCTGTTCGTCGCGACCGCCCTGTTCTGGGTGCTGCGCCCGCAGATCCTCGGCCTGCTGCCGCCGGTCAGCCTGAACGGCAAGCTCACCCCGCTCGACAAGGTGATGTCCGACTCGACGATCGGTATGCTTGCGCTGCTCCTTGCGTTCATCATTCCGGTGGACTTCAAGAAGGGCCGGATGCTGCTCGACAACAGCCTGTTCTCGAAGGGCATTCCGTGGGACGCGATCATCCTGTTCGGTGGCGGGTTCGCGCTCGGCGCCGCGTTGGACAAGTCCGGTGTGTCGGCCTATGTCGCCTCGCAGATGCAGGGCCTTGCCGGGATGAGCTCGTTGGTGATCATGGCGATCCTCGCCCTGGTGTCGATGCTGCTCACCCAGATGACCTCGAACACCGCCGTCGCCGCGACCTTCGTGCCGCTCGCGATCTCGATCGCCCAGGGCCTCGG
>DBTR01000051.1:70179-72832 GCA_002307145.1 Rhodospirillum sp. UBA1311 | reverse complement strand
CACCACCGGCATGTCGGCGCCGCCGATCGGAATGATCAGCAGGAAGCCGAGCGCGAATGCGAGCGCCATCAGCAGGAAGAACGCCGCGCCGCTCTCGCTCGCCGCGAAGGCGACGATCAGCAGCACGAGCAGGATGCCGAGCGCGAGGTTCAGCATGTGCTGCATCGGGAAGGTCACCGGCTTGCCGGAGATCAGGCCCTGGAGCTTGCCGAAGGCGATGATCGAGCCGGAGAAGGTGATCGCGCCGACCGCGAGGCCGAGCGACATTTCCACCAGGGAGCCGGTGTGGATGTGGCCCGAGACGCCGATGCCGTAGGATTCCGGCGAGAGATAAGCGGCGGTCGCGACGAACACCGCGGCCAAGCCGACGAGGCTATGGAAGGCCGCGACGAGCTGGGGCAGCGCCGTCATCTTGATCTTCTTGGCGATGAACGCACCGATCGAACCGCCGATGGCGATGCCGATGACGATCCAGAGGTAGTTGACCACCACCGGCGAAGCCAGGGTGGTGACGATCGCGATGGTCATGCCCGCGATCGCGAAGATGTTGCCTTGGCGAGCCGATTCGGGCGAAGACAGGCCCTTCAGCGCCATGATGAAACAGACGCCCGCGATAATGTACGCGAGCATGGTGAGGCTTTCCGCATGCATGTCCCGGTTCCCCCTACTTCTTCTTCTTGAACATCGACAGCATGCGCTGGGTGACGATGAACCCGCCGAAGATGTTGACCGAAGCCAGGATCACCGCGAAGAAGCCCATCACCTGCGAAGCCGAGAAATGCGCCGGTCCGGCGGCGATCAGTGCGCCGACGATAATCACCGACGAGATCGCGTTGGTCACCGCCATCAACGGCGAGTGGAGCGCCGGGGTAACCCGCCAGACCACGTAGTAGCCGACGAAGATCGCCAACACGAAGATCGTGAACAGGTACCAGAACGGCCCGGGGGTCGCTTCGGGGGCCGGCGCGCCGTTGACCACCGCGGTCACCGTATTCGCCGCCTGTTCCGCCAGGGCGCGTGCGACGGCGGCAAGCTCGTTCGCCTTTTCCGCAACCCGTCCGGCCTGTTCCGCTAGGTTTTCCGCAGCCATCACTTCCCTCCTTCCGCGGCGAGGGACGGATGCACCAGCTTGCCTTCACGGCTCACCAGGGTTCCCGTGACCAACTCGTCCGACAGGTTCGGCTTCAAGGTCTTGGTCTCCTTGTCGATCATCGTCGACACGAAGTTCCAGATATTCTTGGCATAGAGCATCGAGGCGTCGGAGGCGACGCGGCCCGGCACGTTGGCATGACCCATCAGGGTGACGCCGTGCTTCTTGACGATCTTGCCGTATTCGGAGAGCGGGCAGTTTCCGCCAGCCTCGACAGCAAGGTCGACGATGATCGAACCCGGCTTCATCCCCTTCACCATCTCCTCGGTGATCAGGACCGGAGCGGGACGCCCGGGGATCAGCGCGGTGCAGATGATGATGTCGGCCTTGGCCGCCTGGTCGGCGGTCGCCTGGGCCTGCTTCTTCTTGTAGTCCTCGCCCATTTCCTTGGCGTAGCCGCCGGCGGTTTCGGCGCTCTTCGCCGCTTCCTCGTCGACGACGACGAACTTGCCGCCGAGGGACTCGACCTGTTCCTTCGCCGCGGCGCGCACGTCGAAGGCATAGACCACGGCGCCCAGGCGCTTGGCGGTCGCGATCGCCTGGAGACCGGCGACGCCCGCACCCATCACCAGCACGCGAGCGGGCGGCACGGTTCCGGCGGCGGTCATCATCATCGGCATGGCGCGGTTGAACTCGGAGGCGGCGTCGACCACCGCCTTGTAGCCCGCGAGGTTGGACTGGGAGGAGAGCACGTCCATGCTCTGCGCGCGCGAGATGCGCGGCATCAGCTCCATCGCGAAGGCGTCGACGCCGGCGGCGGCGAGCTTTTCGCAATAGTCCTTGCTGGTGAGCGCCTGCAACACCGAGAACAGGGTCGCGCCGGATTTGATCAGGGCGATTTCGTCGGTGCCTTCGTCGGCGGTCATCGGCCGCTGGACCTTCAGCACCACGTCGGCGTCCTTGTAGACCGCCGCCGCGTTTTTGGCGATGGTCGCGCCCGCCGCGACATAGGCGTCGTCGGTGAAGCTCGCGGCGAGGCCCGCGTCTTTTTCCACCTGGACGGTGCAGCCCAGGCCGACGAATTTCTTCACCGTGTCAGGCGAAGCCGCGACCCGGGTTTCATGCGCCCGTCGCTCCTTCGGTATTGCGATTTTCATGAATTAGCTCCCTACGTCGGCCGTCTTTTTCGCTGCCGTCGCCGCGGCCGGACACCGGTTGGCGGCTCACCCCAGATGCAGGCAGAGTGGGCTCGGGACCGAGCGGCCCCGAGGCTTCATTCTTCCTACCAATCCGCCCCCTTCGACGCAAGAACCTAAGCCCAAAAATGCGCGGAATCGCACATTGTTATCAGGCTTCGAGGGACTCCAGTTCGTCGATCAGGCCGGAAACCACATTGAGGCCGATCGACCAGAACTGGGGATCGGCGGCATCGAGGCCAAACGGCGCGAGCAACTCGCGATGCCCCTTGGTTCCCCCGGCGCGCAACATGTCGAGATACTTCTCGGCGAACCCCGGATGCCCCGACTGGTAGACGCCGTAGAGCGCGTTCACCAGGCAATCGCC
>DBTR01000051.1:58081-69913 GCA_002307145.1 Rhodospirillum sp. UBA1311 | reverse complement strand
GGCATAGGCGTAGACGTAGAACGGCACGTGGATGAAGTGCGGGATATAGGACCAGAAGATCCGGTAGTCGTCGTCGAAGTCGAATGCCGGGCCGAGGCTCTCGCGCTGAACGTCGAGCCAGATTTCGCCCAGGCGCTCGATCGAAAGCTCGCCCTCGCGGCGCTCGGCATGGACCCGTGCCTCGAACTCGTGGAAGGCGATCTGCCGCACCACGGTGTTGAGCATGTCCTCGATCTTGTTGGAAAGGAGGATCTTCCGCGCCGCCTTGTCGGGCGTGGTGTCGAGCACCGCGCGGAAGGTCAGCATTTCGCCGAACACCGAGGCGGTCTCGGCCAGCGTCAACGGCGTGTCGGAGAGCAGCGTGCCCTGCACCGCGGCGAGGCGCTGGTGGCAGCCGTGGCCAAGCTCGTGGGCGAGCGTCATCACGTCGCGCGAGCGACCCATGTAGTTGAGCATCAGGTAGGGGTGCGCGCTCGGTACGGTGGGATGCGCGAACGCGCCCGAGGCCTTGCCCGGACGCACCGGAACGTCGATCCAGGCCTTCTCGAAGAACGGCTTGGCGGTTTCGGCGAGCTTGGGCGAGAAGCCGTTGTAGGCGTTCAGCACCAGGTCTACGGCGTCGGGCCAGGAATAGCGGCGGCCATCGTCGCCGGGGAGCGGCGCGTTGCGGTCGGTGTGGGCGAGCTTTTCCAGCCCCAGCCACTTCGCCTTCAGAGCGTAATAGCGGTGCGACAGGCGCGGATAGGCCGCCTGCACCGCCGCAACCAGGGCGTCGACGACTTCGTCCTCGACCTGGTTGGCGAGGTTGCGGCTCGACACCGGCCGCTTGTAGCCGCGCCGGTCGTCGTCGATCTGCTTGTCCTTGGCCAGCACGTTGGTGACGAGCGCGGTGTTGCGCGAGTTGTCGCGCAGCACCTGGGCGATCACCTTGCCCGCGTCGGCGCGCACCTTGCGGTCCGGGTCGGAGAGCTTGTCGAACGCCTCGGTCATGGTCAGCTCGGCGCCGTCGAAGGGGAAGCGCATCGCCGCGAGGGTTTCGTCGAACAGGCGATTCCACGCCGCGCGACCGACGACCTCCCGTTCATGCAGGAGATTTTCCGCCTCGTCGGAAAGCTGGTAGGGGCGGAAGGCGCGGACGTGGTCGATCCAGGGCTTATAGCGCCGGGTGTCGGGATGTTCGAGCCAGAGCGCGATGCGCGCATCGTCGACGTGGTTGAGTTCGAGGCTGAAGAACAGCGTCTTCTGGCTGATCACCGTCGCCTTCTCGTTGATGTTCTGCTGGAAACGGGCGACGGCGGGATCGGTCACGGCGGTGGCATGGCGGAGTTGGGCGAAGCTCAGAATCCGGCCGAGGATCTCGTTGATCTCCTCATACTGGCGCAGCGCCTCGGCAAAACCGGCGGCGTCCAGCGTCGCCATCTTGCCGGAGAAGTCCCGCGAGAATTCGGCCGCCAGACCCTCGACCCGCTTGAGATCGGCCTTCAGCTCCGCGCTCTCCGCGCCGGGGTAGAGATCGGCGAGATCCCAGGCCGGAAGCGACGACGACGGCTGCGTGGCGGAAGCGGACATGGAAACCCCTCATGAAGCTGATGACGGCGGATCGGCGCGGAACCGCGCACGACGTGACTGCTGGCTATATAAGATCACCTCCCCCGCCTGCCGAGGCCCCGCCCCCGCTTTCCCGGAAGCGAAAAGCGCCTCGCCGCAGGAGTTTTGCGGCGTGGGCAGGAGAAGCGCGCAGCGCGTAGCGGGGCTACGCGCAAACGCTTCGACACCCCCACGGCGCAAAAGAACGCGGCGAGAGTTAGACTTGCATGCCGAGGGCGCGTTTATAGAGATCGAGAATCTCTTCCTGCTCCTTATAGTCGTTCTCCTCCATCTTCCTGAGGCGAATGACCTGGCGCATGATCTTGACGTCGAAGCCCTGCCCCTTGGCCTCGCTGTAAACCTCGCGGATATCGGCCGCGATGTTGGCCTTGTCTTCTTCGAGGCGCTCGATGCGCATGATCAGGGACTGCAACTGCTCGGCTGCGACGCCGCCCACATCGGTACTCATGGGGTAAACCATCCTTGGTGACTGGATCGGGGGCCGTCCCGTGCGGACGGCGAGATGGGGAGATTAGCGGGACCGTTCGCTCTTCTCAACCCGCAAACCGTCCCCTATAGTGTTCGGCGGTCCGGCTTCACCAGCCCATGCTTCCTTCCGGGGTCGAAAATCGCCGTGAGTATCAGCCTAGAACGTTTGTCGATCCTCCTCGTCGAGGACAATCTCTATATCCGCGACATCCTCGAAAGCGTCTTGAAGCAATTGGGCTTCGGCTGGGTCGCGACCGCACGCAACGGCCAGGAGGCGATCGAGTTTCTCCAGATCGCCGGAAAGACCCAGGGGCAGGCTGCGGGCCTGATGAACGTCGACATGATCCTTTGCGACCTGTTGATGTCGCCGATCAACGGCCTCCTGTTGCTGCGCTGGGTGCGGATGCAAAAAGAATCCGCCAACCGCTTCATGCCGTTCATCATGATCTCGGGCGCGGCGGACAAGGAATACGTGGAGGCGGCGCGCGACTTGGGCGTCACCGAATTCGTCGCCAAGCCATTCTCCGCCCAGGCGGTGCTCGACCGGGTGATGAAGGTGATCGACCAGCCGCGCCAGTTCGTTACCTGCTCGACCTATTTCGGCCCCGATCGCCGCCGCCGCAACGGCCCGGTGCCGGGCGGCATCGAGAATCGCCGCCGCCCGGGCGAGAGCCACGCCACGATCGTCTATTCCGCCGACAAGGTGGTGAAGCCGAAGACGCCGTCCGACGTCTGGTACTTCCGGCTTCCCAACACCTTGCGCGAAAAGGTCGGCGGTTCGGGCGTCAAGGGCCCGCTGGAACTGCCGAAGGCCCTTCTCGACGAGGCGGAGAACACCCTCCAGCGCCAGTCGATGGATTTCGCCGACTGGGCGAAGAACTACCTGACCAAGCTCTCCAAGGTAACGGAAGCCGCGCTGCTCAACCCGACCAACCGGCGCAACCACTTCCAGGAAATGAACATGGTCGCGCACGAACTGCGCGGCCAGGGCGGCACCTTCGGCTATCCGCTGATCACGGTGTTCGCCAAGTCGCTTTACGAAGCCACCTTGCCCGGCTGTCCCGAAGACGACGGCACGCTCTCGGTGGTCAAGGCGCACACCGACGCGATGCGCGCGGTGATCCGGGACCGGGTCGCTGGCGACGGTGGCGAGATCGGGCGCGAACTGTTAAAATCGCTAAAATATGCAATCGAGCGTGCTGCAAACAAGACGATCTGAACCCTGCGCCGATCACGGCTACGCCAGTGTCAAAAATCTGTCTCCGGCCAAGCCTTTAAATTGTTGTCGGCGTGCTTAACTGGATGGGCATGAGACGCTTTAGAAACGCAAAGATCCTTGCGACACTCGGTCCGGCCTCCTCGACTGAAGAGGCCATCGAGACTTTGTTCCGCGCGGGTGCGGATGTTTTCCGGCTGAACTTCAGCCATGGCACCCAAGACGACCACCGCGCGCGTTTGGACATCATCCGCAGCCTCGCCAGGCGGCTGAAGAGACCGATCGGGATCCTCGCCGATCTCCAGGGGCCGAAGCTCCGGGTCGGAACCTTCCCCAACGGCAAGGTCAACCTCTCCGCCGGACAGTCGTTCCGCCTCGATCTGATGGACGCACCCGGTAGCACCGAACGGGTGCGGCTCCCCCACCCCGAGATCTTCGCGGCGCTGGTGCCGGGTACCGACCTTCTCCTCGACGACGGCCGCATCCGCCTCAAGGTCGTCCACGCCACCCCCGAATACGCCGAGACCGAAGTGGTCACCGCCGGCACGCTCTCCGACCGCAAGGGCGTCAACGTTCCGGGCGTCACCCTCGACATCTCGCCCTTGACCAAGAAGGACCGCGCCGACCTCGCCTTCGCCCTCGACATCGGGGTCGACTGGGTGGCGTTGTCGTTCGTCCAGCGCCCCGACGACATCTCGGAAATCCGCAAGCTCGTCGACGGCCAGGCGGGGATCGTCGCCAAGCTCGAAAAGCCCTCGGCGCTCGAACACCTGGACGGCATCATCGAACTCGCCGACGGCATCATGGTGGCGCGCGGCGACTTGGGCGTCGAAATCCCGCCCGAACGGGTGCCGATGGCGCAAAAGCGGATCATCGCCGCCTGCCGCGAGGCGGGCAAGCCGGTGATCGTCGCCACCCAGATGCTCGAAAGCATGATCACCGCCCCGGCTCCGACCCGGGCCGAAGCCTCCGACGTCGCCACCGCAATCTACGACGGTGCGGATGCGGTGATGCTCTCGGCGGAAACCGCCTCGGGCGCATACCCGGTGGAAGCCGTCGAGATGATGGACCGGATCATCGCGGCGGTGGAAGCCGACCCGCAGTACGCCGTGTTGATCGAAGCCTCGCACCGCTCGCCGGAAGCCACCTCGGCCGACGCGATCAGCGCGGCGGCGCGGCAGGTTGCCCAGACCTTGAACGCCAAGGCCATCGCAACCTTTACCCATTCGGGCTCGACGACGCTGCGTGCGGCGCGCGAGCGGCCGATGGTGCCGATCCTCTGCCTCACCCCCAACCTCGACGTCGCACGACGCCTGAGCATCGTCTGGGGCGTGCATGCGGTGATCGACAGCGGCATCACCAGCTTCACCGAAGCGGTGCTGCGCGCCTCCCACGTCGCGATCCGCGACGGCATCGCCGACGCGGGCGAACGCCTCGTAGTCACCGCGGGCGTACCGTTCGGCAGGCCGGGCACCACCAACTCGCTCCGCATCGCGTTCGTCGAGGACGTCTAACGTCCACGGCGCAAGCCGCGACTCCCGCATCGAAAAGGCGGCCCACCCGGGCCGCCTTTCCTTTTGCGCGCCGCGCTGCGGTCAAGCCGGGGTAGAGAGCTTCATCAACACCAGCCCGCCGACGATCATCAGGGCCGCGAGACCGCGCAACGGCGAGACCGGCTCGCCGAGGACCGCGATCCCGACGACGAACGCGCCGACCGCGCCGATGCCGGTCCAGATCGTGTAGGCGGTGCCGAGCGGCAGCGACCGCATCGCGAGCGAAAGGAGGCCGAAGCTCCCGAACATCAGGGCCAGCGTCGCAAGCGTCGGCAGCGGCAGGCTGAAGCCGTCCGAGCGCTTCATCGCGTAGGCCCAGCCGACTTCGAGAAACCCGGCGATGACGAGAAAAACCCAAGGCATGGCGATCTCCCAAGATGAAAATCGCCGGGCCGTCCCGGGCTTGAACCTTTTTCAAAGGGCGAGGACGTGGCCTCGACGTCCGGTGGAACCGGCGGCGCTCGCGCCGCCCGAAAATTAAAAAGGCGGCCCGGAGGCCGCCTTTAATTCTTTGCGCGGGGCGATATCAGCCCTGGCGCGCCTTGAAGCGCGGATTGGTCTTATTGATCACGTAGATACGACCTTTGCGACGCACCACGCGGCAATTCTTGTCCCGCGCTTTCGCGGATTTCAAAGAGTTACGAACCTTCATGATAGCCACTTCCAGGTTTTAGGGCGTCCCGTTTGAGGGGCGCACCTTACGCAGCCCCCACCGGACTGTCAATACTTCCAATCGCTCAAAGTCGAAACCCGGCCTTTTTTCTGCTCGGCCGAGTTGGTGGCGTGGAAGCGATACACCCGGATCGCGCCGGATTGCAGGGCCGCGACCCGCGCCTCCCATTTCGCCGCTTCATGGAGAATGATTTCGGCGGTCAGCCTCGGCGTCACGCCGGGCTTCAAGCTCTGGCCAAAACGCGCCCATCCGGCGACGATTCGCGGCATCACTTCGTCGGTGATGTCCTTCGCCACGTGAATCAGGAAGTTACGTTTTTTCAGCGCCGCCGCGATCGCTCCTGCGCGCGCGGGCTGGAGCTTCGGCACCTCGCACTCCCACAAGCGCTTCAGCAGGGCTTCGTTGCCCTGCGCTTCGCCGACGACGAAGTCGACGATCACGAGATGGGCGGAGGGCTTCAGGCCCTCGACGAACTGGTCGTAGACCCCTTCCTTGTTCGCCACCGAGGAAAGCGCGTAGCGGCAGAGGATCGCGTCGTAGCCCGAAGGCTTGAGCGCCAGGGTTTCGAAGTCGGAAGCATAGAACACCGCCTTCTTGTCGAGGTCTTCGATCAGCGAGCGGCGGTTGGCCTCGGCGACCAGGGTCTCGTCGCGATCGAGACCGACCAGCCAGACGCCGAACTTGTTGACCATCGCACGGGAGGCCCCGCCGATGCCCGCGCCGATGTCGAGCATGGTCTTCGCGGACGAGAGCGCGCAGACGTTCATCAGGCCGGTGATGTCTTCGTGCGCGCCGGGCTGGAGACATCCCTTGCCCCAGACCTCCTCCAGCACGTCGAGGCGCTCGACCGGCCACGTACCGGGGACGAAGCCTTCCGGCTGCACCGGGCGTGCGTATGGCGACGGAGGCGCCGTACGCGGCGCGGACGGGCTCACGGGCTTGGCGCGGGCGCCGGAGAGGAGATCTTTCAATCCCACGAAGACGGTCCTCAGTGGTAACCGGTGGATTTCCGAAAAGAATAACGCGAATCCGCAAGCCGACGCTTGTCTTTTTTCTAGGCAGCTCCCGATGCCGTGGAAAATCCCACGCATGAGCCGCCGCCATCCACTGCGTCGACCCGCCAGACGCCGCCCCAGCGCGCCACCAGCGCCGACGCCAACGCCAGACCTGCGCCGAGGATCGCCGCATCGCCGCCCACAAGCGCCTTGCGCAGTTGGGCGAGCCGCACGCGGTTCATGCCGTCGCCGTCGTCGGCGACGATGATCCGCCGCCCGCCCTCGCGCGGCCCGACGACGATGCGGGAGCGTGGTCGCGCCGCCCGCGCGTTGGCGACCAGAGCGTTCAGGCACCATCCGGCGGCACGCAGCGGCAGGCAGACCGGGCACGCGGCATGGACGGCGACGACGCGCACGTCGCCGCTCCAAAGCTCGGGCCGCAGCCGCCGCGCCATCGCGACCACGTCGGAGAACGGGATCATGCGCGGCGGTTCATCTTCCGCCGCGCCGTCGAGAACGCGGGCGAGCGCCTGGATCTGCGCGAAGCGGGCTTCGAGTTCGGCGAGGGCAAGGCCAAGCTTTCGCGGAATGGCGCGGCCGTCGTCGGCGACCACGCCGGGCAATTCGATCATCATCCGGAGCGCCTGGAGCGGCTGGTTGAAGTCGTGCACCGCGCGCCGCACCACCCCCGGAAAAATCTTGCGGGTAGCGGCATCACGACGGTTGGGCATCGATCCTCACTTCCAGGGGCTCAAAGCCCGCAGTTTTTCCGCGTGGCGCTCGTCCTCGTCGAGCTTGATATTGTATTCGTAGGCTGCGTTTTCCCAGCTTCCATAAACCGGATTGGGCAGCATCATCCATTTTTCGCCCCAATAGTTCGTCTGGTTGAGAGCTTCCTGGGCGCGTAGCGCGATGGTCACGCCGAAGTCGTCGACGAAGTCGCCGAGGTTGTCTCCGACGATCTGGACGATCCGATACCGCTCGGCGATGAACGCGCGGCGGCTGCCCTTCAGCATCCCCCAGTCGCGACGCTCGCGCTTGAGCAGCACGCTGTCCTCACCGTTGGCATCGAGGGCGACGCCGAAGGCCTTCAGCGCGTCGCGGGTGGCCTCCTCCAGCTTGACGCTGCGATTGGAAACGAAGAATACCGCGACGCCCTTGGACTGGGCGTAGCGGATGTAGGAAATTGCGCCGGGCACCGGCTCCGCGCCCCGCTCCTCGACATAGTCGCCGAAGCTCTGCGCGCTGTACTCCTGGCCGCTTTTGAGCAGCCAGGCGAAGTACGGGCTGTTGTCGAATACCGTATCGTCGAGGTCCAGGACCACGGCGGGCGGCTTGCCGCGCGGGTGCGCCTCCTGTTCGAGGGCGGCGCTCAGATCCGGATTGTCGAGGGCGCGGTCGAGGGCGGCGCGCGCGGCGGCGTAGGTTCCGAGGCAGGCGGCCTTGTATTCGGCGCTCGACTGCACCCAGAGCAGCGCATTGAGAGTGTCGGTCGAGACCTTGCCTTCGCCCTGCGCCAACGCAGGCGCGGACAGGCCCGCGCACGCAAGCGCGGCGCACACCCCGAGAACCCGCAAACCGATCACCGCACCCCCCTGCCCCTGCATCGCTTCTCCGCTCATACCCGGAATCCGCCCGGCGTGCAAATCACGGCGCGGGCGGCAGAGGCTTACGGTAGTCTCCGGCATCGGCGGATTCGCCATGGGCGGAAAGCCCCGCCATGCCGGTCATCGCCGCATCGATCATCCAGCGGACGCGGCGCTCCGCTCCCGCGTCGCCCGCAGCCACCGCCTCGGGCAAAATTTGTTGCTGCAACATCGCCGCGACGCCCGCAAGCGCCCGTGCCGCCCCCTTGAGCCGGTCCCGCGCGACGATCACCGCGCCCTCCGCCTCGACGCCCGCCGCGATCGCCTCCAGATCGGCCATCAGCGCCGCCAACTCGGGCGTGGCCGCGTCGGTGCGTCGCGCAACGAAGCGCAGGCATGCCGCGAAAAACCGGTAGTCGTTCATCGGTCGAGAACACCCTTCAGCCACGCCATCGCCCGGGGGATCGCGGCTTCTCGCGCCGCCGGGTTCGCGCCGACCATAACCGTCTTTTCGCCGGTCTTGTAGATCGAATTCCGGGTGACGAAGGGGTGGACGCTGCCGGTCGGCTGGTCGAAGCCGTGGACCGCCTCGGGATAGACGTCGATGGCGATCTCCGCGCCGCCGCGCGCCTTCGCCGCCGCGACCAGCGATTGGCAGGCCTTCGGCAGGGTCCAGGTATCTTCCGCGCCGATCTCGATCAGGAGCGGCGCTTGGGCTGTGAACGGGGTTTTGCCGACGTCGACGCACCCGGGATAGAACGCCACCGCGCCAACGAAGTCGTGGGCGAGGCCCTCGGGACGGCCAGGACTGGCCGACGCGATGCTCCAGAGCGTGGTCATGCCGCCGTGCGACCAGCCGAACACCGCGATCCGGTCGGGCTTGACGAAGCTCTGCGCCTGGAGCCAGGCGAGCGCGTCGTAGGCGTCGCGCACCCGCTCGCGCTGCGGCAGGATCGGCCGCTCGACCTGGCTGCAGACGCTGGTCTCGCCCCTCGCGGTGAAGCTGTCGGGGAAGATCGCGGCATAGCCCGCGTCGGTCCAGCGCTTCGCCCAGGCGGTTTCGCGCATCAGCATCTTGCCGTTGGTCTTGTTCCAGAGCCCGCCGCAGCCGTGCAGCGCGACGATCGCGGGGAACGGCCCGGGGCCGTCGGGCTTGACCAGCACCGCCCGTAGGGCGAGACCGTCGCGGGTCGGCAGCGCGATCTCGCGGGTTTCCGCCCGCGCCGGAGCAGCACACACGGCCACCGCCAACACCAACAGAAATCCGCGCATCGCCTACCCCGTCACCGCCGTGAGAAGCACCAGCCACGCCACGCCGAAAACACACGCGGCGAGGATGTAAAGGCCGTTCCATCTGAGGCCGACGGTGAGGGCCGAAACCCTGCCGAACACGCCGATCAGCAGCACCGTGGCGGTGAACGGCGAAGAGACCGCCGAGATCGACCAGCCGAACGCCATCGCCAGCATCACCAGGCCGGGCGCGATGCCGAGCGCCTCGGGCGAGGGCAGCAGCGGCACCAGCAGCGACGCGGCGAGGATCGGGTGCATCCCGGCCTGACCGAGCAGGGGCATGCCGCACACCAGGATCGCCAGGACGCCCCAGGGTGGAATCGCCGAGAGATCGAACAGGTGGGCGCTGACCAGCGGCTCGGCGAGGCCCGCGCCGAGCTTGCCGATGAACCCGGCCATGTAGAGCAGAACCATCTCGCCGCGATAGGAATCGACTTCACGGGCAAGGAAGTCGCCGCAGCGGCGCCCGACCTCGGTCGCCACCGACGCCGCCGCCGGGCGCGGCGCACCGGGCTGCGGCGAGGCGACCTGGACCGCCATCCACGCGACGCTGACCGAAGGCACCACCGCCGTCACCGCGACGATCACCGGCAGCCCGGTAGCGGTGCAAAACGCCGCCGTACCCAGGACGATCGCAATCAGCAGCAGCACCAAGGGCCTGAGCGACAGCAACGAGCCCACCGGTTCGGGCGGCGGCGGCGCATTCGGCGGACGCGGCGGCTTGAATGCGACGTCGAGGCCCCAGCCGAGCAGCGTCGCGAGGAACGCGGTGACCATGCCGTAACCCGCCGTCGCGCCCCAGCTGCCGCCCGGCACCAGGGTCGAGCCGACCGCCATCGAGAACGACAGCGGCGACCAGCAGAGCGTGGTGGCGAAGCCGCGCTGGATCGCAAGCAGCATCCGCCGCAACCGCACGACGTTGAGGAACTTGCCGTCGGGGCCGGTCTCGGCCTGCTCGACGATGGTGCCAAGCAACGAAATCGAGCCGTAGTTGAGCACCAGCGAGAACAGGTGGCCGCCCATGGCAAGGGCGAGATAGCGCTTCGCTGGAGTGCGGGTGGCAAGGTAGAGGCCGCACTGGCGGATCGAGGCGGAGGACCCCGCCGCGGTCCGCAGCGTCGACAGCGCGACGAAGAACGCGAGGATGAACCCGGCGGAGACGAACGCCTGCTCCACCAGCGCCCAGCCATCCCGCCGCCAGATCAACGCCGCCGCGCTCAGGCAGATCGCGACGACGACGAAGGCTCGCCGCGACCAACGCACCTTGAAGAACACCAGGAGAACGTAGACCGCGCCCAGCGCGCCCGCCGCGACCTTGAGCCAGACCGCGCCGGTGAGGGCGCCGAGGATCACGAGAACGGTCGAGACGACCAGCATCACCCCTCGGGTGAGCGCACTTATCGGCATTGGAAACGACTTTCGGGGCACGGAAAGGGAACACGTGGCGTGCGGCCAGTATAATCGCAAAGAACCCCGCATTTCTGCGGGGTTCTTAACATCAAACCGGCTTATTCGGGGACCACCCGAACCGCGCCCTTGGACGCGTTGGAGGCCATCGCTGCGTAGGCTTTCAAGGCCTGGGAAACCGCCCGTTCGCGGCCCGCCGGTTTCCAGGCCATCGGGCCTTTCAGCTTTTCCGCCGCGCGTCGGGCTTCGATCTGGGCCTCGGTGAGGCGTACCGCCATCGTGCGATTGGGAATGTCGATGTCGATGATGTCGCCGGCCTGGATCAGGCCGATCACCCCGCCTTCCGCCGCTTCCGGCGAGGCGTGGCCGATGCAGAGGCCCGACGACCCGCCGGAGAACCGCCCGTCGGTGACCAGGGCGCAGACCTTGCCAAGACCACGGCTCTTGAGATAGCTGGTCGGGTAGAGCATTTCCTGCATCCCCGGGCCGCCCTTCGGGCCTTCGTAGCGGACGATCACCACGTCGCCCGGCTTGACCTTGCCGCCGAGGATCTTGTCGACCGCCTCCTCCTGGCTGTCGCAGATCACCGCCGGGCCGGAGAAGGTCAGCACCGAGGCATCGACGCCCGCGGTTTTCACGATCGCGCCTTCCTCGGCGAGGTTACCGAACAGCACAGCGAGACCACCGTCCTTCGAGAACGCGTGGGCAACGTTGCGGATCACCCCGGCGTCGCGGTCGGCATCGAGCGCATCCCAGCGCTTCGCCTGGCTGAACGCCTCGGTCGTGCGCACGCCGCCCGGCGCGGCGCGATAGAACTCGGAAACGGTCTCGTCGTCGGTGCGCTTGATGTCCCAGCGCGTCAGGGCATCGCCCAGGGTCGGGGCATGGACGGTCGGACATTCGGGATTGATCAGGCCGCCGCGTTCGAGTTCGCCGAGGATACCCATGATCCCGCCCGCGCGATGGACGTCCTCGACATGGACGTTGGCGATGTTCGGCGCGACCTTGCAGAGGCAGGGCACGCGGCGCGACAGCC
>DBTR01000051.1:57514-57734 GCA_002307145.1 Rhodospirillum sp. UBA1311 | reverse complement strand
CCATGGCGATGTCGAGCGTCATCGCGTTCTCGAACGCCTTGAAGCTCGCGATCGAGCGCGGCAGCACCGAGGCGTCGTCCTGCTCGTACCAGCGGCGGCAGAGATCGACGATGGTGCGCCCGGCGGCGAGGAACAGCTCCTTGCGATCGGCATGGGTCGCGACCACCGTGCCGTTGCCCGGCAGCGAAAGGCCGAGGGCCTCGGTCAGGCAGTTCATCGA
>DBTR01000051.1:57022-57253 GCA_002307145.1 Rhodospirillum sp. UBA1311 | reverse complement strand
AGTTCATCGAGTTGGCGGTGAACATCCCCGAGCACGAGCCGCAGGTCGGACAGGAATGGCGTTCGTATTCCGCCACCTCGTCGTCGGTCATGCTGTCGTCGGCAGCCTTGATCATCGCGTCGATCAAATCGACCGACTGGGTCTTGCCCTTGATCGTGACCTTGCCGGCTTCCATCGGCCCGCCCGAAACGAACACCGCCGGGATATTGAGGCGCATCGCGGCCATCAGCA
>DBTR01000051.1:56405-56663 GCA_002307145.1 Rhodospirillum sp. UBA1311 | reverse complement strand
CGCGCGAGGGCAGCGAATAGAGCATCCCGCCGTGACCCATGGCGATGCCATCGTCCACCGCGATGGTATTGAATTCCTTGGCGACGCCGCCCGCAGCCTCGATCTCGCGGGCGACCATCTGGCCGAGGTCCTTCAAGTGGACGTGGCCGGGTACGAACTGGGTGAACGAATTGGCGATCGCGATGATCGGCTTGCCGAAATCGGCGTCCTTCATGCCAGTGGCACGCCAGAGCCCGCGCGCGCCGGCCATGTTGCGGC
>DBTR01000051.1:0-56148 GCA_002307145.1 Rhodospirillum sp. UBA1311 | reverse complement strand
CCATGTTGCGGCCGTGGGTGGAAGTCCGAGAACGATAAGCAGGCATGGCGATCGGCCCCTTGGATTGGAGACAAAAAGGCGATTCCCGCCGCCCTGGAGGCGACGGGACCGGATCAGTTTTGATACGCCCGATGTCGTGCGTGCGTCAACGCCACGCAAGACTACATGTGGTTGGGCATATAGGTGACGATCCCCGGGAAGACGGTGATGATCGCAACCGCGAGGATGAGAATCAGGAAGAACGGCACCGCCGCCTTCGCGATGAAGAGAATGTCGCGCGAACTCAGCCCCTGGAGGACGAAGAGGTTGAAGCCCACCGGCGGCGTGATCTGCGCCATCTCGACGACGAGGACGATGAAGATGCCGAACCAGATCGGGTCGATCCCGGCGGCGGTGATCATCGGCTGGATCACTGCGGTGGTCAGCACCACCACCGAGATCCCGTCGAGGAAGCAGCCCATCACGATGAAGAACACCGTCAGCACCGCGAGCAACGCGTAGGGCGACAGGTCGTAGGAGGCGATCCAGCGCGCCAGACCCGCCGGAATCCCGGTGAAGCCCATCGCCATGGTGAGGAACGCCGCGCCCGCGAGGATGAAGGCGATCATGCACGAGGTGCGGGTCGCGCTCATCAGCCCGTCGACGAAGGTGGCGCGGGTGAGGTCGTTGGTGCGCCACGCGAGGATCAACGAGAGGAACACTCCCACCGCCGCCGCGTCGGTCGGCGAGGCGATGCCCGAATAGATCGAGCCGATCACGCCGCCGATCAGGCAGACCACCGGGCCGAGGCGCTTCAGGCTATTGAACCGGTCGCCCCAGGTGTAGGTCTCGGTGAGCGGCGGAATTTCCTCGGGCTTGATCAGCGCGCGGATGATCACGTAGCCCATGAACAACCCAACCAGCATGATCCCCGGCAGCACGCCCGCGACGAACAGCCGCGCGATCGACTGGTCGGTGGCGATGCCGTAGACGATCAGGATGATCGAGGGCGGAATCAACAGGCCGAGGGTCGCCGATCCCGCGAGCGAGCCCAGGATCGCGCGCTCCGAATAGCCGCGCCGCTTGAGTTCGGGGATCGACATCTTGCCGATCGTCGCGGCGGTGGCCGCCGACGAGCCGGAAACCGCCGCGAAGATGCCGCAGCCGATGATGTTGACGTGGAGCAGGCGACCCGGCAGTCGGGTCATCCACGGCACCAGGCCCTCGAACATGTCATCCGAGAGCCTGGAGCGAAACAGGATCTCGCCCATCCAGATGAACATCGGCAGGGACGCCAGAGACCAGAGGTTGGAAGACCCCCAGATCGCGGTGGCGAGCAGCGGACCGGCGGGCGAGTTGGTGAACAGCACCATCCCGAGCAGGCCGACGCCCAGGAGCGACAAAGCCACCCACACGCCGCACGCCAGCAGCAAAAACATGAAACCCAGAAGCACGACGCTGGGAAGAATCGAACCGTCCATGATCACTCACTCCCCGCGCCGAGATCGCAGGCGGCGTCCGAGCCGTCCTGGATGAACCGGATTGCGCTATCCACCAGACAAATCGCGAGGATGCTCGCGCCGATCGCGATCGGCATCTGCGGAATCCACAGCGGCACGGCCACCAGGCCGGGCGAGAGATCGCCGAACTCGTGGCTCTCGATCACCAGTTGCCAGGCGTAGTAGGCGAAGTAGGCGCTGGTCATCGCGCCGACGGCGCACACCAGTACCGCCGCGACGCGCCGCGCCGCCTCGGGCAGGGTCATCAGCACCAGGGTGACGCGGATGTGCGAGCCATGACGCATCGCATAGGGGAGCGCCAGGAACGACGCCGCCGCAAGGAAGAAGCCCGCGATTTCGGCGTAGGACGGCACCACCAGACCCAGCGGGCGTCCGGCGAACATGCTGATCACGTAGTCGATGGAGTTGGCCCCCACCTGCGCCAGCACGATGACGAAGATCGCCACCAGGAAAAACGCCGCGGCGACGCCGCTGGCGGTATAGAGACAGTCGAGAGCTTTCCGCATCATCGCCTTTCCGGCCCGGCTCCGGCACGGCCGGCGGGCCCATCACATTCGACAAACGAATGGGAGCCGACGCGGGCGCCGGCTCCCTTCAACCATGGGCGTCTTATTTGTTGTATGCGTCGAGGATCGCCTTGGCGTCGGCGCCGCCCTGCTTCGCCCAGTCCGCAACGATCACCTTGCCGGCGGCCTGGAACGCGGCCTTCAACTCCGGCGAGGGCTTCTGCACGACCATGCCGTTGTCGACCAGGATCTTGGTCTTGGCGGCGGTTTCGGCCTTGCTCATCTCCCAGCCGCGCTTCTCGGCGGCTTCGGCGGCTTTCAGCACCGCGGCCTGGTTCTTCGGCGACAGCGCGTTGAATGCGTTCACGTTGACCGCGATCACGTTCTTCGGCAGCCAGGCCTGGACGTCATAATAGTACTTCACGAAGTCCCACGCCTTCGACGACGAGCCGGTGGACGGCGAGGTCATCATCGCGCCGACCTGGCCGGTGGCGAACGCCTGCGGGATATCCGGCACTTCGACCTGGGTCGGCACCATGCCCAGCTCGACCGCCAGCTTCTGCAGGATCGGGTTGTAGGCGCGCAGCTTCAGGCCCTTCAAGTCGCCCGGCACGGTGGCGTCGAACTTGGTGTAGAAGCCCTGCGGCGGCCACGCGACCGAATACAGCACCTTGATCCGCTGCTTTTCGAGCAGCTTCTCGACCACCGGGCGCGAGGCCTGCCAGAGCTTGGCGGCCTGGTCGTAGTCGGTGGCGAGGAACGGCAGGGAGTCGACTCCGAAGACCGGGTTTTCGTTGGTCAGCAGGGAGAGGAAGAATTCACCGATCGGCACCTGGTTGCTGCGGATCGCGTTTTTGATTTCCGGGTGCTTCACCAAGGAACCGGCGGAATGAACGACGATCTTGAGATCGCCGCCGGTGGCTTCCTCGACGTCCTTGGCGAACAGGCGAACGTTGATGGTGTGGAAATCGGCCTCCGCATACGGGGTCGGCATGTTCCAGGTTTCGGCCTGGGCCGAGACGGCGCCGAGAACCGAAGCCGCGACGGCGGCCAACGCCATTTTGCGCAGTGAAGGCATCATGTGAAACTCCCTGTTGTTCATTTGGACCCACGAAACGCGAGCACATTTTAATCAGATCGCAGAGGGGCCGCCAAGTGTTGATGAAGAAACGAGCATTTTTGCGCGGTTCCGCAGGGGTGGAGCGGGGTTTCCCGGGTGATTTCGCCCCGCGCGCGGCAATCGGCATCAATAGGATTGATGCCTCAGTAAGAAAAATCATCCCGACTCGTTGCCCTTCGCTGTCCGGTTGTATCCAAAATACTTATCGCCCTTTATCAGCTTCGCCAATGCACACTCGGATTGCATCAAGACAAACGCAGCGCCAGATGCTATGCCGGAACCATGCTGAGCTATGACCTCACCCACTGGACGACCTTCGCCCTCGCCTCGCTGGCGCTCAACGTCGCACCCGGGCCCGACCTCGCGCTGATCATGGCGCACACGATCAAGGGCGGCCGCCGCGCCGGGACCGCCGCGATGGTGGGCGTCTGGACCGGCGCGCTCGGCCATGTCGCCTTCGCCGCCCTCGGCCTTTCGGCAATCCTCGCCGCCTCCGCCACCGCGTTCGCGATGGTGAAGTGGGCGGGCGCGGCGTATCTGGTATGGATGGGCTGGCAAGCGCTCAAGGGCGCGGGGAGCCTCTCCGCCGGACCGGAGGTCAAGCGGCTTTCGTCATGGAGGATCTTCCGCCAGGGCATGCTCACCGACCTCCTCAACCCGAAGACCGCGATCTTCTTCCTCGCCTTCCTGCCCCAGTTCGTCGTCGACGGTGCGGGTCCGGTGTGGCTGCAACTCGCACTGCACGGCGTCCTGATCATCGTCACTGCCGCGATCGTCGAGCCGCCCCTGGTCCTCCTGGGCGACCGCCTCGCGGGCGGCCTCCGGCGGCACGCGGGGGCAAGCCGCTGGCTCGACCGCGGCCTCGGCACCGTGCTCGTCGCCCTCGGCGTCAAGCTCGCCCTGCTGGGGCGTTGAGCCGGTGGCCGACGCGACGCCGAAATTCCAGATTCTCTGCCTGAGCGGCGGCGGCTACCTCGGCCTCTACACCGCGCGCGTCCTCGCCGCGCTCGAAGCCGAAACCGGCGAGCCGCTCGGGCGACGCTTCGATTTGATCGCAGGCACCTCGATCGGCGGCATCCTCGCGCTCGCCCTCGCCTACGAAGTGCCGATGGCACGGCTGGTCGAGACCTTCGCCGCCCGGGGCAAGGAGATCTTCTCCGCCCGCGAGGTGCCGAAACGCTCGGTGCAGCGCCTGCGCGAACTCGGCAAGGGGCTCGCCAAACCTCGCCACCGCGCCGAACCGCTGCGCACGCTGGTGCGCGAATTCCTCGGCGACGCCACGCTGCGCGACGCCCGCCACGCCGTCGTGATCCCGGCGATCGCGGCGACCGAGGGAGGAGCGAAACTGTTCCGGACCACGGACGCCGACGTGCGCGCCGTCGATGTCGCGCTCGCCACCTCGGCCGCACCGCTGTTTTTCCCCCTCGCACGCATCGGCGCGGACCTGTTCGTCGACAGCGGCGTGTTCGCCAATGCACCCGACGTGATCGCGCTGCACGAGGCGGAGCATCGCGCGCACGTACCCCGTG
Organism: Rhodospirillum sp. UBA1311; assembly: GCA_002307145.1. Classification (GTDB taxonomy): domain Bacteria; phylum Pseudomonadota; class Alphaproteobacteria; order Rhodospirillales; family Rhodospirillaceae; genus Oleispirillum. Next base: position 51,494 of record DBTR01000051.1, on the reverse strand, counting down.
CGGCGATTTCGGTGTTGAGCGTCGGCACCACTTCCGCCGCTTACGCCCTGCCCGCCGACACCCCGACCGACACCGGCACCATCGGCTGGGGCCTGAACAATCGCCTGCTCTACACGATGATGGCGGCGCAGCAACAGCTGACCGCAACGATGATGGCGGAGAGCCTCGGGCCGCGCTACCTGCGCATCGACCACCCCAACCCGCCCGACGCCTGGAATACCCTCGGCATCGACATCGCAAGCCCCGCCGCCCGCGACATGCTGCTCCGCCTCGGCGACGCGTCGGCGCGGGAAGCCCTGGCGAGCGGTGCGCTCAAGCCCTTCCTCGCCCATCGCGCCCCATCCCGATAGGCTGGCGGCCAATGCCGCAACGCTAACAGAAAAGCCTTCCAAAAACGGCAATGCCGTTTTCCTGGAAGGCTTTTCTGTTAGTTGGTATGATTACAAACAACCCACATCGGGCGAGGCGCAAATGGGCTGGTTCAAGAACTTCCTGCGCAAGCACATCGTCGGCGATCTGCCCGCCGAGATGGAGCGCTGCGGCTACTGCAACACCGCCAAGTGCAGCAACGGGCATTTCGACGCCTGCCCGAACCGTCTCCGGGGCGTTCGACCCGAGGCCGACACCCCGGAGAGCTGAGAGTCAGGCAGGTTCGGACGGCGAGACGGCCCCGGGTAGCGGTCCGACGGCGGCACGCACCGCCTTAAGGCTGTCGATGACGTGAAATACGACGTGGAACGTCACGTAGAAGCTGAAAATGATGTTGAGCCCGGGGATCAACATCAGGATCGTCCACGTCCAGCGGTTCTCCCCGAGCTTTTCCGCGAGGATGTTGACGCCGAGCGCGAACGGCACCGAGAGCAGCACGAAGATGACGCCCATCATGAAAAAACCGAAGACGCCGTTGCTCATCGGACCTCTCCTTCCGCCATCGGCATGGCACGGCGCGCCAGCACTGCCTTGACCTCGGCGAGGTTATCGAGAATCAGGAACACCACCTTGAAGCCCACGTAGATCTCGAACAGCCAGTTGACGTATGGGACCAGGGCCAGCACCACCCACAACAGGCGGTTCGCGTTCAAGCGCGGTGCGAGAAAGTACATGCCGATGGCGTAGCAGACCGGCAGCACCACGAAATTGGTCGCCAGCCCGACCCACCAGAGGCCGGCAAAAGCATTGAAGTCGAACGGATTCACCATCTTCCCCCTGAATTGCGAGGCCTTTCCGGCCGCGCCACAAGGCAGGGGTTTATCCGCCCGCCATGCCAGGGGATGTGACGGCGCTCACACCATGGAATCGCTCACGATCAGCGAATCCCCCAACCGAAGTTCGCGGCCAGCAGAATCGCCAACCCGATCGAGAGGACGAACATGCCGAGCCAGAGGGTTCGGATGTCGGCTTGCGCGCCGGTCTTCAGGGCCTGGATCTCGCCCCGCAATTCGGTGCGCAAAACCCTCAGTTCGCCGTCGATCTCCGACAGCAGGCAGTTGGTCGAGCGCGCGATCTCGCGCAGTTCCGTTTCGGACGTCATCGCTATCTCTCCCGATCGCCCAGGGTTCGCGGGCATTGGAAAAGAGACTAGCGGGCGATTGTCGAAAGAGTGTGCCGCCCGCCAACGATTTTGTCGCAAATTGTCCGCGCCTACTCGCCGCGCGCGGTCTTGAGGGCGGTGTACGGCGCCGCTGCTCAAACCGGTTGCCCGCAAGCAGAGAGCCTCCCCACCGCCTCGGACGCCCGGCGACGGAACGGATACGCCAGAGGGAAGTGCCGCTAGCGTTCGCCGCGCAGCGTGCGGCCGAGCAGCATGCCGAGATAGTCCATCCCGCGCGCGAACTTATCCGCGTCGAGGGCGTGGTAGGTATTGATGCGGAAATGCGCCTGGAACTTCCCCCAGACCGCCTGATGGCTGGTCGGCTTGCCGAGGGCATGGGCGGCGGCCACGATCGCATCGACCTGTGCCACGAGTTGCTGTTTCTGCTCCGCCGTCATCGCCGCGCCGCCCGAAACCGCCCCAACCCGCCGCCCCTTGCCCGCAGCGAACGCAACGACGTTGGCGACGCTGCCCTCCCTCGGATTTTTCTCGTCATCCATGCACGAACTCCCACCACGCCGAAACTTCCGCCGGACGCCGGCGGGCCGCAAACCGACATTCATCCTTGTCCGCTCGCGTTTTCGAGACTCATCGCCTGTCGCCCTGCGCGATGCTTCTCGAACCCCACGGCGAACCGGAGGGTAGCGTAACCGCCTTGGGCTCAACAAAAAAGACCCCGCCGGAACCGACAGGGTCTTTTGAAATGGTAGCGGAGGAACGCTACCGCCGCCGCCAACCTAGCGCGACGATAACCATCGCGTGTTGAGCCCGGTTCAATATCCCACGCCTCCGCGTTCCCCGGAAGCCCAAACGACTAGCGCCGGAAGTGCGGCCAAGGCCGTACTCAGGCGCGCGCATCGGCCAATTCTAAAATTCGTGGGGTGCCCGGAAAAAGGTAATCCGGGTTATGGCCGCGAAAACCGCTCCGAAGGCATTGAGGATAATGAGGAAATCAGGAATGATTGAAGGTAATTTATTGGTGATTAGTTAGTTATATGATTACCCTTCGAAGGAGTTGCCGCCTTCGACAAAAAACGATAGCCTTTACAAGGACTTCACTCGGATAACTCCGGCGCATTACTGACGATAACCGCAGTTGCGCAATTTTTTTCACGCTTTCTTTCAAGGGGTTAGGTATCAGTTTTTTCCCTCCTAACCGATGTTACCTTTTTCCGAGATCGAAACTGGAAAGTGGGCGAGGCATCTACGGATGCGCCCCATCCACCCTCTGAGAGGGTGCAGAAAAGCCGCCGAGATTTGCAGAAAATGCAGCGCCTCAGTTTGCCCCATCCGGCCCAGGCTGGCCGCGCCTAGGGGCGCATGTTTGCAGCGAAAAATTCGGCACGCGAATAGACGACTTCCCCCCCCACCACGAACTCGCCACGGCGCGGTTTTTCGAGATGCGATCGGAACCGCGCAAACGGCGCGGGGATGAATGGGGTTCGGGTTGACGGGGTGGCGTGTCAACCCGGTGGGCCTTGGCGGGAAATGCGCGTGGCGGCAGGCTTTGAGGGCTTCCGCAATCGCGGGGGCCGGGGCGCGCCAACGCCCCGAGCCGACAGGATACAGCCTGCCATGGGAACCCCACCCCGCACCGTGCACACGGCGGGGAAAGCTCTACAGGTTCAAGTCCATGGAGTCCATACGCTGCGGTCGGTGCGACCGCCTGCTCGCTCGCGCGAGCGGCGTCGCGTCGCTGGAGATCAAGTGCCCCCGTTGCGGGGCGTTCACCGTCATCAGGGCCGCGAGCCCCACGCCCGAACGCCTGGAGCGTCCACCCCGAAAGGACGAACCATGCCGACCTGGGAAACCCTCGGTCCTGTGAAACTCGCGCAGGCCGACGCGCTTGCCGCCCTCGCCGACCTCTCCCCCGAAACCATCGACGCGCTCATCATCGACCCACCCTACTGCGCGGGCGGCTTCACCGAGGGCGGGCGCACCGCCGCGAAGGGGATGGGCGTCACCGGCTTCGACTGGTTTCAGGGCGACAACATGACCACGCCCGGCCTCGTCTGGCTCCTGCGCAACGTTGCGATCGAGGCGCACCGCGTCCTTGCCGATCGCGGAAGCCTGCTAGTCTTCTGCGATTGGCGCATGGTGCCGATGCTCGCCCCGGCGCTTGAAAGCTCGGGCCTCCGCTGGCGCAACATGGTGGTCTGGGACAAGCAGAGCCCCGGCCAGGGGTTCGGCGGTTTCCGCGCACAACACGAAATCATCCTACACTTCGTCAAAGGAGCCGCCGCGCGGCTAACCTTCGGGGTCGGCAACGTCATCGCTGCCAAGCGCGTCACCCCGAAATACAAGAACCACCCGACCGAGAAACCGGGCGACGTGCTGACGGCGCTGATCCGGGCGACGACGCCCGAAGGTGGCACGGTGGCGGATGTGTTCTGCGGTGGGGGGAGCTTGGGCGCGGCGGCGATTGCCACCGGGCGGCGGGCGATATTGTCGGATGCATCGGCGACCCACGTTGCCTCCGCGCGGGGCCGCCTTGCGTTTGATCCCACTCGCTTATATGAATCTTAGATGCAGCCCCTGACTGGAGAGACCATTCCAATGAGTGCGAAAACGCTGAAAGACTGCCAGCTCTTTGGCAACCCTAGCGCCGACCGGACCGACGACATCTATCCTACCGTTCCCGTATGCGCCGAACACATCAAGTCGGGTTATGTTGAAGATGGCCCTATCATGAGCGTCGGAGAGAAATGTACCGATCCCGATGCGCGTTGCCATTTCTGCACACCCGTTAAGGCCGAATAGGTTCCGCCCCTGCTGACCGGGGCGGGCACGAGGTCACGCGGCGGGCACCGGCGTGTAGTCCTCGAACCCCACCACCTCCTCGCCGATCCAGTCGTTGATGGCCTCGAAGGCGGTCATCAGCGGCTGGATTTCGTTGACGAAGAAGACGGCGGCGGCCTTGCCCACGTCACCGAAGCCGCCGGAGTTGGCGGGGATGATCCCGAGCAACTGCGGCGGCACGCGGTGGGCGGCGAGAACGTCGTCGCGGGTGACGTTCTTCATGTTGAAGAACTCGTCCTTCGCCATCACTTCGCTGATCGGGATGATCTGGAGCCCGTCCTTTTTCCCGTTCGGCGCATACATGAACAGGTTGCGAAAGTTGCCCGGCCCCTTCGACTGTTTGAGGGCGTCGCGCAGGGCGTCCACGTCGGCGGGGCTCTGCGCCGGGTCGGTCATGTAGAGAATGAACCCGGCGTGGGAGCCGTTGACGTAGTATTTCCGCCGGAACAGGGTGGCGGCTTCGTTCAAAAGCGCCGACTGCATCGCCCCCAGGTAGCCGGGGAGCCCATAGATTTCCTGGCTGATATCGGGCTCCTGGATCTGCAACACCGCCCCCGGCGCGAACTCGTGTTCCTGCCCGTCGATCAACATCATCGCGTCGCCGTCTTTCTTCATCCGGGTCCACCGGGCGAGGGCGGGCTTGAGCGCGAGCGCGTTCCCCATCACCGAATTCCGCCGCTCGACGTAGCTGTTGCCGAACACGAGGAAGTCGAGCGCCAGGCGCTTGAAGTCCACCCGCCCGAGGAGCTTGTGCGGCTTGAAGTGGGAAGCGAGCAACGAGGCTTTGTAACCAATGGCGCTCTGGTGGTGCGGGTTGGCGGCGAGCGCCTTCGCGAGAGCGTCGAAGTTGACCGGCGGCTCATACCACCGGCCATTCCACGCCGAATGGAAGTAGCCGAGAACCTCCCGCTGGTCGAGAACCGGCACCGGGTCGCCGAAGCTGAATGCGATCGGGCCGGGGGTGGCGGAGGTGGCGGCGGCCGGAGCCGGAGCGGCGCGGCGGGCGCTGGTGCGCTTGGACATCAGAAGAACTCCAAAATGGATTTGCCGGAGCCGGTACCCGGCGCGGCGTCGAAATCGGCGAAGCCCACGGCGTCGAGGGCGTTCATGATCGCCCACGCCACGTCGGCGTGGCCGGTTTCCTTCGATCGGCTGGCTTGGAAGGTGACGGCCTTGCCGGAGCCGGTGGCGGTTTTGCGGATGCTCATGAAGGCGAGCGCGACCTCCGACCACCCGCCATCGAACTCGATGCGGCGCTTGGAAATCAGTTGCTTCGCCTTCAGCACCATCCGCGTCTTGACCTCAAGCGAGTAGGTGATGCCGGTGACGGTGGGGAAGAACACCTTGACCATCTCGAACACGCCCGCGCCGATGGTGCTGGCGTCGATAGCGATCCGCTCGACGTTGTAGCGGTCGCAAAGCGCCTTGATCGCGTTGGCCTGTTCCTGAAAATCCACGCCCTGGACGTTGAGCTTTTCCACGATGCGGAACTTGCCGCCGTCCACCAGCGGCGGCGCGATGACGACGATCGAGGCATTGTCGGCGGTCTGCGAGGGATCGTAGCCGATCCACACCCGCCGATCGCCGAGCGGCCGGGCGGCGTGGGGCTGGAAATCCTCCCACACCTCCCAGCTATCGACCATGCAGCCGCGCATTTCATCGAAGGTGAAGAAGCTCGCGGCATCGTCGACCCACTGGCAGAGGAACAGGTTGGAGAAGTCGTCGGCGTTGTACTCTTTCAGCAACGCCTCGATATCGAACAGGTCGCAGCCGCCCGCCGCCGCGTCGTGGATCGTCACCATGTGCCGCCACGTGCCGTCGGGCCCGACCGCGCCGTTTTTCAGGGCCTCGTGGCTGACGTTGAACGCCAGCCGATCCGCCTTCGCCCGCCCCTTGTTGTGGGCGTCGCCGGACCAGAACGCATAGGCTTCGTGCCCGAGGGTCGAGGGCGTCGAGAAGTAGGTAATCCGCCATTTCTTGTGGGTCGCCATGGCCGAGGCGATCTTGCGGAATTCGAGGAACTTCGAAATCCAGGCGTATTCGTCGAGGTAGACGTGGCCGTGGTAGCTCTGCGCCGTCTTCGAATTGGTGCCGAGGAAATAGAGGGTCGCGCCGTTCCAAAGGATGATCGGGTCGCCCTTGAGGTCGACCTCGCAAACCTCCTTCACCCACTGGACGATGTACTGTTTGAAGACGTGCGCCTGGGCCTTCGATGCGCTCAAGAAAATCTGGTTGTCGCCGGTCTCGATCGCGTCGAGGAAGGCCTCGCGGGCGAAATACCACGTCGCGCCGATCTGGCGGGATTTCTGGATATTCCGAACCCGGTATTTCTTCTTCGCCTCCCACCAAACCACCTGATAGCCGAAGTTCTTGGCGTGGAAATCCTCGCGGAGCATCTCGATCTGCTCCTCGGTAAGGAAGTTTTTCGTCTCCCCCTTCTTCGCCTTCCGCCCTTCGGCGCGGCGCTCGATGTTCGGATTGAGGTCGGCTTCCTTGCCGGTCGCGCCGTATCGCTGAATTCGGGCGGTGCGTTCGAGGATGCGGGAAAGCTGATCGAGTTCGGCGAGGTCGCGGTCGGATTTCTCTTCCTGCCCGATCAAGCGCATCAGCCGCGCCTCGACGTGCCCCTCGATCCGCACCACGGTCGAGGCGTCATCCCAGAAGTCGCGGCGCTTCCAGGCGTCCACGGTGCCGTATTTCACGCCGAGGGTCCGGGCGATTTCGGCCACGGTTTGCCCCTGCCAAAACAGATGGCGGGCTTGCAGGCGCTGGCTGGTGTCGTCGGGCGTGTCCATGGCCCAAGCGTGAACGGCCCCCGCCCTGCCGCGCACGCACTACCGGGTTGACGGGAGGCCCTATCAACCCGAGGAGGTTTGCGCCGGTCGGCGGCGAGGCCGCAGGCTTGGGGAGAACACGCCTCCCCTCTCACTGCCTGGGCACACCATGAAACTGAAATATCATCGCGTCGCGCGCTCCGGCCCCACCATCGATGGGCGCGAAATCACTCCCGCACAAATCGACCAGATGGCGGCGAGCTACAACCCGGCGAAGTATCCGGCGCGGGTTTGGCTCGAACACCTTCGTTCCATGCTCCCGGATGGAGCCTTCCGCGCCTATGGCGACGTCCTCTCCCTCAAAGCCGAAACCGACGCCGAGGGCGCGCGCGTGCTGCTCGCGCAGATCGACGCCACCCCGGACTTGATGAACCTCTCGGCGGCCCGGCAGAAGGTGTTCTTCTCCATCGAGATGCACCCGAAATTCCCCGGAACCGGCGAGGCCTACATGGTGGGCCTGTCCGTCACCGACAGCCCGGCCAGTCTCGGCACCGAAATGCTCACGTTCGCGGTGCAATCGCCGAACGCGCCGACCGAGGCCAAGGATCACCTCTATTCGCAGGCGGTCGAAAGCGATGCCCTTGCCGAGGAGGAGCCCGAGAAGCCCGGCTTCGTCGCCCGCGTTATGGAACTCCTCTCCTCGACCACCAAAACCACCGAAACCCGGAACGCGCAGACCCAGGCGGGCGTCCTCGCCGTCGCCGAGGAGGTCGCCGCGCTCCGCACCGCCACCGACGGCTTCGCCGCCAAGGGCGAGGTCGAGACGGTCGCCGCCGCCGTCGCCAAGCTTTCGGCTGACGTCGAAGCCGTCGTCGCCAAGCTCTCCAACACCCCCGTCGCGCCGCCCCGCTCCCCCGCGAGCGGTTCCGCCGCCAACCTCACGGATTGCTGACCATGAAGAACACCACCCGCGCCGCCTTCAACGCCTACACCGCGCAGATTGCCACGCTCAACGGCGTGCCGTCCGTGGCCACCTCGTTCGCCGTCGAGCCGTCCGTCGAGCAGTCGCTCGAAAAGCGCATTCAGGAAAAGGCCGCGTTCCTGGGCGAGATCAACATCATCGGCGTCGACCAGCAGAAGGCCGAAATTCTCGGCCTCGGCACCGCGAAGCCTGCGGCGAGCCGCACCGACACCACCAACGCCGACCGCGCGCCGCGCTCGCTGCACGACATCAAGGGCCGGGCCTACGAGTGCTTCCAGACCAACTTCGACACCTACGTCACCTACAAGGAACTGGACGCCTGGGCGAAGTTCCCGAACTTCCAGGCGATGGTCCGTGACGTGGTGGTGGACCAGATTGCCCGCGACCGCCTGATGATCGGCTGGAACGGCACCTCGGCGGCTCCGACCACCGACATCGCCGCCAACCCCCTGTTGCAGGACGTCAACGTCGGCTGGCTCAAGGCCATCCGTACCAGCGCGCCGGAGCGTGTCCTCTCCGGCATCAAGGTCGGCACCGGCGTGGGCTTCGACGCGCGCACCCTCGACGCCCTGGTGTTCGACGCGGTCGCCGCGTTGGTGGAGCCCTGGTATCAGGACGACACCGCTCTCGTGGCGATCACCGGGCGCGAACTCGTCTCGGACAAATACCTCGCGCTCCTCAACGACGCGGCCACCGACGCCCCGACCGAAAAGGCGGCAATGAATACCCTCATCGCCAACAAGACCCTCGGCGGCAAGAAATCGAAGCTCGTTCCGTTCTTCCCGGCGCGCTCGATCCTCGTCACCAAGGCCTCGAACCTGTCGATCTACTACCAGAACGGCACCCGTCGTCGGTTCATCCAGGACAACCCCAAGCGCGACCGGGTCGACGACTTCCAATCGGTCAACGAGGCCTACGTGGTCGAGGACCTCGGTGCCTGCGCCCTGATCGACAACATCCTGATGTGGGACGGGGAGGCCTTCGTCTGATGAGCCTCTGCCGCCGCCACTTCGAACGCACCGTCGCCGCTCGCGAAGCGACGGCGGCTGTTACCGCCGCGCCGGGGGCTTCGGTCCCCGGCACCCTCGGCGAACGCATGCTCACGCTCTTGCGCATGCATCAGGCCAAGTTCGACGGGATCATGTCGCTCGCCACCAAGATCGAGGCGAAGCGCGAGGCCCTGCCGGACTACGAGGCCTACGTCGACGGCGTTCTCGCCTCCGGCTCCGCCGCGCAGGATGACGTTCTGGTGTGGGTGATGCTCTGGCGTCTGGACGTCGGCGACTTCGACGGCGCGCTCGAAATCGCGGCGCACGCGATCCGCCACGGCCTCTCCATGCCGTTCAACTTCGCCCGCGACGTGCCCACCACCCTCGTGGAGAGCATCGCCAACGCCGCCGTGGTCGATCCGGAACACGCCTCGCCCGAACCGCTCCGCGCCGCCCTCGCCCTCACCGCCGATCGCGACATGCACGATCAAGTCCGGGCCAAGGCGCACAAGGCGCTGGGGTTGATCCTCTCCGCCACCGACAAGCCCGCCGCCCTCGATCACTTCGAAGCCGCGCTGAAGCTCGACCCGAAATGTGGCGTGAAAACCGCGCGCGACAAGCTGCGCAAGGAATTGGAAGCCGCCAACCCGGCTTCCTGAACCGCCCCCGGGAGCGGCGACGGCGTGAAACGTGCCATGGCCTCGGCCTGCAACACCGCTCGCGTTCCGTCGCCGCGTTCCCTGACCCGAGGCCCCCATGTCGTCGTTCATCCCCTCCGCCCCGCTCTCCTCCGCCCCGGCCACCGTCGCCAACGATGGCTGGTATCCGGACCTCGCGGTTGAGGAGTTTCACAGCGAGACCGGGCAGGGGAAAACCTTCGACCCTTCGCGCATCGTCGCCGTGCTGCTCGCCGCCGTGATCGAGATCAACGCCAGCCTCAAGGATTGGCGCGCCGCGCAGACCGCCCCGAGCCTCGCCGAGATCGCCGCACCGACCTACGGCGGCGTGTCGGAGAAGGTCATTCTCTACCGCACCGCGGTCTTCACCCGCGCCCGCGCGCAGTTGCTCGGCAACACCCGCGACTACGACAGCACCAAGGACGGCCACGACCGCGCCGAAAAGTTGGAGGCGACCGCCGACGACTACCTCCGCCAGTCGAACGAGGCGCTTTCCCGCCTCACGGGTCGCCCGCGCACCATCGTGGAATTGATCTGATGGCCGCCGTGATCGCCCGCCAAGGCGAGACGGTCGACCAAATCGCGGCGCGCTGCTACGGCGGCGACACCGCGATGACGCTGGCGATCCTCGAAGCCAACCCCGGCCTTGCCGCCCTTGGGCCGATCCTCCCCCACGGCACCGCCGTCACCCTGCCGGAGCGCGTCGCCGCTCCCGCCGCCGCCACCATCAACCTTTGGGATTGATCATGCAGGACGAAATCACCGCCGCCGCCAAGATCACCCCCGCCGGGATCGGCGCGCTGTGGGCCGGGTTCACCCTCAACGAGTGGGTCGCGATCGCGACGCTCATCTACGTGCTGGCTCAAACCGGCCTCTTGATCCCGAAGTGGTGCGCAATGTTGAGCGCGTTCTTCGCCCGCCTCCGCACGAGCCGGAGCGCCCCACAATGACGACGCGCTCGCGCCTCTCTCAAGCGGTCCTTGCGCTGGTGGCGGCGGGTGCTTCGAGCGCCGCCATCGCCCACCAGTTCATCGGCGAGCAAGAGGGCATCACCCTCAAGGCGTTCCGCGACGGCGCGAACGTCTGGACGATCTGCCGGGGCCACACCGAGGGCGTGAAGCCCGGCGACACCGCCACCCCCGAGAAGTGCGCCGCCTTCTTCGCCTCCGACATCGGCGTCGCCTTCGCCAACCTCGACCGCGTGGTGAAGGTGGACATGTCCGAAACCATGCGCGCCGCTCTCGCCTCGTGGTTCTTCCACGTCGGCGGCGGCAAGAAGGCGCGGGAATCGACGCTGATCCGCAAGACCAACGCGGGCGACCGCCAGGGCGCGTGCGACGAACTCCCCCGGTGGGTGTTCAGCGGCGGCAAGGACTGCCGGATCAAGGCCAACAACTGCGGCGGCATCGTGGAACGCCGCGCGGCGGAGCGCGAACTATGCTTGCTTTGATCGCCTGGGTTTGGCGCAACCGCTACATGCTGATCGCCATCGGCTGCGCGATCCTGATCATGACGAAGGACAAAACCATCGCCGACCTTCGCGCCAAGATCGCCGACGACGCCCTCACTGCGGCGCGCGCGGTCAATGACGCGAACCGCCAATCCTTCGATGACCTGGTCAAGCAAAACGACCTCGCCTACGCGGCGATCGAAGCCGCCGACGTATCGGCCGGCGAGCGCGCCGCCGTCGTCGCCAAGATCAAGGAAACCGCCCGAAATGCTCCGATCCCGCCGAATGCTTGCCTTAACGTCGGCCCTCGCCTTGGCGCTGTTCTCGACGGGTTGCGTCACCACCAATCCGCAGCCCTTCACCGAGACCCGCGTGGAAAAGGCGAAGCCGCCGCGCCCGCTGCTGACCTGCGCCCCTGAACCGGCGGTGCCCGCCGATCTGCGCGACGAAGCCGTGGCCGATTACGTCGCCGACGTGTGGGCGGCGGGCGAAGACTGCCGCACCCGCCTTGCCTGCGTCCGCGCCTGGAACGAAGGCCGCGCCACCGACGCTTGCCGCCTGCTGATCGAGGAACCCACGAAATGAAAAAGCTCGCCGCCGCCCGCGCCGCGATCCTCGCCGCGCCGCTCGGCATCGGAAACGAGGACGTGCTGACCTTCGCCGAAAAGGGCAAGGTCGAAGCGTGGCGCGGTGACCGCAACCGCGCCTTCCAAGTCACCTACACCGGCCACATCGTCGTCACCGGCTACGCGGGCGCGCCCCAGGATCTGCTGTTCTTCGCCACCGAATGGTTTTTGCGCGACAACCCAGGCGCGGACGCCGAGGCGATCCGCTTCCACGTCGATATCATCGACCACAAGAGCGCCGACGTGTCGCTGATGATCGAGTTGACCGAGATCGTCGCGCCCGAGGATATGCCCGAAGGCCTGCGCCTCGCCCTGCCCCCCGACCCCGACGCACAGGCGTTCGACACGGCGGCGCTCACCCTCGGTCTGGACCCGGACTGATGGCCGACGATCCCTTCGCCCCGCTCGAAAGCTGGCTCACCCAGGCGCTCGCCGCCCTGGAGCCCGCCGCGCGCCGAACCCTGTTCGGCGAGATCGGCCGCGAACTCCGCAAGCGCAACCAAAAGCGCATGAGCCGACAGGTTGACCCGGAGGGCAAGCCCTGGCGCGCGCGCAAGCCGAACAAGCACGGCCGCGTGCGCGCGGCGGCCAAGATGATGAAAGGCTTGCGCGAGGCGCGGCGGATGGCGTTGAAGTCCGGCCCCGATGCGGTCGAGATCGGCTACTCCGGCAGGCTCGGGCGCATCGCCTCGGTGCATCACTTCGGCAGCGTCGACGCGGTGGCGAAGGGCGGCCCGCAGGTGAAATACCCCGCGCGCGGCCTGATCGGCGCGCCGCCGGAAGACGTGTCCTACGTGCGCACGCGGATCATGGGGGCGCTCGACCCGGCGCGCGGCATTTGATTACGCACCCAAATCACGCCTTCGCTTCGCGGTTATGATGACACCTTGCGTGAAGCTGTATCCCCACCCAGCTCCACCACCATCTTTGCCGCCCGGAAAATGATAGTTTCCTACCCCTCCCACAACCGGCGCGATCGAGATGACCTCATACCCAGCGAGAGCTATTTCCCGGCAAACTTTGTATATTCCGCCACTTAGAGCATCCATATCCACCAATGTGGAAAGGCCAACGTCTCTATTCCCGACGATGCCCCATTGATGCACCTGCTGCTCAGCACTTGGGCGAGCCTGCACCCAGCGCGTGATTATTTCCGCAGCCTCGTCATATCTGGCGTAAATCTCTGCAATCTCACGCTCGCGCCGTTGTTGATCTTCTTTTTGCGCGGCCTTCGCCTCCTGCTGGGCTTTTTCGGCCCGCTTTCGTTCAATGATAATTTTGCGATCGGAGCGCGCAGCTTCTTCGGTTTCGAATTCCAATCCATCGAACGTGAAGACGATGCGACCAAACATGGTTTTTTTGGTCGTAATCTGACCGACGCCCATGTCGTCGTCCTCAACCGTACCCACCATTTATTTTACCCCCATGTCAGGCGAACAAGTCACTAACTCTAATGGGAAATTTCGGCCTGTCGATAAGAAAAGGCGCAGAACGAACCGAACGTTCTGCGCCTTTTGGACAGACATACTTTCGATCTACGTCGGCCCCGGAAGCCCGGCAAGCGCGGCCGGGTGCGCGCGGCGGCGAAGATGATGAAGGGGTCGCGCGAAGCCCGGCGGATGGCGCTTAAGGCCACGCCCGGCGGCGTCGAGATCGACTATTCGGGCAGGCTCGCCCGCATCGCCTCGGTTCACCAGTTCGGCAGCGTGGACGCCGTCGCGAAGGGTGGCCCACAGGTAAAATACGCCGCGCGCGGCCTGATCGGCGCGCCGCCGGAAGACGTGGCCTACGTGCGCGAACGGATCATGGCGACGCTCGAACTCTGGGCAATGAGGAACTAGACGGGCTTCGTTCGTCGTCTTGCGGCTCCGACTCTGGCCCAGAGGCAACTAAAAGTGCCCAACAGTTCAACCAGTAAGCGCCTTGATAGCCATACCCGACGCGCCTAGCATGGACTAGCAAGGCCTTTATCTGGGGGAGAGGTAGCGTGAAGAACGAGTATCTTGAGATCGCGTACGCTGCGGCGTTGGGACAACTGTGTTTTTTTACTGGAACGGGATTCTCGAAAGCAGTTACCGAAGACCGCGCTCCAAGCTGGCAAGGGCTACTCGAGTCCGTCTGCGCTGCAGCACAAGATCCCTCCGCGCTCCAAGCCTCGTTGTTTCCCGGCGGAAAAGTTGGCGTTCTGAGCCTTGAAGAGACCGCTCAAATAATTTCAATCGAACTGGCCAAGACCGGAAAATCCATTCATCAAGAAATTTCTACGATAATCGGAAGTTTACATCCTAGCGGCGATAATTCTCACGTTAACGATTTCATATCGAAGAGATCGTTTACCGTCGTGACAACGAATTACGATAAGCTGCTCGAAGAAATGGCAGGAGCCTCGGAATGCCAGTCCATGACACCCGGCATGCCGATACCCCGAGCAGAATCGCGGATAAAAGTTTACCACGTCCACGGCTCTATCGACTGCGCCAAGGAAATGGTGGTAACATCTGACGATTATTTCCGGTTCATAAATATAGATTCATACTTTTCAAGAAAACTCAGCGTGTCATTACACGAAAATACGGTAGTTATACTGGGTTATTCTCTTGGCGACACCAACTTGAAGGCAATTTTTAGCGACTACAAGGTGTTTTCTAGGACCAATGTGATAGGATCGAATATCTTTCTTGTATCACGGACTGCAACCAACCAATACGTCAAGGATTATTACGCGCACTGCTACGGTATACGAGTCATTGACCGCACCGAGATATCGTCGTTCTTCAAATCGTTGAATGAGGCCCTACCTGATGCAGAATCTAAGGCCGGAGAATCGATAGAAAACATTCGAAAAGTAATTTTCGATAAACACGAATTCACTGAAGGCTACCTTCGAAGTGAGACGTCTTTCTTCGAAATTATCGCCTCTCTTGCCGCAACAGGACTCAACATAAATAATAAACGCGTAGTCAAGTCTATCGGACAAATAATAAAAACAAAAATAGAACTAACCGGGGAAAACAACGCGTGGGCGCAATATGCGCAACTTGCTAGGTGGCTCGCCTATTTGGCGACGATTCTTGATTTGAATGGCACGCCCATAGAACAGACGTTTTTGGATGCGACCTTGAGATCAATGAATTCTATGAGTAATCGATACAAATTGGGCTATTCGTGGGAGGCATATTTATCCTGGTCTAGTCATTGGCCTGGAATCTTGGCCACCAACCGGGCGCTCATTCGCAGACACATTGAAGCTAGCTCAACTTGGGCCGACGCGTTGGCTGTGGTCAAAAGCGCCTAGCCATCTCCGCTCGCAGGCTTCCGGATTCGAGTGCCTGTTTCTTCCCGCAGAGTCTGGTCCCATCATCTCAAGGAACGAGCACCCGTAGACCTTTCGGGTTGACAGGGCACCCCGTCAACCCGACCGCCGTAGCGGCTCCGCCCCGAAGCGCGCCACCCTTGGCGCATGAGCCGCACCCTCTCCGAGCTTTCGCGCCTGATCGATGAGTTGATCTGCTTCGGCACCATCGCCGAGGTGGATCACGCGGGGCAACGTTTGCGCCTGGACCTTCGCGGGCGGCCTTCCGGCTGGCTTCCGTACCCCAACGAGATCGGCCAAAACTTCCGCCGCTGGTGTCCCTTGCGCGTCGGCACCCAGGTTCTCGCTGCCTGCCCCTCGGGCAACCCGGCGAACGCCGTCCTCATCGCGATCATCCCCACCAACGCCCTGCCGCCGCCCTCGACCGCCGAAGGGCTCGACCGCGTCGAGTTCAACGACGGCTCGCTGGTCGAATACGACAGCGACGCGAAGCGCATGCACGTGGTTTCGGTCGGCGACATCGCGGCGGAGGCCTCGGGCAACATCACCGCGACCGCCGGGGAGAACATCACCGCCACGGCGGGGGGCAACGCCGCGATCGTCGCCGGAGCCGTCGCGAGCATCACCGCCCCGGCGATCACCCTCAACGCCACCAAGGGCGGCAAGGGCGCGGCCACGATGAATGGCTCCTTCAAGCTCAAGGGCGATTTCGAGATCGAGGGCAACGTCGCCGTCACCGGCAACGTCGACGCCACCGGCACCGTCATGGACGGCGGCGGCAATTCCAACCACCACACCCATCCGGGGCTTTGAACCATGACCACCGGCATCGACCCCGTTTCCGGCACCGTGGTGGACCTCCTCGCGCACATCCGGATTTCCGTCGCCGAGATCGTCAAGACGATGGTCGGCACCCGGGTGATGCGCCGCAAGGTCGGCGCGCACCTCGGCGAGATCATCGACCAGCCCGGCGACGCGGTCACGGCGCTGCGGATCATCGCCGCCGCCGCCGACGCGCTCGAACGGTGGGAGCCGCGCGTGCGCCTCACCTCCGGTCGCGTCGAGGCGACCCTCGACGGCCGCGCCAACATCCGCCTCGTTTGCAAGGTCAAGGCCTCGGGCCTCGAAATCACGGCCGACGTGCCGTTGGCGGGTGCGGCATGAGCACCACCTCCGCCGTCGACCTCTCCAAGCTCCCCGCGCCCGAGATCGTCGAGCCGCTGGATTACGAGACGATCCGCGCCGCCCGGCTCGCCCGCCTGCGGGAAATCCTCGACGCGGCCAACCTCCTGCCGGATTGGGACCCGACCCTGGAAGGCGACATCATCGTCAAGCTGGTCGAGGAAGCCGCCTACCGCGAACTCCTGATGCGCCAGCGCGTCAACGAGGGCGCGAAGGCGGTGATGCTCGCGTTCGCCGTGGGCTCGGACCTCGACCACCTCGCCGCCAACCTCGACACCGAACGCCTCACCGTCACCCCTGCGGACCCGAACGCGATCCCGCCCACCGACGCGGTGATGGAAACCAACGCCAACCTCCGCGCCCGCGCGCAATTGGCGTTCGAGGGCCTTTCGACCGCCGGGCCGGAGGGCGCGTACCTCTACCACGCCCTTTCCGCAGACCCGCGCGTCCTCGACGTGGCGATCACCTCGCCGGAACCCGGCGTCGTGGTGGTGACGATCCTCTCCACCGAGCCGGGCGGCATCGCCTCCGCCGATCTGCTCGACACGGTGCGCGCCGCCCTGGCTGGCGTCGGCGACGGCGTTCGGCCATTCACCGATCACGTCACCGTGCAGGCCGCAACCGCGATCCCCTACGCCTTCACCGCCCGCCTCGATCTGCGCGACGGCGTCTCCGGCGAGGTCGCCAAACCCGCCTCGGCGTCGGCGCTCGCCGCGTTCGTGGCGAAGCAACGCCGCCTCGGCGAGCCGGTGACGGTGGACGGCTTGCACGCCGCCGCCCGCGTCGAAGGCGTGCTGCGCGTCACCCTCCAAGGCTTCGCCGAGGTCGCGCCCGCCGCGACCGCGTTCGCCGACTGCACCGGCTTCGCCGTCACCACCTCCGACGAGGCCGAATGATGGCGACAATCCTCCTTCCTCCCGGCTCCTCCGCCCTCGAAACCGCCCTCGCCTCGCTCGACGCCGAGCGGATGGAGGCGATCGAGGTCCGGATCAACACCCTGTGGAACCCGTGGGCCTGCCCGCCCGCCTTCCTGCCGTTCCTCGCCTGGACGTTCTCGGTGGACGTGTGGAACGCCGACTGGCCGGAGGCGCGCAAGCGCGCCGTGGTCGCGGCGAGCTACGGCGTCCACGCGCGCAAGGGCACGCGGCGCGCGGTGCGCGAGGCGCTGGCGTCGCTCGGGTGGAGCGTGGCGATCACCGAGTGGTGGGAGGCAGAGCCGAAGCACCCGCCCTTCACCTTCGCCGTGGATCTGGCCTCGGAAGAAAGCATCACCCCCGAGCGCCAGATGGAGGCCCTGGCCGCAATCGACACCGCCAAGAACGTCCGCTCGCACCTCACCGGCCTCGCCACGGCGCTCCGACAGACCAGCCGCATCCCGCTTCGCGCCGCCCTCTCGCTGATTGGCGAAACCGTCGCCGTCTATCCCTGGATACCCGGCGACGTCGAGACCCGCATTCCCACGCCGCTCCGCGCCGCCGCCCTTTACGGCGCGGAGGTCGGCACCGTCTACCCGATGGAGACCGCCGCATGAGCGCGCAGTATTACACCCTCGTCACCGATATCGGCCTCGCCAAGCTCGCCAACGCGCTCGCCCTGGGGCAAGTGATCACGCTGACCCACTTCGCGGTCGGCGACGGCAACGGCGCGGCCTACGACCCGGTGCAGTCCGCGACCGCGCTCAAGCGCGAGGTCTACCGCGCGCCGATCAACACGATCCTCACCGATCCCGCGACGCCGACGTGGCTCACCATCGAGGCCGTCATTCCCGCCACGGTCGGTGGCTGGACGGTGCGCGAAGCCGGGGTGTTCGACGTCGACGGCGATTTGATCGTCATCGCCAAATACCCCGAGAGCGTCAAGCCCGCCCTCGATAGCGGCGTAGGCAAGGACCTCTATTGCCGCCTGATCCTGGAGCACGGCAACGTCTCCGCCGTCACCCTCAAGATCGACCCGGCCGTGGTGCTGGCGACCCACAAGCACGTCGCCGACGCGGTGGCGGCGGGCATCGCCGAACATAAAGCCGCCGAGGGCGCACACCCCGACGCCTCGACCACTGTGAAGGGATTCGTCGAACTCGCCACTCCCACCGAAACCAAGACGGGCACCGACACCGTCCGCGCCGTCACCCCGAAAGGATTGTCGGACACCTTGAACGATCGCCTTGCCGCGCTCAATCCGCCGAAACCCGGTTACGACATCCCTTGGCTCGCAGGCTACGCCGCCGACATGAGCGGCCAAGACCTCGCGGTGCAGACCTATGGTCGGGTGTTGCTCGCACGGGCGATCACCCTGCAAGGCATCTCGGCAACCCTTGGCGTCGCCGCGACCGGTGCGGCGCTAATCCTGGACGTGGCGCGCAACGGCACCACGATCTGGACCACCAAGCCGATGTTTGCGACGGGCGCATCGGCATTGACGGCGGGCGTTCTCGACCCGGCGAAAACCGCGTGCGTAGCGGGCGACGTGTTGACCTTTGCCGTTTCCCAGGTCGGAAGCACGATTCGTGGCCAGCAACTCACCGTCACCCTCAAAGGCGTGGAGGCCTAAGCCATGCTGTTCGCTTCGCAACGGCAGCTTGGCGCGGGTGGGCTTTCCTACGCTCTGCGCATCAGCGCCAACACCCGAAACTTCAACCTCCGCACCGCCGTCGACGCGCTCGGCTACGCAGGCCAAGCGGGCGTTTCCGTCACCCTGACAATCGACGAAGGCGTCTTGGTCGGCTCCGCGTCGACCGCGACCCCTGCCCTTGCCACCGGCTCGTGGCCCGCCGGGGCCACGCTCGCAATCACCAATCGCGGGCGGATCGCCGGGTGCGGCGGCCAGGGTGGCGGCGGCGGCGGCCAGCAAAGCACGGGAGGCCATCCCGGCGTCGCGGGCGGCACGGCCTTCACTGCGAGCGCCCAATGCGCCTTCGCTAACCTCGGCATCCTCGCGGGTGGTGGTGGTGGCGGCGGCGGCGGCGGCAACCCCTCGGGGAACAACGGCGGCGGCGGCGGCGGCGGCGGCGGTGCGGGCGACGCGTTCGGTGCCGCAGGCGGCTCCGGCGGACATGGGTCCGCAAACGGATCGGCGGGCACGCTGACCACCGGCGGTGCGGGCGGTGCGGGCGACAACGCTTCGGCGGGCGGCAAAGGCGGCGACGCGGGTCAAGCGGGCGCGGCTGGCGGCGGAGGTGGCGGCGGCGCGGGGGCTGGCGGCGCGGCAGGCGCAGCCGTCACCGGCAACACACTCGTCACGTGGACGGCAGAAGGCACGCGCCTCGGCACGATCAACTCGTAAGGAACCCCCTCATGACCCCCCGTTTTATCGACATCGTCGACGGCGTCCCGTCCGGCCAGCCGTATTCCAAGCCGCAAACCATGCCGGTCCCCGCCATCGACGGCTCGCTTGCCATCGTCGGCTCCGGGCATTGGCCGCCGGAAGCGTTCGCTGCTTTCGGCAAGGTTCCGGTGGAGGGTATCGCCGATCCGGCCACCGAGATCGAAACCGGCTTCACCTACATCCCCGAGGCGGGCGTCGCGCGCCCGATTATCGCCGCGCGCCCCGCCGCCGAGATCCGCACCAAGGCCGTCGCCGCGATCAAGGCGACCGCCGACGCGCTGCTCACGCCCACCGATTGGCTGGCGATCCGCGCATCCGAAACCGCCGCGCCGATCCCGGCCGCCACCGTCGCCTATCGCGGTGCCGTCCGCGCCGCCTCCAATGCCGCCGAGGCCGCGATCCTGGCGGCGGGCGACGACGCGGCGGCGATCCTCGCCCTCATCCCCGAATGGCCGGAACTCCCGGCTTCCACCCCCACGGAAGGTTCCTCCGAATGATCCCCTTCGCATCCGCGTTCCCCGCATACATCTTCGTCGCCGCCGCGCTCCTCGCGCTCGGCATCGCGCTCCTCAATGGCTTCGCCCTCGCCTTGTGGCGGCGCTGGCTCGGCGGTTGGGGCGGCGACTTCCCGCGCTCGGTCAAGATCGCGGCGCTGTGCGGCTTCCTCGGCGCGCAGTACGTCGGCGCGGCGTGGCCACTGCTGTTCCCCGGCGCGTTGACGATCCCCGCCGCGCTCGCCTTGCCCTGGGCCTATGCCTCGGCCGCGCTCGCCTGGGCCTGCCTGCCGGTGTTCCTCGCGGGCGCGTGCATCTGGTTCGTGAACGACCACAACAATGGCGGGCCGGAAGGCCAGGGCGGGGCGGAGCGGTATGGCTTCGCCGGTTACGGCTACCCGATCGCCTATCCGATCCGCGCCTTCATCCCGGAAATCCGCGTCCTCGGCGGCGTCGCGGTCAAGCCCGGCGCGTGGACCGAGTTCGGCGAGCTTTGGCTCGGCGGCGTCTCCGGCCTCGGTGTCGGCGTGCCGCTCGGGTGCCTGCTCGCCTACCGCGCCTTCTGCCTCGCCCTGTCCTTCGCTTTTCCGACCCTCTGAAAGGAGCCTTCCATGGCTGACGATTATCATCACGGCGTACGCGTCATCGAAGTTTCGGACGGCATCCGCCCGATTCGCACCATCTCGACCGCCGTCATCGGCCTTGTCGCCACGGCCGCCGACGCCGATGCCGCCGCCTTCCCGCTCGATCGTCCCGCCCTGGTGACGGACGTCGCCTCCGCGATCGGCAAGGCGGGCGAGGACGGCACCCTCGCCCGCTCGCTCGACGCGATCAAGGATCACGGCTCCCCGGCTATCGTCGTGGTGCGCGTCGCCGAGGGCGAGACGGAAGCCGAGACCAATTCCAACATCATCGGCACCACCAACGCGAACGGCATCAAAAGCGGCATCCAGGCGTTGACCGATGCGCCTGCGCTGCTCGGCGTCACCCCGCGCATCTTGGGCGTTCCGGGGCTCGACACTCTGCCGGTGGCGACGGAACTCGCCTCGCTCGCCAAGCTCACCCGCGCCTTCGCCTACGTTTCCGCCCACGGCTGCGAAACCAAGGAAGCCGCCGTCATCTACCGCGACAACTTCGGCGACCGCGAAGTCATGGTGATGTGGCCGGACTTCACCTCGTGGAACACCGCCACGAACGCCGAAACCGTCGAATTCGCCGTCGCCCGTGCGCTCGGGCTGCGCGCCAAGCTCGACGAAGACGTGGGCTGGCACAAAACCCTCTCGAACGTCGAGGTTTCCGGCGTCACCGGCATCACCAAGTCGGTGTTCTGGGATTTGCAGAACCCGGCGACCGACGCGGGCTACCTCAACGCCCACGAGGTCACCACCCTGATCCGCAAGAGCGGCTTCCGCTTCTGGGGCTCGCGCACCTGCTCGGCTGATCCGCTGTTCGCGTTCGAGAACTACACCCGCACCGCGCAGGTGTTGGCCGACACCATCGCCGAGGGGACTTTCTGGGCCGCCGACAAGCCGATGCACCCGACCCTGATCCGCGACATCGTGGACAGCATCGACGCCAAAATCCGCGAAATGGTCCGCAACCGCTACCTGATCGGCGGCGGCGCGTGGTTCGACCCGGCGAAGAACACCAAGGACATCCTGAAAGCGGGCAAGGCTTACGTCTCCTTCGACTACACCCCGGTGCCGCCGCTCGAAAACCTGATGCTCGAACAGAAAATCACCGACGACTACCTCGTCGACTTCGCCGCCATGATGGCCGCCTAACGCGAAAGGATCGGACATGCTTCCGCGCGTTCTCAAAGACTTCACCCTGTTCATCGACGGCGTCGGCTACGCGGGCCTCGCCGAAGAAATCACCCTGCCCAAGCTCACCCGCCAGATGGAAGACCATCAGGCGGGCGGGATGCTCGGGCCGGTCAAGCTCGACCTCGGCATGGAGGCGCTCACCCTCGACTTCACCATCGCCGAGTTCAATCCCGAAATCCTCAAGCTCTGGGGCAACGCCAACGCCAGCGGCATCAGCGCCCGCTTCCTCGGTTCGCTCGTCAGCCAGGACGGCGGCGGCACCGACGCCGTGGAGGTGTCGGTGCGCGGCCGGTTCGAGGAGATCGACCCCGGCTCGGCGAAGAAAAAGGAAACCGGCAAGCTCAAGCTGAAAATGCCGCTCACCTACTACCGCTACAGCCACAACAGCGTGCCGCTGATCGAACTCGACATGATTTCGGGCAAGGAAAGCGTCGGCGGCACCGACCTCTCCGCCGCCGTGATGAAGGCCCTCGGCATCACCGTTTGACCCCATCCCCGGCCCTCCCCGGGCCGGGGCTCTCCCCTCTTCCGATAAGGATCAATTGACCATGCAGACCAAGACCGTGGCCCTCGGCACGCCGCTCACCTTCGGCGACCAGACGATTTCCGAACTCACCCTCCGCCGCCCGAATGCGGGCGACCTGCGCGGCATCAAGCTCACCAACGTGCAGGAGATGGAGGTGTCGACCCTCCTCGCGCTGTTGCCGCGCATCTCCCTCACGCCGGTGGCGAAGGACACGCTCAACGGCCTCGACCCCGCCGATGTGGTGGCGCTCTACGCCTGCCTCGCGGATTTTTTTACGGCACTGACGGAACCCTCCCCGAAGACGCACTGAGTGCCTGGGGATTGCTGATGAAGGTGTTCCCCGGGTCGTTCCCGGGGAATGTCTTCGACGCGCTCGACCTCGACCGCTACGGCGAAGCCTATGCCCTGGCGCTCGAATTCCTGGAGGCGGAGGTGGAAGCCCTCCGCGATGCGAAAGGCTGACCGATGGCCGACCTCAAGATCAAGATCCTGATGGAAGCGGCGGAGAAAATCTCCGCGCCGTTCCGTCGCGCGATGCAAAGCACCGACGCCATGAAGGCGGCGATGAAATCCGCCACGGACGAGGTGAGGAAGCTCGAACAAACGGCCAAAAGTATCGAGGCCTATCAAGGGATCGAAGCTGCTTCGAAAAAGAACGCCGCCGCCCTCGCCGAAGCCAAAGCCAAGGCTGCGGAATACGCACAGAAAATGCTCGCGGCGGATGGCGGAAGCCAGCGCGCGGCGGCATCGTTCGCCGCCGCGCAACGCAAGGTCGAGAAGCTCACCGATAAGGGCTCTCTCCTCGCGCTCAATTTGAGCGAAATAAAAAAGAAGCTCGCCTCCGCCGAAATCAGCACCGACAGCTTCGGTGAGGCGCAAGAACGCCTGAAACGCGACCTCGACGCGGCGCGCGCCGCCGCCGAAAAGCAGGGGAAGGTTCTCGGCGCGCTCAAGGTCAAGTCCGATGCGATCGCGGCGGCGCGGGCGAAGATGGACCGCACCATGGGCACGCGGGGCAACATGGCGATCGGTGGCGCGGCGGGCATGGCGGCGGGCGGCGGCGCTCTGGCGGCAGGTGCGCCGCTGGTTTCCGAGGCGGGCGACTTCGAACACAACCTTGCCGCCTACGGCCTCACCGCCGGGCAGACCGGCAACCAGTTGCAGGCGGTGCGGGACAAGCTGCGCGGCCTCTCGACGGAGGTCAACCAATCGGCCTCCGACATGCTCGCGGGGCAAACCATTCTCGTCGGCAAGGGGTTGGACCCGGACGCGGCACTCGGCGCGATCGGCACCATCGGGCGCGCGGTGACGGCGACCGGCGCGGAATTCACCGACATGTCGAACCTTGCCTTCTCGGTGATGGACAACCTCAAAGTGCCTCAGGCGGAACTCGCCAGGGCCTTCGACGTGATGGCGAAGTCGGGCGACCTCGGCGGCTTCGAACTCAAGAATATGGCCAACACCTTTCCGCAGCTAACGGCGGCGGCGGCGGGCCTCGGCATGACCGGAACCAAGGCCATCGGCTCGCTCGCCGCAGCGCTGCAAGTCGCCACCAAGGGCGCGGCCAACCCGGAGGAAGCCGCCAATAACTTCGCCAACTTCCTCGGCGCGATCACCAAGGGCGAGACGATCCGCAACTTCCAGAAGATGGGGATCGACATCGCCGCCGCGATGAAAAACGGCGTGGAAGCGGGGCAAGACCCCATCGACGTGGCGATGAAGCAAATCGGAAACGCGGTCGGCGTGGATTTCGAGAAGGAGGTCGCCGACGCCGTGGCCGCCGGTGGCGACGCCAAAGCCGCCGCCGACAAGCTCGCCACCAAGTTCAACCTCTCCGCCCTGTTCGGCGACGCGCAGGTGCAAAACTTCCTCGCGCCGATGCTCGCGAACATGAAGGAATTCCGCCGCATCCGGGAGGAAGCGATGGGCGGCGACGGCACCGTCGACGCAAAGTTCTCGGTGATGATGAAGACCTACAACGAGCAGACCAAGGGCCTCGGCGTCGACCTCAAGAACGCGATGGAGGGCATCGGCAACGCGCTCCTGCCGGTGCTGATGCCGGTGATTTCCGGGCTTCGCGAAATGGCTCAGGGGATTTCGCGCTTCACCGCGGCGAACCCTGGCCTCACCGCCACGCTGGCGACGGTGGCCGGCGCCCTTGCCGCAGTGGTCGCGGTGGGCGGCGCGCTCGCCGTCGCGATCGCGGGCTTGCTCGGGCCGTTCGCGATGGCCCGCTTCGCGCTCACCGCCATCGGCATCCAGAGCGGGATCGCTGGCGGAGGCGTGGGGGTGTTGAGCGGAGCGTTCGGCATGCTCGGCACCGCCGCGACCACGGTTTTCCCGATGCTGCTCACCGGAATTAAGGCGGTCGGCGCGGCCTTCCTCACCAACCCTCTCGGTATCGCGATCACCGCCATCGTCCTCGCTCTCGGGGGACTCTACGCCGCTTTTGAGCCGTTCCGCGATTTGGTCGACGGCGTGTTCGCAAAGATCGGCAAGATTTTCGGCTTCGGCGGCAAGGACGCCCCAGCGCTCGAAGGCGATGTGAACGCAGCCGCCGCCGAAGGCCGGGCACAAATTGCCGCCGCACGCCCGCCGGTAAAAATCGCGCCGCCGCCATCCGCCGCCGCGCAAGCCGTCGTCGCGCGCGGCGGCGCGGCAGCGATGGCCGCGCCGATCGACATGGGGGGCGTGACGATCGTCGTTCACGCCGCGCCGGGAATGGACACCGCCGACCTCGCGAAACAGGTCAAGGCGGAATTCGACAAGCTCGCCGCGCAGGCGCGCGTTTCCGCCCGCGCGCGGATGTATGACGAGGAGGATTGAAGATGCTGATGAGCCTGGGAATGTTCGTGTTCGGCCTCGATACCGCGCCGTTCGAAACCTTGAAGCGCACCACCAGCCAGCGATGGGCACGGGGCGAGCGCGTCGGCCGCCGCGCCGCGCAACAGCACCTCGGGCCGGGGGAAGACACCATCACGGTGGACGGCACCCTGATGCCCGAATTGACCGGCGGGCCGGAAAACCTCGACAAGCTGCGCGAGATGATGGCGGCGGGAAAGGCGTGGGTGCTGACCGCCGGAACCGGCGAGGTGTTGGGCCGGTGGATCGTCACCCAGGTGGAGGAAACCCGCTCGAAGTTCCTCGGCAACGGCGTGGCGCGCAAGATCGCCTTCGGCCTCACTCTCCAGGCCTACGACGACGACGATCCCGCCACCCTCGGCAACCTGATGGACAGCAAGCCGTGACGCCGAAATTCCGCATTCTTGCCGACGACGCGGACGTAACCGCCGCGATCGCGGAGCGCCTGGTCAAACTCACCCTCACCGACAAGAAGGGGATGGAGGCCGACGAACTCACCATCGAGATCGAGGACGGCGGCGGGCGCGTCGCCCTGCCCAGCACCGGCGTGACCCTCTCGCTCGCCCTGGGGTGGGAGGGCGCGGCGCTGATCCCGAAAGGCAGTTTCGAGGTGGACGAGGTTTCGCACTCCGGCCCGCCCGACATCATCAGCATCACCGCCCGCGCCGCCGACTTCCGGGGCGCGCTGAAAGACCAGCGGGAGGCGAGCTATCACGACACCACGCTCGGCGCGGTGCTGGAAGCGATCGCGACGCGGAACGCCCTCGCGCCCGCGATCCACATGGATCTGGCGAAGACCGCAATCGCGCACCTCGACCAGACCAACGAGAGCGACGCGAACCTTCTCACCCGGCTCGGCAAGGATTACGGCGCGGTTTCCACGATCAAGGCCGGGCGTCTGCTGTTCCTCCCCGAGGGCAAGGGGGTGACGGCCTCGGGGCAGGCGCTCGTCCGCACCACCATCCTCCGGAGCGAGGGCGACCGGCACAGCTTCACCGGCACCGACCGCGAAGGCACCACCACCGCGGTGAAGGCGAAGTGGCACAACACCACCACCGGAGCGGCGGAGGAGGTGGTGGTGGGCGACGAAGACGGCAGCGTGAAAACCTTGAAGCGCCTGTTCCCGACGCGCGAGGAGGCCCTGGCGGCGGCCGTGGCGGCGCGCAAAAAGAAGAAGCGCAGCGGCCACGAGTTCCGCGTCACCCTTGCCCTCGGCCGCCCGGAAATCCTCGCCTCCGCCCCCGTGCGCTTCGTCGGCTGGCGGGAGGAAATCGCCGAAATCGACTGGATCACCGGCGATATCACCCACACCCTCGACGCCTCGGGAGGCCTCACCACCGAGGTGACGGCGGAGGAGATCGACGGATGACATCTACGTGTTGACGGTCGAGATTAAAGGCCGGATCATCGGCTATATAATCCGACTACTAGATACCAAACGGGCGCGCGATGGAACTGATCACTAAGAATGCAGATGCATCAGTTGGGACATGGGCGCGGGTCGGCCTTTTGGCCTCCATCATTTCAACGGCATCTTCAGAATGGCTCCAAGAACTCATTGTCGCGGCACTCGTGGTTGGCATCCATGTACTGATGTCGGGATCTCTCGGCACTCGATACCCGTTCGACCTATGGTCGGATCTGGCCTCCTTTTCTCTAACTCTATCTGGCCTCTCTGTTTTTATCGGCTGCAGCCCGGATGTCGTGAACGCGAATAGCCCTTCCGCGCAGCGCATTCGCCAGTTCCTCGCGGGTATAAATGTCCTCGTTCTAGGGTCCGGAGCGGCAATGCTCACGCTCGCTGAAATTTCAAAAATTACCGACCTCAGCGCGTCTAGGCTCTTTTACGAACAATTCGTCTTTTGCATCTCGGTAGCCTCGTTCATCACCTCTTGGGGCACGCGACTGATCGGCGCGGTTTCGCGGAGGAAATTTGCATGATTCCTCTGATCCCTTACGCTTTAGTCGCCCTAAGTGTTTGTGGACTGGCGTACGCATTAGCGTACGCGTGGAAGAGTACTGTTCCGTCAGACCAAAAGAGCGATCCTATTCAGCCCGCCGATATCACTTCCGATAGCCAAATCCAGCTTATCGCCCGTGAGGCTGCGCTGGACACACTTCGCGAGCACATGAATGTCATAGTTCGGGACACTGCTAAGATCGTTGCGGCTGAACTTCCCACGTCAAAAACTCGCTCCGAGGACGTTTCCGCGTTGGTTCCGGCTATTCAACAAGCAATATTCGATGCAGTACAAAATGTATCGCCGCAGATAGCTGCTAGCGCAAAGATTGCTGCAACCGAATCCGTAATCTCTGCAACGAACGAGCTGACCGAAGCCATCCTACAGAAACTACGCGCCACCGAGATGACGCCCCCTCTCCCGGATCGGGGCAGTCCCGACCCAGGCACGCCTGCAATACATAAAGGGCCCGAGATTTCTCGAGTATCGGGCCTCACGATTGTGGATTTTCTCGGCAATGAATCGACCTTTTCTCAACTGGAAAAATGGTATCACCCGGTCCAAAA
This sequence comes from Rhodospirillum sp. UBA1311, assembly GCA_002307145.1. Taxonomy (GTDB): domain Bacteria; phylum Pseudomonadota; class Alphaproteobacteria; order Rhodospirillales; family Rhodospirillaceae; genus Oleispirillum. The sequence continues at coordinate 23,555 of DBTR01000051.1, read as the reverse complement.
TTTGTTCTCACAAAAGTTTTACGAGATCTTTACGATAGATTTAGAGACCGGCTCCGTAAGGAAAAAACCAAACGTGATGCCGAGATCTGCAATGTCCGGCCAGATTTCGGAAACCACACCTTTAGCTACAAGAACCGGCAGGACGCCTCGCGCAAAAAAGCCGACGTCTCCCTAGCCGCAACGCGGAAATCGCCGCCTAAACTGACACAGCCTCAAGCGCAGGATTCACGCCTTGTGCAACCGCTACCGTGTGAGCGCCAAAGGCCGGGAGATCGCGCGGCGCTACGGCGTCGAGATCGAGGAGACGGAGGAATTCAGCCTGCCGCCGCCTGAGGTTTTCCCCAAGCGGCCGGGATGGGTGGTGCGGGAGGATGGCGGCGCGCGCCGCCTTGAGGCGATGGCCTGGGGCTTTCCGCCGCCGCCGCAGGGGCGCGCGCCCGTCACCAACGTGCGCAATCTCGCAAGCCCGTTTTGGCGCTCCGCCCTCGCCCGGCCGGAGGCGCGGTGCCTCGTGCCGGTCACTGACTTCTGCGAGTGGGGGGGCGAGGCCGGGAGCAAGGTGGCGCGGTGGTTCTCGGTGCCGACACAGCCGATTTTCAGCTTCGCGGGCATCTGGCGGCAGACTCCGGCCGGGCCGGTCTACGCCTTCCTCACCTGCGAACCCAACGCCCTGGTCGCGCCGATCCACCCCAAGGCAATGCCGGTGATCCTCCACCCCGAGGACGAAGCCCGCTGGCTCCAGGGCGGCATGGCCGACGCGCTCGCGCTCGCCGCACCCTTCCCCTCACAACTGATGGTACTCGCACCCTAGCCACATTACGCAGACAGGAAAGGAGTCTTAGGGTGTCCACACCGGAAGAAGATCTGGCAAGATCGATCTAACCTCGCGGAAGCGTCAGCCGCTTCAGTTCTGTTTCCATGTCGCGCGGGCTTGAGGAAAGAAAGGTCGCCCGCCAGAACTTCAATCCATGTGAAGGCAGCGGCCCTCGTTCTTCTCGCAGCCTGATGACAGCCTGAATCTCGTCGGGAATTTCCTTGGATACCGGAGGCACACGCCGCAAGGGCTCCGAGCCTTGAAGTCCCGAGTTCGCAATCCCCAATACGCGCTGCTGAACGATTTCAGGCGTAGGAGGGATAATGGTTTGGAACGGCATCCGCCCCGCAAACGCAACTGGCATGGGAGGGAGCAGCGTCGGGGGACAGAACAACGCCGAAAGCTGAAACCAAAGAGGATGGATCGTCCCGAGCCGCCGGTTCTCTCCTCTTTCCTTCGGTGTTGTCGCCGAAGTTATCAGACGTTCTATCGCATAGCCGCTCGCAAGATTTACGCCCGCAATAGTGCTGGAACCGGCCCGTCTCGCTTCATCGCAGGTCAATCCTGGATGGTAGAAAATGTAAAGCGGGTATGTGGCAGGATGAGTCGAGGCCGCGTCGCAAAGAATTGTAGCCTGAAGCGGCCCCCCAGGCCCGACAGTGTGCATCAGTTGCTCGTACGTATGCCGCTCCCACCCGCCTTTTTTTTCGTAGGATCGCTTCGCCTGCAAAAGCAGCCTGAAGAACGTTCCATCGTCAGGATTGACGAAGTTCCACTCCATATCAGCGCCCGTCGAGGGCTCGTCGGGAAACTCGACAATCACCCGCCCCTGCCCTGCCATGACGAGATTTGCCATCAACAAATCGGTGATTGTCTCTTCACGAAACCGGCGGTTTAACGAGCGACAAGAATCAAGGAAGTGCGCGACATAAGGCGGGAAGTGTCGAGCCAGTTGGCACAGCATCACCATTATGACTCTCCTTTTCCCCCGTCAGGATGGAGGGGCGATCTAGGCTTTCAGGGACGCCACGTTTCGATGCGGAACCGCTGCGGATCGGTCTTTGCGGCATGGATGCGCACGCCCTTGACGGTGCGGTCGCAGCCCGCGCTCGCGAGCGTCTTCGCGCAGTCGGCGGCGAAGGCCGTCTGGTCTGCCATCGGCCAATCCGGCGCGGTCGACTTCACGAAAGCGTCGAGCGTCTTTCCGAGTCCGCTGTCGTAGGGGGAAGGCTTGTCGGCGAGAGGACGGTCGAGCGTCGCCTTGATCACCGCAACGCCATTCACCCATTCCTCTGCGGGAAGAGTTTCGAGAATGAGGCGGGCTTGGCTCGGGGCGGAGGCGTAGGTCTCAACCACCACCTCGCCGCGCGGCTGGTCGGCCGCCTTCTTCAACTGCGGCGTGGTGAGCTTCATCGAACTCACCACGAAGGTCTGGCTCATCACGATGATGCGGTCGTCGATGGCGAATGCGGGAACGGAAACCATCGCAGCCGCCAGCCCCCCGGCGACGGCGAACAGAACCTTCTTCATCTTTTCCCCTATTGGATTTCGGCAGCCCCCTTGGCCGCGTTGGACGTGCGCGAGCGCATTCGCTCACGATACGCGCGGCCGTAGCGAGGCGCAATCGCTTGGGGAAATCGCACCGGCTTTGGCCTTGGGGATTGCTCCCCCTCAAAGCCCCCAAGGCCATAGCTGGCGCTAGATCCCCAGGGCTTCGGCCATGTTCAGGATTTTGTGGATCGAGGCGACCGCCGCGACGGCGAAGCGTTCCTCGACCGGCTGCGGCCGATCGACGGCGAGCGTGATCCCGTCGCGGTCGCGCTTCGATCCTTAAGATCATCCCAGTGATCCTCGCCCCAAAGACGAAGACCAAAGAAGTGATGACTCTCTCTACACCGCCTCTATCGTTCTATCTTGGGTAGAAACATTCACTTAAAGACCCGCTCCACCAAGAGCCATCGGGTCAGCTTAAAATCTCGGCACTCTCCTCGCTGGCGACACCGGCAGCTTGTTTGCACAGATTTTCCAACATATCTCGCTCTATTTCACCAAAGGGGACTCTTGATATCAACCGTTCCTGATTCTGGGAGAGGAAGCCCGCAAATCCTCTCATGTATGGCAAAAAGTAATTTTCACATGTACTTACAGGTAGAGGCGCAGCCTTAAATCCAGGATGATTAAAATCTATATGGCTTCCCATAATCATCAAGAACGATGACCCAGCGATTTCGTCAATAAATGCAAGCATACTAGGGTCGGCGAAAACACCGTAGGCAACTATATAGTCCTGGCATTCCTTGACTAGATCTTTTGCCCAGTGACCCAGAAATAGCTTCGCCTTTGTATTTGGGTTAGCTTTTGATGGAAGCTCCATGGAGACGTGCTGAACAAGATCCGCCATTTTATTCTGGTAGAGCGACAAATCATCGGAGGGCGGCTCTATAACTATGTCCGGCTTGGAATGTATCGCCTCTACCAGGATCATGTGCCAAAGCCATCTTGCGCGATTATAGATTTGCTCGCCTCGCTTGAAGGCCAGTTCCTGCACCGGACGCCGCCGAATTTCATCACGTTTCTTGCTGAAAAAATCGACGAAGCCGACTGTGAATGCCACCCCCATAACTTCTGCAAAAAGATTCCCGGACATATCGGAGTCGAATTCGGCGTACCAACCTGTAACAACGGCTGAGAGAACGACGCCCAGCCACACCAAGTGGGGATAGGTAAAGTTTGTGAGGAATTTTTTAAGCTTCGCGCCCATCCCTTACTCACGCCCCAAACAAATCGCGGAGTTCCATCACCCGGTGGCGGGCGATGATGCGGTCGCGGGGGAATTCGCGGGTCATGCGGGGGTTGTATTGCTCGACGGTGACGATGCCGCCTCGGTCGGACTGGAAGACCTTGCAGAAGGAATATTCGGGTTCGTCGGCGGCGTCCTTCAGCACGAAGATCGCGAGGTCGCCGGGTCGGACGGGGCGGAAGGGGTGGACCATCACCAGATCGCCGTGGAACAGGCGCGGCTCCATGCTGTCGCCCGACATGTAGAGCGCGTAGGCCTCGGGCACGCCGTTGAATAGCGGCGGGCGGCGGACCCAATCCACCACGTCCGCACCAACCTGAAACGCACCATCACCGCTTGAGCAAGCCGCAATGCCCCGCACCGGAAGGTCGCGGGGCATTTCGCTTGCGACTGGCACACGCACCTCCGGCGCGAACACCACGTTCGGGGTCATGACCGCAGGCGGCCCAGTCACGGGGCCGGGAAGCGGCCCCTCCCCCGCAAGGAGCCATTCGACTGGACACTGAAGAACCCGCGCGAGCGCGATGACCTTCTCCGCTCCAGGCTCTTTGCCTCGCCGAATGTTGCGGATCGTGTCCGGCTTTCCTGTGGCATCGAGGCTCGCGCTGCGCTCGGTGATTCCCAGGGCTTCCAGGCGTTTGTCGATGCGATCAATCAATGTTGATTTCATGCGGGAATTAGACCGCATCTCCCTAATTTCGTCATGCGGTCGATAGTCCGTTGACACGGCGCATATCGGGCCGCAATAATGCGGGCTATCGACCTCATGAAGAGCCCGCAGCCATGACCCTCCGAGACCAACTCATCGCCGACGCCGGGCGGTTTTGCGCCATCCACGGCATTTCCAAATCCCGTCTCAGCACCATAGCTCTGAATAACGGCAAGTTCTTCAAGCAGTTGGAGGCTGGGAGCGATTGCACCACCGGTGTGTTTGAGCGGTTCCAGACGATCTTCGCAGACCCGAACGCCTGGGAGGCCGCGAAGGCGATGGACCGTTCCCGACGCGGCACCTCCGCTCGCGGCCTCCGGGCCGCACTACCCAACACCTAAACCACCAAGGCCACCGTCCCCCCGGTGGCCGCGCGGGGCGGCTTCCCCCTGTCTACCGCCCCGCGCACCTCCCTCCACGTCGTTACGCCCCCAAGGAAGTTTGCACATGTTGCGAGAGCAAAAAAGCGCGCAAGCGGCAGAACACATTAGGAACACCAACGAAATTTTCCGCCGCAGCCTGAATGCGTTCGTGGGACGAACCAAGGCGTGGCCGATCGAGGATTTTGCGGGAAAGACCGGCGTCGACGCGAACCATATCTGCCGCTGGCTGCGCGGGGAGAACTGCCCGGCGTGGTTCAACATCGTTTCGATCCTCACCGTTCTGCCGCCCGCGTTCGGCAACGCGATCCTCCGCCCCACCGGGCTCACCGGCCTGCGCCGCGTGAACGGCGCGACCACCGACGCCGAAGCCCTCCGCGATATCGCCGAAGCCGCCGCCGTCCTGGCGTCGGCCCTGGCGGATGGGCGCATCGACCACACCGAGCGTCCGCGCGTCGCCCGTGAACTCCGCGAGGCGCTTGTCGCCATCGCCCAATGGCTCGCCAAGAAGGAGGGCAACCAGTGAACCGCCCGAAGAAGCGCGTCCCGCGCGGCAACAACACCACGGCCTGCCCGCATTGCGGCGCGCCCTGCATCAGCCTGAAAACCCGGCAACTCGCGCCGACGATGCGCGAGATCACCTACCAGTGCGGCAACGAGGGCTGCGGCCACATCTTCGTCGCCGAGCTTTCCGCCGTGCGCACCCTCTCCCCCTCCGCCGCGCCGAACCCGGACGTTCATCTGCCGGTGGTGGTCATCACCTCGCGAGGTGCGGCATGAGCGCGCCCCGCAAATCCCCCCGCCTGCGCTGGCATAGCAAGACTTACCTGATCGCCACCGCACTGCGCACCTGCCTCTCGGAAACCATGGACGTCTTGCAGAGCAAGCTATTCCTCGCAGACCGCGAAGCAGGACTTCCCGATCCAGGGTACTCCCGAACCAGCGCCGCCGAAGACGTGCGTCGTCTTCTCGACCTCGCGGCCCTTTGCGAGATCGACGACGTTGGCGATCTCTTTGGCCCTGAATGGATCGTCACCCGGCAGGACGGGACCAAGGTCGACCTCGGAGTCGAGGCCCGCGCGCTCGTTGCCGAGATCGGGGGTGCGGCATGAGCGTCGTCGCTTTCGCCTACCGCATCCAGGCGCGCCCACGGGGCGGGTTCTATGTGTTCGCGGATCACTCCCGCTTCGGCGAGCAACGCGCGTTCGCCGCGCTCCTCCGCGACCGCCTGCGGGCCTGTGGATTGACGGCGGAGAGTGGCGTCGTCGGGCGGGGCAAGGGTTCCCGCTACCTCGAAAGCGTCGCCGTCATCGCCCCCGCCGCCACACTCGCCGACCTCCCCACCATCGCCCGCACTGCTGGCGAGATCATCCGGGCGGAGGCTTGCGCGGCATGAACCACATCGGGGGGAAACAGGGAATGGGAATGCGCCCGGACGTGCGCGCCGACGTGCTGGCGCGGCTGAAATCCGGGTACGGCTTCAAGGAGGTCAAGGGTTGGCTGCGCGAGGGGAAGTGCCCGCAGTGCGGCGAGAAGGAGCTTTTCGTCTCCGCCGAGAACCCGTGGCGGGTGAAGTGCGGGCGGTATAACCGCTGCGGCTACGAGGCCAGCACCAAGGAGCTTTTCCCCGACGCCTTCGGGCGCTGGAACGAACGCTTCCCCGCCACCACCGAAGACCCGAACGCGACCGCCGACGCCTACATGGACGGCGAACGCGGCCTCCCCTTGCGCAAAATCCGGGGCTGGTTCCGCCAGGGCAAGTTCCACCACCCGCACGGCAACCGCACCACCGCGACGGTGGTCTTCGACCTCGACCGCGAACGCGGCATCTTCATGGAACGCTTTGTTGAGCCGGTGGTGGTTTCGATCCCCGGCAAGGAGCCCGACCCGCGCAAGGCCAACTTCGTCGGCAAGCACGCGGGCATGGCGTGGGTGCCGCCCGGCGTCGACGTCGCCAGCCTCGCCGAACTCTGGCTGGTGGAAGGCTGCATCAACGCCATTTCCCTCACCGTGCGCGGCACGCCCGCCGCCGCCACCCTCTCCTCCAGCAACTATCCCGCCGACCTCCTCGCGAAGCTCGACCCGAAGAAAACCCGCCTCGTGTGGGCGCTCGACAACGATGCGGCGGGAACTACGGCGATCCACAAGCATGCCAAATCCGCCATCGCCGCCGGGTTCGAGTGCCGCGCCGCCCTCATCCCCCAGGGAAAACAGAAGACGGATTGGAACGACGCCTACAAGGCGGGCGACCTGACCGGCGACGGCGCGGAGAAGTTTCTCGACCTCTGCCTGTTTGAGGGCGACCTCCTCCTCGCCAGGAACGCGCGGGAGAAAGGCACGCTGGTGTGGGAGCGCACCCGCTCCGCCTCGTTCGCGATCATCTACGACCGCCGCACCTACTGGTATCGGTTCGACCAGGGGGCCTACGACAAGCAGCTTGAGGAAATCCAGAACACCGGCATGCAGGACCACCCGCGCGGCCAGGAGTTCGCGGCGGCGGAGAAGTCGGCGACCGTCACCGAGATCGCCAATTGCGAGACCAAGTTCCTCTATTTCCAACAGAACAAGGCCACGGATGAAAGCTGGTACTACAGCCTGATCAAGTTCCCCGATGGCCGCCGGTTCAAAAACACCTTCACCGGCTCGCAGCTTTCGGCGGGGTCCGAGTTCAAAAAGCGGCTGATGACGATCGCGCCGGGCGCGCTCTACCTCGGCGGCACCAACCAACTCAACTGGATCATCGGCAAGCACCTCGACGGGATCAAGGTTGTCGATACCGTCGACTTCATCGGCTACAGCCGCGAACACAAGGCTTGGGTGTTCCCCGCGCATGCCGTCTCGGGCGGCAAGGTCTACAAGATCAACGAGGAAGACTTCTTCGAGATCGGCAAGGTTTCGGTGAAGTCGCTCAACGGCTCGCTCCCGATCGTCGTCGGCAAGCTCTCCGACTACAGCGACGAATGGTTGGGGAACATCTACGCCACCTTCGGCGGCAAGGGCATCGTCGCCGCCGCGTTCTGGCTCGGGAGCCTGTTCGCCGAGCATATCCGCGAAAAGCACAAGTCGCTCCCCTACCTCGAAATCGTCGGCAAGGCGGGCGCGGGCAAATCCACCCTCATCGAATTCCTTTGGAAGCTGATCGGCCGCGCCGACTACGAGGGCTTCGACCCGAACAAGGCCACGGCCGCCGCCCGCGCCCGGCTCATGAGCCAAGTCGCCAACATGCCGGTCTGCCTGATCGAGAGCGATCGCGGCGGCGAAGGCGACATGAAGGCCAAACAGTTCGATTGGGACGAACTCAAAACCGCCTACAACGGCCGCGCCTCCCGCGCCACCGGCGTGAAGAACGGCGGCAACGATACCAAGGAACCGCCCTTCCGGGGCGCGATCGTCATCAGCCAGAACACCCCGGTTTCGGCCTCCGAGGCGATCCAACAGCGCATCGTCCACCAGTTCTACACCTGCGACGGCCACACAGAGGAGGGCAAGCGCGCCGCCGACTGGCTTTCCTCGGTGCCGGTGGAGCGGGTGAGCAACTGGCTCCTCCAGGCCACCTGCGCCGAAAAGGACATCCTCGCGACGATCTTCGAGCGCACCCCGAAGTACGAGGCCGCGCTGCGCGCCGAGCCGGAAATCCGCCTCGTTCGCATCGCGAAGAACCACGCGCAGCTGATGGCGATGGTCGACGCCCTCTCCCTGGTGGCGCCGCTCAAAGACGAGTGGCGGAAAGACGCCATGGAAACCCTGCGGCAAGCCGCGATCGACCGGCAACGCTCGCTGGCGAAAGACGACCCGCTGGTCGAGGAATTTTGGGAACTCGTCGAGTTCATCGGTATCGGCGCGCTCAACCACGCGCGCGACATGCAGCGCATCGCGATCAACCTCAACCACCTCCAGGCGGTCGCGATCCGCTCGGGGCAAAAGCTCCCCGACCTCCTCGAACTCAAGAAACGCCTCCGCTCCAGCACCAGCCGCCCGTTCATCGCCCTCAAGGCGGTCAACTCCGGCCACCCCGACTTCGAAGGCAAGACCGTCAAGTGCTGGACCTTCGGCACCGGCACCCCTGCCAGTCGCGGGGAGGACTGAGCCATGGCCCGCCCCCTCGCCTACTACAACGAGAACGACCGTTTCGCCGCCGCTTGGCTGCGGGAACTGATCGCCGCCGGCCTGATAGCACCCGGCGACGTCGATGAAAGGAGCATTGAGGATGTTCGACCCGCCGACCTCGACGGCTACTGCCAATGCCACTTCTTCGCCGGGATCGGCGGATGGTCTGCCGCCCTGCGCCTCGCCGGTTGGCCCGACGACCGCGCCGCCTGGACCGGCTCCTGTCCCTGTCAGCCGCTTTCGAGCGCGGGACTCCGAAAAGGCCATGCCGACAAACGACACCTCTGGCCCACTTTTTACGGCCTCATCGCCGAGTGCGACCCTCCAAAGGTCTTTGGAGAACAAGTTGCGAGCAAGGATGGACGTGAATGGTTCGCCGGAGTTCGCGCTGACCTGGAAGACTTGGGATATGCCTGCGGGGCCGCCGATCTGTGCTCTGCGTGCGCGGGCTCGCCCGACATCCGACAACGACTTTATTGGGTGGCCGACGCCGAGAGCGAACGATGCGGAGAAGCGCGGGAATGTTTCCCTGGACCCGCGCAATGGCCTTGTCCAAGCGGTACATCGGATCGTATTGCGCCCATGGCCTACGGCGAGGGCGAACGACGCAACGGGGGCGCAGGTGCCTCCGGGAAGGACCGGCGGCATTTCCTTGAAGCAGGCAGTTCACCGCGTCGTCTTGAAACCTTGGGCGACGCCCAAGGCACGGGACTGGAAGGGCAATGGGGTGAGTATCGCCCGAGCGGCGAAAGGCATTGCGGACTCGTTGGATTTGCAATGCAAGCTGGTGTGCCTCAGTGGAACGGCCCCACCGTCGCCGTTAAGTGCTCGGATGGAGCGCGGCGCGTATCCGCTCAACCCAATGCATTCCCTCTGGCTCATGGGGTATCCGCCCGCGTGGGAGTTCTGCGCGGTTCTGGCAACGCGATCAATCCAATCCTCGCGTCGGAGTTCATCCGTGCGGCGGACCTCGCAATGAGCGAGGGCTGATCGATGCACCTCATGACCACCACCGAAGGCCACTTCCTCAAGGCCGAAGCCCGCAAGGGCGAAGGCGGCGCGGTTCGCATCTGGCTCCAGTTCGACGATTGCTCGCTGATCCTCTCGCCCGAGGAAGCGCCCGCGCTCATCGGCGCGCTTGCCGACGCCACGATCCAGGCCGCGCGCCTCGAACCCCTCGCCTTCGGCCTCGACTTCGCCGAAGGCCCCGACTGCGTCGTCTTCAGCACGGCGCGCCACCACTCCCACACCACCAACCCGGAGGGCTGACAGCATGAGTACCCGTTTGACCGTTTCCGACCGCGAGAACATCGCCAACCGCATGGTCGCGGCGGCGCTGAAAGAGCGCAAGGCCGCCCACACGGCGGCGGAAAACGCACTGGCCAAGCGCATTTACTCAGACGCGCTCGGGGACCCGATGCTTTGCCTGCTCGCCGATTTGCCGGAGGGCTTCGTGCCCACTGTTCCGGGGTTCGATCTGCGCGTTGGCGGAACCTACACCCGCCTCGAATTCGGCGAAGAAACCCGCATCCCCTACGACAAGAAGGGCCGGGTTTGGTTGGCCATCGACGGCGGGACGCCGGTGGCCGACGACGTGTTCGCGTTCGAGGCGGAAAAGAAGGCGATCAAAACCACCGAACAGGCGTTGAAAGCCCGCATCAAAGGGACCCTGGGCTCGTTCACGACCGTCGAGGCGATGGTCGCGGCATGGCCGGAGACGGAGCCGTACGCCCCGACGCCGAAGCCGCCGCGCGCAGCCCTGCCCGCCGTCATCTTCGCCAACCTCAACGCCGAAATCACCGCCGCTAAGGCCGCAGGGGTGGCGGCATGATGCGCCCCGTCCGCGTCGCCACCAATTGCCTGCCCTCTGTGCCGCCGTTGCGCGGCCCGCTGGCGCGCGAACTCCTCTTGCCCGGCCTCGCCATCGCCGCCGCCGTCTTCGCCCTTGGCGCGTGCGCCTGGGCGACCTGGGGGGTGTGATGCAAACCGCCCGCCTCTCGCCGCCGCCGTTGTTCGACTTCGGGGCACCCGCCCCGAAGCCCGAGCCCGTCGCGGTGCCGCCCGCGCCGGTCGGCACGCTGCCGGGATATCACTTCTACGACCTCGCCAACGACATCTGGCTCGAACTCGACGCCGCGACCTCTCTCGAAGGCGTCGAGGACGTGCGCGATCGGCACGCCTCCACCCTGGCGGCGATGGCGGCGGAGCGCCCCGGCATCGCCCGGCCGCTCTCCCGCCGCTTCGCCGAGCGGCGCGACGAACTCAAGCCCGAGTGGGAGGCGTGAACCATGGCGCATGTCTGGACCTTCGGCACCGATGGCGGACGGGGCGAGGAGGTTGCCGCCGCCGTCATCGCCGTGCGGTGCCGCCCCTGGCGGAAAACCGTGATCCTCCGCGACACCGCCGAGGAGCTTTGGGTCGCCGAGGTGACGCCGCGCTCCAGGCGCTCGCGCTCGCCTCCTCCGGCTTCATCCGGGGCCGGGGGCAACAGGATGGCCGCGCCCGCCTGCGCACCGCCATCGCCCACGCCAATCAACTCCTGCGCACGGGGCAACCTGCGCGCAGACCCACCACCCGCGCCGCGTTCCTGACCCTTAAACCCAAGCTCGGGGGAGCTATCACCATGGAAGACGTCACCCTCTCGGTCGCCGCGCCGGATGCTTCGGGCATTCACACCGCGATCGCCATCCTCGCCGGGCGCGAACAGCGCCGCTTCGAGGCCACCCGCGCCGAACTCACCGAACTCGGCATCCGCCTCTCCGGCGGCGAGGTGCCGCCGCCGATCCGCGACGCCGCCGAAGCCGAACGCACCCGCCGCATCGGCCTCGGCCGCACCCTCTGCGAGGTCGCGCCGGTTTCCGTCACCCGAATTTTCGCCAACTTCCCGCCCCAGTCGGGCGCGGGCGTGGAGGGTTGAACCATGGCTGAACACGACCAGAAGTTCGAGACCTTCGACAGGTGGGTCAACAAGGCGTCTTCGTGGCTCACGCGGCGCGGTCCCGACGACCACGCGATCTGCTACGACACCAAGGGGCGGCTCTGCCGTAACGGTGCCGACTTCATGCGGGCGCGGGACGAAGGGGCGTTTCCCGTCCAGTGGGTGTGGCTCGATCAAGTTCCCGAAGCCATGCTCGCGATGGAGGCCTTAGCCAAGGCCTCCGCCTCGTTCGCCGCCGTTGCCGCAGGCCTGATTTCTGAAATCGAGGAAGGCGTGAACCATGCTTGATGTTCTGATCTGCGTCGGCGCGCTCCTCGCCTTCATCGGCTTCCTCGCCCGCCCCCAGGGGCACGCGAAGCGGCCGGCCACCAAAAGCCGGAGGGGATGATCATGACCATTTCCCGCGAACGCCTGCCCGAGCGGCGGCTTTCCTTCACCGACACGATCGAAGCCTACAATCGTGAATTCACCGTCTCCGCCGGGATCGACCCGGCGAGCGGGAAAATCCGCGAGGTGTTCCTCGCCGGGGAAAAGTCCGGCTCAACCCTCGAACACATTTTCCAGGATGCGGCCGTGGTGATTTCGATCGCCTTGCAATTCGGCATCACCGCCGAGGCCATGGCGCGCTCGATCGCTCGCGAGCCCGCCGAGATCGTGCGGCCTGAAGAAATCGACCGCACCGACCTCCCGACCACACCTTCAACCCTGATCGGCGCAACTCTCGACTGGATCATCGCCACCGACGCCATACTCGCCGGAGCGGCGGAATAGTCCACAGCCATGACCGCGCGCGAGCCCACACGTCCGATCGCACAGCCTCCCGTCCTCGAAATGGACGCGGCCGCGATCGAGCTTGCGCGAATCCTTGCCCGCGCCCTCGCTCGGCAGCATCATGCCGAGGAGAAGGCGCGGCAGGAGCAAGCGGGATGCGAGTAGCGGTCTACGCCCGGTATTCCTCGGAACACCAGAACGAACGGTCCATTGACGATCAAGTGCGCCTCTGCCGCGAGCACGCCGCCCGCCTGGGGTGGTCGGTCTCGGTGGTCTACGCGGACTATGCCATCTCCGGGGCACACCTCGGCAGCCGCCCGCAGGCGCAAGCGATGCTCGCCGCCGCGAAGTCTGGGCAACACGACATCATCCTTGCCGAGGCGCTGGACCGCCTCAGTCGCGACCAGGAAGACATCGCCTCCATCTACAAGCGCCTGACCTTCGCAGGGGTCCGAATCGTGACCGTCTCGGAAGGCGAGGTGAACGAACTCCATGTCGGCCTCAAGGGCACGATGAACGCGCTGTTCCTGCGCGACCTTGCGGCGAAGGTCCGGCGCGGGCAGAAGGGCAACATCGCGGCGGGAAAGAGCGCCGGTGGCCTTTCCTACGGATACGATGTGGTGCGGGAACTGGACGCCAAAGGCGAGCCGATTCGCGGGCAGCGCGTAATCAACCCGGAGCAAGCCGAGGTGGTGCGCCGCGTCTACCGGGAATATGTCTCAGGCCTTTCCGCGCGGCAGATCGCGCACGGCTTGAACCGCGACGGCATCCCATCCCCTGCCGGTGGCGTTTGGCGGGTATCGGTGATCAACGGCAATCGCGCCCGCGCCAGCGGCATCCTCTGGAACGACGCCTATCGGGGCAAGCTGGTCTACAACCGTATCCGCATGATCAAAGACCCCGAGACGGGGAAGCGCATCAGCCGCCCGAACCCGCCAGAGGATTGGGTTTGCGTCGATGCCCCTCACCTGCGGATCATCGACGATGCCACGTGGGAGGCGGTGCAAGCGGTCAAGGACAGATACAGCACCTGCGGAGCGCGCGGAGAGCGCAAGCCAAAGCACCTGTTGTCCGGGCTGCTACGGTGCCCCGTCTGCGGCGGAGCCTACACAGTCTATGCCAGCGACAAGGCGGGGTGCGGCACCCGACGCGATGCCGGGACTTGCTCCAACGACCGGACCATTATCGTCAGCGAAGCCGAGCAGCGGGTGCTTTCGGGAATGCGGAGCCGACTCGTCCATCCGAAGGCCCTCGCGGCATTCGTCACGACCTACGAGGACGAGCGCAAACGTCTCCGCGCCGATCGCGAGCAGCAAATGCACCGCGCCAAAACGCGCTTGGCCGAAGCGGAAAAGCAGATCGACAACATCATCGACGCGGTCGCCAACGGATTCGCCACCGAGAGCATGAAAAAGCGTCTGATGGACGCGGAGGCAGAGGCCGCCGCACTCCGGCAGCAGATCGCCGCCGCACCTCCGGAGAACGTCATCGCGCTGCACCCAGCCGCGATCGCAGAGTACCGCCGCAACGTCGAACACCTGTTCGACGCGCTGAAAGCCGACGACATCGCCAAGGCCGAAGCCTCGACGCTGCTGCGCGCGGTGATCGATCACATCGACGTGGTGCCGTTGGAAGGTCGCGGGAAATATGACCTCAAGGTGGTCACCCGCCTAGAAACGCTGATCGGCTTGGCGCAGGGCGCACAAGCCGATCGGTTTGTCTCGATGGTAGCGGAGGAGGGATTTGAACCCCCGACACCAGGATTATGATTCCCGTGCTCTAACCAACTGAGCTACTCCGCCGCAAGCACCGCCCGGGAGGCGTATCGATGCCGTTCCGCGCGGGAGGCGCTTTACTTATGCGGAATTCGGAAGCACGTCAAGCATCGAAATGCGGTTGGTGCGAACCCAAATTCCGGCCTCGACCGCGCAGCCCCCAGGCTCTACCCTGATTGCGCCGGAAATCGCGGAGGAAATGGCGAATGCGCGTGGTGGTGCAACGGGTTGACGAGGCCAAGGTGGAGGTCGGCGGCGTGGTGGTCGGCGCGGTCGGCGTCGGCTTTCTCGTGCTGGTCTGCGCCGAGACCGGCGATACCGATGCCGACGCGGATTTCCTCGCCCGCAAGATCGCGGCATTGCGGATTTTCACCGACGACGCCGACAAGATGAACCTCGCCCTCAAGGACGTGGGCGGTGGCGTGCTCGCGGTCAGCCAGTTCACCCTGGCGACCTCGTGGCGCAACGGCAACCGCCCGGGGTTCTCCGCCGCCGCGCCGCCCGCCGAGGGCGAGCGCCTCTACCGCCGCTTCTGCGATGCCCTCGAAGCCCAGGGCATTCCGGTTTCAACCGGACGCTTCGGCGCGCACATGAAGGTTTCGCTGGTCAACAACGGTCCGGTGACGATCCTGATGGATACCCGCGACCCACGCTGAGCAGTTTTTTTCGGCGGCGGCTGGAATAAACCGCCACCCCATCTGTCTCCCCTCCATACCCGATCATCGAGACGGTCGCCCACAGCGGACGGCCAACGGCGCCTTCGTGCGCAAGCCGATGCGGCGATGTCCGCAACCTATGGAAACCATAGTCATCCCGCTCTTTGGAACGGGACCGATTTGCACCATCTTGGTGAAGGCACTGATGCTTTGGAGGATTGACCGATGCTCTCCCGACGTACCGCCTTGACGATGGGAATCGCCGCCGCCGGAGTTTGGGCCGCAAGCCGCTTCTCGCGTGGCAACGGCATCGCCAGCGGGGCCTCGCCCACCGAGACCTTCGAGGTCACCCGCACCGACGCCGAGTGGCGCGCCAAGCTCACTCCCGAACAGTACGGCGTGCTGCGCCACGAAGGCACCGAGCGCCCGTTCACCAGCCCGCTCAACAACGAACACCGCAACGGCATCTTCTCCTGCGCCGGATGCGAATTGCCGGTGTTTTCCTCGGCCACCAAGTTCGACAGCCACACCGGCTGGCCGAGCTTCTGGACGCCGATCGAGAACGCGGTGGGCAAGCGCACCGACACCACCTTCGGCATGGTCCGCACCGAGGTCCATTGCCGCCGCTGCGGCGGCCATCTCGGCCACGTCTTCGACGACGGCCCGCCGCCCACAGGCCTGCGCTACTGCATCAACGGCGTCGCGCTCAGCTTCCAACCCGCCTGAGGAGGCTCAACCATGCTCCTGCTCGCCGCCTATCTCGGTGGGGCGCTCACCATCCTGAGCCCCTGCATTCTCCCGGTGCTGCCGTTCGTCTTTGCCCGCGCCGGGCAAGACTTCAAGCGCAACGGCCTGCCGCTGCTGATCGGCCTCGGCGTCACCTTCGCGGCAGTGGGCAGCCTCGCCGCCGCAGGCGGCGCGTGGGCGGCGAAGGGCAACGAGATCGGCCGTTGGGTCGCGCTCGGGTTCCTTACCCTGATGGGCCTCGCCCTGATCTTTCCGGCGGTCGCCACATTGATCGCAAAGCCGTTTGTCGGCCTCGGCAACCGCGTCTCGAATTCCGAGAGCGGCCTCAGCAACGGCCCGGGCGGCGCGGTATTGACCGGCGTCGCCACCGGGCTGGTCTGGTCGCCCTGCGCCGGGCCGATCCTCGGGCTGATCCTCGGCGGTGCCGCGCTCTCCGGCGGCGGCGCGCTCCCGGCGCTCGCGGCGTATGCGGCGGGCTCGGCGACCTCGCTCGGTCTCGCACTGGTCGCGGGCGGGCGGATCATGAAGGCGATGAAGCGCCGCATGGGCGTCGGCGAACATATCCGCCAGGCCCTCGGCGTCCTAGTGCTGGTCGGCGTCGGCGTCGCGGCGCTCGGCGCGGACTCCCTCGCCCGATGGGCTGGCCCAAGCACCGACAAGATCGAACAGGCGATCCTCAACCGCCTGCCTTCCGCCGTGCCGGTGCGCGCCGCCGCGCATGCCACGCCGCTCGTCGCCCTGAGCGGCGCGAACGACTGGATCAACAGCCCTCCGCTCACCGCCGCGTCGCTCGACGGCAAGGTAGTGCTGATCGACTTCTGGACCTATTCCTGCATCAACTGCGTACGCGCCATCCCGCACGTCCGCGCCCTCGACGCCGCCTATCGCGACAAGGGCCTGGTGATCATCGGCGTCCACACGCCGGAGTTCGCCTTCGAGAAGCTGCCCGCGAACGTGCGGAAGGCGGTCGCCGACATGCAGATCAAGTACCCGGTCGCGCTCGACAACGACTATGCGATCTGGGGCGGCTTCGCCAACCGCTACTGGCCGGCGCAGTACCTCCTCGATGCCAACGGCCAGGTCCGCTATACCCACTTCGGCGAAGGCGCGGAAGCCGAGACCGAACAGGCGGTGCGCGATCTGCTCAAAGCCAATGGCACGGGCAACCTCGGCCCCACGATCGCCGAGCTCGACCTGAAGGGGGCGGAAGCCCCCGCCGACTTCGCCGGCATCCAGTCGCCCGAAACCTACGTCGGCTACGAGCGCGCCCAGGGCTTCGCCTCGCCCGAAGGCCTCACCCAGAACGTCGCGATGGCCTATGCCGCGCCTGCAAAATTACTGCTCAACGAGTGGGCACTCAGCGGCGATTGGACGGTGGCCGCCGAGGATGCGCGGTTGGAAAAAGCGGGCGGAAGCATCGCTATGCGGTTTCATGCACGAGATTTGCATCTGGTTTTGGGACCGGCGCGGGACAATGCCCCGGTACGGTTCCGCGTGACCCTCGACGGCCATGCGCCGGGCAAGGACGCGGGCATGGACGTCGACGCGGAGGGCTACGGCACCGTCCGCGACCACCGGCTCTATCAGCTGATCCGCCAGGGCGGCGGCTCGGCGGAGCGCCGGTTCAGCATCGAGTTCCTGGACCCCGGGGTCCAGGCGTTCGCCTTCACCTTCGGATAGGAGTCTGGTCATGTTGAGAATGGGTTTTCGAAGGGCCTTCCCGCGCACCGGACCTTTGCGCCGGCGGCGGTGGTGGAAGAGCGGCGGCATCCTGGTGCTGCTGCCCGCCTTCCTCGCGCTCGCCGATCCTTCGGCGGGCTGGGCGGCGGGCTCGCCGCTACCGCCGCCCAGCGTCGATCCGCCGGCCGCGGCCAAGCAGGAAACCGCCGTCCTCGCGGGCGGCTGCTTCTGGGGCGTGCAGGCGGTGTTCCAGCACACCAACGGGGTGATCAGCGCCACCTCGGGCTATGCCGGAGGCGACGAAAAGAGCGCCAACTACGATACCGTCAGCAGCGGCCGCACCAGCCACGCCGAATCGGTCCAGGTGGTGTTCGACCCGGCGCAGATCAGCTACGGCGAATTGTTGCGGGTGTTCTTCTCGGTCGCGCTCGACCCTACCGAGGTCAACCGCCAGGGCCCGGACGTCGGCCCGCAATACCGCTCCGAGATCTTCGCGACGTCGCCGCGCCAGAAGGAGATCGCGAGCGCCTACATCGCCCAGCTCGATGCCGCCAAGGCGTTCGCCAAACCGATCGCGACCAAGATCAGCGATTTGCAGAAGTTCTATGCGGCGGAAGACTATCACCAGGACTTCTACGCCAAGCACCCGGCGCACCCATACATCGTCTTCAACGACAAGCCGAAGGTCGCCGCGCTGAAGCAGGAATTCCCCGACGTCTATCGCGAGAAGCCGGTCCTGCTCGGCAAGAACTAGGCGCTGCGCGCCTGGATCCAGCCGCCGCCCAACAGGCGGTCGTCTTCGTAGAACACGCAGGCCTGCCCCGGCGCAATGGCGGAGAACGGCTCGGCGAGCCTGACCTCCGCCGCGCCGCCGCCGAGGTCGGCGAGCTTCGCGCCCACCGCGCGCGAGGCGGAGCGCAGCTTCACCATCACCTCCGCGCCGTCGAAATCCCCGCTGTGGCCGAGCCAGTTGACCTCGTCGATGCGCAATGAAGTGCCTTCGAGCGCCGACGCCGGGCCGACGACGACGCGGTTGTTCGGCGCGTCGAGCGCGACGACGTACAAGGGTTCGGCCGCGGCGATGCCGAGGCCGCGCCGCTGACCGACGGTATAGCCGGTGATCCCGGCATGGCGGCCAAGTTCCTTGCCCGTCAAATCGACGATCGCGCCGGGCACGGCGGCTTCCGGGTCGAGCGCGTTCACCACCTTGGCGTAGTCGCCGCCGGGAACGAAGCAGATGTCCTGACTGTCGGCCTTCGCCGCCACCGGCAGGCCGAATTCCACCGCGAGGCGGCGGGTTTCGGTCTTGTCGACGATATCACCGAGCGGGAACACCGTCTTCGCCAGTTGCTCGTGGGTGAGCTGGAAGAGGAAGTAGCTCTGGTCGCGCTTCGGATCGCGGGCACGCCGCACCTCGGGTCCGTTCGGACCCTCGACGCGGCGCACGTAATGGCCGGTGGCGAGGGCGTCCGCGCCCCAATCGGCCGCGCCCTTGGCCATCTCGCCGAACTTGATCTTGCGATTGCAGAGCGCGCACGGCAGCGGCGTTTCGCCGGCGCGGTACGACTGCGCGAACGGCTGCATCACCTCGCGATAGAACGCCTCGGTATGGTCGAGGACACGGTGGGGAATCCCCAACTGCGCCGCGACCTTTTCCGCGTCCGCGATCGCCTTGTCGGCGGGCGGCAGGTTGAACAGCCGCATCGTCACGCCGACGACGTCGAAGCCCATGCGTTGCATCAACGCCGCCGTGACCGAACTGTCGACTCCGCCCGACATCGCGACGCAGACGCGGGAACCGGGGGAAAGGTGTGCGGTGGCGGCGCGGAAGGCTTCGAGCATCGGGACCTCTGCTGAACTTAGTCTTCGGTTGGGGGGAGCTTGACCACCAGGCCGTCGAGTTCGTCGTTCATCCGGATCTGGCAGCCGAGGCGCGAGGTGGCGGTGACGCCAAACGCCATGTCGAGCATGTCTTCCTCGTTCTCCGAGGCTTCGTCGAGCTTGGGGAACCACTCCGGGTCGACGACGACATGGCAGGTAGCGCAGGCGAGCGAGCCTTCGCATGCGCCTTCGAGCGCGACGCCGTGCATGTGGGCCACTTCCATCACCGACAGGCCGTCGGGGGCCTCGACTTCACGCCGGGTGCCGTCGCGTTCGATGAAAACCAGTTTTGCCATGACGGCACTCTCCTTGAAACGTCTCCAGAGCCACAGGCCGCGCCCTCGGGGCGGCGGACCGGCTGCTCATAGCAAAAAATCGGGTCGAGCGGGAAAAAAAGCTACTGCGCCGCGGCGCCTTGCGAGCCATGGAACATGCCGCTGGTGCCGAGAACGCGGCGCTGGACAACTTCCTCCAGCGTCACCGAACTCAGGTACAGATAAATCTGGTTGCTGAGCTCTTCCCAAAGGTCGTGGGTCAGGCAGCGGCCCTTGTTGTTGTGGCACCCCGCCGGAGTGCCGGGCGCGCAACGCGTTGCCTGGATCGGTTCGTCGACCGCGAGGATGATGTCGGAAACCCGGATGTCCGAGCCCGGCCGCGCGAGGCGATAGCCGCCGCCAGGGCCACGCACGCTCTTTACCAAGGCGCCCTTGCGGAGCTTGCCGAACAGCTGTTCGAGGTACGACAGCGAAATTTCCTGACGGGTTGCGATATCCGCCAACGCTACGGGCTTGCCGTTGCCTTGGGATGCCAGGTCGGCCATCGCCATGACCGCGTATCGCCCTTTGGTGCTAAGCCTCACCGCATACGCTCCTTAACGTCCATCTTCGTTCGGCGGCGCGGAGACTGCCCGCGGTTTCGCCGACTTTCGTGCCGGTGCGGCCTTGGCGGGAGCCGCCTCGGCGAGCCTGCCCTCCAGTTCCTGCACGCGCTGGCACAACGCCTCGATCTGGCGATGCACCCCCTTCAAATCCTGCCCCACCGGATCGGGCGAAGTTGCGGTCACGCCATAGGCGCGGAACGACTCCTCGCACTCCTCGGGGCGTTGCCGCTGCGCCATCTTGGCGGGAATTCCCACCATCGTCGCGCCGCGTGGAACATCTTTCAGCACCACTGCGTTCGCACCTATGCGCGCACCCGCGCCGATCAGCAACGGACCCAAAACTTGGGCGCCCGAGCCAACGATCACGCCATGTTCCAAGGTTGGGTGTCTTTTGCCAACATCAAGAGAGGTGCCGCCCAATGTCACACCATGGTACAGGGTGACGTCGTCGCCGATCTCCGCGGTTTCGCCGATCACCACGCCGGTGCCGTGGTCGATGAAAAGCCGCCGTCCGATCGTCGCACCAGGGTGAATCTCGATACCGCTCAGGATCTTGGCGACGTTGGAAAGAAACCGCGCAAGGAATTTGATATCATGGGTCCACAGCCAGTGGGTAACCCGATGAAACGCCACCGCATGGAAGCCCGGGTAACAAAAAAACACCTCCCACGGACCGCGCGCGGCCGGGTCTTTCGCGACAATATTGGCGATCTCTTCTTTTAGGTGCTTGAAAATATAAGCCATAACTGTGCTAAACTTTCGCCTGCCGCTCAAGGGAGGTCTGAAAAACCGAAATACCCGAGGGGTGAATGTATGCGCGATAGCCATGAAATCTCAAGGCGGAATATCATATATCCGACAACGGCAATCACCTAACCGGCAAGTCCCGTGCGCCCGCGACCGTGGGCGCCGCCACTTCGCCAGATGAATTTCCCGCAAACGGACACAATCGATTCATGCCAGACGTTATCATCAATGGACCCGAAGGCCGTCTTGAGGGCCGCTACACCCATTCCAAGACCCCCAATGCCCCGATTGCGTTGGTTCTCCATCCCGACCCGCGCCACGGCGGGACGATGAACAACAAGGTCGTCTACAACACCTACCACGCCTTCGCACGCAATGGATTCTCGGTTCTCCGGATCAACTTCCGTGGCGTCGGCCGCAGCCAGGGCAGCTTCGACAACGGCGTCGGCGAGCTTTCGGACGCAGCATCCGCGCTCGACTGGCTCCAGGCGGTCAACGCGAACGCGGGAGCCTGCTGGATCGCCGGATTCTCGTTCGGCGCGTGGATCAGCATGCAGCTCCTGATGCGCCGCCCCGAGATCGAGGGTTTCATCTCGATCGCGCCGCCCGCCAACCTGTTCGATTTCTCGTTCCTCGCGCCCTGCCCGTCCTCGGGCCTGATCGTCCAGGGCGGCGCGGACGACATCGTGCCGGAAAGCGCGGTGGCGAAGCTCGTCAACAAGCTCGGTGCGCAGAAGAACATCGCGGTGGACTACCACCTGATTCCGCAGGCCGACCACTTCTTCGCCGAGCAACTGCCGGAGATGACGCTTGCAGTCTCCAATTACCTCGAACGCCGCCTGCTCGCGCCAGCCAAGGCGTAGCTGCCGCCTCAGTTGCCGGGCCGATGGAAACGTCCTCCCGGCAACGGCTCGGGCACCCCGGTGGTGCCCGGGAAACTGATCGGCAGCCCCTTCAGCGTCCGGGCCGCGATAAAGGCGAATGCCTGCGCCTCCAGCGCGTCGCCGTCCCACCCCGCGTCCTCCGCGCTCAGCACCGGCACGCCGAGTTCGCGGCGCAACCCCGCCATCAGCACGGCATTGTGCCGCCCGCCGCCGCACACCACCCAGGCGGCGGGCGGCTCGGCCAACTGCGCCGCCGCCACCGCCACCGCGCGCACGGTGAACGCCGAGAGCGTCGCCGCGCCGTCTTCGAGACTCATCCCCTCGATGCCGAGCGGCGCGAAGGCGTTGCGGTCGAGCGACTTCGGCGGCGGCTGCATGAAGAACCGCGCGGCGAGCGCGGTTTTCAGCCAGGCTTCGTCGACCGTGCCCTTGTCCGCATATGCGCCGCCGTGGTCGCAATCCCCCGCGCCATGCCGCCCCACCCAGTCGTCGAGCAGCGCGTTGCCAGGCCCGGTGTCGCAGGCGATCATGCCGCCGTCGGGCGAGATCGCGGTGAAGTTGGCGACGCCGCCGATATTGAGAACCGCCACGGTACCCGCCGGGCGATGCCGCCAGCTTTCCACCAGCGCGCGGTGATAGACCGGCGCGAGCGGCGCGCCCTGCCCGCCCGCCGCCACGTCGGCGGCGCGGAAGTCGCACGCCACCGGCACGCCCGCGCGCGCGGCAAGCAGCGCGCCGTCGCCGATCTGAATCGAAAGGCCGCGCTCCGGCGCATGCAGGATGGTCTGGCCGTGGAAGCCGATCACCTCGACGTCGCGCCAGTCCTCGGGCGCGACCGCGAGCAGGTCGGCCACCGCCCGGGCATGGAGTTCGGTGAGTTCCTCGGCCACCGCCAGCACTTCGGGATGGTCGCGATCGTCGCGACCGAAGACGCTCTTGATCCGCTTGCGCACGGCTGCGGGATAGGGGGTGGTACGGCGCGGACCGAAGGCGGCGAGGGTCTCGCCGTCGGTCGCGACCAGCGCGGCGTCGATGCCGTCCACCGACGTGCCGCTCATCAGTCCGAGACAGATCATCGGGCGCGTGCTCATAAGGACTGGCTCCTCGCGGATGCATCCGCTAAAACACTCGAGTTTCTCCCTTAAGAGCTAGCATAAGTCGAGCATCATGAGCACCTTCAAATCGGCCTTCCTGCGATCCATCAGCGAGCGCGGCTTCATCCACCAGTGCACCGACCTCGAAGGGTTGGACGCGACCTTCGCGGGTGGACCGGTCCCGGCCTATATCGGCTTCGACTGCACGGCGGACAGCCTGCATGTCGGCTCGATGGTGCCGATCATGCTGTTGCGCCGCTTGCAGCAGTCCGGCCACAAGCCGATCGTCCTGATGGGCGGCGGCACCACCAAGGTCGGCGATCCCTCGGGCAAGGACACTGCCCGTCAGATGCTCACCGATGCCGACATCGCCCGCAACATGGCGGGGATCAAGACGGTGTTCGCGAAGTTCCTGACCTTCGGCGACGGCCCGACCGACGCGATCATGATCAACAACGCCGACTGGCTCGACGCGATCCAGTACCTGCCGTTCCTGCGCGACTACGGCCGCCACTTCTCGATCAACCGGATGATGAGCTTCGATTCGGTCAAGCTCCGGCTCGACCGCGAGCAACCGCTCTCGTTCCTCGAATTCAACTATATGATACTTCAGGCCTACGACTTCCTGGAGATCAACCGAAAGAACAAATGACGCCTGCAAATGGGCGGCTCGGACCAGTGGGGCAACATCG